>NZ_JBIAEC010000014.1:181797-283848 GCF_042868225.1 Streptomyces sp. NPDC007856 | reverse complement strand
AGTCGGCCGACATTTCATCAACAAGACAGCTTGTACGTCGGTCAGTTGGCGGGTCAGACCGTCTCGGGCGGCACCACCGACATCCTCACAGTCAGCTGTAGATGTCAGAGGGGCCTCACCTACCAAAATTGGTATGTGAGGCCCCTCTGAACTGGTGCCCCCGGCAGGATTCGAACCTGCGACACCCGCTTTAGGAGAGCGGCGGGGGTGTCGGGGCGGTGACCTGCTGCTTCGGCGGCCGAGTCAGCGGGCACGTATGCACCCGCCAGCCACCCTTGTTGACCGCTGCTGACCCCTGCATCTGGCACGGCTGTGGCACGGAGACCTCTTCGTCCCGAAGCAACTTAGGCCGGGGCCAGGACCGGAGTTGTTGTGCCTCTTACCTGGCCGAATGATCCGCAAGTGCGCCTCGTTGGGCGTTGCCGTCTGCTCCCTTTCAACGGGCATTGACTGACAGTGCCTCGGCTGGATGGTCACTGCTCCTGGAACAAGGGCCGTGTCAGTGCCCAGTTTTATCGTGGCCCCATGGGGCCGGCCGGGGATCTACTCAGACCAACCACCGGTGACCTATCCTGCCAACCTCTGTACTCAGGCGGGGGGCTGCCGGTGGTGGAGCTGGTTGGTGCGGGCGGGATTGGGCAACCGCGCACAAGCCACATCGAAGCTGTTGATCCGTTGACGGTGACGGACATGATGGAGCAGCTTCAGCAGGGATACATGGCGAGCGTTGCTGCGACGGCAGGTTGCACGATGGAGCTGATCAGCAAGGACAAGTGGGGTGTTGACGCCCAGCTGATCCGTCCTCCGCAGACGGCCCTAGCGCAGGAGACCATGGTCTTCGCGCAACTCAAGTGCACCACGCAGACCGTGCCAGACCCGACCAAAGACTTCTTTAGCTATCAGTTCAGCAAGCGTCAGTACTTCGATCATATGGTGAAGGTCAGAAGTTACCCGAAAGCCATCTTGATCGTTATGACTACGCCTCCCAAGCAGGCCGAATGGACGCAGGTCACACATGACGGCCTGTGGACTAGGCGTTGCTGTTACTGGGCATACTTAGAAGGTGTGGAGGCGGACTCCAAGGTAAAGAAGCCAACCGTCCGAATTCCGACCAAGAATATTATGGATGCCAACGCCTTGGCGGCGATCCTGGACAAGATTGATAGGGGGGAATCGCTAAATGGCTAAAAGGTCCAGTGTGACGATCCCTTCGAAAGTTGATCCGGGAAAGCTAACGGCCCTACTAGAGGAGGCCGGATGGCAACCCGCAGGTGGCAGGCGCGGCATCTATATGCGATACTTTCCGCCGGGATCCGAAGAGGCTCATTCCCGGTTCTCTAGCCTCCTGATTCCCCTCGACGTTCACGCACCTGAATTCAGTGACGTCATGAAGTCTGCGCTCATGCAGATTGCAGAGGACCGCGAATCGTGGACCAGAGTCATTTATCCGCGCCTTGCTGTCGACGCGTCTGATGAATTCAGGTTCAGAAGGGAATCTTCGGCACCCAGTGGATTAATTGACTGGCGAAGCGGTGAACGGTTGATCGAGTCCGCCCGTCGCACGCTGCTAGCGGGGGCAAAGTTCTTCCTGGGGCCCGGCCGGCACTTCGTCAATCGGCATGGTCGCTTCGCGAGTCGCTATCTTGACGAAGTGCTCATGGGTCAGACGGCGCCGGGTAGCTACATCGTCACCGCCTATGCTCCGCCGCACGCTGGGATCTCGCTGTCAGCCTCGGGTGGCGACATGTCGTCCCTCCCTGATGTGGGTGTCGCACATGCTCGGGAGGTCTCACAAGCGGTCGTCCGTGCTGTGGAGGCGACTGCCGAGGCAGTTGAGCACTACCGCACTAGTGGATCACTGTCTGGATTTGAAGCTGGCGTGCCACGGGGCATCTCCTATGAGATGACCCAAGCTCTCCTAGGTATCGCCGCTAATTCGGATGGTGCCGATATCACCGTTGAATGGGATTCGAGCAGCCCGGAGTCGATTCCCGAATCAACGCACTTTGAATTCAGGGGTTCAGACGCGGAGCCCTTGAGTAAGGCGGCAGTGCGACTCGCAGAGGATAGGTCATCTCGCATGGTGACTATGATCGGCCGCGTACATCTACTGGCCAAAAAAGACGTAGGGAGTCCAGGAGTCTTTGGAGTAGAGGCATTGACGTCGGGGCCGGCACGGAAAGTACGCGTTCGATTGGCTGACGAGGAAGACTATCACGAGGCCATCAGGGCGCACGAAGAAGACTTGGCATTGCAGGTTTCCGGGAAGCTTGAGAAAGAGGGTAATCTGAGCTGGCTCTACAATGCCACTGTCATCCGAACAATGGGGCATGTGGACGAGTATCAGCGGCCTCGATCTGTAAGGAATGTTTCGGCCGGGCAGATAGACCTATTTGATAATGGTGCCAGTCAATTGCCTCAGCAATCGCCCGATCCTTCGCGGGGCAATCAATAGATGGGTAATGATGCCCGAGGTCGGTGGAGTCAGCCGTTGGCCACCGCTCCACGCCAGCAGAGCGCTCTGGCTCGCGCAGGTGCGTGTGACATCAGCTTGGGGCCCCCTCAACTGCTTCCGTGATCAGGCACGATGAAGCAAGGCATCGAGCGAGGGGCACGGTACCGAACGGGAGATGCGCGGTTAATGTGGCTAAGGGGGCAGGGGTATGCGGGTAAAGCCCACACAGCAAGTCGACCGGGCCGGCGTGTCTTGGATAGAGCACCTAGTTGTCACTGAGCTGGGCTGGCTGTTCCGGCAGCAGGAAACAGCCGATTTCGGGATCGACGCACAGCTTGAAATCGTCGACTCCGAAACTTCTAAGGCAACAGGCAGGCTTATCGGCGTGCAGATCAAGTCCGGCCTCAGCTACTTCGGAAGACCTTCGGAGGCCGGCTGGTGGTTCGGTTGTAGCGCAGAACATACCTCCTATTGGGTTGGGCATTCACTCCCAGTTGTCGTGATGCTCTATCACCCGACAGAAAAGATGGTGTACTGGCAGCACGTCAGTGAGCAAACTGTTCAGTCGACAGGGAAAAACGCGAAGATCCAAATTCCTCGTCTTCAAAGTCTTGCGTCGCACTCTGCGCAAGTGCTTGGCTCGGTTGCGCGCTCCGTATCGGAGGTGCCCGCCCTCGAAGACTGGGCCTTTGCACCCCCTGCAGGGGAGCCGCAACGCGCGGCCTACTTCGAACATTTGCTGTCTGCGCGATTGTGCGCGATGGTGCCAGGCGTCGTCGTGGATAAGAATCAATTTGATGGGCCCTGGGACTTGAATTTGTGGGTAATGGATGGCGCCCTGGGTGACGAAATTGGCGTCCGGCTCGCCCTGCAGGGGTCGCCGTCCGGGGTGCGAAGAATTGCAACTGAATATCGGAGCAGCTTTTTGCCGCTTGTCATTTTTTATACGGGAACTCGGGCTATTGGGAAAGTCGCTCAGCGGTCTGGTGGCGACGGAGCACCTCCCGTGTATGTCGTCGCTTGGCGAGAAAATGGCGTGGGGAAAGCGTTGCAAGATGCGATCCTGGACGCCATCCAATGGGTAAAAAGGGGGTCAGCCTTTCGGGCTTAGAGATGGCCCTACTAGTGTCACAGGTCGAATTGGGTGACCTGCTGACTGTCAGCCGCTACGACCGTCGGGGGAACGTTGCGGACCACTCCAGGGAAGTCCCGGTCCGGCGCTATGTCTAGCTACGGTTGCCACCCGGCGGCCCCCGTTGCTCCTCCGTAATCGGGCACGAGAGGGGCACGGCCACTTTCTGATGCCTCTCTGCGCTATGGCAGCATGCGGTGGTTGCCCTTGCCCGCACTTGGTGCTGCGGGTACGCAGCGGGCGCCGTAAGGGGTGCAGCGTGACGCGCACGAGACCGAGGGGCACGTGTAACGCAGGCAGGGGAGGGGACGTATGGGGAGAATCCGGATCAGTGGACGTAACGTTGTCGATTCCTTGGCGGAGCTGGTCGGCTTCAAGCTTGGGCTGACTGTGTCTGAGGAGGACTTGGTACGAGCGGCGGTAGCCCAGGGGCTCGAAAAGCTGTGGCCGGAAGACATGGATGCTATCTACAGCTATAGGTCGGAGGCGATGGAAGAACTTGCCCAAAGCCTCCTCGCAGCGTTCGGCGATGCTGATGCGGCTGACGCCCTGGCGTCGCCCGCAGTCATGCCTCAGCTCATGCGGGAGTTCCCCGATCTCCTACAAGATCCCGGGGCTCTCGACTACACCCTTGAGCGCTTCCCGCAGATGACGCCCCCGCCCGGATCCAACGTCATCGATCCGACTCCGCTAATCGACGAGGTCAGGCAACGGTGGGGTTCACGAGGGGTGATGATCGCAGCTCGCTTGCTGCTGCTGATCAATCGGAACGTCGTGGCAAGCCCGTGGTCACGAGTACGGCGCAGCGAGTACACCTCTCGTATCGATCTTCGTGATCTTTTTGACTCCGAAGCGCTGCCTTTGCCGCTTGGCTTGTTCTTCGATCAGCGCTTCATAGACTTCTTGGACTCCAACACCTCAGCCCTGGAGAAGATGCACTGGCGACAGTTCGAAGGGCTTGTCGCGGAGCGGTTGAGGCGGGAAGGGCTCCGGGTGGAGCTCGGCCCAGGCCGTGGAGATGAGGGCGTCGACGTGCGGGCCTGGGATCCGGAGGCCGGAGAAAGCGACCCAGCCGTGATGTTGGTGCAGTGCAAACGCACACGGGGCAAGGTGGACCGTGTCGTGGTGAAAGCCCTCGCTACGGACGTCATGTTTGAAGGCGCCCGTCAGGGCATGGTGGCCACTACCTCGTCGTGGTCTCCCGGCGCGCGTCACACGGTTGAGGCGCGTGGTTATCCAATACAGGAGACGAATCACGACACACTGGTCGCCTGGCTGACGGAGATGCGCACACCCGGCTCGGGCCCATGGCTGCCCGGATCAGGCTCCTCGCGATAGGACTGCACGACGGCCCGAAACCGCGGGGACTACGCGTGCTATAGCGGACATTCACGACTTCGCCCCCACGTACCCCAGCTCCCATCCCGTCCGCCGTCGACCCACACACCGTGGAGCGGGCGTGGTCCATGGCGTCCAGGTGGAGCGCGCCACTGTACGAACGACCTGGACGCCATGGGCCGCGTCTGCTCGGCTTTGCCTGGGTCGACGGTGGACGGGATGGGAGCTCCCCGCGCACGCCACTACGGACCCGCGGGCGGGAACGGCGCCCCCTCCATCCCGGTGCCGGCCGATCCCCCGCCGGAGGCATCGGTCTGACCATGGCCGCTCCCATGCAGCACTCGACTCGTGGCCTTCGGCTCGCCGCTATGCGCGCGGCACGGACACCGGCCGGGCAGGAGCGGGACGAAGGCAGGAGCGCAGGCCCGGCCGGGGGCCGGGCCGCGCGCGGCGAGCGGAGCGAGCCGCCTTGAACCAGTAGAGAAAGTTGTAACTCAGTCTGTCGGCCGGGGCTTTGTCGGGCGGGGCTTGAACTCGTACGTGCATGCGGGAAGTTCGGCTGCTTGGCGGTGCGCGAGTGGCAGGAAGAGCACCGGCCGCATCATCCAGGTGATTCGGGTCTTGGCGTGGGTCACTGACACCGTGCACGGCTCGGCGCGCAACAGGGCTCGACGGGTCTCGATGCGGCCCTCGTACAGCCACTCCCATGCCTCGTCGGAGGCGTCCGCGTCCAGGGCCGGTGAGATCGTGCGGAGTGCGACCGCTACCCAACGGTCTGCCTGCGGCGCCGAGTAGGCGTCGAACGATGCCAGCAGCGCCGGCACCCACTGCTCGGTCAGATCCTCGGTCCAGCACTCGCACCAGTAGCCCCACTGCGGCGGCTTCAGCATGGGTGGCCTCCCAAGCGGGCGTCCGCGTACAGCTCTGCGGTGACCGTGTGACCCTGGTCGCTCTCGTGCACGACGACCCGGTGGGCAATGGCGCTGACCATGCCCAGCCCGCGGCCGTGCTCGGCCTCCTGGTCCTGGTGCTCGACCTTCGGGGCCATGGCCGTACCTCCGTCGTCCGTGACCGACACCGCCACCACCTGAGCCGAGACGGCGACCGCCAGGTGGAAGCTGCCGTACTCCCGGCCGCTGGCCGTGTGAAGGATCGCGTTCGCGCTCAGCTCGCTCACGATTAGTTCGGCGTCTTCGGCTAAGGGGGAGCCGCGCAGGATGTCACGGGTCCAGCGGCGGGCCCGGCTCACTTCTTCAGGGAATCCTGGGCAACTCAGTCCCCAGACCCGGGCTGTACTCGTATACTCGTGCATACAAGTTCCTTCGTGCTGGTAGGCCGCCATGTGCAGCGGGTTCGGGCTAGACGAGTTTCACGCCGTCGTGGGCGCGGATGGCCGGCGGGGTCGTCGCGTCGAGTGCGTCCAGGACGCGGATCGCGTATGCCTCGTCGGCAAGCTCGGTGACCTCTTCGCGGGTCGCCCAGCGCAGTGCGCGGGTCTCGTCACCGGTGGTGGGCACACCGTCGGCGGCTTCACAGCGGAAGACCAGCGAGACGATCAGGCCCGTCATGTTCTTGTACACGCCGGTCAGGGTCGCCGGAAGGGCGATCTTGATGCCGGTCTCTTCGAGGACTTCGCGCTGGAGTGCTTCCGGGATGGTCTCCTCGCGTTCGAGGACACCGCCCGGCGGCTCCCAGTGGCCATTGTCCCGGCGCTGGATCAGGAGGGCCCGGCCTTGGTCGTCCACGACGACCCCGGCGACGCTCACGGAGTGCGGGCGTTCAGTGCTCACGTTCCTCGGCCCTCTCGGCTGACTAGGCTCTCCACCGTAGCAACAACACTCGCCCACTCGTCTAGATACCTAAAGGAGTACTCACGTGAGCCCTCTTTCTTCGGGCCTCCTCGGTGATCTCGACCCCACGAGCGATCGTGCGGTCTTCCGGCAGATCGCTGATCAACTGCGCGAGGCCATCGACCGTGGGCGATTCCGCGAGGGCGAGAAGCTGCCCTCCGAAGCCGACCTTGTCGACCACTTCGGCGTGTCCCGGATGACGGTGCGCAACGCCTTCTCCATCCTCCAGGGTGAGGGCTTGGTGCACGCCGAGCACGGCAAGGGCGTCTTCGTCCGGCCTCGGCCCCCCGTGCGGCGGCTCGCCTCGGACCGGTTCGCACGGCGACACAGGGAGCAGGGGAAGTCCGCCTTCATCGTGGAGGCCGACGCGGCCGGCAGTCACCCGCAGGTGGACAGCCTGGAGGTCAAGGAGGAGAAGGCGAGCCAGGACGTCTCCGCCCGGCTGGGATCAGTGCGGCGCGTGTTGGCTCGTCGGCGCCGGTACCTGCTCGACGGGCGACCGGTGGAGTTCGCCACCTCCTACCTCCCGCTCGACATCGCCCGCGGGACCCCGATCGCGGAACCCAACCCCGGGCCCGGCGGCATCTACGCCCGCCTGGAAGAGTTGGGTCACCGCCTCGACCACTTCGAGGAAGAGATCCGCGCCCGGATGCCTTCGCCCGCAGAGGTGAAGACGCTTCGGCTGGCCGCCGGCGTGCCGGTCATCCACCTCATCCGGACGGCCTTCGACACCGAGGGTCGGGCCGTCGAGGTCTGCGACACGGTGATGGCGGCGGACGCGTACGTCCTCTCGTACCAGCTTCCTGCGACCTGATCTTCACGCTTTGCGGTGGTGCGCGGGGACGCTTCTCCGAACTCGTACACCCCAACACGCTTACTCGTATAGACGAGTGGGCAAGTTGTGTGGCAAGGTGAGTGCGCGATCCCGATCAAGGGACTCACAGAACGCATCTTGTATAGACGAGTAGATAGGAGTGTGCCTTGCGTACTATCCACGTGGAGACCTCCGGAGCGACGATCCTCCTCACCGAGGCTCCTGAGCCGAAGGTCCGCGACCGGCAGACCGGCGAGATCGCCAAGGACGCCAACAGTGGTGAGGCGCTGATGACCATCGGCGTCGTCTACATCGAGGACGGCGAGTCGTCGCTGATCAAGGTCACCGTTCCGGAAGGCGGCATCTCCGAGGGACTGACCCTCGGGGCTCCGGTCTCGCTGCCGGGCCTCGTCGCCCGGCCGTGGGAGTCGGTCTTCAACGGCCAGCAGCGCCACGGCATCGCCTACCGCGCTGCTGCTGTCACTCCGGCCGCCTTCCCGGCTGCGACCGGGGCCGCCGCCTGATGTCCGACCTGACGACGCTTCTGGAAGTGGGTGGTCCTGTCGCCGCACTCGGCGGCGGGGCCGCCTACGCCCGGGCCAAGCACCCGGCGGCGTACTGGTCCACGGTCGGTCTTCCGGTGTCCACGGTCCGGCTGCTCAGCTCGTACGGCTCGGTCATGGAGGCGTGTGGCCTGACGGTGGCACCCTCCCGGCTGCGGGTGGTCGCCGTGAAGGCCATGACGCAGCGTGAGGTACGGCCCGTGCCGCCGCGTCGGGGCCTCATCCGGCCCACCACGACCGGGCTGCGGATACGCCTCCGCCTGGCACCGGGCCAGGAACCCGCCGACGTCGCCGCCTCCGCCGAACGGCTGCGGCACGCGTGGGGCGTTCACGCCGTGTACGTCACCACCGTCAAGCCGGGGGTCGTCGAGCTGCGGCTCGTGGGTTACGACGTCTTACGGCGGGTGCGCATGCCGCGCAAGATCGCGGGCGGCTTCCTGAAGGTGCCAGTCGCACTGCGAGAGGACGCCACGCCGTTCGTCCGCGACTACCGCACCATCCCCCACCAACTCACCCTCGGTGCCACGCTGTCCGGCAAGTCCATGTACCTGCGGCACCTCATCGCCGGACTCGCTCCTCAGTCGGTCGCCCTCGTCGGCATCGACTGCAAGCGGGGTGTCGAGCTGGCTCCCTTCGCGCCCCGGCTCTCCGCACTCGCGACCGACCCGGAACAGGCGGCTGAACTGCTGCCGGTGCTGGTCAAGGAAATGGAGGACCGCTACGACCTGATCAAGGCCCGACAGGGCATCGCCCCCGGCACCCCGGACGAGGAAATCACCTCCGACATCTGGGGCCTGCCCGAGCACGAACGCCCGGTGCCGATAGTGCTGTTCGTGGACGAGGTGGCCGAACTCTTCATGGTCGCCACCAAGAAGGACGAGGAACGGCGCGACGAGATGGTCACCCAGCTCATCCGCCTCGCCCAGCTCGGCCGTGCCGCCGGCATCTACCTGGAAGTGTGCGGACAGCGCTTCGGCGCCGAACTCGGCAAGGGCGCCACCATGCTCCGCGCCCAGCTCACCGGGCGCGTTTGCCACCGCGTCAACGACGAAGCCTCCGCCAAGATGGCTCTGGGCGACATCGCCCCCGAAGCGGTCTCCGCCGCCTGCTCCATCGCCCCGGAACGGCCCGGTCTGGCCGTGGCGGGCGACACCTCCGGCGGCTGGTCCCGCATCCGCACGCCGTACCTCTCCCTCGGCGACGCTGCCGAGGCCTGCCGCGAGTCGGCCCACCTGGTGCCCGACCTCCCCGCCCTGAAGCCCTTCCGGCCCGACGTGCCCGAGCATCCGGTCGAGAGCACGCCGCCGGTCGTCCTGTCGCACCCGGTCACCGACTGACCTTCCCCTGCCCAACTCCGGAAGGAGCCGCATCATGCGTGCCCACCTGGCCCGCGTCGACGCGGTACTCGTCCAGGCGTTCATCGCCGCCGCGCTGTCCTTCGCCCACCTCCACGACGTCGCCGTGGCCGCCGGACAGGACGGATGGAAGGCGTGGGCCTACCCCGTCTCCGTCGACCTGCTGCTGGTCGCCGCCTGGCGTCGACTGCGCTCCGGGCACGGCAAAGCGGCGGCCTGGTGCTGGTTCGTCATCGCGCTCGCCGCCTCCCTCGGTGCCAACGTCGCCACCGCCGGCCTCCTCGACCTCGCCGCCGTCCCGGCCTGGCTGCGGATCCTCGTCGCGGGCTGGCCCGCAATCGCCTTCCTCGGCGGGACCCTCCTCGCTCACACCGCGCCCAAGACGGACTCCGAAGCCGAGGTCATCGAGGACCAGGAGGACGAGCCCGAAACCGCGTCCGAGCCACCTGCCCAACCGGCCATCGAGGCACCACCGCAACCCTCGCCCGTACCCGTCCCGTCCGCCCTGGTCGACCACGCCCGCAAGGTCGCCGCCGAGCACCACGCCCGTACCGGCGTCCCGATCGACACCCCCACTCTCCGCGCCCGCCTCGGCGTCCCGGCCCCGATGGCCGAAGCCATCGCCGTCCACCTCTGAGAGGAGACCCCGTGTCCGCCAACCGCAGCTTCCGCAACGTCACCCGCATCGGCCCCGTTCAGGTCGGCACCGCTTACGACAGCCGGGGCCGTGAGAAGCACACCGCGGCCTGCACCGCCCCGCGCTGCGGCTTCTCCGCCGACTACGACAGCCGCGCCGCCGCCGAACTGGCCGCCCGCACCCACCGCTGCCCCGTCCGCTGAAAGGACCCGGACAACCGTGACCGTCAGCCTGCCGCTCGTCGTCGTCCTCGGCTTCTTCGCCTGGGGAGCGATCAAGTTCCTCGGCGTCCGTACCTGGATCGTTGTCCTGATCGCCCTGTTCGGCTTCTGGCTCTCGCACACCTTCCTGGCTCCCGCCATCGAGTCCGGTACCCGCTCCGGCGTGAGAGTCGTAAACGGCTCACATGCCTAGACGAGTAGATAAGGAGACGCCCGCTGTGTTCCTGCCCAAGTACCCGGACAGCCCCACCCCGTCGCCCGCCCACACTCACGCGCCGACCGACCCGGCTCCCGTCCGGCGCGGCCTCCCGTCGCTGCCCGTGGACCAGAAGACGGTCGCGACGGTGCTCGTCGCCGGTGTGGTCCTCACCGCGCTCCTGGCCGCCGTCGCCGTCACGGCCATATCCGTGGCCGTCGCCGCTGTCGTCGTGCGCTCCCTGCTCCGCGACCAGTACCGGCGCTGACAAGCCGCACCGCACCCGGGGCGGCCACGACACGGCCAAGCATCCGGCCGCCCCGGGCCATCACTCCTGATCGATCCAGTCAGAAGGAGACCGCCATCTTCACCCGCACCACCCCGCCCCCGCTCCCGGAACTCGCAAGGCTGGCCGAAGGCGGCACCCTGCCCGGTATCCTCCGGCAGTTCTCCGGGCTCGGCGGCTGCACCAACCCGATCCGCCTCGACGGCCACCGCACCGAGTACGACATCGACACCACCACCGGTGAGATCGGCCGCGTCCTCCGCCACCTCGACTCGACCGCCCTCCCGGCCGGCCAACTCCTCGTCCGCTGCAACAACCGCCGTACCACCCGCTGCCCGGCCTGCGCCGAGGTCTACCGCCGCGACACCTTCCACCTCATCACCGCCGGACTGCGCGGCGGCAAGGGCACCCCGGAACACGTTGCCGCTCACCCCCGCGTCTTCGCCACCTTCACCGCCCCCGGCTTCGGCCCGGTCCACAACCGCCGCACCGACGGCCGCCCCTGCCGCTGCGGCACCCACCACGACCAGGACGACGACGCCCTTGGTACTCCGCTCGACCCGGACACCTACGACTACGAGGCAGCCGTCCTCTGGAACGCTCATGCCGGGCAGGTCTGGCGGCGCTTCTCCGTCTACCTGCGCCGAGAGGTCGCCAAGCAGGCGGGCCTGTCACAGCGGCGATTCCGCGAGCACGCCCGCGTGTCTTTCGCCAAGGTCGCCGAGTACCAGAAGCGCGGAGCCGTCCACTTCCACGCGGTCATCCGCCTCGACGGCCCCAGCGGCGGAGACACTCCGCCCCCGCCCTGGGCAACGGCCGAACTCCTCACTGACGCCATCGAAGCCGCTGCTGCGAAGGCTCGCGTCGACGGCCCGGTCATCGACGGTCGCGCTCACACCTTCACCTTCGGCCGCCAGCTCGACGTCCGCACCATCCGCTCCGCCGACTTCAACGACGGCCAGGAGCTGACCGAGCGGGCCGTAGCGGCGTACATCGCCAAGTACGCGACCAAGGGCGCCGAGACCGCGACGGGCGCCCTCGACCGCCCGCTGAAGTTCGCCGCCGAACTCGCCCAGCTCGACATCAGCGATCACGCCCGCCGCCTCATCCGAACGGCCTGGACCCTCGGTGCGCGCAAGGACCTGGAACACCTCCGCCTGCGCGCCTGGGCCCACATGCTCGGCTTCCGCGGCCACTTCTCCACCAAGTCCCGCCGCTACTCCACGACCCTCGGCGCTCTCCGCGACGCCCGCGCCGCATGGCGCCGAGCGCAAGCGACAGCGGCCAACGGCCCGGAGCCCGAGACGACGTACGTCCTCGCCCACTGGGTCTTCGCCGGCACCGGCCTGTCCGACACCGAAGCCTGGCTTGCCGCATCCCTCGAACCCGCCCCCGGAACGGAAGGAGAACCCACTCATGGCTGACCGCTACCTGACAGTGGCGCAGGTGGCCGAACTCCTTGGCACTACGGAACGCTTCCCGCGTCGCCTGATTGCCGAGCGACGCATCGTGTTCGTCAAGGTTGGCCGTCACGTCCGCATTCCGGAGAGCGCGCTGAACGCCTTCATCGACGCCAACACGGTGCAGGCGATTGGTCATCGGCGCAGCTCCCTACGGAGGGCTGCCTAATGGCCAACAAGAAAGGGAGGCGTCGGGACTTCGGTTCGGTCCGACAGCTCCCGTCCGGCCGTTGGCAGGTCCGGTACCGAGATCCAGAGACGGGGCAACTGCGTCCCGCTGAGAAGACGTACGCCACGAAGACCGACGCTCAGGTCGCCCTGACGCACATCGAGTCGGACATCGCGCGCGGGCAGTGGTCGGACCCGGAAGCCGGGCAGATGAACTTCGCCGAGTACGCCACCGCATGGCTGCGGGACCGCAAGCTGGCCGACCGCACCCGCGAGCGGAACGAGTCGGTGATGCGGCTGCATATCCTGCCCACCTTCGGGGCCGGAACGGTGGCCGACGTGACGACCCCTCGCGTGCGGAGTTGGCGTGGCAAGCTCCTGGCGGCTGGCGTCGGCGAGCCGTCGGTCGTGAAGGCGTACCAGTTGCTGCGTGCCCTGATGAACACGGCCGTGGACGACGAGCTGATCCGGCGCAACCCGTGCCGCATCAAGGGCGCCGACTGTTACGACGTGCCCGAACGGCCGGTGCTCACGGTGGCGGAGGTCTTCGCCGTGGCCGACTCCATTGCGCCGCGCTACCGGCTGCTCGTCCTCCTGGCGGCCTTCACCACGCTACGGTTCGGGGAGCTGGCGGCCTTGCGGCGCCGGGACATCGACCTGGAGGCGCTGACTGTCACTGTGCGCCGCGCTCAGGCCGAGCTGCAGGACGGCCGACTCTTCGACAAGGCGCCGAAGTCTGCGGCCGGGGTTCGCTCCGTTTCCTTCCCGGCCGAACTGCTCGGCGACGTGACGCGCCACCTGGAGGACTTCGCTGCCCCGGGCCGCGACGGACACGTCTTCGTCGGCCCCCAGGGAGGACAACTGCGGCGGAGCAACTTCCGGGACGACTGGGTGAAGGCTCGGAAGGCTGCGGGCGTATCGGCCGAGCTACATTTCCATGATCTGCGGCACACAGGCAACACGCTCGCCTCCACGGCCGGCGCCAGCACCCGGGAGCTGATGACCCGCATGGGCCACAGCAGCTCGCGCGCCGCGCTGATCTATCAGCACATGACCAGCGACCGGGACCGGGCCATCGCGGATCGGCTCGGGGCCATGATCCGGGGGAGTGGGCGATCGGCTTCCGACGGCTCCGAGAAAGACCCCGCGGGCCGGTAGTGGCACGCCTGCGGCACGACTTCGAAAAGCCGAAGGGCCAGCCTGGGAAGAAGCCCTCCTGAGCTGGCCCTTCTCGTTGTGTCCGCGGCACGGTTCAAACCGGCGACATCCGCCTTGAGGAGTCCGACCAACTGCTCTGGGCATCTGAGCTGCAGGCTGGCGTCAGACCCCAACTTGTTCGCGGCAGGGTGCACGCGATTGCTGCTGTGCGCTAATGCCGTCATGCGTCTCGCTGAGCCCGGCAGTTGCCGCAGTCCGGATAAGGGAGGCGCCGGATCCACGGTGGCGACTCCCTCAACTCCGTTCTACGGTGGATGAGAGGGCAGGGGCGGGTTCTGTTGGTCAGGACGGGTATAGCAAGCCGGGGTACTGAACCGCATCGAGCACATATGGCTATGGTGCGCCTCACATTCGATTGCGTGATTCATCATGACAAAGAATGACCTTCTAGTGGTGGTGGATGGCGATACGACGGTTGACTGGGCGGTCAAACGCGCGCGAGAAGGCTTTCTTGCCGCAGAAGAGCGCCTAACGGCCGAGTGCAGCACACATTGGCTTTGGGGTGGAGCCTTTCTGTTGACGCATCTAGTCGATCAGGCTGCTGAAAATGCAATTGTCTGTGGATTGCGACCTATGGAAAAGTACCCTGCCCCCGATGATAAAAGAGTACACCACTCATTCAATACGCTGGACAAATTGCCTCGTGACTCCAAGACCGGTAAACCGAAGAAGGACGCGAAATGGCGAGTTAGTAATTTTCTCGGGTTTCATTGTCAACAGGGGCTTGAGCCATATCCCGCTGACAGCCTCCAAGGCAATCCAGACCTCGTCGTGGTTAATGACTCGGCTTTGGGATTCAGTAGGGCTGGAGGTCCATGGTCCCGTGTCCCAGGATTGCGTGATGCAGACGTCGAAGGCGATGGCGGGCCATGGGTATTTCTCAATCTTCGCTTGAGAAGAGCTACCGGCGAGGATGATCTTTGGAATTTGGTACATGGGCAGATAGGGCCCGATGCCTTGATGGCACGCAGGCTTGTTGTGCTGACAACAGTGGACAGTTTGCGAAATGTAGGGGCGGAAGTCAGTCGAGGCCTCTCATGGGAAAAGTCCGCATTCGACGTGCTGCGAGAACTTCATGGAAATCCTACCCTCAAAACCCTTCAGGACTGCACGAGGTTGATTGTTACCTTTGGGCCGTCAGGGGCCTTGCTGGTTGACTACTATAACGATCCACCGTACGAGCTGATCTTTGATACTGAGCACACCGAAGGGAGCTGGGATAGAGATCATAAAGATGGAAAAATGTTTGGGTATACTCAGGCGCTAACTGCTGCCGTGGCGAGCCGTATAGTTTCTTCTGCGTGCGCCCCTCTAGAGGCGGAATCCGAGCAGGCGGCCGAGTTTCATAACGCTGTGTGCGACGGGATTGAATACGGGCTCAGGTGCATGCATAGGATCTACGATCGCGGATTCGCTGAGCCCAGTGATACTCCCAGCGTGCTCAACTCCGAGAGCACGTGGATGAAGGACGAGGACGTGAAGCCGGCGGTAGTGGGAGAGCGACCACCAGCTCCGCGAATAGGGAAATCTACCATCCACCCACCCAAGAGTTCTAGAGTCGGCGCCTGGTCCATACTCGAGGAGGTGTATTCCAAGGAAGATGCACTTGACGTAGCGATCGAGATTGTTCATCGAGGCAGAGAACACCTGAGTAACGTGCCGATTGGGCAATTTGAAGATTTCCTCTCCGTTGATCGCAGAGAGTTGGAGGCTCTGAGGTCCGTCCAAAACCTAATCGCCGAATATCTCGACGATGCAGACAAAACGAAACCTAGGTCCATTGCAGTATTTGGCGCCCCGGGAGATGGGAAGTCGTTTGCAGTGACGCAGGTAGCTAAATCGCTTGGCGCCGAAGAGGCGCTCACGTTCAATTTGTCGCAGTTTGCATCACCGAGAGACTTTATCGGTGCTCTGCATCAGGTGCGAGATGGTTGCCTGGCAGGAGTTGTACCACTCGTCTTCTGGGACGAGTTCGACACTACGCTAGGCACTTCAGAACTTGGCTGGTTGCGCTTCTTTCTAGCGCCTATGCAGGACGGAAAATTCCAGGAAGAGCAAGTTACCCACCATGTTGGCCGCTGCATTTTTGTATTTGCAGGCGGCACCTCGAAGAGCTATGCAGAATTCCTTGAAAAGTCAAGTGTATTCAAGAATGCAAAGGTGGTCGACTTCGCGAGTAGGCTTCGAGGTTACGTTGATGTGGTGGGAGTTAATCCGCCCTCGGGGTCGATCGTAGACCTCCGTGTGCTAGCGCGGCGGGCAATACTTCTTAACGAGTTCCTCAAGCGGGCGGGAATTAAGGAAGGAGAAGATGGAAGGATTGCTGTTGATGACGAGGTGGCGCGGGCCTTTCTGAAGATACCAAACTATCGAAATGGAACTAGGTCGATGGAGGCGATCGTAGACATGAGTAGGCTGCACAAGGGTGGGAGGTTCGGTCGATCTTCGCTACCCCCCAAAACGCAACTCGAACTGCACGTTAAAGCGTCTGACTTCCTCCGCCTTGCTAGTAACAGCCCTACTGATTGGTTGGTTAGTTGAAATACGCTTCAAGGTCCACATAGGTATTTACGTACGCCCCCACGGGCCGCAGGGGCGGCAGGTCAAGGCGGAGTCGACTACCAGGACGGCTGGGTCAAGGCCCCGGAAGACTACGAGCGTCACTGCCGAGCTGCACTCCACGTGCCTTCGACACCCAGGAGAACGCTCCCTGCAACGGCCGGCGCCAGCATCGGCGAGGTGATCGGGCACAGCAGCTCCTGCCTCGCGCTGATCCGACCACCACTTGACCAGCGACCGTGACCGCGCCATCGCCGACCGGCTCCGGGCCGTGATCCGCGAGGGCGGCTCCTCGGCTAGGGATGTGGACTTAGTGGCACGCGTGTGGCATGGAGTTGAACAACACAAAGGGCCAGCCTGGGAGGGGATCCCTCCTGAGCTGGCCCTTCTCTCTGTGCCCCCGGCAGGATTCGAACCTGCGACACCCGCTTTAGGAGAGCGGTGCTCTATCCCCTGAGCTACGAAGGCAGACGAAGGCAAGAAGGCGTTGCTCCGTCGGTGGCGACGAGCCACCGAGCGACAGTGTAGCGGGTGGGTCGTCGCCGTACGGCGGGCCGGGGATGGCGGGGGTCAGGACGCGGGGATGTGGGTGAAGCGGGAGGCGGTGTGGAGGTCCGACTCGATGTGGGCGGCGGTGGTGCGGAGGGCGGGGAGGATCTCCTGGACGCAGTCCTCCAGGGTGCGGCGGGCCGCGTGGGTGGCGACGTTCAGGGCGGCGGCCGCCCGGCCGGACCGGTTCCGCAGCGGTACCGCGATGGAGCGTAGGCCCGACTCCAGTTCCTCGTCGACCAGGGCGTATCCCTGGGCGCGGACCTCGGCGAGGGGCGGGGGGAGGGGAGATGTGGTGTCCGCCAGGAGGACGCGGCCGAGGGAGGTCTGCGCGGCGGGGAGGCGGGCGCCGACCGTGATGTGGACCGTGAGGACGCGGCTCGCGCCCGCTCCGGCCGTGTACTGGACCTCCGTGCCGTCGGGCGTCAGCACCGCCAGCGCCGTCGGCTCGTGCAGCCGGTCCGCGAGAAGGCGGAGGTGGGGCTCGGCCAGGCGGGGGAGCGTGGTGCGGGACAGGGGCGGGAAGCCGAGGTCGAGGACGCGGGGGGTCAGGGCGAAGGTGCGGTCGGGGTGCGCGCGCACCAGGCCCAGCTGTTCGTGGGTGAGCAGCGCGCGGCGGGCCGTGGCCCGGGCCAGGCCGGTCGCCCGTGCCACCTCGCTCAGGGACAGCGCCGAGCGGCCCTCGCCGAAGGCAGTCGGCACGGTCAGCCCGCGCGCCAGGGACTCCACGAAGTCCCGGCCCAGCTCGTGCTTGGACGCCGTCGTCCAGGTCGCGAGGCCCGCGGGGGGCGGCCCCGGATCGGGCGGCGGTGCCGTGCGCAGGGCGGACTCCATCGCCGTCACCGCCGTACGAAGGCGGGGGAGGAGAGTGGTGCGCAGGTCGGTCGCCGAGTGGCGGCTGGTGTGGCTGACCACGCTCGCCACGCAGGCCGGGCGGCCGGTGTCCGGGTGCCGTACGGGCACGGAGACCGCGACCAGGCCCGGTTCGATCAGCTGGTCGTCCACCGCCCAGCCGTCCCGGCGCGCCCGCTCCACGCGTGCCGGGAAGGTGGAGTCGTCGGCGGGCGGTTGCCTCGGCGGTACGGCGGGGAACGTCGAGTCCGTCGGGTCCGCCGCGCGGCGGGCGCGCCAGCGGGTCCAGTCCGGCTCCGTCCACTCGGTCGCGAACAGCGGGCCCGGCGCGGTGCGTTCGGCCGGGAGCAGGTCGCCGATGCGGAAGCTCACGGACATCGCGCGGCGGCGGGTGGCCTGGTGGATGAAGCGGATGCCGTCGAGGTCGGCGACCGCGAGCGAGACGGACTCGTCCAGCTCGTCGGCGAGGGCCTCGGCGTGGGCGCCGAGCAGTGCGGGCAGGCGGAGGGCGGCCAGGTAGGCGTTGCCCGGTTCCATCGCGCGGGGGGCAAGGATCACGTCCCGGCCGTCCAGGCGGACGTAGTCCATGCGGGCCAGGGTCGCGGTGATGCGGTCGACCGTGGAGCGGGCGAGGCCGGTGGCCCGCTCCAGTGCACTGGGGCTCAGCGTGCCGCCCGCCTCGGTCAGCCGCCGCAGCACCCCGACCCCGCGCAGCAACGGCCCGACGGCTTCCCCCGCTTCGACACGGGCGTCGGCATCCAGTGCGGTCTTCGCGGGCATCGGCTCTCCGGTACGGCGTTCGGGCACGCCTACGGTAAACCGCCGCTCGGCACGCCGTTGCCCGAAGCGTTCCCGAAGCGGGCCCGAGCGCCCCTACTGACGTGTCACCCGCAGCCGGTACTCGCCGTCCTCGTCCCTGCTGATCACCTGGACGGTGATGCCGTGGCGACGGTCCTTGAAGGTCTCGCCGGGGGAGAAGGGGGCGTCGGAGAGTTCTGCCTGGACGTTGGGGCTGCGGGTGCAGCCGCCGCTGCCGGGGTGGCTGTCCTGGACCGTGACCGGTCCGCGTCCGGTGTCGATCGCGCCGTCCACCTTGTAGATCAGGACACCCGGATGGCACACCACCCCGTCGTTGCCGCCCTGCTCCCGTACCTCCAGGACGTACGCACTCCGCGTGTCGAGGGGGACCAGGACCAGTTTTCCGCCGCCCGGCTTGTACAGCGGTGTCAGGTCGTACTCGACGGTGCCGCGTGCCGCCACGCAGCCCACCTGGGAGCCGTCCAGCCAGCCCAGCTTCCACTTGTGCCAACCGAGCAGATCGTTGGAGGCACCCCAGTCCTCGCTCATGATGTCCCAGTGCCCGACCGCGCCTCCGCCCTCCTGCGTGTACAGGTCGGGCAGGCCGAAGGTGTGGCTGTTCTCGTGCGGCAGCACCCGGTAGCCGGTGCGTGAGTAGGAGCCGGAGCCGTCGTCCTGCCGGGAGTAGATGAAGGACGCGTTGGCGACGGGGACGCCGTCGGCGACCGGGGCGTCGCCGTTGCCGGCGAAGGTCACGGACAGGACCGTGTCCAGGGCGGAGGGGCCTGCGTTGGGGGTGATCAGGACGTTCAGGATGTCGTACGCGCGGAAGTCCACCTGGGGGTCGGCCGCGGCCACGATGTCCTGCACGAGCTGCCGGTAGCCGGGGTCGAAGGGCGCGCCGCGCTCTATGCCGTACCCCTTGAAGGGCCTGGGCATCCGCAGCCAGGTGGTGATCGGGGTCTCCGCCCGGTAGTCGAGGCGGCCGTAGGACGCGGTGCGGAACCACTCCTGGGTCTGCGGGAAGAACTCGTGGAAGCGGTCCATGGCCTTGCCCTGCCCGGGCGCGTCGGAGAAGTCGACCATCAGGGTCAGGGCGTGGAGCGTGCCGGTGGAGTGTGCGTAGCCGTGCGGTGTGGGCGTGCCCTCGGTCATCTCCACGTCGGCCCCGGCCTGGACCGTGCAGGGGGAGAGGGCGGAACGGGCCGTGCCGATGGGCCCGGCGGTGGTGGGCGCCATCAGGTGTCCGGTCCCGGCCGAGGTGCTGACCGTCAGGGTCAGCGCGGTCACCACGGCGAGAGCGGCCACCCGGCGCGGGCGTATGCGCCGGCGGACGCGAGGGCGTACTTCGCGGTCAAAGCCACCCCGGTGGGCCCGTGTGCCACCCCGGTGGGCCCGTGTGCCACCCCGGTGGGCCCCTGTGCCACCCCGGTGGGCCCGTGTGCCGGCCCGGGGGGCTCCCGCGGGGGCAAGGGGTATGTGGCGGGGCGGCTGCGGCTGCATGCATGGACCCTTCGCTCCACGGCAGCCACCGGTCTCCGGCTGCACCCTTGCGCTCACCCTGTGTCGGCGGGGTGCGGGGGCGCGCGCTGGAGGAGACCGATCGTGGGAATGCCGGGCCGCAGGAGGGTGAATCCGGGCGAGAGATGAGTGTGTCTCAGGTCACAGCGGTTCTTTTCGTGCTGGGGAAATAACCGGGGAACGCCTCCCCGTTTAGTCCTGTGTCCGAGCGAAAACGGGGACTGCTTCCCCGGATCGCCTCCAACGCCCCGAGGAGCACGCCGTGCCGACCGCGACCACCCCCGAAGTGCGCAAGGTACCCCGGCCCCGCGCCGACGCCGTGCGCAACCGGGAGCGGATCGTCACCGCGGCCCGGGAGATGTTCGTCGAGCACGGTCCGGACGTGCCGCTCGACGAGATCGCCCGCCGGGCCGGCGTCGGCAACGCCACGGTGTACCGCAACTTCCCCGACCGCGAGGCCCTCGTCCGCGAGGTCGTCTGCTCCGTGATGGACCGTACGGCCGAGGCGGCCGAGGTGGCCCTCGCGGAGACCGGGGACGCCTTCGCCGCCCTGGAGCACTTCGTGCACGTCTCCGCCGACGAGCGGATCAGCGCGCTGTGCCCGATGATCGCCAGCAGCTTCGACAAGCACCACCCCGACCTGGAGGCCTCCCGCGAGCGCGTCGAGCAGCTCATCGAGGAGGTCATGGGCCGGGCCAAGGCGGCCGGACAGCTCCGGACCGACGTCGGCGTCGGCGACCTGATGATCGTGGTGGCCCAGCTGAGCCGGCCCCCGGCCGGCACGGACTGCCTGCGCGGCGACCGTTTCGTCCACCGCCACCTCCAGCTGTTCCTCGACGGCCTGCGGGCGCCCGCCCGCTCCGCCCTGCCGGGCACGGCCGTGACCATCAAGGAGCTGCGCGCGTCCTGACCGATTAGTTCGGCTCCCGATCCCAGTCCACCCGTAGGCCGGCACACCCGGCGCCCCGGCCGTCACCGTCGACGAGCCACACTCCGAGCTTCCGTTTTTTCGTCCTACCGTCTCTTTTCTCGATCTTTCTCGCACGTTTTCCGTCACATCCGTCACGAAGTCCCGAAGTGGGTACCTCCATGTCCGAAACAGCCCGAAAGGCTCCCGGCGCCGCCGCGCCGACCGGCATCGCCGCACGCGGCGCCGACGCCAACCGCTGGAAGGCGCTCGTCTTCATCGCGCTCGCCCAGCTGATGGTCGTCCTCGACGCCACCATCGTGAACATCGCCCTCCCCTCCGCCCAGAGCGACCTCGGCATATCCGACGGCAACCGGCAGTGGGTCGTCACGGCCTACGCCCTCGCCTTCGGCGGTCTGCTGCTCTTCGGCGGCCGGATCGCCGACAAATGGGGCCGCAAGCGCGCCTTCGTCACCGGCCTGGCCGGCTTCGCCCTCGCCTCCGCGCTGGGCGGTGCCGCCACCACCGGCCCGATGATGTTCGGCGCCCGCGCCCTCCAGGGCGTCTTCGGTGCCCTGCTCGCCCCGGCCGCGCTGTCGCTGCTCGCCGTGATGTTCACCGACGCCCGCGAGCGCGCCAAGGCGTTCGGCATCTACGGCGCCATCGCGGGCGGCGGCGGTGCCGTCGGCCTGATCCTCGGCGGTTTCCTCACCGAGTACCTGAACTGGCGCTGGACCTTCTTCGTGAACGTCCCGTTCGCCATCGTCGCCGCGGCCGGTGCCTACTTCGTCATCCGTGAGCCCGAGGGCGGCCGCAACCGCTCCCCGCTCGACATCCCCGGCGTGATCCTGTCCACCCTGGGTCTCGTCGCGCTCGTGTACGGCTTCACGCGCGCCGAGTCCGACGGCTGGGGCGACTCCCTGACCGTCTCGATGTTCGTCGCGTCGGCGGTGCTGCTGCTCGCCTTCGTGGTCGTCGAGTCCCGGGTCAAGGCTCCGCTGCTGCCGCTGCGCGTGGTCAGCAACCGCAACCGCGGCGGCATCTACCTCTCCCTCGGCCTCGCCATCATCGGCATGTTCGGCCTGTTCCTCTTCCTGACCTACTACCTGCAGGTCGTGAAGGGCTACTCGCCGGTCAAGACCGGCTTCGCCTTCCTGCCGATGATCGCGGGCATGATCACGGGGTCCACCCAGATCGGCACCCGCCTGATGACCCGCGTCGCGCCCCGGCTGCTGATGGGCCCCGGCTTCCTGGTCGCCGGCGTCGGCATGCTGCTGCTGACCCAGCTGAAGATCGACTCCTCCTACGGCATGCTGCTGCTGCCCGCAATGCTGCTGCTCGGCCTCGGCATGGGTACGGCGTTCATGCCGGCGATGTCCCTGGCCACCCAGGGCGTCGAGCCCCGGGACGCCGGTGTCGCCTCCGCGATGGTCAACACCTCGCAGCAGGTGGGCGGCGCGATCGGCACCGCCCTGCTGAACACCATCGCCGCGTCGGCGAAGACGTCGTACATCAAGGACCACATCGCCGGTGCGGCCACCAAGCCGCAGCAGCAGCTGGTCGGGCTCCAGGGCATGGTGCACGGCTACACCTCGGCGATCTGGTTCGCCGTCGGCATCCTCGGGCTCGCCGCCCTGATCGCCTTCACCTTCGTCAACGCCGGACGGCCGGGCACCACCGCGGTGATCTCCGGCGAGGGCGTCGAGGACGAGGTGCCGGTGCCGGTGGTGGCCCACTGACCGGCCGTGCGGCGCGTGGCCGTGCGCTGATCTAGCGGAGCCAGGGCAGGTCCGCACCCGCTTCATCGGGCTGGAGGCCCTCGGCGATGATCTCCATGATCTCGCCGAGGGCCTTCTGCTGTTCCGGGCTGAGCCGCTCGAACATCGCCTGCCGTACGGCGGCCACATGTCCCGGCGCGGTGCGCCTCAGCACCTCCGCGCCCTCGTCCGTGAGCACCGCGAACTGGCCGCGCTTGTCGGAGGGGCAGTCCTCGCGGCGCACCCAGCCGTTCTTCTCCAGCCGCGCGATCGCGTGCGACAGCCGGGAACGGGTGATCTTCGCCTGCATGGCCAGTTCGGTCATCCGCAGCCGGCGGCGCGGTGCCTCGGCGAGGCCCACGAGCAGGCCGTAGTAGATGTGCGGCATGCCCGCGTCGCGCTGCAGCTGCCGGTCGAGGTGGTCCTCCAGCAGGGTGGTGGCGTGCAGATAGGCGCGCCAGACGCGCTGTTCCCCGTCGCTGAGCCAGCGGGGCTGTGCGGCGGAGTCGGATGCCGTGTTCATGCAGTCCACTGTACGAGGCGTCTCCTTGAAACTTGAACAAGTCGGGCGTACGGTTGGCGTGGAACTTGAGAGTTAAAGCAAGCTGGTAGTCCCTGGGAGCCGCCGCCATGTCCATCAGCAGCCCGGAGCGCATGCCCGCCCTGTACCTCAGTCATGGCGCCCCGCCGCTCGCCGACGACCCCGTCTGGCCCGGCCAGCTCGCCGCCTGGTCCGCGGACCTGCCCCGCCCCAAGGCGATCCTCATGGTCTCCGCCCACTGGGAGGAGGCCCCGCTCGCGCTGGGCGCCGTGGCGACCGTCCCGCTCGTCTACGACTTCTGGGGCTTCCCCGAGCACTACTACCGGGTCCAGTACGCCGCCCCCGGCGCGCCCGAGCTCGCCGAGTCCGTCCGCAAGCTGCTGCGCGCCCCCGGCACCCCCGTCCAGGACATCCCCGACCGCGGCCTCGACCACGGCGCCTACGTCCCCCTCGTCGAGATGTTCCCGGCCGCCGACATCCCCGTCCTGCAGATCTCCATGCCCACACTCGACCCGGTGCGCCTGATGGACATCGGCCGCAGGCTCGCCCCGCTGCGGGACGAGGGGGTGCTGATCGTCGGCTCCGGCTTCTTCACCCACAACCTCGCCGCCCTGCGCTACGCGGGTAGCGGCGTACCCAGCTGGTCCTCCGAGTTCGACGACTGGGGCCGCCGCGCCCTTGAGGCCCGCGACTGGGACGCTCTGCTGGCCTTCCTGGACAAGGCCCCGGCCGGCCGGTACGCCCATCCGCGCACCGAACACTTCGCCCCGCTCTTCGTCACCATGGGCGCGGCGGAGGCGGGCGGCGAGCTGGACGCGCAGAAGTCGGTGATCGACGGGTTCTGGATGGGAATGGCGAAGCGGTCGGTGCAGTTCGGGTGAGGTGCCGGCCCTTGCCGGGGCGCGGGTGCCCGCCGGGCTACAGCTCCTTCTCAAACCAGGCCACGTCCCAGTAGCGGCCGAACTTGCGGCCGACCTCGCGGTAGGTGCCGACATGGCGGAAGCCGAAGCGGGCGTGGAGCCGCTCGGAGGCCTCGTTGGGCTGGGCGATCCCGGCGTAGGCGCGGTGCACGTCCTCGTCGGCCAGCGCCTTGAACAGGGCCTCGTAGAGCAGCGCGCCGATGCCGCGCCGGCCGGTGTCCGGGGCGACGTACACCGAGGTCTCCACCGACGTGACGTACGCGGGTTTCGGCCGGTAAGGGCTGGATGTGGCGTACCCCAGAATCTCCTGAGAGTCCGGATTCGTGGCAACCATCAGCCGGTGCGGGCCGTCTTCCGGGTGGGAGAGCAGCCAAGGGCGGCGCTCTTCCGGAGTGAAGATCGCGGTATCGAAAGTGATGGCCGTCTCACGTACATAGTGGTTGTAGATCGCCGTGAGAGCGTCGAGATCTCCCTCGACTCCCGGCCTGACCTGCAATTTTGTACGTTCCGTCGGCATCTCGCCTCCCTGCGTGGCGGACAGGGTACTGCATGATCAGAAAAATTGGGGGGCGGGTTGGGAATTCTGTCCGGATTCCAGTCGTTGTCTCCCACGGATGCAGGGCACTCGGAGAGAGTCGCCAAAGACACTCCCCCGATGCCGAGCGTTCAGCAGGACCACCCGCCAGCCCACCATCGCAAGGGAGCACGCATGGCAACCCGTGCCGTCGCCCGTCGTCAGTCCGCCACCGGCGAGACGGTCGACTCGGCAAGCAGTGTTCGCGCCCATGGCGGCGAGATCGCGGACCGCGACCTGGTCGGCATGTACCTCGACGAGATCGCGCGCACGCCGCTGCTCGACGCCGCCAAGGAGGTCGAGCTGTCCCAGACCATCGAGGCGGGGGTCTTCGCTCAGCAGGTCCTCGACGGTGAGGAGGAGTCCAGGACGGACGCCTCCCGCGAGGAACTGGAAGCGCTGGTCGCCGCCGGCGAGCGGGCCAAGGACGTCTTCATCCGCTCCAACCTCCGCCTGGTCGTGGCGGTCGCCCGGCGCTACCCGCGCAGCGGCCTGCCCCTGCTCGACCTGATCCAGGAGGGCAACGCCGGCCTGGTGCGCGCGGTGGAGAAGTTCGACTACCGCAAGGGCTTCAAGTTCTCGACGTACGCCACCTGGTGGATCCGTCAGGCCATCACCCGCTCCATCGCCGACCAGTCCCGCACGATCCGGCTCCCCGTCCACCTGGTGGAGGAACTGGGCCGCATCCGCCGTGTGCAGCGCGAGTTCAACCGTGAGCACGGCCGCGACCCGGAGCCCGCGGAGATCGCGACGGAGCTGGGCGCGACGCCGGAGCGCGTCATCGACGTCCTCGACTGGGCCCGCGACCCGGTGTCGCTGAACATGTCGGTGGACGACGAGGGCGAGACCCAGTTCGGCGACCTCCTGGAGGACACCTCGGCCGTCTCCCCCGAGCAGTCCGTCATGACCCTGCTGCGCAGCGAGGAGCTGGACGACCTGATCGGCCGCCTGGACCAGCGCACCGCCTCCATCATCAAGATGCGGTACGGCATCGAGGACGGCCGCGAGCGCACCCTGACCGAGGTCGGCAAGGAACACGGCCTGACCCGCGAGCGCATCCGCCAGATCGAGAAGCACGCTCTGCTCGAACTGAAGAAGCTGGCCCGCCAGACCGGCTTCGACGCGGCGGCGTAACGGGGTTACGGCATGCGGGCGCCGGTGCCGGTGCCGGTGCTGTGAGAGGGGTGCTCATGGGGTGAGGCAAGGACGCGGTGCCGGGGCCGCGGCGGTCGGCGACGCGTGGTGCCTGTGGGCGTACGGTGCCTGAGGGGGCGCACGCCGGTGGCGGAAGACGGCGCAAACATGGCGTGCTCCCATCGCTTCAACTCCCGGGCCCACGGGAACAACCCTTCCGGGCCCCACAGCAGCCAGGCCCGGGACCGCACTCCCGACGCACCAACCGCACCTACGGGCCGACCCCACGCGCCCACCGCACGACCCGACCCACACAGCCAGGTCCCGACGCACATCCCCCCCGGCGCCGGGACCTCCCCAGCCGGGCTTCGGCACCTATCCCCCCCCGGGTGCCGAGGCCCGGCTTCTGCTTGTGCCCCTCACGCCGGCCAAGGGGCCGTCCGGCAACTCGCCACCGCTGTCCGGACGTTCCCATCAAGCCACCGCTCGTGCGCGCAGTGCTGCGGCCGCCCAGTCGATCACCGGGGTCAACGGCTCCGGGGCCGGCCAGTCGTTGACGAGGGCCAGCAGGCGGAGATAGGTGTCCCTGCGGGGGTCGCGGGCCGCTTCCAGACACTGGAGCAGCCACTGGTGCGGCGAGCTGTGGCCCGGGTGCCCGGAGGGGGGCACGCACCGGGTGACGAGGGCCGCGACGACCGGATCCGCTTCCGGCGCTTCGGGCCTGGTGCCGGACGTCAGGGCGGTGGATACGACATCCCGCGCGACGGCGACGACGTCGGGCAGGGGCGGGGCGCCGACGCCGCCCGCACGCCCGGGCCGGTTCACGGCATGCTCCTGGACCAGACGCCGTACGGCCGTGCGGAACTCGTCGTCGAGCGACAACTCGGCCAGCTCCACCCACGCCGTCACCTGCTCCTCGGTCGGGTGGCCGGGCAACTCGGGGGTGAGGGAACGCCGGAGCCCGGCCTCGGCGGGGAAGGGTGGGTCGGCCGGGGAAGGGTGGGGTGCGTTGGGCGGCGGGGTCTGGGGTGCGTCGGTCGGGGAGGGGCGGGGTGTGTCGGGCAGGGCGGGTTGGGGTGGGTCGGGCAGGGCGGGTCGGGGTGCGTCGGTCGGGGCGGGCTGTGGTGGTGCCTCGAAGACGGCGTCCAGGAAACCGTCGATCAGGCGTCGCCGTTCCGCTTCGGACAGGGTCGCCAACCGGTGCATGCGTTCCATCTCCTCGAAGGTCGGCTCACCTCTGGACGCCACGGCGGACAGCACCGCCCGGCGCAGGCACAGCACACTGATCTGCACATCCAGCGCGGCAGCCTGCTCGGCCGCGACCCGGCCGAGGGAGAGCGGCCGGTCCACGATCCGCCGGATCACCTCCAGGCCGAGGCCGAGTTCGCGCAGCGTCCGCACCAGCGCCAGTCGGGCGACCGCCTCGGGACCGTAGCGGCGGTAACCGGCCGGGGTACGGCTTGCCGGCACCACGAGGCCCTGGTCCGAATAGAAGCGGATCGTCTTGACCGACAGCCCGGTACGCCGGGCCAGCTCACCGATCGAGTACGAGATGCCGGAGTGCATGAGCCCACCTTCCGGTCTCCCCTTGCGGGAGACTCAAGTCTGCACGGGCGGCGAGGCGGTGGGCGGCGTGGGGCGGTGGCCAGCGCGTGGGGTGGTGAGCATCATGGGACGACGGTCCACCCCGTACCTGAACCCCGGGGTGGACCGTCGGATGGCAGATTCTGCCACATGGGCATAGCCTGCCCAGATGAGCACCACCCCCGGCACCAACCCTGGCAACACCTCCAGCGCCACCCCTCGTACCACCCCCGGCACCACCTCCAGCGCTGCCCATCAGCCGCTTTCCGCCTCCACTCCGGTCTCGCTGACCGAACGCCGGAAGGCCGAGACCCGGACGGAGATCGCCCGGGCGGCGGCCGCCCTGTTCGTCCGCCAGGGACTGCGCGCGACCCGCGCCGAGGACATCGCACAGGCCGCCGGCATCGCACCACGCACCTTCTACCGCTACTTCGCCACCAAGGAGGAAGCGGTCGCCCCCCTCTACGCGGCAGGTGCCCAGCGCTGGGCGGAAGCGGTCCGCTCGGCCCCGGCCCACCTCGGCGTCCCCGAGGCGCTGGAGCACGCCGTACAACACACCCTCACCCCCGGCGTCCGGGTGTCGGCCGCGTCCTGGGAATGGGTCCGCACCCTGATCCGCCTGGCCGACGCCAGCCCCGCCCTGCGCAAGGTCTGGGCAGAGGTGTGCCAGGCGTCGGAGCGGACCCTGGCCGAGATCCTCGCGGACCGGATCGGGGCAACTGGCCGAGAGCACGGTGGAGTTGGCGGTCGCGGAACCGGTGAGGCCGACGCAACCGCAGGACGGCGCGACAACCGGCGCGACAACGTTGCCCCGGCGTCCGCACTCCCCGCGCCGGTCACCCCCGACCTCCGCTTCGCCGCGGCCGTCGCCGGCGCCGCCGTCCGGGTCGCCGTGGAGTCCTGGGCCGCCACCTCCTCCCCGCCCGCCGGCCCGGAAGGCCCCGCGGCCCTGGCCCTGCGCAACCTCCGATCCCTGCGGGACTTCGAGTGGGGCGCCGGAGAGGGCTGAGCCGTCACCGAAGGGACTCCTCCTCCAGGGCATTCGCCCCGGCCCGACTCAGCCGCCCAGCCAACTCCCTTATGCGCTCCACCAGTTCACTCGGACCTCGCACGGCGAACTCGTACCCCGTCATCGCCAGCCGCACCGCCAGCCACTCCAGCGGCGCACCGAAGGTGCCCCGCAGCACACAACCGCCCTCGCCGTCGTCCTCCGGCACCCCGAGCCCCGCCGGCAAGCGCGCCGAGACCTGCTCCGCCGTCGCGGCGAACCGCACCGCGAACTCGTAGGTCTCCTGCCGTCGGTGGAGGGACTGCCGCAGGTACTCCGCCGCGCTCCCGGTCGGCAACTCCCTTGGCGTGAAACGGACTCCGGTCGCGAACGGCTCGCTCACCCGGTCCACCCGGAAGGTCCGCCAGTCGGCGCGGTCGAGGTCGTAGGCGACGAGGTACCACCGCCGCCCGGTCGACACCAGCCGGTGCGGTTCGGTCAGCCGCCGTGACTCGCTGCCGTCCTTGTCGCGGTAGGCGAACCGCAGCCGCTCGTGCCCCGCCACCGTCGAGGCCATCGCGGTCAGCGTCTCCGGCGCGATCGTCGGCCCGTCCCCGCTGGTCAGCGGTGTCGTCGCGGCCTGGAGCGTGGACACCCGGTGGCGCAGCCGGGCCGGCAGCACCTGCTCGAGCTTGGCCAGGGCCCGTACCGACGCCTCGTCCACGCCCTCCACCGCATGCCCGGCACCGGCCCGCAGCCCCACCGCGATCGCCACCGCCTCCTCGTCGTCCAGCACCAGCGGCGGCAGCGCCTTGCCGGCGACCAGCCGGTATCCGCCGTCGGCCCCCTTGCTGGCCTGCACCGGATACCCCAGGTCGCGCAACCGGTCGATGTCCCGCCGCACGGTACGCCGGGACACCCCGAGCCGCTCGGCGAGCTCACCACCGGGCCACTCGCGCGGGGTCTGGAGCAGGGAGAGGAGCTGCAGCAGCCGGGCCGGTGTGTCCGTAGTCATACGGACGAGAATGCCGCACAACTAGGACGGGATCTGACCTATTGCCGCCCTACCTTCACCTCATGACCCCGAACGACAGCAACACCGGCGAGGGGCGCGGGGAACTGCGCGACCAGCCCAGGACGACGGACGGCCGGCACACGACGGCAACTGCCAGGGCACTCCCCGAACCCTCACCCGACCGAACCCGCTGGCTGGCCCTGGCCATCGCGATGACCGCGGCCTTCATGGACCTGGTGGACGTGACGATCGTCAACATCGCCATCCCGTCCATCCAGCGCAGCGCCCACGCCTCGGTCAGCCAGATCCAGTGGATCACCGCCGGCTACGCGCTCGCCTTCGCCGCAGCCCTCATCACCGGCGGACGTCTCGGTGACATCCATGGCCGCAAGCGGCTGTTCCTGACCGGTATCGGCGGCTTCACCCTCGCCTCCGCCCTGTGCGGCTTCGCCGCGAACCCGGAGATGCTGGTCGCCTCCCGCATCCTGCAGGGCGGTATGGCGGCGATGATGGTGCCGCAGGTGCTGTCGATCGTGCACGCCACCTTCCCGGCCCGGGAACGCGGCAAGGTGTTCGGTCTGTTCGGCGCGATCGTCGGCCTGGGCGCGGTCTCCGGACCGCTGCTCGGCGCGCTGCTGACGGAGTGGAACCTGTTCGGCCTCGAATGGCGGCCCATCTTTCTCATCAACCTCCCGGTCGGCGTCCTGGCCTGGATACTCGGACGCCGCTTCATCACCGAATCGAAGGCCCCCAAGGCGCTGAAACTGGACCTGGTCGGTGTCGCCCTGGTCTCGCTGGGCCTGCTGATGCTGCTCTACCCGCTCACCCGCGGCCGCGAGCTGGGCTGGCCGCTGTGGGGGTACCTCTGCATGGCCGGCGCGCTCGTCGTCTTCGCCGCGCTGGTGTCGTACGAAAAACGGAAGGCGGCCAGGGACGGTTCCCCGCTCATCGAACTGTCCCTCTTCCGGGTGAAGAGCTTCGCCGCGGGCATCGCCGTACAGACCGTCTTCGGGGTCGCGCTCGGCATCTTCTTCCTGGTCTGGACGCTGTACATGCAGATCGGCCTGGGCTGGAGCCCGCTGCGGGCCGGGCTGACCGGCGTGCCGTTCTCCCTCGCGGTGTCGACGGCGGCCGGGATGTCGGTGCAGAAGCTGGTCCCGAGGTTCGGGCGGAAGGTGCTCCAGGCGGGCGCGCTGGTCATGGCCGCGGGCGTACTGCTCTATCTGTGGGAGGCGCACCGGTACGGCCTCGCCATCGCCTCCTGGCAGATGGCCCTCCCGCTGATCGTGATGGGCGCCGGGATGGGGCTGATCGTGGCCCCGCTGACCGACGCGGTGCTCTCCGAGGTGCCGCGCGAGCACGCGGGGTCCGCGTCCGGGCTGATCAACACGGTTCAGCAGATGGGCAACGCGCTCGGCCTCGGGCTCGTGTCGGTGGTGTTCTTCGGCGAGATCGGCGACCGGCTGGCCCCGGTCCAGGTCGGCCGGGCCTTCGTGCACGCCTTCCAGCACGCGCTGTGGTGGGTCGCCGGGATCATGGCCGCGATCTTCCTCCTGATGTCCGCCCTGCCGAAGCGGCCGGCCCAGCAGACGGAGGCAGCCGAGGCGGAGGCGCCGGCGCGGGAGCCGGAGCTGGTGCACTGAAACGCGCCCGACCAGGGCCCGGCACCTGCGGGTGCCGGGCCCCTTTCGCACGCTCCGCTGCCTGCCTCTGCCTCTGCCCCCTGCCCCTGCCAGGGCCGGACGCCCGATCATGTCCGTTTGCAGCCCGGACCTGTTTACTTTCTGGAAATCCCGGCGTAGCCTCCCGACTGAAACCACACGTTCGGGCATCAGTCAGAAGCGAACGGACATCGACTCGGAGGCGAGCGGACATGTACGCACCGGAACGGCAGCAGGAGATCCTCCGGCTCGCACGTGACGGCGGCCGGGTGGACGTGCTGTCGCTCGCGGAGGAGTTCCAGGTCACCGCGGAGACGATCCGCCGCGATCTGAAGGCCCTCGACCGCGCGGGCCTCGTCCGCCGGGTGCACGGCGGCGCCATCCCGGTCGGCCGCCTCGACTTCGAACCGGACCTCGCCGAGCGCGAGTCCACCGCCGCCGACGAGAAGGACCGCATCGCCAAGGCTGCCCTCGCCGAACTGCCGACCGAGGGCACGATGATCCTCGACGCCGGTACGACGGTCGCCCGGGTCGCCGCCGCGATCCCGCTGGAGGCCTCCCTGACCGTCGTCACGCACAGCCTGCCCATCGCTGCCCGTCTGGCCGACCACCCGGGCATCCAACTCCACCTGGTCGGGGGGCGCGTACGGCACCGCACGCGCGCCGCCGTGGACGCCTGGGCGCTGCGCGCGTACGGCGAGATCCGCGCCGACGTGCTGTTCGTGGCGGCCAACGGCTTCTCCGCCGAGCACGGCCTGACCACCCCCGACCTCGCCGAGGCCGCGGTCAAGCGGGCCGCGGTCGCCGCCTCCCGGCGGGTCGTGCTGCTGGCCGACTCCTCCAAGCACGGCCAGGAGCACTTCGCCCGCTTCGGCGACCTGGGCGATGTGGACCTGCTGATCACCGACAACGGGCTGAGCCCCGAAGACGCCGCCGCCATCGAACGCGGCGGCACGGAAGTAGTGCGCGCATGATCCTCACCGTCACCCCCAACCCCTCCCTCGACCGCACCTACGAGATCCCCGCCCTGGAGCGCGGCGAAGTCGTCCGCGCCACCGGCGAGCGCATGGATCCGGGCGGCAAGGGCGTGAACGTCTCGCGCGCCGTCGCGGCCGCCGGCCGGCGCACAGTCGCCGTTCTGCCCCTGGGTGGTGCGCCGGGAGCGCTCATCGCCGATCTGCTCGACGCGCAGGGCATCGAGGTCGCGCCGGTCCTGATCGCCGGAGCCACCCGTTCGAACATCGCGCTCGCGGAGTCCGACGGGGTGCTCACGAAGATCAACGCGCCGGGACCGGAGCTGTCGGCGGCCGAACAGGAACGCCTCCTGGACGCCGTGCGCGAGCAGTCCCGCGACGCCGACTGGATCGCGTGCTGCGGCAGCCTGCCCCGGGGACTCGCACCCTCCTGGTACGCAGACGCCGTCACGCGGGCGCATGCTGGGGGTGCACGCATCGCACTCGACACCTCGGGACGCGCGCTGCTGGAGGCGCTGCGCGCGCGGCCCGACGTGGTGAAGCCCAATGCCGAGGAGCTCGCGGAAGCCGTCGGACGCCCCCTGGCGACCGTGGGCGACGCACTGAAAGCGGCCGAGGAGGTGCGTGGCATGGGGGCGCGCGCCGTGCTCGCGAGCCTGGGCGCCGACGGACAGCTCCTCGTCGAGGACACGGGCGCCTGGTTCGCCACCGCGCGCGTGGCCACCGTCCGCAGCAACGTCGGCGCCGGCGACTCCTCCCTCGCCGGCTTCCTGATCGCCGGCGGCAGCGGCCCCGAGGCCCTCGCCTCCGCCGTCGCCCACGGCGCCGCCGCCGTCCAGCTCCCCGGCAGCGTCATGCCGACCCCCGCCGACCTGGACCCATCGGCCGTGGCCGTCACCGCCGAGATCCCGCTCGACCGCGAACTGACGGAGCCGGTGTCATGAACGCCCTCGCGCTCTGCTGCACCCGCCCCGGCACCCGGCGGCTGGGCGCTCGCCCCGCGCCCGGACCCCAGGACGCTCCCACCCCGCCCGGCTCGAAGCGACGAGGTTCCCCGTTACTCGCCGCTGCCCCCGAGCGGCAGGGCCGGCCCAGCCGCTGCGCCGCCCAGGGGAGGCAGGGTCTCCCAGGCCCCGTCTCCCGAACGGCCCCATCCCCCCACCGCACCCCCGTCCCCCTTTCCGCCCACGCCTCCCCCCGGGCGATACGCGTGCATAGGAGCCCGCGATGAGCGACATGATCACCGCGGACCTGGTCGACCTCGACCTGTCCGCCGACAGCAAGGAAGCGGCGGCGCGCGCCCTCGCCGAGCGCATGGTGGCCCAGGGCCGGGTGACCGACCTGGAGGGCTTCCTCGCCGACGTGGCCGCCCGCGAGGCCCAGATGCCTACCGGCCTCGACGGCGGCATCGGCATCCCGCACTGCCGCAGCGCCCATGTCACCGAGCCGAGCCTCGCCTTCGGGCGTAGCGCCGCCGGCATCGACTTCGGCGCCCCGGACGGCCCGGCCGACCTGATCTTCCTGATCGCGGCCCCGGCCGGTGCCGACGACGCCCACCTCACGATCCTCTCCTCCCTGGCCCGCCAGCTGATGAACACCGAGTTCACCTCGGCACTGCGCGCGGTGACCGACGTGGAGACGGCGGCGGCGCTGATCCGCGGCGACGCGACGCCGAGCACGGCGCAGGCGCCGGTGGAGTCCTCCGAGGAGGGCACGGGCGCGAGCGGCGGCGCGAAGGCTGCGGCGAGCGCCGCTCAGGGCGCCGCGGGCGCAGGCGGCGCCTCCGAAGACTCCGCTGCGGCGTCGGTGGCGGCCTCCGCCGACGCCGCAGCGGACACCACCGCGCAGGCGCCGGGCGCATCCACCCCGGCGCAGACGACCCCGGCCGGCGCCGGCTCCGCCGCGGACTCCGGCGAGCGCCCCTTCCGTATCGTCGCCGTCACCTCCTGCCCGACCGGCATCGCGCACACCTACATGGCGGCCGAGTCCCTGGAGAACGCGGGACGCGAGTCGGGCGTCGAACTCGTCGTCGAGACACAGGGCTCGGCCGGCTTCACCCGGCTGGACCCGGCGGTCATCGCGGCGGCGGACGCGGTGATCTTCGCGCACGACGTCCCCGTACGCGAGAAGGACCGTTTCGCCGGTAAGCCGACCGTCGACGTCGGAGTGAAGGCGGGCATCAACCGCCCCGCCGAACTCATCACGGAGGTGCGCGCGAAGGCGGCGCGCGGCGAGACGAGCGCGCCGGCGCCCGCGTCGGGCGGCACACCGGTCGAGCGCGCGGGCGACTCCACCGAGGGCTACGGCAGCAAGCTCCGCAAGTGGCTCATGAGCGGTGTGAGCTACATGGTTCCGTTCGTCGCGGCGGGCGGCCTCCTCATCGCCCTGGGCTTCGCGATCGGCGGCTACAAGATCAACAAGGCGCCGTCGGTGATGGACCACTTCGTGTGGACCCAGGCCGACAGCTGGGGTGCGCTGTCCTTCCAGATCGGCGTCGTCGCCTTCGGCTTCCTCGTCCCGGTGCTGGCCGGCTACATCGCCTACGGCATGGCCGACCGGCCCGGCCTGGTCCCCGGCTTCGTGGGCGGCGCGATCTCACTGACCATCAACGCGGGCTTCCTCGGCGGACTCGCGGCCGGTCTGATCGCCGGTGGCGTGGTGATGGCCGTCCAGAAGGTGCGGATCCCCGCGGCCCTGCGCGGCATCATGCCGGTGGTGGTGATCCCGCTGATCTCCTCGGCGATCGTCGGGTTCCTGATGTTCGTCGTGATCGGCAAGCCCATCGCAAGCGCCCAGAAGGGCCTGACCGACTGGCTGAACGGCCTCACCGGCACCAACGCGATCCTGCTCGGCGCCCTGCTCGGTCTGATGATGTGCTTCGACCTGGGCGGCCCGGTCAACAAGGTGGCCTACACCTTCGCCACCGCCGGCATCGCGGTCTCCAACCCCAGCGACTCGGCGATGAAGATCATGGCCGCGGTGATGGCGGCCGGCATGGTCCCGCCGCTGGCGATGGCCCTGGCCACCACCGTGCGCGGCAGGCTGTTCACCCAGACCGAGCGCGAGAACGGAAAGGCCGCCTGGGTGCTGGGCGCCTCCTTCATCTCCGAGGGCGCGATCCCGTTCGCGGCGGCCGACCCGCTGCGCGTGATCCCCTCGTCGATGGTGGGCGGTGCGCTCACCGGCGCCCTGTCGATGACCTTCGGCGCCACCTTGCGCGCCCCGCACGGCGGCGTCTTCGTGATCCCGCTGATCGGCAACCCCTTCCTGTACCTCATCGCCATCGCGGCCGGCGTCTGCGCCACCACGGCCCTGGTCGTGCTCCTCAAGGGCATGCGCAAGCAGACCCCGGAGACCACGGCCACCGACCCCGCCGCGAACGCGGCCCGCACGACGAAGGAGCCCAAGCAGCCCGTGGCGGCCTGACGACCGCACCGCCCCCTGCCACGCCTTGTCCCTTTAGTTCGCTGTGAGTTGTTCACGGCACCTGCGAGATACGTCACGGTCCGGGGCCAAAGTCCCGGACCGTGGTGTGTACTGGCGTGTATGCCCGAGCATCTCTCGACTCTCCAGTCGGCCGGCGCGGCCGTCCTCACCCTGGCCGGCGTGGCGTGGGCGATCGGGGTCGTACGCCTGCTGCGCCGCTTCCGCGCGGCGGCCCTGAGGGACCTCCCGGCTGCTCGTCTCCCGTTCCTCCCGCCCCAGCCGCAGGCCGGCCCCGCGTGGGAGAAGGTGGAGCTGACGCCCGCGGAACAGGACGCCTTCGCCGGACTGATACGGCGACTCGGCAGCGATCACTGACCGGACAAGCGCCGTCATCCGCTCCGCGGGACGCGCGCTAGCCCTGCCGCGCCGCGCGCCGCTCCATGGCGTCCCGCGCCGCGTCCTCCGACATGTACACCTCGCACATGTGCCGCCCGTCCGGCGTCGCCGTGTGCTCCACCTCCCACAGGGAGACCTCGCTGTCGTCCGGCAGCAGGAACGCGTGCTCGTACAGCGCGTAGCTCAGTCCCGCGCGCCCGGCGCGCCCCGGGCGCCCGAACGCCTGCGTGATCTCGTGCGCCGTCGCCGTCGCCAGCAGCGCCGCCGTCCGAGCACCGGGCCGGTCCGGATTCTCCGCACGGCGCAGAAGCCTGCGCGCGTGGTCCGCCGAGTCGTCGGCGGCGAACACGTGCCGGGGCTCCGGAACCGCCCACAGCCGCATCAGCGCGGGCAGCTCGAACCCCGGTGCCTCCGGCGGCATCCCGAGCCGCGCCGTGGCCGCCTGCAGCTCCTCCTCGTCGACGTACACCTCGCTCTCCGGAGCGCCGCCCGGGGCGGGGTTGTGCGCGAGCTCCCACAGCGTGACCGCGGAGCCGTCGGCGAGCAGCCAGGTGTGCCGGTAGGTCTCCCGGTGCAGTCCCGCGCTGTGGTAGGCGGAGTGCAGCGAACTGTCGTGCGCCAGCGCGCAGTCGAGCTGCCGTATCACCTCGTCGGGCAGCTCGAAGGAGTTCAGGGCACGGCCGAGGAGCCGCTCGAGATGCTCCTCAGGAGACTCGGGCGACTCGGCTGGTTCGTACGCTGCCGTCTCGTACGGAACGCTCAAGACATCTCCCGGCGTTGCTGCATGTCACCTTGTGGGTGCATACCGTAGCCCCTCGGTCGGACATCATGTCCGGGAACCGAGAAAACGTACGCCGGGAAAACGCGCGGGCCGCGCGAGAAGTTCCCGCGCGGCCGGACATGACGTCAAAAACCGCCGATCAGACGGCACTTCCGGCGGTCCAGGCGCTCCACGACATGTTCCAGCCGTTGAGCCCGTTGTCCGGGGTGACGGTCTTGTCGGGAGAGTTCTTCACGATCACGACGTCGCCGGTGATCGAGTTGTCGAAGAACCACTTGGCCGACGTGGCGCCCTGCCCGCCCTGCACGTCCGCGAGCCCGACGCAGCCGTGGCTGGTGCCCTCGTGACCGAAGGGCGGATTGGCCTTGTTGTACCAGTAGTTGCCGTGGATGAAGGTGCCGGAGTCGGTCAGGCGCATGGCGTGCGGCACGTCCGGGATGTTGTACGCGTTGCCGAGGCCGACCGTCCGGCTGTCCATGGGTGTCTGCTGGAACTTCTCGGAAATCACCATCTGCCCGTTGTACGTGGTGTGCTGCGGGTCGCCGGTGGAGATCGGAACCGTCTTGATCGTCCTGCCGTCCCGCACCACGGTCATGGTCTGGGTGCTGGCGTCGACCGTGGAGACCTGCGACCGCCCGACGGTGAAGATGACGGTCTTCTTCTGCACGCCGTAGACGCCTCGCGCCCCCTGAACCCCGTCCAGGTCGATCTTCAGCGTGACCCTGGAGCCGGCCTTCCAGTACTCCTGCGGCCGGAAGTCCAGCCGCTGGTCCCCGAACCAGTGCCCGACCACCTGCTGACCGCTGCTGGAGTCGACGGTGATGTGCGACTGCACGGCCTTCTTGTCGCTGATCGACTTGTCGAACTTGAACGACACCGGCATGCCCACCCCGACCGTGGTGCCGTTGTCCGGCGTGTAGGTGCCGATGAAGCTGTTCGCCGTCGTGACGGTGGTGAAGACGGACTTGGTCGTGGTGGTACGCCCGCCGGAGTCCTTCGCGGTCGCGTCGATCTCGTACTTCGTCCCGCGCTCCAGCCGCTCCTTCGGCTTCCAGCTGCCGCCGTCCGCGGATATCGCGCCCGCCACGGTCCGCCCCGACTCGGCGACGGTCATCTTCACCTCGGTCAGCCTGCCGCCGCTGACCTGCACGCCGGTCGCGTTGATGGACGCGCCGGTCGAACCGTCCCTGGCCGAGATCAGGATCTGCGCCGTCGATGCCTTGGGGGAGTTCTTGCCGCCGTTGCCGTTGTCGGTGGCGTCGGCGTTGCCACCGCACGCGGTCAGGGCGAGGCTGCCGACCACCAGGGCGGCACAGGCCCCCAGTACGCGCCGCGCTGCAATGTCCGGCGTTGTCACGGGCTGCTCCAGGTTCATGTGATGTGCGTGATCCGTTCCAGTGCGTGAAGAGAGAGGGCACTGGCGGCCGGGAAGGTTCCCGCCGTCCTCCCGTGAACGCCATCACGTGACAGAACCGCGACAATGCAACGCGGGCGGCGGCTGTGTCCCGTCCTCAGCCCGCCGCGCAGCGCCCCCTATCGCGCCCCGTACAACTCCCCGTACGACGGCCACACTCCGCCGGGCCCGTCGACCGGCTCGGCGGCGCGCACACCCCGCACGATCGCACGCGTGACGACATCCGCACCGGCGGCGAGGATGTCGTTGAGTTCCAGCGGACGCTCGGAAAGAGAGCGCGCCCCGGTCGCCAGCGCGAAGACCGTGTCGCCGTCGTTCATGAGGTGCACCGGCCGTACTGCGCGCGCGATCCCGTCGTGCGCCGTGCCCGCCAGCTTCTGTGCCTGCGCCTTGGACAGGTTCGCGTCGGTCGCGACCACCGCCAGTGTCGTGTTGAGCGGGGGCGGCGCGTTCTTGGCGGCGGTTTCGTCGAGGCGCCGGCGCGCGGCCTCGTGCACGCGCTCGGCGGGATACTCCACCCGTCCCAGGCACAACTCCCCGTACAGCGCCCCCGTCTCCGGCTCGATCACCGACCCCGCGGCGTTCACGACCACCAGCGCGCCCACGGTGATCCCCGAGTCGAGCACCGTGCTCGCGGTGCCCACACCGCCCTTGATCCGCCCCGCCACGGCGCCCGTCCCGGCCCCGACGCACCCTTCCCACACCCGCGCGCCCGGCACACTCACCGCCGCGGCCTCCACCGCCGCACGCCCGGTCTCCGCGTCCGGCCGCGCGCTGAAGTTCCCTCCGCGCCCCAGGTCGAAGACGCACGCGGCGGGCACGACCGGCACGACGTGCGCCGGGCCCGGCCCCACCCGCACTCCGCGCCACTGCTCCTCCAGCCAGGCCATCACACCGGATGCCGCGTCGAGCCCGTACGCGCTGCCCCCGGTCAGCACGACCGCATCGACCCGCTGCACCACGTTGCGCGGGTCGAGGGCGTCGGTCTCCTTGGTGCCGGGGCCGCCGCCGCGCACGTCCACGGCGGCGACCGCGCCGCTTTCCGGGGCCAGGACGACCGTGGTGCCGGTGAGCCAGCCGTCCCCGGTGCGGGTGGCGTGCCCCACCCGCAACCCGGCGACGTCGGTGATTGCGTCAACTGTCATGCGGGCCAGTCTCGTCCGTCCAGGCGCCCGTGCGGACTCAGCCGGCCAAAGCGGTTGCGCTCGCCGTACGCTTCCGGCCGACCATGCGCGCCGTGAGCGCCACCCCGACCGCGACCGCGGCCGAGCACACCAGCCCCGCCGCGAGCACCGCCCAGTGGCCCAGGAAGGTGCAGCAGATCACCAGCAGCGCCGTGGCCGGCAGCACCAGTTGCTGGGCGATGGACTGGGGTGCGCCCGAGGGGGCGGGCGCAGGAGCGGAACTCGACGTCATGCCTCTCAGCACAGCAGAAAAGCGTCCAGAAGGCCTTGTGACAGCACAGACAAGGAACGCATTCACCAGCGGCCCCCGCCGGGGCGCCGGACGCGCACGAGCGCCTGGGCCGGGGCCGTACCCTGGTGGCATGAGCACCGCCCCCGCATCCGAGCCCCGCGACCCGAAGCCCGCCCTGGTCTTCGACGACCCGCTGGACCAGCAGTCCTCGGACGACACCGATCGCGGGTGGGGCGGGCGCACGGACGGCGACAGCGCCGCCGACCTGAAGCGCTTCCTCGACGAGAAGCCGCCCCACCACCTCTGAGCCTTCCGCAGCAGCGCCGCTAGCGCTCGTCGTGTCCCGATCCGCGCTGCGCGACCAGCGCGTCGCGGATCTCCTTGAGCACCTCCAGCTCGGTCACCTCGATGACCTCCTTGGTGCCCTCCCGCGCCGCCTTCCGGGCCGACTGCCGCGCCAGGAACTTCGACATCGGCAGGACCATCAGGAAGTACACGACCGCCGCGGTGATCACGAACGTCAGCGTCGCACCGAGGACAGAGCCCCACAGGATCGGCACACCGCTCTTGACCGTGCCGTCCGCCCCCACCTGGCACGGAGGCTTCAGACACGAGCTGTAGTGGTCCAGGTTCTGCGTGCCGATCGCTCCGACCAGCGGGCTGATGACCCCCTTGACCACCGAGTTCACAATGTTCGTGAAGGCCGCGCCGATAACCACCGCGACTGCCAGATCGACGACGTTGCCGCGCATCAGGAAGGCCTTGAAGCCGTGCCAGACGCTCGGTTCCTTCTTCTCGCTCACCTCGGGGACTCTCCTCGCATGCGCAGGGTGTGGAACGAAACGCTCCGCAACCTACGGCACGGTGTCGCCAAGGTGTCCAGCCCCGTGGCACCATCGAACGACTTGACAGCAAACTGCCGAGAAAGCGTCCGAGCCGGTTCAGCACAGCGTCACCGCCAGACGCGCCGTGGCACTCGCCCCGACGAGCCGCGCCGCCGTGCCACGCGGCACCGACAGCACGACCAGCGCCCCGCTCTCGGCCCCGTCCTCCAGCGGCTCGGGCACCTCGGTCACCCGCACGCCGCGCGCCAGCACGCGCGCGACGCCCCCGGCCGTCGGGTCCCCGGCGGCGATGACGTCGACACGGTCGCCGGGCCGCAGGAGCCGGACGGTGGCCGCGTCGGCGATCCGCACCGGTGCCGTCACCACGTCCACGGCCGTGTGCCGGCGTACGGGCACCGTGACCGGGCGGCTCCGGGCCTGTTCCGCACGATGCGGTGCGGCACCCGTGTGCGGGCCCGCGGCGACGAGCGCGGCCGCGGTCACCGCGAGGCCGGCCGCGATGGCCCGACCGCGGTGCCGTACGAGCCGCTGCAGCCGATACCGCCCGCCGCGCACCCGCACCGGCGGGAACTGAGGGACCGCGCAGGTCGCCGGGGCGTCCGTGCCCAGCGGACGCGGAAGCCGGAGCGGAGGCGGAGAAAGCGGAGAGGACGGGGACGGAACGGGAGACGGATTCGGGGACGGATTCAAGGACGAGGACCGAGGCACGGAAATCACCGCCTGCGACGAGGAATTCGGCTTGCGATGCCACGATGAGGCCTCGCGCCGAATTCCGCCGGAGCCGGTGGATCACGGGCCGGTTGTGGACAACTCGGCCACCCGAACGGGGAATCCCGGGCTTTCCGCGAAGGCGCTACGGCAGCTCGAAGCCCGGATCCATTGCGCCGAGCGCGTTCACGCACAGGCAGTCCCGCGCCCCGGTCTCCGGCAGTGCCGCCACCGCGTCGAACAGCACGCCGCGCAGCCGGTCCACATTGGCCGCGAACACCCGCAGCACCTCCTCGTGCGAGACGCCCTCACCGGTCTCGGCGCCGGCGTCGAGGTCGGTGACCAGGGTCAGCGACGTGTAGCACAGCTCCAGTTCCCGGGCGAGCGCCGCTTCCGGGTGACCGGTCATGCCCACGACCGACCAGCCCTGCGCCCGGTGCCACAACGATTCGGCACGCGTCGAGAAGCGCGGCCCCTCGACGACGACCAGCGTGCCGCCGTCCACCGGCTCCCAGTCCCGGCCCCGGGCGGCCTTCAGGGCGACGGCTCGTCCGGTGGGGCAGTAGGGGTCGGCCATGGAGACGTGCACGACGTTCGGCACGGTGCCGTCGGGCAGCGGCAGCCCGTCGAAGTACGACTGCACCCGGGACTTCGTCCGGTCCACGAACTGGTCCGGCACGAGCAGGGTGCCGGGGCCGTACTCGGGCTGCAGTCCGCCCACCGCGCAGGGGCCGAGCACCTGCCGGACGCCGACGGAGCGCAGCGCCCACAGGTTGGCCCGGTAGTTGATGCGATGCGGTGGCAGGTGGTGGCCGCGGCCGTGCCGGGGCAGGAAGGCGACCCGCCGGCCGGCGATCTCGCCGAGGAAGAGGGAGTCGCTGGGCGGCCCGTAGGGGGTTTCCACCTGGACCTCGGTCACGTCGTGGAGGAACGAGTAGAAGCCCGAGCCACCGATCACGCCGATCTCTGCGTTCGCCATGACCAGCACCCTAGCGGGCGGTGAAACCGCGGGGGAGCGGCGCCGGGAAGCACCGAAGACCCTGCCGTCGTACGACAGCAGGGTCCGGGAAGGAAGAGGTCAGGCCGCGGAGCTGCCGGCGGAGCTCGACGAGGACGGCTTCGAGTCGGACGAGGACGAGCTCGGCGTGCTCGACGACGAGGTGCTCGACGGCTTGGACGCCGGGCTGCTGCTCGACGTGGAACCGCGCGAGTCGTTGCGGTAGAAGCCGGAGCCCTTGAAGACGATGCCTACCGCGGAGAACACCTTCTTCAGGCGGCCACCGCAGGTGGGGCACTCGGTCAGGGCGTCGTCGGTGAACTTCTGCACCGCCTCAAGGCCCTCGCCGCACTCGGTGCACTGGTACTGGTAGGTCGGCACTTGTCTTCCTCCTGGCACTCTCACTCAATGAGTGCTAACGACAGTCCATAGTGACGTATTCCCGGGGATCAGTCCACCGTCACCGGCACGCGGTGACCGACGCCACGTGCGACGGTACGGTTCTGGGGCCGCGCGGCCAGCCGCGACCGCAGCGTCAGCAGGGTCGCCAGCGCGAGCACCGTGCCGGCCATCGGCACCAGGAATCCCGCGCCGTTCCACAGCCGGTCCTCCAGCTGTCCGGCGACCGTGACGGCGGCCGCCTGCCCGAGCGCGACCGCGCCGGTCAGCCAGGTGAAGGCCTCCGTGCGGGCGCCGGCCGGGACCAGGCCCTCGACCAGCGTGTAGCCGGTGATCAGCGCCGGTGCGATGCACATGCCCACCAGCAGGCCGAGCCCGGCGAGCAGCAGCACCGAATGGGCCGTCCACAGGGCGGACGCGACGATCGCGAGCGCCGTGTAGCCGACGACCAGGCGGTACTGAGGGGCGGTCTTCCAGGCGATCGCGCCGCAGACGATGCCGGACAGCATGTTGCCGGCGGCGAAGACGCCGTACAGGACACCGTTCAGGCCCGGCTCGCCGATCGACTCGGTGAACGCCGCCAGCCCCACCTGCATGCCGCCGAAGACGGACCCGATGCCCAGGAAGGTCACGACCAGCACGCGCACGCCCGGTACGCGCAGCGCGGAGGCGTGCTGCACGCGCGCGTGCCCGCTCTCCGCGCTCACCGGCGGCTGCGTGCCCTTCTGCGCGGCGAACAGCAGACCGCCGACGAGGGTCAGGCCGCCCTCCGTGACCAGGCCGGCCGCCGGCGTCACGGTGGTGCACAGCGCGGTCGCCAGCAGTGGGCCGAAGACGAAGGTCAGCTCGTCCGTGACCGACTCGAACGCCGCCGCGGTGGTCATCAGGGGTGAGCCCTGCAGCGTCGCGCCCCAGCGGGCACGCACCATGGGGCCGACCTGCGGCACCGAGGCGCCGGTCGGCACGGCCGCCAGGAACAGCGCCCACAGGGGGGCGTGCGCCAGCGCGAGCACCGTCAGCGACAGGCCGGACAGGGTGTGCACCACAACGCCGGGGGTGAGCACGGCGCGCTGGCCGTAGCGGTCGGTGAGGCGCCCGCTGTACGGCGCGAACAGCGCCATGGAGACACCGGTGGCGGCCGCGGTGGCGCCCGCGGCGCCGTACGAGCCGGTGGTGTGCTGCACGAGCAGCACGATGGAGATGGTGAGCATCGCGAACGGCTGGCGCGCCGCGAAACCGGGGAGCAGGAAGGTCCAGGCGCCGCGGGTGCGCAGCAGCTGTCCGTATCCCGGGCGGGACGGGGCCGGGGAGGTCTTCTCCGGCTCGTTGGTGGTGACCGTGGATCCCACGGCCCGTGCCTTTCTGCCGCCTGGTAGCGCGGGCCTCGTGTGACCCGGGCGCCGAGAGCTGTCCTCTTGCGCAAACTGCGGTAGATACCGGCGCCCACTGCGAGTGGGAGGCGACCCGGCCGCCATACGGTCGCGCCAGCTCTGCGTCAGGCAGAGTTGGTTCGATCAGGTGCGCCTTCATGGTACAGGGGCTATCGCCTCCCCCATCTGTGAAAACGAGCACCACGCGTGGGCCCGCCTGGGATTTCACGGGACGGGAGCGTGAACGGCAGGGAACGCGCCCTCAACGCGAGCTGCTCGCCCCGTTGGTGCCGAGCCAGCCCGCCAGTTTGCCGCCGTGGGCGACCGCGCGCAGGCGGCGTTCCGCCGCGTCGCGGACCGGGTCGGTGGCGACGACGAGCAGTTCGTCGCCCCGCCGCAACACCGTCGCGGGCAGCGGAACGAACGATTCTTCTTCGCGGACGACGAGGGTGACGGCGGCCCCGGCAGGCAGGCGCAGCTCGCTGACCTCGACCCCGTGCATCCGGGAGCCCTCGGGAATCGAGATGGACAGCAGATGTCCGCGCAGCCGCTCCAGAGGCGCCGACTCGATGCCGAGGTCGGAGGCCTCGCCCTCCTCGCCCAGCCGCAGCGTGCGGGCCAGCCAGGGCAGCGTCGGACCCTGGACGAGGGTGTAGACCACGACCAGCACGAAGACGATGTTGAAGATGGTGCGGCTGCCGGTGACACCGTTCACCATCGGGATGGTCGCCAGGATGATGGGCACGGCGCCGCGCAGTCCCGCCCACGACATCAGCGTCTGCTCCTGCCACGGCACCCGGAACGGCGCCAGGCTGAGCACCACGCTCAGCGGGCGGGCCACCATGGTGAGGACCAGCCCGATGATCAGGGCCGGTACGACGTCGTCGCCCAGCTCGTGCGGGGTGACCAGCAGGCCGAGTACGACGAACATGCCGATCTGGGCGATCCAGCCGAGCCCCTCGGCGAAGCCGCGCGTGGCCGGCCAGTGCGGGAGCTTGGCGTTGCCGAGCATCATCGAGGCCAGATAGACGGCCAGGAAGCCGCTGCCGTGCCCCAGGGCGCCGGCGGCGTACGCTGTCACGGCGATCGCCATGACCGCGATCGGGTAGAGGCCGGAAGCGGGCAGGGCCACATGCTTGAGCCCCCAGGAGCCGAACCAGCCCACCGCGAGCCCTATGGCCGCGCCGATGGCCAGCTCCAGGGCTATCTCGCCGAGCAGGACGTACCAGTGCTCGACCGGGCCGGCCATGGAGAAGGCGACGACCAGGATGACCACCGGGGCGTCGTTGAAGCCGGACTCCGCCTCCAGCGTGCCCGTCACGCGCGCGGGGAGGGGAACCCTGCGCAGCACCGAGAAGACCGCCGCCGCGTCCGTCGAGGACACCACCGCGCCGATGATGAGCGCCTGCCGCCACTCCAGCCCGACCAGATAGTGCGCGCCCGCCGCGGTGACGCCCACGCTGATCGCGACTCCGGCGGTCGCCAGGACGGAGGCGGACGACAGGACCGGCCTGATCTCCTTCCACTTCGTGCCGAGACCGCCCTCGGCGAGGATCACGACCAGGGCCGCGTACCCCATGACCTGGGTCACCACGGCGCTGTTGAAGTGGATCTCGCCGATGCCGTCCTGGCCCATGAGGACGCCGATCCCCAGGTACACGAGCAGGCTGGGGAGCCCGCTGCGGGAGGAGATCCGGACGGCCGCGACGGCGACGAGCAGGACCACGGAGCAGACGAGCAGGAGCTGGTTGAGGTGGTGAACAGTCAGCGGCGGTTCCCTTCCTTGGCCCGCGCGCCAGGGGCGCGAGCTCGTGTACACAAGACCCGAGGCTGCGGCGCACCGCACCCAAGTACTTCGTTACCTTACCTAAGTCTTGACGCTTTCTTGACGCTCGCCGAGGCAAGATCGAACGCTCGTGCGCGCTGGTTCCCGACTCCGCGTCAAGCGGGACGGGGCCCTGCGCCTATGGTTGCTCCAGCGCTCATTCAAAGTCACAGCCCGACCTGCCGCTCGCGTTAGGACAGCAAGGACAGCGATGCCCCCCAACACCACCGCCACAACGGGTGACACCGCCACCACCGGTGCCGCGCCCGCCAAGTCCGGCAGGAAGAAGGGGCGCAAAGCCCGACTGATCGTGCTCGTGCTGGTACTGGCCATCATCGGAGGCATCGCCTACGGCGCCTACTGGTCGGTCAGTACCGTCCGCGCCTCCTTCCCGCAGACCAAGGGCACGATCACGCTCCAGGGCCTGTCGGGGCCGGTCGACGTCAAGCGGGACGGCAACGGCATCCCGCAGATCTACGCGGCCTCCGACGAGGACCTGTTCATGGCGCAGGGCTACGTGCAGGCGCAGGACCGGTTCTGGCAGATGGACGTGCGCCGGCACATGACCTCCGGGCGCCTGTCGGAGATGTTCGGAAAGGGCCAGGTCAAGAACGACGAGTTCCTGCGCACCCTCGGCTGGGACCGGATCGCCCGGCAGGAGTACGACACCAAGCTGTCGGCCGCCACGAAGAAGTACCTCCAGGCCTACGCCGCGGGCGTCAACGCCTACCTGCAGGGCAAGGACGGCAAGGACATCTCCCTGGAGTACGCCGCCCTGGGCTTCACCAACGACTACAAGCCCGAGAAGTGGACCCCGGTCGACTCGGTCTCGTGGCTGAAGGCGATGGCGTGGGACCTGCGCGGCAACATGCAGGACGAGATCGACCGCGCCCTGATGACCAGCCGGCTCGGCCCGCAGCAGATCCAGGACCTGTACCCCGAGTACCCGTACAGCCGTAACAAGCCGATCGTGCAGGAAGGCCAGTACAGCACGCTGACCAGGTCCTTCCAGCAGAGCGGCGGCACCGGAACCTCGCAGGGCACCGGCACGACGGGCACGTCCGGCACGACCGGCGGCTCTGCGGGCTCCACGGGCACGACCGGCTCCGCCACCTCGACGGCGTCCGGATCGTCGCTCACAAGCCAGCTGGCGGGTCTCTACAACGTCCTGGACGACGTCCCCACCGCCGTCGGAGTGAACGGCCATGGCATCGGCTCCAACTCGTGGGTGGTGGCCGGGAAGTACACCATCACCGGCAAGCCGCTGCTCGCCAACGACCCGCACCTGTCGGCGTCGCTGCCGTCGGTCTGGTACCAGATGGGCCTGCACTGCCGCACCGTCTCCAGCAAGTGCCAGTACGACGTGACCGGCTACACCTTCGCCGGCATGCCCGGTGTGATCATCGGCCACAACGCGGACATCGCCTGGGGCATGACCAACTCCGGGGTCGACGTCACCGACCTCTACCTGGAGAAGGTCAGCGCGAACGGCTACCTGTACGACGGCAAGGTCCGGCCGTTCAGGACCCGTGAGGAGACCATCAAGGTCGCCGGCGGCTCGTCCAAGACGATCGTCGTGCGCCAGACCCAGGACGGGATGCCGCTGCTGTCCGACCGCGACGACGAACTCGTCCAGGTCGGCAAGCGGGCCGCGGTCAACACCGCCGCCCCCGACCGCGGCGACGGCTACGGCATCGCCCTGAGGTGGACCGCGCTCGACCCGGGCACCTCCATGGACGCCGTGTTCGCCCTCGACAAGGCGGCGAACTGGAGCGACTTCCGCCAGGCGGCGGCCCTGTTCGACGTGCCCTCGCAGAACCTGGTCTACGCCGACACCGCCAACCACATCGGCTACACGCTGCCCGGCAGGATCCCCACGCGCTCCTCGGTGGACGACGGTGCCGTCCCGGCGCCCGGCTGGGACTCGAAGTACCGCTGGACCGGCTTCATCAAGCAGAACGAGCTGCCCTACGAGTACAACCCCAGGCGCGGCTACATCGTCACCGCCAACCAGGCCGTGGTCGGCAAGGACAAGTACCCGTACACCCTCACCACCGACTGGGGCTACGGCACTCGCAGCCAGCGCATCACCGACCTGATCGAGTCCAAGATCAAGGACGGCGGCAAGATCTCCACCGACGACATGCGTCAGATGCAGCTGGACAACAGCAGCGAGATCGCCAAGCTGCTCGTGCCGAAGCTGCTGAAGATCAACCTCGGCGACAAGAACGTCCGCGACGCGCAGAAGCTGCTGGAAGGCTGGGACTACACCCAGGAGTCCGACTCCGCGGCGGCCGCCTACTTCAACGCGGTCTGGCGCAACATCCTCAAGCTCGCCTTCGGGAACAAACTGCCCAAGGAACTGCGCGTCCAGGGACAGTGCCTGTGGGTCGACAAGATGGACAGCACCGGCCCGGTCGACGACGACACCAAGGTGCGCGAGTGCGGCGACCGCGACACCGACCAGGCGCAGCCGGACGGCGGCGACCGCTGGTTCGAGGTCGTGCGCACCCTGATGGACAAGCCGGACAGCGACTGGTGGAAGACCCCCAAGTCGGGCACCCGCCCCGCGGCGAACAACGTGGACCAGCTCCTCGCCCGGGCCATGATCGACGCCCGCTGGGAGCTGACCGCCAAGCTCGGCAAGGACATCGACACCTGGAGCTGGGGCCGGCTGCACCGCCTGTTCCTGAAGAACCAGACCCTCGGCACCGACGGCCCCAAGGCGCTGCAGTACATCCTCAACCGCGGCCCCTGGAGGCTCAGCGGCGGCGAGGCCACGGTGAACGCGACCGGCTGGAACGCCGCCGGCGGCTACGGCGTCGTCTGGGTGCCGTCCATGCGGATGGTCGTCAACCTCGCCGACTTCGACAAGTCCAGGTGGATCAACCTGACCGGCGCCTCCGGGCACGCCTTCAGCGCGCACTACACGGACCAGACGAGCCTGTGGGCCAAGGGCGAACTGCTGCCCTGGTCGTTCTCGGCCAAGGCGGTCGACAGCAGCACGAGCGACACACTCGTCCTCAAGCCGTGACCCTCTGACGGCAGCACGGAAGACGGCCCTCCACGCGCGCGTGGAGGGCCGTCTTCCGTGTCGGTGAGCCCCGTTCAGGCGCTCGGGAAGCGGCGCACGCCGGAGGGCGTCACCACGGCGTGCACGGGCCTGTCGTGCGCCTCTGCCGGGACCTGCGCGACGACCTCCGTGTCGTACAGCAGCACCACGAGCCGGGGGCGTGCGCCCGCGCGCTCCAGACGGGCCAGTACGCGGTCGTACGACCCGCCGCCGCGCCCCAGGCGCATCCCGCGCGCGTCGACCGCGAGCCCGGGCAGCAGCACGATGTCCGCGGCCGTCACGGCGTCCGGACCGAGACGCGCGCCGGACGGTTCGAAAAGCGCCATTTTCCCGCCGTGTTGGACCCGCGTGAGGGAATCCGGGCCGGCGTACTCGCCCCAGTCGAGGTCGTTGTCGGGCAGGAGCGCGGGGAGCAGCACCCGCACGCCTCGCGCCCGCAGCGCGTCCAGCAGCGGCCCCGTGCCGGGCTCGCTCCCCACGGAGACGTAGGCCGCCACCGTGCGCGCATGTGCCAGCTCGGGCAGCTCCAGGGCGCGCTCCGCCAGCGCGCGGCCCGTCTCGTCGACGTCATCGTCCGTCAACCTTTTCCTCACCGAGAGGAGCTCCCGCCGCAACATTCCCTTGTCAGGCTCGCTCGCGCGTCCGTCGTGTTCCACGGGTCGTTCTCGCACCCTTCTTGAATGCCGTCATAAAGGGCCAACCAACCGGAGCCACAGATTCCTGACAAAGGCACCGGATAAGGTTGCGGGCATGACTCAGTCGCACCCCAGGATCAGTAAGGCTGTCATTCCCGCAGCAGGTCTCGGCACCCGGTTCCTGCCGGCCACGAAGGCCACTCCCAAGGAAATGCTGCCGGTCGTCGACAAGCCCGCGATCCAGTACGTGGTCGAGGAGGCCGTGTCAGCGGGGCTCGACGACGTCCTCATGATCACCGGACGCAACAAGCGTCCTCTCGAGGACCACTTCGACCGCAACTACGAGCTGGAATCGGCGCTCCAGAAGAAGGGCGACGCCGAACGGCTCGCCAAGGTGCAGCAGTCCAGCGACCTGGCGACCATGCACTATGTGCGCCAGGGCGACCCCCGGGGTCTCGGCCACGCCGTGCTGTGCGCCGCCCCGCACGTCGGCCAGGAGCCCTTCGCGGTGCTCCTCGGCGACGACCTGATCGACCCGCGCGACCCGCTCCTGCAGCGCATGATCGAGGTCCAGGAGGAGCACGGCGGCAGCGTGATCGCCCTCATGGAGGTCGCGCCCGAGCAGATCCACCTCTACGGCTGCGCGGCCGTGGAGGCGACGGCCGACGGTGACGTCGTACGGGTCACCGGTCTCGTCGAGAAGCCCGACCCGGCGGACGCCCCCTCGAACTACGCGGTCATCGGCCGTTACGTCCTCGACCCGCACATCTTCGACATACTCCGCAAGACCGAGCCGGGCCGCGGCGGCGAGATCCAGCTCACCGACGCCCTCCAGCAGCTCGCGACGGACGAGAAGGTCGGCGGCCCGGTGCACGGCGTCGTCTTCAAGGGCCGCCGCTATGACACCGGCGACCGTGGCGACTACCTGCGTGCCATTGTCAGACTCGCGTGCGAACGTGAAGACCTGGGTCCGGACTTCCGGACCTGGCTTCGCAGTTACGTAGCCGAGGAGATGCAGCAATCTTGAGCAGCGCCGCGACCCGCCCCGCCGGCCCGGACGACCTGTGGTCGGTGGACGAGCACCTGGAGGACATCCTCTCGACCGTCCGTCCCCTGGAACCCATCGAGCTGCAACTGCTCGACGCCCAGGGCTGCGTCCTGGTCGACGACGTCACGGTGCCGGTGTCCCTGCCGCCGTTCGACAACAGCTCCATGGACGGGTACGCGGTGCGGGTCGCGGACGTGGCGGGCGCCAGCGAGGAGTTCCCGGCCGCCCTGGAGGTCGTCGGCGACGTCGCCGCGGGCGCGGCCCATCCGGTCCGGGTCGGCCCCGGCCAGGCCGCCCGCATCATGACCGGCGCCCCGCTGCCGCCGGGCGCCGAGGCCGTCGTCCCGGTGGAGTGGACCGACGGCGGACTCGGCGAAGGCCCGGTGAGCGGGATGCGGGCGCGCAGCCTGGCCCCGGAGGGCGCCGAGGGGCAGGTACGCGTGCACCGCCCCGTCGAGGCACGCGCGCACGTGCGCGCCAGGGGCAGCGACGTGAAGGCCGGTGACCGCGCCCTGGAGGCCGGGGCGGTCCTCGGCCCGCCGCAGATCGCGCTGCTGGCCGCGGTCGGCCGCGGCACGGTACGCGTGCGCCCGCGCCCGCGCGTGGTCGTGCTGTCCACCGGCAGCGAACTCGTGCAGCCCGGCGAGGAACTGGCCGGCGGCCAGATCTACGACTCCAACAGCTTCGCCCTCACCGCCGCCGCGCGGGACGCCGGCGCGATCGCCTACCGGGTGGGCGCCGTCGCCGACGACGCCGAGACCCTCCGCTCCACCATCGAGGACCAGCTCGTCCGCGCCGACCTGATGGTCACCACCGGCGGGGTGAGCGTCGGGGCGTACGACGTCGTCAAGGAGGCGCTGTCGTACGCCGGCGACGAGGACGAGGCCGGCAGCGGCGTGGAGTTCCGCAAGCTCGCCATGCAGCCCGGCAAGCCCCAGGGCTTCGGCTCCATCGGCCCCGACCACACACCGCTGCTCGCCCTGCCGGGCAACCCCGTGTCGTCGTACGTCTCCTTCGAGCTGTTCGTGCGTCCCGCCATCCGCACCCTGATGGGCCTCACGGACGTGCACCGGCCCCGTGTCCTGGCCACCCTGAAGACCGATCAGGCGCTGCGCTCGCCCAAGGGCCGCCGGCAGTTCCTGCGCGGTGCCTACGGCGACGGCGAGGTCACCCCCGTGGGCGGCGCCGGCTCGCACCTGATCGCGGCGCTGGCGCACGCCGACGCGCTGATCGTCGTCCCCGAGGACGTGGAGTCCGTCGAGCCCGGCACCGAGGTGGAGGTCGTCCTGCTCGGCTGAGGCACGCGCGCGTGCGCGTGCGAAAAGGCCGACGTGGGTCCTGGGCCGGTGCCTGCGCGGACAGGGCGGTACCGTGTCGCGCACAACAGGCCCGCGCACCGCACTGCGCCGGGCCCGGACCGGGAGCGGCACACAGCATGACTGAGTCATTCCGGGGGGAGACCTCCGGACCCCCTGCGCAGGACGGACTGACGCACATCGACGAGGCGGGCGCGGCCCGCATGGTCGACGTGTCCGGGAAGGACGTGACCGCGCGCACCGCCCGCGCCAGCGGCCGCGTCCTCGTCTCGCCCCGGGTGGTCGAGCTGCTGCGCGGCGAGGGGATGCCCAAGGGCGATGCCCTCGCCACCGCGCGGATCGCCGGGATCATGGGCGCCAAGCGCACCCCGGACCTGATTCCGCTGTGCCACCCGTTGTCGGTGTCGGGTGTGAAACTGGACCTGTCGGTCGCGGACGACGCGGTGGAGATCCAGGCCACCGTGAAGACGACGGACCGTACGGGTGTCGAGATGGAGGCCCTCACCGCCGTGACGGTCGCCGCGCTCACCGTGATCGACATGGTCAAGGCGGTCGACAAGGGAGCGGTCATCACGGACGTGCGGGTGGAAGAGAAAACGGGCGGCAAGTCGGGCGACTGGAGCCGGGCATGACCTACCGGGCCCTGGTGGTCACCGCCTCCAACAGGGCTGCCGCGGGCGTCTACGAGGACAAGGGCGGCCCCTTGGTCGCCGACGGCCTGAAGAGCCTCGGTTTCGCCGTCGACGGCCCCCGGGTCGTCCCGGACGGGGAGCCCGTGGAGGCGGCCCTGCGCGCGGGAGTCGACGCCGGGTACGACGCCATCGTCACCACCGGCGGCACCGGGATCTCGCCCACCGACCGCACGCCCGAGGCGACCCGCGCGGTGATCGACCACGAGGTGCCGGGCATCGCGGAGGCCATCCGGGCGTTCGGGCGCGAGAAGGTTCCGACCGCGGCGCTCTCCCGGGGCCTGGCCGGGGTCGCGGGCCGGACCCTGATCGTCAACCTGCCGGGCTCCACGGGCGGCGTGAAGGACGGCCTCGCCGTGCTGGAGCCCCTGCTGGTCCACGCCGTCGACCAGATCCGCGGCGGCGACCACCCCAGACCCAGTAGCGGGGGTGCGAGCTGAACAGCCCTTCCTGGCCCGTCGTGCTGGCGGACGGCGATGTCGTCCTCCGGCCGATAAGGCTGCGCGACCAGCGGGCCTGGCGGGAGGTGAACCGGCGCAACCGGGACTGGCTGCGCCCCTGGGAGGCGACCATTCCGCCGCCCACGCCGAGCGGGCCGATCGCGCACCGGCCGACCTACCGCCAGATGGTCCGGCACCTGCGTTCCGAGGCCAACGCGGGCCGGATGCTGCCGTTCGTCATCGAGTACCAGGGGCGGCTCGTCGGCCAGCTCACGGTCGCCGGGATCACCTGGGGATCGATGTGCTCGGGGCACGTCGGCTACTGGGTGGACGAGGCGGTGGCCGGGCGCGGGGTGATGCCGACGGCCGTCGCGCTTGTCGTGGACCACTGTTTCCGCACCGTCGGACTGCACCGCATCGAGGTCTGCATTCGGCCCGAGAACCGGCCCAGTCGCCGGGTCGTGGAGAAACTCGGATTCCGCGAGGAGGGGCTCCGGCCGCGCTATCTGCACATCGACGGGGCCTGGCGCGACCATCTGGTGTTCGCGCTCACCGCGGAAGAGGTGCCCGACGGTTTGCTCGCGCGGTGGCAGCGGGCACGCTCCCAGGAGGTGCGGCAGAAACCCCAGAGCACCGGAAATTGAATATGTGTTCGAAATTGATCGGTTGATGACCGTCTCCGGGGCAATGAATTCCCGCCCGAGACGGTGCGCTGATCGCATCGGTCGCAAAAGTGCTGGAAATATCAGCCAGATCGTGCGACACACCGGCCCAATTGGCGGATGGCCTCATGCAAACCCCTCTACGGTGTGAGATGTGAGCAGCAGCGGCCTCATCTACGCAGTCATTGTCGGGGCCTGGGCCGCCTACTTGGTGCCGATGTGGCTCCGTAGGCAGGACGAGCTGAACGAGGCCCGTCCGACGGAACGCTTCAGCACCGCCATCCGGCTGCTGTCCGGACGGGCGGGAATGGAGCGCCGGTACGCCAAGGACCTGCGGGCGCGCTCCGCCCAGGAGGGGGAGCCGGGCGCCCGCGACCCGGACGCCACCGACTCGGTGGACGTCCGGGCTTTCGCCATGCCTCCGACCCGCCGTCAGGTGCACGCCGACGCCGAGCCCGAGGCGTCCGGGAGGGTGGAACCGGAGCGAGAACGCGACGCCGCGCCGGCGCGCAACTCCGGTGCTGCGCCGGCGCGCAACTCCGCCTCCGTGCCCGCGCAGAAGCGAGTGCCGTCCGCGCGCCAGGCGTCCTCCGCGCAGTCGTCCTCCGCGCAGGCGGCCGCAGCACGGGCCCGGCGCTCGAAGGTCCTCGCGCGCCGCAGGCGCACCACCGTGGTTCTCTTCCTCGCCTTCACACTGGGCGCGATCGTCGCCGCCGTCGGCGGGCTCGCCTTCCTGTGGGCGCCCGCCGCGCCGGCCGTGCTGCTCAGCGCGTACATCGCCTACCTGCGCTCCCAGGAACGCCGCCGCTTCGCCTACCAGATGGACCGCCGGCGTGCCGAGGTGGCCGCCCAGCGGCTGCGGGAGCGCCAGCCGCGCCGCCGCGCGCCACTCGACGCGGGCCCCGGTGCCGACGAACCGGAGGAAGCCCCTCAGGTCCAGACGGACACCGGGCTCGCCGCACTCGCCGCGGACCGGCGCGCCCTGGTCGAGCAGACGGACCACGCCGAGTGGGTCGACCAGCAGCGCGAGCGGCAGCGGCGGCCCGGCGGGGACAGCTGGGACCCGGTGCCGGTGCCCCTGCCGACGTACGTGACCGCGCCGGTCGCGCCGCGTGCCACGTCCGATGTGGATCTGGGGGCGCCCGACACCTGGAGTTCGGCGCGCTCCAGCTCGGTGACGCCGGAGCACGAGGCGAGCCGCACGCCGGAGGCCGAGGCGGACGAGCAGGCGCCCGAGTCCGGGGACAAGCCGGCGGACGGCCGCAGCGACGCGCGTCGCACAGCCTCCGCACGCCGGTCGCGCGAGCGCGGGCGCACCCCCCTGTTCGATCAGTACGAGGACGGCGACCGCCCGCGCGCGGCCAACGAGTGACGCCCGCCACACTTCCGGAAGGCGCGCTGACCAGTCAGGGAACGGATTTCCAAGCACCCCGATCGGGATGCTAAAGTTTCACTCGTTGCAAGGGCCTGTGGCGCAGTCCGGTAGCGCACCTCGTTCGCATCGAGGGGGCCAGGGGTTCAAATCCCCTCAGGTCCACGCAGCATGAAGCCCCGGTCGGCGAGAGCCGACCGGGGCTTCATCGTGTCTACAGCTTCTTCGCGAAGCAGCGGCTCTCCTCGTGGTGGCGGTAGTAGCCGAACTTGGTGCACGGCTCGTAGCCGCTCGCGGTGTACAGCGCGATGGCCTCCGGCTGCTTGGTCCCGGTCTCCAGGACCATGCGGACACGGCCGGCCGTGCGGGCGTCCTCCTCCAGGGCGGTGAGGATCCGGCGGGCCAGGCCGCGGCCGCGCATCTCCGCTATGACGAACATGCGCTTCAGCTCGGCGTCGCCGTCTTCGTTGCCCTCCTCGTTGCGGTCCTGGCTGCGCCAGCCGCCGGTGGCCACGGGGCGGTCGAACTCGTCGTACGCGATCAGATAGACGCCGTGGGGCGGGTCGAAGTCCGTCGTGTCGAGGACGGTGGCGTCGCCGTCGTCGCCGTAACGCTCGGCGTACTCGGCCTGGACCTCGGTGTTGAGCTTCACGGCGTCGGGATGATCGAAACGAACGCGGCGTATATACATTCTGGATATCGTACTTCTATGCAGACGGGGGGCCTCGGGCTTTGAGGGCTCCGACCAGTGTGCCGGTATGGTGCCCGGGTGCTGACTGTGACCTCGGTTAACGTGAACGGGCTGCGAGCCGCCGCCAAGAAGGGCTTCGTGGAGTGGCTCGCGCAGACGGAAGCGGACGTCGTCTGCCTGCAGGAGGTGCGCGCCGAGCCGCACCAGCTGCCCGAGGAGGTGCGGCAGCCCGACGGCTGGCACGTCGTGCACGCGCCGGCCGCCGCCAAGGGCCGTGCGGGCGTCTCCCTCTACACCCGGCGCGAGCCCGACCGCGTCCGGGTCGGCTTCGACTCGGCCGAGTTCGACGGCAGCGGCCGCTATGTCGAGGCCGACCTGCCCGGCGTCACCGTCGCCTCCCTCTATCTGCCCTCCGGCGAGGTCGGCACCGAGCGGCAGGACGAGAAGGTCCGCTTCATGGGCGAGTTCCTCGCCCACCTCAAGACCCTGCGCGAGCGGGCCGCCGCCGACGGGCGCGAGGTGGTCGTCTGTGGCGACTGGAACATCGCCCACCAGCAGGCCGACCTCAAGAACTGGCGCGGCAACACCAAGAACTCCGGATTCCTGCCCGAGGAACGCGAGTGGCTCGGCCGGGTGTTCGCGGCGGAGGAAGCCGGCTACGTCGACGTCGTACGGGCCCTGCACCCGGACGTCGAGGGTCCGTACACCTGGTGGTCGTACCGGGGGCGGGCTTTCGACAACGACTCCGGATGGCGCATCGACTACCAGGTCGCCACGCCCGGTCTCGCCGGGAAGGCCGTCAAGGGCCTGGTGGAGCGCGCGGCCACGCACGCCGAGCGCTGGTCCGACCACGCGCCCGTGACCGTCGTCTACGACCTCTAGTCCCGCTGGCTGATCCGCCGGTCCAGCGCCAGCGACAGTTCCGCCTCCACCACGCTGCGGGCCAGCGGGCGCAGGCGGTGGAGGTCCTCCTCGGGGCCGTGGCGCAGGATCAGGTCGGTGAAGAGTCCGGCCAGGGCGTCGGCGTGTTCGCGGACGCGGGCGGCGGCCGTGAGGACCTCGGCGAGCGGGATGCCCTCGCGGACCAGGGCGGAGGAGACGTCCAGCAGGCGGCGGCTGATGTGGACGATCTCGTCGCCGTCCGTGCCCAGGTAGCCCAGTTCCATGGCGGCGGCGAGGTTCTCGGGGGTGACCTCGCCCTCGAAGCGGGCGGCGAGTTCCTCCGGGGTGAGGCGGACCGGCTCCTCCTCGGTGGGGGTGCCGACGCCGAGCAGGTCGGCGACGCCTCGGCCCTGATCGAGGGCCTCGGCGAGCTCCGCGATGCCGTTCAGGGTGTGGCCGCGCTCCAGCAGGGCGGCGATGGTCCGCAGGCGGGCCAGGTGGTGGTCGTCGTACCAGGCGATACGGCCCTCGCGGCGGGGTGGTGGGATCAGCTTGCGCTCGCGGTAGAAGCGCAGCGTGCGCACGGTGATGCCGGCCAGCCGCGCCAGCTCCTCCATGCGGTACTCGCGCCCGCCTTCCTTGCGTTCTGCGTCCTCTGCCACGCCCGCAGCCTATGTTGTACCGCCGGTAACTTTCCTGTTCCCGACCCCTACCGCTCGGTACGGGGCTGCTCTACAGTCCCATTGCGCCAGTGTTCACTGGCAGAGTCCAAGGCGATGCGTGGAGGCTTCGGGATGGCCGAGCACGAGCATGTACGGGTGGCGGTGATCGGGTCCGGGTTCGGCGGCCTGGGGGCCGCCGTGCGGCTGCGCCGCGAAGGGATCACCGACTTCGTCGTCCTGGAGCGGGCGGACAGCGTCGGCGGCACCTGGCGGGACAACAGTTACCCAGGGTGCGCCTGTGACGTGCCCTCCCATCTGTACTCCTTCTCCTTCGCGCCCAACCCCGAGTGGCCGCGCACCTTCTCGGGGCAGGAGCACATCCGCGCCTACCTGGAGCACGTCACCGACCTCTTCGGACTGCGCCCGCACATCCGCTTCGACTCCGAGGTCAAGCTGATGAGCTGGGACAACGAGAACCTGCGGTGGGACATCGAGACCACACGCGGGTCGCTCTCCGCCGACGTGGTCGTCTCCGCGACCGGGCCGCTGTCCGACCCGAAGGTCCCGGAGATCCCCGGCCTGGAATCCTTCCCGGGCAAGGTGTTCCACTCCGCCCGCTGGGACCACGACCACGACCTGCGCGGCAAGCGTGTCGCCGTGATCGGCACCGGCGCCTCCGCCATCCAGATCGTGCCCGCGATCCAGCCGCAGGTCGACCGGCTCACCCTCTTCCAGCGCACCCCGCCGTGGGTGATGCCCCGCATGGACCGCGCCATCAGCGGCGCCGAGCGCCGGCTGCACCGGGCCGTGCCCTTCACCACCCAGCTGCGGCGCGGCCTGCTGTGGGGCATCCGGGAACTGCAGGTCCAGGCGTTCACCAAGCACCCGGACGAACTCGGCCTGATCGAGCAGCTCGCCAAGCGCAACATGGCCCGCGCCATCAAGGATCCGGCCCTGCGCACCAAGCTCACCCCCGACTACCGCATCGGCTGCAAGCGGATCCTGCTGTCCAGCACGTACTACCCGGCGCTGGCCAGGCCGAACGTGGACGTCGTCGCCAGCGGGCTCAGCGAGATCCGCGGGTCGACCCTGGTCGCGGCCGACGGCACCGAGGCCGAGGCCGACGTGATCATCTTCGGTACGGGCTTCCACGTCACGGACATGCCGATCGCCGAGCGGGTGGTCGGGGCGGAGGGCGTCACCCTCGCCGAGTCCTGGAAGAACGGCATGCAGGCGCTGCGCGGCGCCGCGGCCGCCGGATTCCCGAACTGGATGACGATCATCGGGCCCAACACCGGACTCGGGAACTCCTCCATGATCCTCATGATCGAGTCCCAGCTGAACTACATGGCCGACTATCTGCGGCAACTGGACGTCCTCGGCCGCCGTACGGCCCTCGATGCCCGGCCCGCGGCCGTCGAGGACTGGAACCGCAAGGTCCAGGAGCGCATGAAGCGCACCGTGTGGAACACCGGCGGCTGCACCAGCTGGTACCTGGACGCCAGCGGCCGCAACACCACCATCTGGCCCGGTACGACATCGGAGTTCCGGCGCGCGACCCGGCGGGTGGACCTGGGGGAGTACGAGGTCATCCGGAAGGCTGGTACAGCCGTGGAGAAGACGGTCGCCGCCGTTCCGCAGAGCGAGGGCGCCGCATGAGCCGGCTCGCTCCCGTGACCTCCGGGCCGTACGCCCCGCCCACCCCCTCCCGTGAACTCACCGTCGTCTCCGCCGATGGCGCGCGGCTGCACGTCGAGGTGCACGGCCCCGACAACGCGCCCCCCGTCGTCCTCGCGCACGGCTGGACCTGCTCGACCGCTTTCTGGGCGGCGCAGATCCGGGACCTGGCGACCGACCATCGCGTGATCGCGTACGACCAGAGGGGGCACGGGCGCAGTCCCGCGAGCCCCGCGTGCACCACCCACGCGCTGGCGGACGACCTGGAAGCGGTGCTCGCGCAGACCCTCGCGCCCGGGGAGAAGGCGCTGATCGTCGGCCACTCCATGGGCGGGATGACCGTCATGGCCGCAGCCACGCGCCCCCGCTTCCGTGACCACGCCGCAGCCGTCCTGCTGTGCAGCACCGGCAGCTCGCGGCTGGTCGCGGAGGCGCGTGTGGTGCCGCTCGGCGCCGGGCGTGTGCGCACCTGGATCACCGCGCGCATTCTCGGCTCGCGCGCCCCGCTCGGCCCGGTCACGCCGGTCGCCAAGCGCATCCTCAAGTACGCCACCATGGGCGCCGGTTCCGCCCCGCACATGGTGGAGGCGTGTGCGCTGATCGTGCACGCCTGCCCGCGCGCCGTGCGCCACGCCTGGTCGCGCGTGCTCGAAGCGCTCGATCTCGACCACGGCGTAAGGGAGTTGTACGCGCCCACCGCGATCGTGCACGGCGCGTCCGACCGGCTCACGCCCCCGGTGCACGCCCGTGCGCTGGTCGCCGCGCTGCCGCACTGCGTCGGCCTGACCGAGCTGACCGGCGTCGGCCACATGACCCCGATCGAGGCCCCGGAGCTGGTGACCGGCCGGATCCGGGAACTCGTCACCACCTACGTCACCACCAAGAAGGCCACAGGCGTGCAGATCAAGGAGGGCGCATGAGCAGGGTCAGCCTCGAAGGGCAGGTCGCGGTCGTCACCGGGGCGGCGCGCGGTGTCGGTGAACTGCTGGCGCGCAAGCTCTCCGCGCGCGGCGCGAAGGTGGCGCTGGTCGGGCTGGAGGAGGAGGCGCTCAAGGACGTCTCCTCGCGCCTGCACTGCGACAGCGCCCACTGGTACGCCGACGTCACCGACCACGACACGATGAGCCGGGTCGCGCAGGAGGTTAAGGCGCGGTTCGGGAAGGTCGACATCGTGGTGGCCAACGCCGGTGTGGCGACGGGCGGTCCGTTCGCCGACTCCGATCCGCAGGCCTGGCGGCGGGTGATCGAGGTGAACCTGATCGGTTCGGCGGTGACGGCCCGGGCGTTCCTGCCGGTGCTGGTGGAGAGCCGGGGCTATCTCCTCCAGATCGCCTCGCTCGCCGCGATCACGCCGGCGCCGATGATGACGGCGTACTGCGCGTCCAAGTCGGGTGTGGAGGCGTACGCGCACAGTCTGCGCGCCGAGGTCGGCTACCAGGGAGTCCGCGTCGGCGTCGGGTACCTGTCCTGGACCGACACCGACATGGTGCGCGGCGCCGATCAGGACGACGTCATGCGCGAACTGCGGCAGCGGCTGCCGTGGCCGTCCAACAAGACCTACCCGCTGGGGCCCGCGGTGGACCGGCTCGTCGCCGGGATCGAGCGGCGCTCGGCGCATGTGTACGGGCAGTGGTGGCTGCGTGGCATGCAGGGTGTGCGCGGGTATCTGCCGGCGCTCATCGGGACGGTCGGGCAGCGTGAGATGAAGCGGTTCGCGCCCCGTCTGCAAGGAATGCGCTCGGGGCTCGTCGGTGCAGGCGGGGCGGCCGACGAGGCGGCGCGCGCTACGCACCGTGACTGATCCACATGCGCTGCGTGGTCGCCCGTGTGAATCTGGGTGAGGCCCCACCGAGGGGCCGACCCCCAACTCACCCACCACGGGAGTGAACCCACATGGGTATGAAGGACAAGGCCAACGAGTGGCAGGAACAGGGCAAGCAGAAGATCGGTGAGGCCCGCGAGCGGGCCGGCCAGCGCGGTCAGCAGCAGCCCCAGCGCGGTCAGCAGCAGCCGCAGCGTGGCCAGCAGCAGCCGCAGCGCGGCCGCGAGAATCTGCGCGACATCGAGGACACGGAAGCGGAGATGGAAGACCGCTTCGACCGGGACTACGACGCGTAGTCGCTGCGCTCGGCTTTGGCCGGTTTGCGTGGGGCGCCCTTCTTTGCGGAGGGTGCCCTGCGCTGGTTTTTGGGGTGGTGGGGATGTGTGGTCGTGCGCGGGTGCGTTGTGGCTTGTCGCGCAGTTCCCCGCGCCCCTCCAACACGCACCCCTCCTCGTCAGGTGGCCCGCGGCGGTAGCTCGGGGCGGGCTCGGTTGGGGACCTCGGTGTAGTCGGGGGGGATGGCGGCCGGGTAGGACTCCAGGAGTTCCAGGGCGAGTTCGACCGCGTCGGTCAACTGGGCGTGGCGGCCTTCCGCCCAGTCCAGGGGGGTGCGCAGGATCTCCAGGTCGGGGGCGACGCCGTGGTTCTCGACGGACCAGCCGTAGGCGTCGAACCAGGCCGCGTTCATCGGGACCGTGATCACCGTGCCGTCGCCCAGGCGATGCCGGCCGGTCATGCCGACCACGCCGCCCCAGGTGCGCTGGCCGACCACCGGGCCGAGTTTCAGCAGCTTGAAGGCGGCCGTGATCATGTCGCCGTCCGAGGAGGTCGCCTCGTCGGCGAGGGCCACCACCGGTCCCCTCGGCGCGTTCGAGGTGTACGACACCGGTTGCGCGTCCCGCGTCAGGTCCCAGCCGAGGATCGTCCGGGTCAGCTTCTCGATGACGAGTTCGCTGATGTGTCCGCCCGCGTTGCCGCGCACGTCCACGATCAGGGCGGGCCGGGACACCTCCATGCGCAGGTCGCGGTTGAACTGGGCCCAGCCGGAGCCGCCCATGTCGGGGATGTGCAGATAGCCGCACTTGCCGCCGCTCAACTCCCGTACGACCGCGCGGCGTTTGGCGACCCAGTCCTGGTAGCGAAGCGGCCGTTCGTCGATGAGCGGGACGACGGCGACCCGGCGCGCCCGGTCCGGCTCGCCCTGTGCCGGAAGGAACGTCAGCTCCACGGTTGTACCCCCGGAGCCGGCGAGCAGCGGATACGGGCCGGTCACCGGATCGACCGGGCGGCCGTCGACGTGGGTGAGGATCGCGCCCTCGCGGATGCCGGTGCCGGCCAGTGGCGAGCGGGCCTTGGAGTCGGAGGAGTCGCCGGGCAGGATGCGTTTGACAATCCAACCCTGTTCCCGGTGGACGAAGTTGGTGCCGAGGAGGCCCTGCCAGCGCTGGTAGTGGGGCGGGCCCTCGTTGCGGCGGGCGGCGGTGACGTAGGCGTGCGAGGTGCCCAGTTCGCCGAGGACCTCCCGCAGGAGATCGGCGAACTCGTCGGGGGAGGCGACCCGTTCGACGAGGGGACGGTACTGGTCGAGCACCGCGTCCCAGTCGATGCCGGACATGCCCGGGTCCCAGAAGTAGGCGCGGATGAGGCGGCCGGCCTCGTCGTAGGCCTGGCGCCACTCGGCGGGCGGGTCGACCACGTGCAGGATGCGGCGCAGGTCGATCCAGACGGTGGTGTCGCTGTCGCCCATCTCCGTGGAGGGCACCGCGCGCAGCTCGCCCTCGTCCACGACGACCAGCCGGGTGCCGTCGCCGCTGACCGCGAACCAGTCGAGGTGGTCGACAAGTTCGGACTTTTTCGCCTTGGCGAGGTTGAAGTACTCCAGGGTCGGGCGGCCGCTGATGTCGGCCGGGTTGGCGAAGGTCTCGCCGAGCGCGCCGGAGATCGGCCAGCGCAGCCAGACCAGTCCGCCGCCGGCGACCGGGGACAGCCCGGAGTACTTGGAGGCGATCACCGGGAACGGCGTGACCCGCATCGCCAGGCCCTCGACCTCCACGGTCACCGTGCCGGCCTCGCCGGTCTCCTCCTCCTCGGCCGGGTCGAGGCCGCCGGCCGCCGGACGGCCCTCGGGATTCAGGGCGAAGGGGGAGGGGGTCGCCGAGTTCAGCGGGACGAGGTAGGGGCGGCAGCCGAGCGGGAAGGACAGGTCGCCGGTGTGGACGTCGTACACCGGGTCGAAGCCGCGCCAGGAGAGGAAGGCGAGATAGCGACCGTCGCGGGTGAAGACGGGGTTCTCGTCCTCGAAGCGGCCGTTGGTCACGTCCACGATCAGCCGGTCCTTGATGCGGGCCAGCTTGATCTGGCGCAGGGAGCGGCCGATGCCCGGGTGGGACCAGGTGAGCCAGGCGCCGTCCGGGGAGAAGGCGAGGTCGCGCACGGGGCCGTTGACGGACCGGATCAGCTCGGTCACGTGCTCGCCGACGTCGGCGGCATCTGAGCCACCTGAGCCGCCGTCACCGGGGTCACCAGAGTCACCGGACTCGCCGGAACTCTCAGAGCCACTTGAGTCACCGGAGTCGCCCAAGTCACCGGAACTCTCAGAGCCACTTGACTCACTTGACTCACTTGAGCCACCGGAGTCGCCCGAGTCGCTTCCAGCGTCCACCGCCTCTTCGGTGACCTGACCCTCCGTGCCTTCCGTCTCCTCCGTCACATCGATCAGCAGCAACCGCCCGTCGTGCGAGGCGACCGCCAGCCGTTCGCCCTCCGGGTCGCAGGCCATCTCCAGGACGCGGCCCAGCCGGCCGGAGGCCAGCCGGCGGGGCGCGCGGTCGCCGCTCGCGCGGGGCAGCTGGGCGATCTCGACGGCGTCCTCGCCCTCGGCGTCTGTCACATACGCCACCTGGCCGGTCGTCCCCAGCATCTCCGGCAGCCGTACCCGTACGCCGGGTGTGTCGGTGATCGTGCGGGCGGGGCCGTCGCGGTGGGTGAGCCAGTACAGGCTGCCGCGTACGACGACGGCGCTGGCCCGGCCGGTTTCGTCCACGGAGATGCCGTCGACGTGCTGCGCGGCCGGCACCTGGTAGCGGCGGCGCCCGGTGGCCGGCCCGGCCAGGCGGATGTCCAGCTTGCGCGGTACGGCGGCCGGGGAGAAGTCGTCCACCATCCACAGGTCGCCCGCGCACTGGTACACCACCCGCGTGCCGTCGCTGGAGGCGTGCCGGGCGTAGAAGGCGTCGTGGTCGGTGTGGCGGCGCAGGTCGGTGCCGTCGTAGGCGCAGGAGTAGAGGTTGCCGACGCCCTCGTGGTCAGAGAGGAAGGCGATGCGGCCCGCGACGAACATGGGGCAGGCCAGATGCCCCTCGATGCCGGGCAGCAGGCGTTGCCCGTGCAGCCAGAGGCGGCCCATGGCGCCGCCCCGGTACCGCTTCCAGGAGGCCGGCTCGTGCGGCGGGGTGCCGGTGAGCAGCAGGGTCTTGTGCCCGCCGGCGACGTCGGCGACCTGGATGTCGGCGACCGGGCCCCAGGGCAGTTTGCGCCCGGGGTCGCCGTCGGGGGACACCTTGTAGGCCCAGGTGAAGTACGAGAAGGGCTCGCCGTGGGAGGCGACGGCGAGGATGTGGCACGTCCCGTCCTCGTCCGGGGGCGTCCAGCCGCAGACCTGGGTGTCGGTGCTGCCCCAGTACGTCAACTGCCGGGCGGGACCGCCCTCGACGCCGACGAGGTGGATCTCGGGGACGAAGCTGCGCCAGCTGGTGAACGCGATCTGGCGGCCGTCGGGCGAGAAGCGCGGGTGCCCGTCCTTCGTGCGGTCCGCGGTGAGCCGCCAGGCCCGGCCCGGGGCCTCGAGTGGGGCCAGCCAGACGTCGTCCTCGGCCACGAAACACACCAGGTCGCCGCTGAGGTGGGGAAAGCGCAGATAGCTCACCCTCCCCATGCTTTTCCGCCCGCTGGGGGCCAGCAACTCGTGCGGCCCGCGAGGCCGCTCCTTGTGCGGTCCTCGCGGCCGCGAACTTATGCGCCTCTCACGTTCGTGACCCAGCACACGTACGAAACGGTTTCGTTTCGAATGGTCTCAGGGTATCTTCATGGTGGTACGAAGCAGGAAGCTCCGGAGTGGGAAGGCGAGTGGCATGACCGAGGTTGTCGCAACGTCACGGCGCAGCCGGATCACGCCCGAGCGCGAGGCCGAGTTGTACGAGGCGGTGCTCGACCTGCTCCGGGAGGTCGGCTACGACGCCCTCACCATGGACGCCGTCGCCGCCCGCACCCGGTCCAGCAAGGCCACGCTCTACCGCCAGTGGGGCGGCAAGGCCGAGCTGGTGGCGAAGGCGGTGCGGCACAGCAAGCCGGGCGGCTCCGCCGACGGGGTCGACACCGGGTCGCTCCGAGGCGATCTGCACGCCCTCACCCTGCGCTCCGACGACTGCGAGATGGAGCAGAACTCCGCGCTGATGCGGGGTCTGGCGATGGCCGTCCACGGCAACCCGGACCTCCTGAAGGCGTTCAAGGAACATCTCATCGAGCCGGAGCTGGCCGAGTTCCGCCGTGTGCTGCAGCGGGCGATCGACCGGGGCGAGGTCCGTGCGGACAACCCCGCGATCGACTACGTGATGCACATGATGATCGGCGGGTTCGCCGCCCGCTCGCTCATCGACGAGCAGCCGCCGACGCAGGCGTTCCTCCTGTCGTACATCGACGCCGTGGTCCTCCCCGCCCTCGGCGCACCCACCAGCTGATCATCCTCCGATCCCCGAGCAAGCCCACCGTCTGACGTCACCGCTCACGTCGTCGGGCTGATCTCCCCTGCCCTGATGAACCCCACGACCTGACCGGGAGTACGCCTCCGTGGCCACGTTTCTGTACAAAGCAGGCCGTCTCGCCTTCCGGCGACGGCACTTCGTCGCCCTCATATGGGTCGCGCTGCTCACCCTCGCCGGGGTCGGCGCCGCCTCCGCGCCGCCCGCCGGCAGCACGTCCTTCTCCATCCCCGGCACCGAGGCCCAGAAGGCCTTCGACCTGCTGGAACAGCGCTTCCCCGGGATGAGCGCCGACGGCGCCACCGCGCGCGTGGTCTTCAAGGCCCCGAGCGGCGAGAAGGTGACCGACCACGACAACAAGGCGGCCGTCGAGAAGACCGTCAAGGAGCTGCGGAGCGGCTCCGAGGTCGTCTCCGTCGCCGACCCCTACGCCGGGCACGCCGTCAGCAGGAACGGCACCATCGCCTACGCCTCGGTGAAGTACAAGGTCTCCGGCATGGAGCTGAAGGACTCCTCCAAGGACGCCCTGAAGGAGGCCGCCCAGCACGCGCGTGACGCCGGGCTGAGCGTCGAGGTCGGCGGTGACGCGCTCACCGCGACCCCCGAGACCGGATCCAGCGAGGTCATCGGCATCGGGATCGCCGCCGTGGTCCTCGTCATCACCTTCGGCTCGCTGCTCGCGGCCGGATTCCCGCTGCTCACCGCCATCATCGGGGTCGGCATCGGCGTGTCCACGATCACCGCGCTCGCCAGCGCCCTGGACCTCGGCTCCACGACCTCCACCCTGGCCTCGATGATCGGCCTGGCCGTCGGCATCGACTACGCCCTCTTCATCGTCTCCCGCTACCGCGCCGAACTCGCCGAGGGACGCGAGCGCGAGGACGCGGCCGGGCGCGCTGTCGGCACGGCGGGCTCGGCGGTGGTCTTCGCCGGCCTCACCGTCGTCATCGCCCTGGTCGGCCTGTCGGTCGTCAACATCCCGATGCTGACCAAGATGGGCATCGCCGCGGCGGGCACGGTCGCCATCGCCGTGCTGATCGCGCTGACGATGATCCCGGCGCTGCTCGGCTACGCGGGCCGCAGGGTCAAGCCGGCCGGCCAGAAGAGCAAGCTGCTGAGCGGCGGCCGTACGCCGAAGAAGCCCGGCCGCCCCAACATGGGCACCCGCTGGGCGAGCTTCGTCGTACGGCGTCCGGTCGCCGTCCTGCTGCTCGGGGTGCTCGGCCTCGGCGCGGCGGCGGTCCCGGCCGCGTCCCTGGAACTGGGTCTGCCCGACGACGGTTCCCAGCCCACCTCCACCACCCAGCGCCGCGCCTACGACCTGCTGTCCGAGGGCTTCGGACCGGGCTTCAACGGCCCCCTGATGGTCGTGGTCGACGCCAAGGACAGCGCCCACCCCAAGAAGGCGTTCAGCGAGGTCGGCGACGAGATCAAGGGCCTGAAGGACGTCGTCACGGTCACCCCGGCCGTGCCCAACAAGGCCGGCGACACCGCGACGATCACCGTCGTACCCAGGTCCAAGCCGTCCTCGAAGACGACCGAGGACCTGGTGCACGCCATCCGTGACAAGGGGGCGGGCATCACCGCGAAGACCGACTCCAAGGTCCTGGTGACCGGTACGACGGCGATGAACATCGACGTCTCGCAGAGGCTCAACGACGCCCTTCTGCCCTACCTGGCGCTGGTGGTGGGTCTCGCGTTCCTGCTGCTGATCGTGGTCTTCCGCTCGGTCCTCGTCCCGCTGAAGGCGGCCCTCGGCTTCCTGCTCAGCGTGATGGCGGCCCTGGGCGCCGTGGTCGCGGTCTTCCAGTGGGGCTGGCTGTCCGGCCTGATGAACGTCGAGCAGACCGGCCCGGTCATGTCGATGATGCCGATCTTCATGGTGGGTGTCGTCTTCGGTCTCGCGATGGACTACGAGGTCTTCCTCGTGACCCGGATGCGGGAGGCGTTCGTCCACGGCGAGAAGCCCAACCAGGCCGTGGTGACCGGCTTCAAGTACGGGGCGAGGGTGGTGACCGCCGCGGCCGTGATCATGATCGCCGTCTTCTCCGGCTTCATCGGCTCCAGCGAGGCGATGGTCAAGATGATCGGCTTCGGCCTCGCGATCGCCGTCTTCTTCGACGCGTTCATCGTCCGCATGGCCATCGTCCCGGCGGTCCTCGCCCTGCTCGGCAAGCGGGCCTGGTGGCTGCCGAAGTGGCTCGACCGCGCGCTGCCCAACGTGGACGTCGAGGGCGAGGGACTGCGCACCGAGCCCGCCGCGGCCGGCAAGGACGCCGACCCCGACGAGGAGAGGGAGCTGGTACGGGCCTGACGTACCGCTCCTGAGCCGGAGCGGCCGGTGAGGGTGCCCGTGGGGACGGGGCTGCACCCTCACCGGCTTTCCGGTTCTCCCTCGAAAACCTCGCGAGCGGGCCTCGGGCGATGGCGTAGCGTGCCCGGCATGACGACGACAGCCGCCACTGACGCCGACGGGTCCGGAGCCCACCCCCGGTTCGCCGAAGCGCTCCGCGCGCTCGGCCTGGACGACGTGCTCGCACGGACCAGGAGGTTCCCGGAGGCCACCCGGACCGCGGCCGAGGCCGCCGCGGCCATCGGGTGCGAGCTCAGCCAGATCTGCAAGTCGCTGATCTTTGCCGCCGACGGGGTGCCGGTGCTGGTCCTCATGGACGGGGCCTCGCGCGTGGACGTGGACCGGGTGCGGGAGGAGCTGGGCGCCGGCCGGGTCACCCGGGCCGGCGCAGGCGTCGTACGCGAGACCACCGGGTATGCCATCGGCGGCGTGCCGCCCTTCGGGCACCGCACCCGCACGCGCGTCCTCGCCGACCGCTCGCTGCTCGCCCATGACGTGGTGTGGGCGGCCGCCGGAACACCGCACACCGTCTTCCCGATCGAGCCCAAGGCACTGGTGGCCCACGCCGGGGCCGACCTGGTGGACGTGCGCGAGCAGCGCGCTTGACGGCTTTGACCGCCGGCGTCTGCTGGCGACGTTCTCACCCCAGCGTGAGCCATCGGATGCCCAGGCGACCGACGTCCGATGCCTCCTCCCTCGTGATCGGCTCGCGCCCCGTCGCCTTGCGCAGGAAGCGAAGCTGATCCCAGCCCAGCTTCTCCAGCGCGGCTGCCCCGTCCGGGCCGAGCAGAAGGTCCTGCACCAAATCTGCGGCCTGGGAAGTCAGCCACGGCTCGCGCCCCAGGGCGTCGGCCAGGTCCAGGCCGTGCACGGCGACCTCGACCACGCGCGTCAGCAGGAACTCCGACAGGAGCATCGGATCGCCGTGCCGGGTGCGCACCACACGCCCTTCGGGCTCGGCCCGGCACAGTCGGTCCACCTGTTGCCAGGTGGTGTCGAAGTCGTCGGCGAGCGCGGCACCGCTGAGCTGTTCGGCCGCGTGCACTTGGGCCAGAGCGATCCGAGCCGCGTCGGTGTCCGGAGCGAAACGGTCGTCGGGCCGGTAGTACTCCACCGCCGAGACCTCGGCGCGGGTCGGCGCCGGCGCCGCCAGCATGCCCGGCAGCCAGGCGATCACCACCCGGACATGGGCCAGCAAGTCGCGCACCTTCCACGGCGCAAACCTCGTCGGCAGAAGCCATTCGGCGATCGAGACGCCGGTCATCGCCCGCGCGAGTTGACCCGCCTCAAGACGAAACGCTTCGACCACCCGCCCCTGATCCACGCGGATCAAGCTACCCGGCCTGGGGCAACCGGCTGTTCAGGGGGCTTGGATGAGTCCCACGACGCGTGAGGTCCCAAGCACCTTGCCCCGCGCATCGAGCGCCTTCACTTGGAAATACGGTCCGGGAGCGCTCGTGGTGACGGCTGTCTCGAATCCGGAGCGTGGGGCGTGTCCGACAACGACCGACAGGGAGTGGGGGTTGGACCCGGCCAGTACACGCCACGCTCTGGTCCGCGTCGAACCGTTCCAGGAGGCGTAGACGACGTTGCCCTCGGCGCCGGAGCGTGCCGCGGCACTCGGGGGGTAGTACGGAGTGCCGATCCATTCGTTCCGGAACGCCCGGTAGGAGATGTCGGAGCCCGGCAGTTCCGCGTCGTAGAGCAGGTTTCGCAAGCCGTTGCCCTGGGTGTTTCCCTCGCCTGCGTACTCGGAGTAGTACGGGCTCTGGCCCCATCCGATGAACTCGTTGCCGTTCGAAAGGGCCTGTGTGTTTCCCTGGGTCGGTGACTCGAGCGGCGGCTGGTGGTAGTAGGTCCTGTCCACGGTCGCCTTCCGGCTGCGGAAGTCGAGGTTGAGGATCAGGCCGTGCGACACCTGTTCGGGGGCGCCGTCGGGCAGGTCGCAGCAGCCGTCGTCGAACATGCTGATCCGGTGTCCCGGCCGGTACCGGGCATCGTGCTGCCAGTAGAAGTCCGCGTTGGGCCCGAAGGCGAAGTCGCTCTTCTTTCCTCCGATCTGATAGCGGATTCTCCCGGATCTCCTGATGACGTCGTAGATCGCCCACATGTTCCGGGCCGAGATCAGCAGTCGGCCGTCAGGACCCGCGTCGACGGAGTTGATGTGGAAGGCATCCCACACGCCGTCGGACGACGACGCGCTGGACACCGGCTCCTCGGAATCCGCGGGGTCCAGGTGGTCCAGCGCGTTCCACGAGAAGAGCAGTCTGCCCGTGGCGAGGTCGACCTCCTGGACCTCGCTGTTCTCGATGGCGCCGTTCTTCGGCCCACCGTAGGGCGTGAGGTCCATGGGCACGGGCTTGGACGCGATGAACAGCGCGGTACCCCGGCGGGTCAGGGTGAACTCGTGCTCGTCCGGGTAGTAGCCGTGATGCGCGAAGACCGTCTTGAGCAGGCGGTAATGGGTGTCGTAGATGTAGTAGCACCCGCCCGGTTCCGGGGCACCCGCCGGCAGGTTCGTGTACGACGGCGGCAGGGCGAGGGTTCCCTGCCACCAGGTCAGCACCGGCTTTCCCCGGCCCCTGCGGCCGTCGTAATAGGTCTGGACCCTGATGTCGGCGTTCTGGAGGTTCACGGAGGGGAGCGGGCGGAACCAGACCGGATCACCGGAGTTGTCGTTGATCAACGCCCCGGTCTGGCCGATCATCCTGTCCGCGCTGAACGGGCCCACGAGGATGTCTCCGCGGGCCGTTCCCGGTCTGTTCGCGGTCACGGTCACCCGCATGGGGTGAAGGCCCGGCTCGGAGACGAAGCTCCACACATCGCTGCCCGAGAGGACCGGGGGCGGAGAACTTTTCGTCGGGGGGAAGGGCTCCGTCGCGCACAGGTGGTCGCCCGCTTGCGGCCTTGCCGCCGCCGGGGGCAGACCGATCGCGACGACGCACCCGGCCGCGAGCATGCAGGCCCCGACAGGGCGCCAGGACCGCCTTCGTGTCCGGCGATTCCGCAGCTGTCGCGTCGCCATGGCCGGCCTCCCGGGCTCCCGGCACCCTTTCCCCCTGGCGGTGCCACTGGTCTTCGAACGCTTCGTCCGGTTCACCCCTTTGACCCAGAAGGATCAAGACGGGGGCATTCCTCGGGCGACGGTAAGCGACAAGAGCCGTCCGCACCTGCTGAAGGCCACGCAGGTAAGCCGTTCGGCAGACGCGGCCTCACCCGGACAGGCGGCGGTCACCCGGATCGCGGCCCCGGGCTGCTGGTGGGTCTCGGGGTGATGACGCATACCGGGTAGTCGGGTACCGGTAGTGAGAACCACCGGGCAGCAACCGGACGACAGGGAGCCGTCAATGACCGACAAGCCGACCGTCAGCGTTCTGGGCACCGGCATCATGGGGGCCGCGATGGCCCGGAACCTGTGCCGCGCCGGGCTGGAGGTCCGCGCGTGGAACCGTACGCGCGCGAAGGCCGAGCCGCTCGCCGCCGACGGCGCACGGATCGCCGGCACACCCGCGGAGGCCGTCGAGGGCGCCGACGTCGTCCTGACGATGCTGTACGACGGCAACACCGTCCTGGACGTCATGCGCGAGGCCGCACCGGCCCTGACCCCCGGCACGGTGTGGGCGCAGTGCACCACCGCCGGGATCGACCTGGTCACCGACCTGGCCGCCTTCGCGGGCGAGCACGGACTCGTCTTCTACGACGCACCCGTCCTCGGCACCAGGCAGCCCGCCGAGACCGGTCAGCTGACCGTACTGGCCGCCGGCCCGCAGGAGGGGCGGCAGACGGTCGCGCCCGTGTTCGACGCGGTCGGCGCGAAGACCATGTGGACCGGGTCCGACGGCGGCGCGGGCAGCGCCAGCCGGCTGAAGCTGGTGGCCAACAGCTGGCTGCTCTCGGTCACCGCGGCGACCGGGGAGGTGCTCGCCCTCGCCCGGGCCCTCGGCGTGGATCCGCAGGGGTTCTTCGAGCTCATCGAGGGCGGTCCGCTCGACATGGGATACCTGCGGGCGAAGTCCGCGCTGGTGCTCGACGGCAAGCTGACCCCGCCGTCGTTCGCGGTGGCCACCGCCGAGAAGGACGCCCGGCTCATCGTCCAGGCGGGCGAGCGCGGCGGGGTACGGCTGGACGTCGCCGCCGCGACCGCGCAGCGGTTCGCCCGCGCCGCCGCCCAGGGCCACGCGGACGAGGACATGGCCGCCGCGTACTTCGCCAGCTTCGACCAGGACGGGCGGCAGGAGAGGGAGAAAGGCGAGCAGAGCCGGACTCCGCGCGGGTGACGAGGCGTCGACATGACGGGGCGGGGTACCGGGAGGCACCCTGGAAGCAGCGGTTTTCGGAGGTGATCGTCATGACGCACACCGCTGTCGGATGGCATGTCGAGCTGGAGTTCAAGGAGGACGATCAGCACACGGATGCGGCGGCCCTGCTGCGCTTGCCCGACGGTACGGAGGTGCGGGCGCACGGGCACGCCACCCGGCACCGCGTCGACGCCAATCAGCCACGGGTCGGCGAGGAGGTGGCCGGCGCACGCGCCCTGAACGAGCTGGCCATGGAACTGCTGAGCAAGGCCCATGGCGAGATCGACGAGGCGTCCGGACGGACCTCGCACCCGATCAACGTGTGACGGCGCAACCTACGCGAGCGCCGCGCGTACCGCCCGTACCAGCGCCTGTGCCCTCGGGTCCGCCGTCACGCTCTTCCGGAAGCCGTTGGTGACATAGCCGAAGGCGATCCCGGTCTCCGGGTCGGCGAACGCGAGGGCGCCGCCCCGGCCCGGGTGGCCGAAGGAGCCGGGGGAGAGCAGCGGGGACGCCGCGCCGTGCAGCATGGGGCCGAGGCCGAACCGGGTGCCGACCACCAGGACCCGGTCCGGTCCGGCGGACTGCTCGGCGCGGGCCAGTTCCCCCGTCTCCGGCGTGAACAGCCGTCTGCCGCCGTCGACCTCGCCGATGAGCGAGGCGTAGAAGCGGGCCAGGCCCTCGGCCGTGGCGATGCCGTTGGACGCGGGCAGGGCGGCCGCGCGGTAGGCGGGGTCGTTCTCGTCGGGCAGCGGGGTGATCGCGGCGAACGCGCGCCGGGTCAGCGAGTCCGGGTCGGCGTAGGCCTGGGCCACCGCGCGCTTGGGGCGGGTCTTCAGGCCGCCCACGGCCTCGGCCGCCTCGACCGGGCCGACACGGCCCACGCGCGCGTGCTCCGACTCCGGCAGGCCGAGCCACAGGTCCGCGCCGACCGGGCCGGCGATCTCGTCCGCGATCCAGTCGCCGACCGGGCGTCCGGTGATCCGCCGGATCAGCTCGCCGGTGAGCCAGCTGTAGGTCTGGGCGTGGTAGCCGTGGTCCGTGCCCGGTGCCCACACCGGCGCCTGCGCGGCGACGGCTGCGGCGCCGAGATCGGGGTCGGCGGCCTCGGCGGGGGTCAGCGGGCGGTCCAGCACGGGCACACCCGCGCGGTGGGCGAGCAAGTGCCGGACGAGGGTGTGCTCCTTGCCGGCCGCCTTGTACTCGGGCCAGTACGCGCCGACCGGGGCGTCCAGGTCCAGTTCGCCGCGCTGGTGCAGGAGCAGCAGCGCGGCGGCGGCGACACCCTTGGTCGCGGAACGCACGATCTGCGCGGTCCCGGGCTCCCAGGGCGCCGTACCGTCCACATCCCTGGTGCCGGCCCACAGGTCGACGACCTTGTGCCCGTCGCGGTACACGGCGACGGCAGCGCCGCGCTCCCCGAGCAGCGCGAAGTTCGCCGCGAACGCCTCCCTGACCGGCTCGAAGCCCTCGGCCACTGCGCCGTTCACGTCCACGTCCGCCGTCCCTTCGGTCACTGTCCCATCGCCTGCGACTGTGGGCGCAACGCGGGCTGCGCGCCTGTGATTCCTCGGTGGGGTCAGCCCAGCAGGATCGTTACGTCGATGTTGCCGCGGGTGGCGTTGGAGTAGGGGCAGACCTCGTGCGCCGCGTCCACCAGCCGGGCCGCGACGTCCGCGTCCAGTACCGGCAGGGAGACGCTGAGGGCGACCGCGAGGCCGTAGCCGCGGTGCCTGTTCGGGCCGATGCCGACCTTGGCGGCGACCGTGGAGCCGGTCAGGTCGTAGCCCTCCCGGTTGCCGACGAGGATCAGCGAGTTGTGGAAACAGGAGCTGTAGCCGGCCGCGAACAGCTGTTCCGGGTTGGTGCCGTTGCCGTGGCCGCCCAGCTCCGGAGGCATCGCGACCTTCAGCTCGATCTGGCCGTCCTGGCTGGTGACATAGCCGTCGCGGCCGCCGTGGGCGGTGGCCTCGGCGACGTACATGATCTTCGTCGGACGGGTGTCGACGGTCGGACGGGTGTCGACAGCGGTGTCCTCGGTCATGGCCGGCCTCCCCCGGAACAAGTGGCGCACAAGTACATCGTGCACAAGGTACTGGCCGGTACGTCAGCGGGTGGCACCAGGGGCTGGCAACCGTGGGTAACGCGGGATCGGAGTGGGATCGGTGGACCGGCGCGGGGGATCAGCGCCGCTCGGCCGCCGCGTCGGCGCGCTCGGTGAGTTGCCACAACGCCTCGCGCAGGTACGCGACCTCCTGCGCGCCGAGGCCCGTCGTGGTGAGAAGGGCGCCGGGTATGCGTGCCGCGCGCTCCCTGAGTTGCTCTCCGCGCCCCGTGCACGCGACCAGTACCGAGCGCTCGTCGGCCGCCGCGCGCTCCCTGCGCACCAGGCCCGCCCCCTCCAGCCGCTTCAGCAACGGCGAGACGGTCCCGTAGTCCAGGCGCAGGGCGCGCGCCAGTTCCTTCACGCTGGTCTCGCCGCGCTCCCACAGCACCAGCAGCACGAGGTACTGCGGGTAGGTGAGTCCGAGGTCGTCCAGAAGTGGACGGTATCCGGCGGTCACGGCCCGCTGTGCGGCGTACAGCGCGAAGCACAGCTGGTCGTCCAGCAGCAGCGACCCCTCGGCGTCGCGGTCCTGGTTCGTCACGCACCCATTGTCACGGACTCCGGATCGAAGCCGAGCGGCGAGGACGGGAATCCATCCCGGGTAGACGAGTAGCGAGGTCTCGCATCCCAGCGAGGCGCAAATCGGAAAATATGGGACATTAGAGAGAAAGCGGAAGCGTGGCTTTCGGATAGGTCACTCAGGGTGAAGGGGCGATTCGATGTCTGTGGTCGAGCAGTACGCGCGCGCCCATATCGTCACGGACGAGGAGGACCCGGGGGCTGTACCGGTGGTGCTGCGGTACGACCCCGACTCCGATCCACGGTCGGTCCGGGTCGGCCTGCCGGGCCCGCACGAGTGGACCTTCTCGCGCGCGCTGCTCGAACGGGGCCTGCGCGCACCGGTGGAGAGCGGCGCGGTACGGGTGTGGCCGTGCGGGCGTGTCCAGGCCGTCGTCGAGTTCCACTCCGACAACGGTGTCGAGGTGGTCCAGTTCGAGTCCAAGACGCTGGTGAGATTTCTGCGCCGGACGTACACCGCGGAGCCGGTACGGGCTTGAGGGGAGTCTGTACGGGCTTGAGGCGGGCTTGATCAGCTCGTCTGATCAGCCCATCTTCAGCAGGGTCGCCACGATCGGCCCGGCCGTGTCACCGCCGTGGCCGCCCGCCTGGACCACACCCGCGGCGGCCAGGTCGCCCTTGAACGCGGTGAACCAGCCGTTCGGCTTCTTCTGGCCGTCGACCTCGGCGGAACCCGTCTTGGCGCCGTAGTCCCCGCTCATGCCCGCCATCGCCTTGGCCGCCGTGCCGTAGTCCGCCGTGAACCGCATGACCTGCTTCAGCTGGGACTGCGTCTTCGCGGACATGGTGCGCGACGCCTTCGCCAGCGTGCGGTGGTCCACCTCGGGGGACACCAGGTACGGCTGGTGGAAGGCGCCCGACTCCACCGTGGCCGCCACCGACGCCATGTTCAGCGGGTTCATGCGCACCCCGCCCTGCCCGATCAGCGAGGCGCCCATCTGCGCGCCGCTCTGCACCGGGACGGTGCCGTCGAAGGACGGGACGCCGATGGCCCAGTTGTTCATGGAGAGGCCGTAGACCTCCTGGGCCTCCTTCGTCAGGTCGCTGTTGGACAGCTTCGGCGCGAAGTCGATGAAGGCGTTGTTGCAGGAGGCCCCGAAGCTCTGCTCGAAGGTGCCCTTCTTGATCTCGGAGTCGCCGTCGTTGTGGAACGTCCAGCCGGCCAGCTTGTACGTCTTGGGGCAGGGGTGCGAGGCGTCCGGGGTGATGAGCTTCTTCTCGAACAGCATGGTCGACGTCACGATCTTCATCGTGGAGCCGGGGGCGAGGGAGCCCTGGAAGCCGACGTTGAAGCCGTGCTCGCTGTTGGCGACCGCGAGGATCTCGCCGGTCGAGGGCCGTACGACGACCACGGAGGCCTGCGAGCGCTTGCCGACCTGCTGCTCGGCCGCCGCCTGGAAGGTGGGGCTCAGCGTCGTCTTCACCGTGCCCGGCGTGCCCTTGCTCAGCTCCACCAGCGTCTTGTCGGACAGCCCTGCCTTCTGCGAGGCCTTGCCGCGCACCACACGCAGCTCCACGCCCGCCTTGCCGCCCGCCGTCTTGCCGTACTTCTCCCGCAGACCGTCCAACACCGGCCCCAGGGACGGGTACTTGGCGGCCGTCACCTCGCCGCCGTCACGGTCCAGCGCCTTGATGGGCGGGGTGCCGGACTCGCCGGTGACGAGCGTGTCGCCGTCCTTCAGATCCGGGTGGACCACCGAGGAGTGCCAGTCGACCAGCGGCTTGCCGTCGCTCGCCCGCCGTACCACCGTGAACGAACTGCCGTACGCCAGCGGCTTGCTGAGGTTCCGGTACGACACCGTCGCCTTGACGGAGAACGGCACCTTGGCGCCCGTGGGCGTGCCGGCGGTGAGGGTGACGTCCTTCAGATGGGCGTCCTTGGTGTAGCCGGTCAGCAGCCCGGTGGCGGCGGAGGCGTCGTCGGTCGCGGCGGCCGCCTCGCCGATCCTGCCCTGCTGCCACGCGGTGAGGAAGCGGGTGGAGGCGGTGCGGATCTCGGCGGCGCTGAGCGGGCCGGTCTTGACAGCCTTGTGGTCGGCCGAGGCGGACGTCCGCTCGTCGGCGGCGGCACCGCCGTCGGTCAGCACGTAGCCGGCGAAGCCGGCACCGCCGACGGCGAGGACGATCACCCCGCCGACCAGGGCGGGACCGGGACTCATGCGTCGCTCGGCGACGCGCCTTCTCTTGCCCACAGCCTCAGATCCTCCGTGCCTTCCCCAGGGTCCCCGTAGCCCTCACACTCCCCAACGACGGCAATCACCATAAGGTCCCCGCCTCGGCGGGTGATGTCCGGGGCAAATCCGTAGCACGCTTGCGACAATTCACGGCCGCTCCCGGTTCGCGTGGATTCGGGTCAGGGTGTGTACCGGAGCGATCGCCTTGATCGTCGAGCGCGCTCATCCCCTTCGGCGTGGTGGGCACGGTGGTGCGAGTCCTGATCGTGGTGGCGTGGTGGGGTCCTCGGCGACGACTTCCGCGGCTGAACATCGGGCGTACAGCGGCCCCGCACCGGATCGCCGGGGCGGGGCCGTCGTCATGCATGCGGTGGACTCGGACGCTGTCCCCGTCCGGCCGATGCGTTTGAGCCTCACTGACGCCGCTGGCCGAGGACACAGAACTCGTTGCCCTCGGGGTCTGCCAGGACAACCCACGACTGCTCACCCTGGCCGATGTCGACACGCTGTGCGCCATGAGCCAGCAGACGAGCCACCTCGGCGTCCTGGTCATCGGGCCTGAAGTCGAGGTGCAGCCGGCTCTTGGCCTTCTTGCTCTCCTCGAGCCGGACGAAGTCCAACCCCGGCAGGCGATCCGGCGCCGGGCGGATCTCGAACTCCTCATCGGAGGAGTGGACCACGACCCAGCCAAGAGCCTTCGCCCACCACTGCCCCAGAGCTACCGGGTCCTCAGAGTGAACGATTACCTGTTCCCATTCCAAGGTCATCCGCAGACCTTAGCCCGCCAGGACGTCGAGCAATGGCTCCGGCGCCGGGGCGGTTCGCACCCTCAACTGCGAGCACCCCGGTCACCCGGTTGGCCCTCACCGCGCGTGCACCGGGCCGACCGGCGTGATCCTGAAGCTCTGAGCCCAGCGACAGGCGCGGACCTGACAGGAGCTGGATATGGCAGACCACACGTGGGCGCCGCACCCCGCTCCCCCGCCGGAGGTACTCCCGGAGTTGGATCTCCCCGAGCCCGGCCGACAGCGTCGCTGGACCGTGCTGCTGCGCTGGCTCCTGCTGATCCCCCAATACATCGCCCTGCTCTTCCTGTGGATCGCCGCGTCCGTCGTCATGGTCGTCGGCTGGTTCGCCGCCCTGATCACCGGACGGCTGCCCGAACCGATCGCCTCGTTCCTGACCGGCTACCTCGTCTACTCGACCCGCGTCACCGCCTACGCGATGCTGTTGGTCGACGCCTACCCGCCGTTCGCCTTCCTGGCGCCCGACCACCCCGTCCAGGTCGAGGTCCATCCCGGGAAGCTCAACCGCCTCGCCGTCCTGTTCCGCATCATTCTGCTCATCCCCGCCGCCGTCGTCGTGGAGCTGCTCATCCTCGGCTGGTACGTGATCTGCCCCGTCTTCTGGGTCATGGTGCTGATCCGCGGCCGGATGCCGCGCCCGCTGTTCGAGGCGACCGCCGCCACCGCCCGCTACGACATGCGCCTGTACGCCTACCTGATGATGCTCACCGCGGCCTACCCCAAGCGGCTGTTCGGCGACGCGCCCGCCCCCGGCGAGCAACCCCGCTCAGCTACCCGCCCGCTGCTGCTCAGCGGCGCGGGCAAAGCCCTGGTCGTCGTGTTCCTCGTCCTTGGGGCCGTGCTCTTGATCTTCGACGAATTCATCAGCGCCACCTACGACACCAGCACCACCTCACAGGCGCCACCGCCCTGACGCGTCTGCCCGGCTAGACCCAGGTGTCCAGCCACATCCGCGACCGCCACGAGTCGATCGGGATCGCGGTGCCGGTGTACAGGGGCCAGAAGTAGATGAAGTCTGCGTGGTGGGGGTCGGCGGGGCTCTGACCAGGGTGTTTGGCTCTGGCAAGGGCCGACTCATCTAGCTTGGGCCGTCTGGGGGCCGTGATCTTGGTTCGCTGTGCCTCTGTGAGGTGCGGTAGGCGGCGTTCAGAAAGCCGCGCCGGTGATGCGTTCCCACAACTTGGGATCCATGCACAGGAAGGTAGAAGGCCACCCGGCCATAGCGAGCGGGAACCAGCGAGCCGACCGGGCTCTCGCTACTCAGTGAGCCTTTTCCAACCTCAGTCTGAGCTGGCCAGATGGAGGGTGAAGACCGCTTGGACGAGGCTTGTGATCCGGGTTGTCGAGCAGCGGAGCTTGCGCAGGAGCCGCCACGACTTGAGGGTGGCGATGGCTTGTTCGACCAGGGCTCGGACCTTCGCGTGGGACCGGTTGACGGCCTGCTGACCGGCGGAGAGGCTCTTCCATCGGCCGCGGTACGGGAGGCGGACCGCGCCGCCTGCGCCCTGGTAACCCTTGTCCGCCCAGCAGTTGATGCCGGCCTCGGTCAGAGCGTCGATGATGCCGTGCTCACGGGCGGCCCGGACGTCATGGACGGCACCCGCCAGGGCCGGTGAAGCCCACAGGAGACGGCCTTGGGGGTCGGCTATGACTTGCACATTCATGCCGTGTTTCTTGTGTTTGCCCGAGTAGAAGGGACGGTCGGCGGCGATCCGGTCGATGGGCAGAAGTGTCCCGTCGAGGATCAGATACGCCTTCATCGACGCGGCCCGTACTGCTTCGGCGAGCGTGGGGGCTAGAGCGGCCAGGAGCCCAACGGCCTCCGTGATGTAGCGGTAGGCGGTGGTGCTGCCGATCCCGAAGCCGGCTGCGAGCTGTGCGTAGGGCTGGCCGTTGCGGAGGTGGGCGAGGGTGAGCAGGGCCTGTCGGCCTGCGTTCAGGCGCCGCCACCGTGTGCCGAGAGCGCGCCGACGTTCTCTCAGGCGGGTGGCGAGGAAACGGAGGGCAGAGCTGGACACGTCGACGCCGGACGGGTAGACACGCATGCGAAGCCTCTGGTGGAGACGGTTCTCTTGGTCGAAACCCATCTACCAGGGGCTTCACCTGTCTGTCAGGCCAACTGCCCCACCAACGCGAGAGGTTGGAAAGGCTCACTGCCACAGCAGGGCTCCTGGTATTCGGCCGGGATCGCATCCCGAACCGCCAGGAGGCCCTGCTGTTGTGAACGCCGTTCCTGCCGTGGGATCGCCCCGGCAGGAACGGCGTTCGGTTGAGCAAGCCCGCCGAACGCTGAGCGGCAGGCTGCTCGGAAGCGGCCTAACTCACGATCCAGACCTGGGCCGCCGCCGGGTGTGCGTCGTCGCAACTCCACTGCATGAGCTGGCTGCCGGCACCGCCGACCGTGTCGAGGCACAGATTGGTGCCCACGTGCCTGAACTTCGCGCCGATCTTCTGGTCGACGATCACGGCGGTCTCGACCCACTGTTCCGAGGCCAGCCCGTCACAGAGGTACTCGTCGACGGCCTCGCCCGGAACGCTGGTGCCGTTGTTGACCTCGGCGCAGTACCCGCTCGCCTGATTCACCAGGTAGTAGGTGCCCGCCGAACCGGTCGACACGAACGCCCAGTTCTGCGTGCTGGAGCCGTTGCAGTTGGCCAGCTGAAGTCTGACGTTGAGCACCCCGCCGGGCGCGTCCACGCATTGGCTGTAGGCCATGTTCTTGATCGTGTGATAGCTGCTCGCGGCAGCGGCGGCCGTGACACGGGCGGACACTCCCGTCGTAGAGCCCGGCGTCGGCACGGCGGCACTCGCTCCCGTCGCCAACGTGACCATGCCTGCGCAGCTCAGAAGCGTCGCCGCCAGGACGGTGATCCTGTTCTGGATCTTCATCGTCGCAACTCCTATGACTTGTCGACCGGAAACCCGATTCCGTCTCGCTCGTGGACAGTGTGTTCCGGCGAAAGCGCGCAGTCGCCCTCAGTTCCAGCCATCGCTTCCTGGCTTGTTCCTCTACGTCCGAACCAACGCGAGAGGTTGGAAAAGGCTCAGTGCCCTCCGCCATGGCATCCAATCCGTGCTGGCTGTCCGCGGGCTTGCGCTGTCACCGATTTTCGGACGCCTCGCGAGAGTCGACCCTTTTCAGTCAGCCCCGACTATTGCGAGCCAGCACACGTATGACTCTGCGTCGCTGCAAGAAAGCCGATCGGAGCTCTGAAGCCGATCGCCCGCGATACATGCTCACAACCTGTAGCAATCGGAAGTCAAGCTACCGGTTTATGTCGCAAAAGGTAGCTTGTGGGCGGAGGCGGGGACCTCATAGCTTCAATCTCGACCCGGGGGCGATATGAGTCATGGGCAAAACATCCAAGCCAAGGGGGATCATGCGAAACTCGGTAAGGGTTATAGCCGCGGTGTCCACGCTTTCGGCTGCTATTGCGCTGGCAAGCGCAAATGCAGCTTCTGCTGACCCTTCGACACCTCAAGGGCGCAAGGTAACTGTCACGACGTCGATGAAGGTAGTCGGATTCGATTCAGCAGTAGCGGAACAGCACGGCTATAAAATCGTCACGTTGCCGAACGGAAAGCAGACCTCCGTACCGAAGGACGGGCGCGTCGTCCCGCATACAGCACCTGTCCCCGTGATATACGGCGACTGCGGAGAATCGTACATCCACTTCAATTCAACGGGGGGCAACTACGAGGGTGAGATCTCTACCGGCTACCGGCTCCACCACGACGTCGTTCGCTACGGCTGGACCGTCGACGTCACAGACCGATTCGGGGTTGGTAAGCTACACGACAGCGGCTGGGCCACTGGACCGAATCATGAAATGCATTTTCTCACGCACTCGGGAGGCTCGGGAGACGCTGTCGCGCGGGTTGAAGGCGGAAGCTACGCCATCCTGCTCGACGGTGAAGAGTGCTACTCCGGATCGCCGTGGGATCAGACGTACTACTACAAGGACTGACCACGCACTTCAGTGAGTGAGGGAAAATGAACATCACCCCGCCAAGTCATCGACACGCGATGGAGAAAGAAATCGCAAAGGCCGCGAGGGACTTTGACGGGGTGATGTTCGGCCTCAGAGAGTGCAATCCCATGGGGACGCTCAGTCAACAGCAAGATGGAGTACACGAAACCTTCTTCGTCAAGTATGATTTTGATGGTCGCGGGATGTGGGTCGGCACCACAACTCTGAATATTGACCCTCTGTTCGCTTATCGCTGGCTCGCCACCTTCATTAAGAACCGACAACCGGAGCTTCCGACGCCAAGGCCCGTAGACTTGAAGGTGGGGCAAGAGGAAGTCGGATTGCCTGGCGATATTTCAAACAGATTGCAGACCTATAGCTTGGGATCGGTCAGTTCACTCTCTGCTGAAGTGGATTACCTCTCCTGGATTGCAATTGGTGATCTCGACTTGGTCTGTGCGCAGTGGACCGAGATCAGGTCTATTACATGACCATGATCAGCACGTCGCGCGCTTCATCGACCAAGGCAACGGCCGCGCCTAGGCGGTTGTCGACCACAAAGTGTGGGCCCTGGGGGCGCAGTTCCAGTGGCGCGAGACATCGCGGCCTGCTCGTACGGGCGAATCTACGTCGATGGGAACGCTGTCTCTCCAGCGACGATGGCTAACATCAGCGCCATCCTGCTGCGCTCCGGGGCGACCGTGGTCGACGGCTCCGTGATCGGATCCCCGCCGTCGAACTCGAAGAGACCCCGCTTCTACCTCTCGGGTCCGGCCGAAGCTCTGCCGGCGGTCCTCGGGCTCTTCGACGGAAGCTCCGTCCAAGCTCGTGCTTTGTCGGGCGGGGTCGGGCAGGCCCCCGCGCTCAAGCTGTCGTACAGCAGCTACCAGAAGGCGAGCCGCGCCCTGGCCGCCGTCGCTTATGCCCTCGCTAGTGACCACGGGGTGGAGGGGGAGCTACTCGACATCGCCGCAGGGCGTACGACCAGCTATCTGACAGAAACAACGTACTTCCCGAAGGTCGCCGCCCGGTCATGGCGTTGGGGCCCCGAGATGAGGGAAGCGGCGCACGCCCTCGAAGAGGCCGGACTTCCTTCCGACCTGGCTAACGCCGCAGCGGCCGTTATGGAACGGTGGTCGGGCCTCAAGGATGCGTCGCCGGATCTAGCGCTTGTGATGGAGGAGCTGCATACAGGCCCGCACGGCGATTCGAGCTAGTCCCTTACCTCTCGCAGCAGCTCGATGGCCTCTGTGACTCGGTGCACCGCAGCGACCGGCTTCTGGTTGGCCATCAGGCCATTGGCGGCCGTTGGCCACCCAGACCGTCCGGAGACCCGCTGCCCTTGCGCCATCCATGTCCGTGTCCGGGTTGTCGCCGATCATCCACCCGCCGGCGCTCAGCTCGACTCCACAAGCCGTAGCCGCGGCCTCGAAGAGGCGACGCTCCGGCTTCCGTACCCCTACCTCCGCGGAGACGCAGATGCCGTCGAAGAGCGGTGTGAGCCGAGTCGTGTCGAGCTTGGATCGCTGAATGTCCCCTGCCCCGTTCGTCGCGATGCCGAGCGTCCACCCCGCGCGGCGCAGCCCTTCGAGCCCTTCCCGAACCCCAGGGAAGGGGCGCACCGACCGAGCGACACCAGCGACGTACTCACGCCAGAGGTTGCCCGGATCCTCGCGGAGCCCCAGCACCGTCCGCAGGTGTACGAAGTCCGCCGGGTAGGCGCGCTCCCTGAGCCGATCGCATACGACGGACTCCGCGGTCCGGGGCAACCGGCGCGAGCGCACGAAGCTGCGAGCCCAGCCCTCAAGGCCCGCGCTGCGATCGATCAGGGTGTTGTCCAGGTCAAAGAGTGCCAGCACAAGGCGACGCTACGCGAGGACGCGTTGTCGAGGCCCCGGCCGGACACATCGTCAGCACGCACAGAGGCTGCTACGACTCGGTTGGCCAGGTCGCCAAGGCGGTGCCGGTCTCCTCGTCGGTGAGGGTGATCTGCGGCTCGGGCATGTTGCCGACGGCGCCGATCCAGCCGACGAGCTTCCGGCGGGCGGTTTCCCCGCTCGCCCACCAGCCGTGCTGGACCGGCCGGCCGCTGGTGGTGAGGAGCAGGTGGTAGCGGCCGGGGCTGGTCATGCGAGCCGGATCCCTCTGTACCGGCCGGGTTCGCGGACGATCGCCTGTTTCGATTCGAGTTCGACCAGTTGGTAGTGGACGGATGACCCGCTACGCAAACCGACGGCCTCGCCGATCTCGGCCACGGTGGGTGCCTCGCCCTGGTCGGCAATCGCGTCCCGGATGCAGCGGAGGATGCGCTCCTGGATCGGGGTGAGGTGGTCTACGCGGTGCATACTGGGATTAGAGCGCGTGTTCGAATTTCTGGGCAAGCGGGGACACGCCAGCGAGGAGTGAGCACATGGAAGATCGACTCTCGCGGCTCGACGCCCTCCGCTTCGCCCGCCGCGTCGTAGCCGAGCACACCGCCTGACAGCTCGCCACCATCGACCAGTAGATCGCCGACGAGGAGCGGCGGCAGACCGAGCAACGCCAGGGCGAGGAGAGCCGGCCGCCGGCGCCCGACTGGCTGCTCGAGGTCGGCCTGAACCGCGACCACGCCGTCTACGTGCACCGTGGGGACTGCTGGTGTCCCGTCTCAACTGATCTGGTCCTGGGCTGGGGCTGTGACCTGTGTCTGCTTCCAGCGTGAGCATCAGGGATCCGGCTTCTCGGGCGCTCACGCCCGGCTGGAGAGAGGAGCTCGAAGCTCCACGCGGAGTCGGATCGAGGTGTCGATGGGCAGGCCCATGCTGGAGTAGCGAAGATCTGCCGAGTACTTCGCGATGAGATCAAGATCCCTCAACTGCCGCTGCAGTTCAGAGGCCAGCGCTTCGTCCGGATCAGGGACGAGTTCGTCTCCATCCTGCTCGGCCAGGTACTCAAGGTGTTGATCAACCGCCTCCAGAGCCCGGCGACTGGTCCAGCTGGCGAAGTCGTGGCAGCCGAACAGATAGGCGTGCGCGGCATACAACGCCGCCGCTGCGGCGGATTCGTCCGCATCATCGGGCCCGTCCTGGCCGTCGTTGTGGCAGTAGTCGCTGAGCATGTACTCGGCGACACCGCGCTTCACTGCCGAGAAGGCCGTCGTATCACCGAGAACGCCCTCCCACACAGAGTTCAGCAGGGGGCGAAGGGTCAAGGTGAACGCTGCCTGCTCGTCTTCGGGGAGCGCCTCGTGCCGGCTCATGAGCCGTTCCGCAACACCGGCAGCGAAAACGCCGCGTTCCCCGGACGACCTCCCCCTCAGTCGCTCCTCCACCAGCGTTGAAAGCTCCTGCCACGTGTTCATACAAGCCACCCCGAGTCGCGAAGCCAGCGTGCTCACACTGGCAAAGGCGATCATGGCATCCGCCAGGGACTGCTCACCAAGCGAGGATCCTTGGGCTCCGATCACGGGATACAACCAACGAGGTTTCCCCACCCTCCGCCCGCCCCCGGACCAGATCAGTTGAGACGCCGAGTGAATCGGACCAGATCAACTGAGACAGGGACCAGATCGCTTGAGACGGGACAGCTGGAATGCGGGTAAACGCAGCCGCGGCGTGGATGAAGCCGAGGCCCGCCAGGCGCTCGCGAGCGGCGTGCCAGCGTGCCCTCACTGCCGGCCGGACGCGGCGTGACGGGCCCCAGGCGGCCCGGTAGCAGGAAGGGCCTTCGCCCCCTTGGCCGAGGCGAAGGCCCAGCGCTCATGAGCGGAGCCAGAGGTCAGCGCTTGAACATGTCCTTGATCTTCTCCTTGGCTTGGCGCGCATCGCCCTTGGACTTCTCCGCCTGCCCCTCGACAACCATCGGGTCGTCGACAGCGGCTCGCCCCATGGCCTTCTTGATCTTTCCCTTGGCCTGCTCGGCCTTGGCCCTGGCCTTCTCACCAGCTGACATGGCAGACACGCCTCCTGCCTGGTTAACGATTTATCCGCATTCGGCGGTGAGTCCTGCGTGCCCAGCACGGCCCCTCGCAAACGGGTGGGAGGACCACAAAGCGGCGGTACGCCGCGGTTCGGACGAGCCGAGATCAGGCGCTACGCGGCCGGCGGCCCGCCGTCTTCTTCCCTGCCGCCTTCTTGGCCGGCTGCTTCTTCGCGGCCGCCTTCTTCGTCGGCTCCGGCAGCTCGTGCACCTCGGTCGGCCTGGTGCCCGCGCTGCGGGCGGCCTTCGCTTTCTGCACCGACTCGTTCAGGGCGGCCATGAGGTCGAGCGCGGCGGTCGGCTGCTCGGGCTCGGGCGCCTCGGGGAGCGGCTTCTCCTCCCGCTTCGCTTCGATGATCCGGGCGACGGCCTCGGTGTACTCGTCGCGCACGCCCAGCTCGGTCAGATTCTCGACGGTCATGGTGTCCATGAGGGCGAGCGCGCCTTCGATCTCCTGGTCGGACACTTCGGTCGGTGGTGGGAGCAGCTCGGTGGGGTCGCGGATCTCGTCGGGCCAGTGCATGGCGTGGAGGACCAGGGCGTCGTCGCGGACGCGGAGCAGGCCGAGTCGCTCTCGGCCGGACCAGGCGTACTTCGCGACCGCTACTTTGGCCGAGCGGCTGAGGGCCTGGACGAGGAGCTTGTACGGCTTGGCGGCGACCGGGCTGGACGGCTGGAGGTAGTAGCCCTCGGCGATCTTCAGCGGGTCGATCGAGGCAAGCGGCACGAACGCGTCGATCTCGATGGCCTTCGCCGTCGGCAACGGCAGGTTGCTCAGCTCCTCGTCCGTGATCGGGATGACCTGGGTCTTGGTCAGCTCGTATCCCTTGCCGATCTCGGACTGGTCGACCTCGCGGTCCTCCAGCTCGCAGATCTTGCGGTACCGCACTCGGCCCATGTCCTCGAGGTGGTACTGGTGGAAACGAATGCTGTGATCCTCGGTCGCGCTCACAACGCTGCAGGGGACGGTCACGAGCCCGAAGCTGATCGCGCCGCTCCAGATGGTTCGGGGCATGGCAGACCTCCGCAGTAGCCCCGAGCAACATCAGCCTACGAGCGGGTCAGCCCCGCATACGCTCCGCCACGCCTACGTTCGGCGACCTTCCGTCTCCGCGGTTTCGGAAACCGTCGTGGCGCGGCCACGCCACAAGGGTGCGCTGCGGGTGCACCTACGACTTGGTCCGCTTTGGTTTGATCGGACTATTGTGCTGCCCAGAGCGAGTTCGCTTCTCAGAAGCCATTCGCACCTCGGCTGCTTGCAGAATTTCGTCGACAGTCATGCCGCAGGCGGCCCACCCGACACCGAAACTTGCGTCGACTCGGAGTAACTGGTTCCCAGCGCGAATTGGCTGGGTGATCTCGTTGCGCAGCCGTATCGCGAAGTTACGTGCTTCACCTCCGCCAAGTCCGTCGACGAGGATAACGAACTCGTCACCTCGGAGTCGGGCAACTGTGTCACCCGCTTGAATGACCCGGGAGAGACGCTTAGCGACCTCTACAAGCACTTCATCGCCCGCGCTGTACCCCAATACATCGTTGATCGATTTAAAGCCGTCGAGCCCGCACAAAATGATGGCGAGCCCCTTGACGTTATCCTCGTGGTCAATCTGCGGCACCCACCTGTGTATATGACGGTTGCTTGCGCCGTCCTCCTCTGCTGCTGGGAAGCCCGCATCATCTCGTTCTGACGGGTGCTGGCAGAGAAGGGCACCCAGACGCGCGCGTAGCTCTGGAGAGTTCGGCAGGCCGGTCAGGTGGTCATGGGAGGCGCGATAGGCGAGCTGGAACTCGCGACGCTTGCGTTCTTCGATGTCCTGGACATGAGTCAGGAGGAAGCGAGGGCCGTCGACCGTGTCCGCAACAACTGAATTTCGGAGCGAAACCCAAATATATGTGCCGTCGCGGCGGCCTAGCCGGAGCTCCGCACTCCCGCCCTCCATAGAGGCTGTAAGCAGCGTTTCAATGTCTTCCGGGTGGACCAAATCGGAGAGCGAGTAGCGGCGCATTGCGGAGGCGGGTCGACCCAATAGGCGACACAGTGCATCGTTGGTACGCAATATCCGACCGTGGCTATCACCGTCCATCTCGGCGATTGCGAAGCCGTTGGGGGCGTACTCGAAAGCTTGTCGAAAACTTTCCTCGCTGGAACGCAGAGCCTGCTGCTCGCGCTCCAAGCGCACCAGCGCTCGCTGCATATTACTGCGCATACGTGCAGTACTTACAGCGATCCTCGCTTGGAAGGCATAGGACTGTAGAGCTTCACGCTGCCGCAGACCGGGTCGGCGTCCACTGCGCGGCCTGTCCACGGAGAGCACGCCGATCAACTCACCGGACGGCCCGTCACCCCGGGCGCTAGCTAAAGGCAAATACATAGGAGCGAAGAGTCGGTCTAAGGGATGCCATCCCCCGTCGTTAGAGTCCGAAGGTCCATCGGAGTACCACTGCGGGACATCGTCGTCGAGTATTCGGCCCTCGATGTGCGGGATAAAGCGGAGGTCGCCCCAAGCCTCGCCCATAGCCAGCCGGCGCTCCCAAGCCTCACGAGAACCGACGCGACCAGTGATGCGAGCCTCAACCTCTGCGTCGCCAGCGAAAGAAGCGACTATCAAATCACCATCGGGGCGCACCAGATTCAGGCACGCTACCTCAAACCCCAACGCGCTTACAGCGCCCGCTGAGACAGCCTGGAGCGTGTCTGCCAAACTGGAGGCTCGGTGAAGACCTTCGACTGCTGTCTGGAGGTCATAGGGGCCATCCAGTGGTTCGCTGGGTATGTATGCAGGATTCCTAATAAACGCCGTGCGGCCAACCTGATTTCGTCCCAAGCATTGAGGTTCAGGTCGCGCCTGTCGCCGCAGTATGGCCTGGACTCCCTGAAAGACCGTGTCCAGATCAAGAAACTCTGGTCCGTCAGGAATGCCGTGGGTCAACACGCGCACCAAAGCGCCTGTGAATGCTGTGAAATCTTCCCCAGGTGGTGCTAGGGCGATCGCGCGCTCATCGGCGGCTGCAAGCACATAAGTGCCTTCCGCTTCCGCGAGGGCCGCCACGCTTGAAGCTGGCGACTGCAAACCCATTGCACGTGCGCTGAAGCAGCAGTCAAGAATCACGACGCAGCGGGCCGCGACACTTTCCGCCAGCCGCATACGGATCCATTCGTACGGCAATGCTGTCGAATGAACAGAGCCTCTATCGCTGTCGGGCATCGCCAGGTGTAGGCGCCCTTGACGGTCGAGAAGTCCATGCCCCGCATAGTAAATGATAAGCGTGTCTGTTGCCGCGCCTGCCGCGCGTGAGATTTCCTCATCCACCTCTCGCATGGAGGTGGGGTTGAGCAGGCTGGAACAGTGTGCTGAACCTAGCCCCCATACGTTGTCGGCGAATAGGCTGGCAAGCGAAGCCACATTACGTCGGACTGCTGGTAAGGGGGCGAGGTCGGCGAAGCTGTCGACACCGATGAAGAGTGCCCGCGACTTTTTCGGGTCGGGAAGCCTGCCCATGTGTACCCCTACTGCTGGTCCCCGAGTAGTTGCTCTACCAGGTGTTGAGCCTCAGCCTGGGAAGCACCCGTGATCGTCACTTTGCTGCCGTCAACGCGTTCGACAGTGATAGTTGGCTCTTTCGGTCGAGTTGCACGCCATGACGCGATCGAAACCCCGAGTGAAGCCGCACTGATCCCATTGCCTAGAACTAGCGAAATCAGGTCCAGGGCTGCGCCCTGCTGTCCCGGCACTGGGGCGGATGACGACCCCATTTCAAGGCGTGCCTCACGGCGAACCTTACGGTCTAGGAGTAGCCAGTCATACAGAGAACGGACCTCTTCCTCAGCCGAGTCTCCAGCGAGGCTCAATATGACCTGCACGTCTCAACCCCTCCACCACGTGCTGCCTTACCGATCGTCAGCATAAGCGGTCGAGCCCGGCTTTTCCCAGGTGTTCGGCGATCCAGCGCCGTCGTCAGTAAGCTCGCGCCGCTGAACCTGCTGCTGGCCAGCCGGATCCCTGCTAGAGCCCGACTGGTGGCCGTGGGTGTGCCGCTTCCCCCAGTCGTTCCCCACACGGCTCGGTGGAGCAGGAAAGAGCTGATCAGGACACCTAAAGCTAGCCCGCTGTAAATCTGCCGGGGGCCACGTCTGGGCCGTCTCTGGGCCGTCCGAGGGTGGCCAACGGTGACCGCTAACGACGAACAACGACCACGAGGGCACGGCCGACGGCCGTGCCCTCGTGGCGCGTCTGTCCAGCTAGACCCAGGTGTCCAGCCACATCCGCGACCGCCAGGAGTCGATCGGGATCGCGGTGCCGGTGTACAGGGGCCAGAAGTAGATGAAGTTCCAGGCGATCAGCAGGACCAGGACGCCCGCCGCCGCCGCGCCGATCACTCGGCGGGTGTCGGAGGAGCCCGGTGGGCCGATGATCGCGCCGATCAGCATGGCCACCGCCAGGCACAGGAACGGCACGAAGACGACCGCGTAGAAGAGGAAGATCGTCCGCTCCTGGTACAGGAACCAGGGCAGGTACCCCGCCGCGATGCCGCACGCGATGGCACCGGCGCGCCAGTCGCGGCGGAACCCCCACCGCCACAGCACGTACAGGATCGCGAAGCAGGCCGCCCACCACAGCAGCGGCGTGCCGATCGCCAGCACCTCACGGGCGCACTTCTGGCCCGCGTCCGCCGGGCAGCCGTCGGCGCCGGGGTTCGGTGACTCGTAGAAGTACGACACCGGGCGGCCCAGCACGATCCAGCTCCACGGGTTGGACTGATAGGTGTGCGGGGAGGTCAGGCCGACGTGGAACTTGTACACCTCGTGCTCGTAGTGCCACAGGCTGCGCAGCCAGTCCGGCAGGAAGGTCCAGCTGCCGCCCCTGCCGTCGGTGGCCGCCCAGTTGCGGAAGTAGCCGCCGGTGCCGTCCGCCGGGGAGAGGATCCAGCCGAGCCAGGAGAGCAGATAGACCGCGATCGCCACCGGCACCGTCGCCAGGAAGGCGATGCCCGTGTCGTACTTCAGGGCCGCCGTGTACGGGTGCCGCGCGCCGGCCGTCTTGCGCGCCCCCACGTCCCACAGCACCGCCATCACACAGAAGGCGGCCAGGATGTACAGGCCGTTCCACTTGGTGCCTATGGCCAGGCCCAGCATCAGCCCGGCCATCCAGCGCCATGGGCGCAGGCCGAAACGGAACCTGTCGGCGACGTGCCAGTCCGGGCGGACCCGGCCGTCGGCGGCCACGGGCAGGGCCGCGGCCAGCCTCTCCCGCGACCGGTCCCGGTCGATGACCAGACAGCCGAACGCGGCCACCACGAAGAACATCAGCACGCCGTCGAGCAGCGAGGTCCGGCTCATCACGAAGTGCAGGCCGTCCACCGCCATCAGCGTGCCCGCCAGGCAGCCGAGGAACGTCGAGCGGAACAGCCGGCGCCCGATCCGGCACAGCAGCAGCACGCTCAGCGTCCCGAGCAGCGCCGTCATGAACCGCCAGCCGAACGGGTCGAACCCGAACATCAGCTCGCCGAGCCCGATGACGTACTTGCCGACCGGCGGATGCACGACGTACGCCGCGTCCGTCGGGATGGCGAGATGGCCGTGCGTCCGCAGCACCAGGTCGTTGGCGTTCTTGTCCCAGTTGACCTCGAAACCACGGTGGACGAGCGCCCAGGCGTCCTTGGCGTAGTACGTCTCGTCGAATATCACCGCACGCGGGCTGCCCAGGTTCCAGAACCGCATCAGGCCCGCCGTCAGCGTCACCAGCAGCGGACCGCCCCAGCCCGACCAGCGGGTGATCCGCTCGGCGAGGACCGGCGGCACGCCGAGCACCTGCCACAGCCGGGGGCCCGGCTCGGCGTACGGGGGCACCAGCCGGCCGCGTACGTCGCCCGAGGGCGCGTCCTTGGCCGGTACGTACCCGAATCGGCGCAGCCGCTGCTGCCACGACGGCCGCTGGTCGTGCGGCGCCTGGCCCTGCCGGAGGTCCATGGAGGACGCGGTACTGGTCACTCGCGCCATGGTAGGGAACCGTTCTGTGCGAGTCCCGTGCATGTGGGGTACCGGTCGGGATGTGGTCGTTCTCCCGGGTGCGGGGGCGGGCCGCGCGAGGGCCGGGGGCTGGGAGGATGGGGGTGTGACTGGAACCCTTGTCCTGGCAGGTACCCCCATCGGCGACATCGCGGACGCGCCGCCCCGGCTGGCTGAGGAGCTCGCCGGCGCCGACGTGGTCGCCGCCGAGGACACCCGGCGGCTGCGCCGGCTCACCCAGGCCCTCGGCGTCACGCCCAAGGGCCGCGTCGTGTCGTACTTCGAGGGCAACGAGTCCGCCCGTACGCCGGAACTCGTCGAGGAACTGCTCGGCGGCGCGCGCGTGCTGCTCGTGACCGACGCCGGTATGCCGTCCGTCTCCGACCCGGGCTACCGGCTGGTCGCGGCCGCGGTGGAGAAGGACATCCGGGTCACCGCCGTTCCGGGGCCGTCCGCCGTGCTCACCGCGCTCGCGCTGTCCGGGCTGCCCGTCGACCGCTTCTGCTTCGAGGGCTTCCTGCCGCGCAAGGCCGGCGAGCGCCTGTCCCGGCTCCGGGAGGTCGCGGCAGAGCGGCGCACGCTGGTCTACTTCGAGGCCCCGCACCGGCTCGACGACACCCTCGCCGCCATGGCCGAGGTCTTCGGCGCGGACCGGCGGGCCGCCGTGTGCCGGGAGCTGACCAAGACGTACGAGGAGGTACGGCGCGGCCGGCTGGCCGAGCTGGCGGAGTGGGCCGCGGAGGGGGTCCGCGGGGAGATCACCGTGGTGGTCGAGGGGGCGCCGGAGCGTTCTCCCGAGGAACTGGACGACGAGGAGCTCGTACGGCGGGTACGCGCGCGTGAGGAGGCGGGGGAGCGGCGCAAGGAGGCGATCGCGGCGGTGGCCGTGGAGGCGGGGGTGCCGAAGCGGATTGTTTTTGACGCGGTAGTTGCAGCGAAGCGTTCCGCCGGGTGAGCCGGGGCCGGGCAGCGCCGTGAGGGCTTTGGTTTCGCGGCGGACCGCGGGTCCGTCGTGGCTTGTCGCGCAGTCCTCCGCGCCCCTTGCGGGGCGCTGCCCCCGGCCTGCCTGACAACCCCTCTGAGCAGGGCTGTTCTCGGGTGAGCGGGCGGCCCATGGGACGGCAAAGGGCTGTCGCCGATGGCAAAGGGAAACGCCGCCGATCGGGGCCTTTTCTGCAAGGAAGACTCAAATCGCTGCCAACACTCGACAGCCCTGGTGCGTTCGCGCTGGTGAAGGCGTCCACTGGTTGAAGAGACGCCCCGTTGCGGGGCGTTTGTCCAGCGGACAAGAGGAGCTGGCATGAGCGAGATCGCAGGGCAGACCGGCCTCCGTGGTACGCCCACCGCCGTCGTTCACGAGTCGTACTCGTTCGCCTGTATGCGATGCGGCCACGGCTGGGAGCAGTCGTACGAGATAGAGCACCACACGGACGCCGACGGGCACCAGTTCGTGCTGTACGTGGCCGACGGCCGGGTCGTGCCGTCGCCGCTGAGCCGGCCCGGCTGCCACAACTGCGACGGTCATGTCGTGCGGATCATGCGCGCGGGGCAGGTCTCCTCGGTGCGCGGGGTCGCCGGGCACCACCACGCCGTGCCGCAGGCGGGCCCGGTCGAGGCCCCTCAGGTGCCCGCGGAGCCCCGCGAACCGCACCACTGGCACCTGTCCGATCTTCTGCACCCGTTCCAGCGCAAGGCCGGCTGAGCGGATCACCGGACGGTGCGGGCATGGCCCTTTCGTAGGATCGGGGCATGCCTTCGAACGCCGGCCAGACCTCCAAGGGCGACAAGAACGCCGCACCGCCGCTTCCGCCGCCGCTGCGGGTTCCGGTCGCCGACTCGCACACCCACCTCGACATGCAGTCCGGCACGGTCGAGGAGGGCCTCGCGAAGGCGGCGTCGGTGGGGGTGACGACCGTCGTCCAGGTCGGCTGCGACATCAAGGGCTCGCAGTGGGCCGCCGAGATCGCCGCCGCCCACGACAGCGTCCACGCCACCGTCGCCCTCCACCCCAACGAGGCCCCGCGCATCGTCCACGGCGACCCCGACGGCTGGTCGCGGCAGGGCGCCCGGGAGCCGGGCGGCGAGACGGCGCTCGACGAGGCCCTCGCCGAGATCGACCGGCTCGCCGCGCTGCCCCAGGTGAAGGGCGTCGGCGAGACGGGGCTGGACCACTTCCGCACCGGCCCGGGGGGCAAGGCGGCGCAGGAGCGGTCCTTCCGCGCCCACATCGAGATCGCCAAGCGGCACGGCAAGGCACTCGTCATCCACGACCGGGAGGCGCACGCCGACGTCCTGCGTGTCCTGAAGGAGGAGGGCGCCCCCGAGCGCACCGTCTTCCACTGCTACTCCGGCGACGCGGAGATGGCGGAGATCTGCGCCCGCGAGGGCTACTTCATGTCCTTCGCCGGCAACGTCACCTTCAAGAACGCCCAGAACCTGCGGGACGCCCTCGCCGTCGCCCCGCTGGAGCTGGTCCTCGTGGAGACCGACGCGCCCTTCCTGACCCCGGCGCCGTACCGCGGGCGCCCCAACGCGCCGTATCTGATCCCGGTGACCGTGCGCGCGATGGCCGCCGTGCGCGGCATCGACGAGGACGCACTGGCCACGGCCCTCGCCGCCAGCACCGCCCGCGCCTTCGGCTACTGAGTTCCGCGGTCCGCCGAGTCCGCGTTCGAGTGCTGGGCGCACGCTCGACGGGCAACAGTGCGTAGTCGCGTCGCTTTGGAGAGTGACGACTGCTCCGCTAGGTTCTGGGGGCCCGATCCGGACCCCTCTGGCATCTCTGGAGCGTGTCGGCGTGAGCAAGTCGCAGTACGAGACGTACGAGCCGTACGGCCATGACACCTCCGTGCACAACGCGGAGACGCTGCCCTGTGGGCTGTACCGGGACACCTACCGGCCCGCTTACGAGGCGCAGGCCTACTTCGTCACCGAGCCGGTGCCGTCCCGCCAGGTGGTGAGCGTGCCCGAGCCGGTGCACGCGGAGGACCCCGGACCACCCGAGGGCGCGGACGGGCATGCCGGACGCCGGCGCAGGGTCGCCGAGCGCCACGAGTCCGCCGTGCGCCGTCTGCTGCCGCAAGCGCTGGTCGTGGCCTTCCTCGCCGGCGGCACCACCGCGTTCGTCGCCCAGGACAAGGCGATCGAGCTCACCGTCGACGGCCGGCCGCGCACCCTGCACACCTTCGCCGACGACGTGCACGAGCTGCTTGCCGAGCAGGGCGTGCGCGTGGGGGCGCACGACATGGTCGCGCCCGCCCCCGGCGCCGCGCTCAGCAGCGGAGACGCAGTCGCCGTGCGCTACGGGCGCCCCGTCCGGCTCACTCTGGACGGCACGCGGCGCGAGGTGTGGACGACGGCGGACACCGTGGAAGGGGCGCTGGACGAGCTGGGGGTGCGTGCGGAGGGCGCGTACCTGTCCGCCTCGCGCTCCCAGCCCATCGGACGCGCCGGGCTCGCGCTCGACGTGCGCACCGAGCGCGCCGTCACGATCATGGCCGACGGCCGGACCCGGTCCATCCGCACCAACGCGGCCACCGTCCGCGAGGCCGTCGAGGAGGCCGGGATCGGCCTGAACGGCCAGGACACCACCTCCGTCCCGCCCGACAGCTTCCCCCGGGACGGGCAGACGGTGACCGTCCTCCGGATCAGCGGCATGCGGGAGGTACGCGAGGAGCAGATCCCGTTCGAGACCGAGCGGACCGAGGACCCCACCCTCTTCAAGGGCACCGAGGTCGTCGCGCAGCCCGGGCAGCCCGGACTGCGCCGCGACACCTACCTCCTGCGCACCGTCAACGGGGTGCGCGACAGACCGCGCCGGGAGACCTCCGAGGTGGTGCGCGAGCCGCGCAAACAGATCGTGAAGGTGGGCACCAAGCCCCTGCCGGCCTTCGCGGACGGCGGCGACGACCTCGACTGGCACCGTCTGGCCGCCTGCGAGTCCGGCGGGCGCCCGGACGCGGTCGACCCCTCCGGCACCTACGGGGGCCTCTACCAGTTCGACGCCCACACCTGGCACAGCCTCGGCGGCTCCGGCCGCCCCCAGGACGCCTCGGCGGCGGAACAGACCTTCCGCGCGAAGAAGCTGTACCGGCGGCGGGGGTCGGCACCTTGGCCGCACTGCGGGAGACGGCTGCACGGTTAGCCCCGCTGCGGGGCGCGGTTGCATGGTCAGCCCCCCCCTTCGGGGCGCTCGCGGCGCCGAGCACCTGGCGAACCGGTCGGGCAGACCCCCGTACCCTTGTCCCGTGAGCAGCCCCACCCCCGACGCCCTCCTCGGCCCCGCCGACATCCGTGAGCTGGCGGCAGCGCTCGGTGTCCGACCCACCAAGCAGCGCGGCCAGAACTTCGTGATCGACGCCAACACGGTCCGCCGTATCGTCCGCACCGCCGAGGTCCGCCCCGACGACGTGGTCGTCGAGGTCGGCCCGGGGCTCGGCTCCCTCACGCTCGCGCTGCTGGAGGTCGCCGACCGGGTCACCGCGGTCGAGATCGACGACGTGCTCGCCGCGGCCCTGCCCACGACCATCGGGGCGCGCATGCGGGCGCGCGCCGACCGGTTCGCGCTCGTCCACTCCGACGCGATGCACGTCACCGAACTGCCCGGCCCCCCGCCGACCGCGCTGGTGGCGAACCTGCCCTACAACGTCGCCGTACCCGTGCTGCTGCACATGCTCGACACCTTCCCGAGCATCGAGCGCACCCTCGTCATGGTGCAGTCCGAGGTCGCCGACCGCCTCGCCGCCGCACCCGGCTCGAAGGTGTACGGCGTGCCGTCGGTGAAGGCCAACTGGTACGCCGAGGTGAAGCGGGCCGGGGCGATCGGTCGTAACGTCTTCTGGCCCGCGCCGAACGTCGACAGCGGCCTGGTCTCGCTGGTCCGCCGGGCCGAGCCGATCAAGACGACGGCCTCCAGGAGGGAGGTCTTCGCGGTCGTCGACGCGGCCTTCGCGCAGCGTCGCAAGACCCTGCGGGCGGCGCTCGCCGGCTGGGCCGGGTCCGCCGCCGAGGCCGAGGCAGCGCTGGTCGCGGCCGGGGTCTCGCCGCAGGCGCGCGGGGAGTCGCTGACGGTGGAGGAGTTCGCGCGGATCGCCGAGCACAAGGAGTCCGGCAAGTGAGCGTCACGGTACGGGTCCCGGCCAAGGTCAACGTCCAGCTCGCGGTCGGTGCCGCGCGCCCCGACGGCTTCCACGACCTCGCCAACGTCTTCCTCGCGGTCGGCCTGTACGACGAGGTGACGGTGACCCCGGCGGAGGAACTCCGGATCACCTGCGCGGGCCCGGACGCCGCCGAGGTCCCCCTTGACCGCACGAACCTCGCCGCACGCGCCGCGATCGCGCTGGCCGCGCGCCGGGGCATCGAACCGAACGTCCACATCCACATCGCCAAGGACATCCCGGTCGCCGGTGGCATGGCGGGCGGCAGCGCGGACGGCGCGGGCGCACTGCTCGCCTGCAACACACTGTGGGGCACGGGGGCTTCGCGGGCCGAACTGCTCGCCATCTGCGCCGAGTTGGGGAGCGATGTCCCGTTCAGCCTGGTCGGCGGCGCCGCACTCGGCGTCGGCCGGGGCGAGCGACTGACCGCACTGGAGGTCGGCGGCACCTTCCACTGGGTGTTCGCGATGGCCGGGCGCGGGCTGTCCACCCCGGCCGTCTTCCGCGAGTTCGACCGGCTGGCACAGGGGCGGGAGATCCCCGAGCCGGTGGCCTCGGCGGACCTGCTGGAGGCGCTGGCGAAGGGCGACGTGGAGGCGCTGGCGGCTTCCGTCTCCAACGACCTTCAGCCCGCGGCCCTGTCCCTGTTCCCGGAGCTGGCGGACACCCTGGAGGCGGGGCGCGGGGCGGGTGCGCCGGCCGCGCTGGTCTCCGGGTCCGGGCCTACGACGGCGTTCCTCGCGCGTGATGCCGGGTCGGCGGAGAAGGTGGCGGCGGGCCTGCGGGCGTCCGGCACGTGCAGATCGGTGCGGACGGCGGCGGGGCCGGTGGCGGGGGCGACGGTCCTCTGACGGCGGGGCTCGGAGGGTCTCGACGTCCACCGCGACGGAGTGCGGAACGGTCCGCGGACGAGGGATCGCGTCACCACAAGGAGTGACCATCCCCTCGCAGTCCGTCCCCACCTCCCGAGGCCCTACGCTAGAAGGCTGACCCACGCGGCGGAGCCGCACGCCGACACAGCCCCGCGCACAGGAGTGAAATGGCCGTCAACCTCGTCAATGTCGAGAACGTCAGCAAGGTGTACGGCACCCGTGCACTGCTGGACGGCGTCTCGCTCGGCGTGTCGGAAGGGGACCGGATCGGGGTCGTCGGACGCAACGGCGACGGCAAGACCACCCTCATCCGGATGCTCGCCAAGGTGGAGGAGACCGACACCGGGCGCGTCACGCACTCCGGCGGGCTGCGGCTCGGCGTGCTCACGCAGCACGACTCCCTCGACCCCGCCGCCACCGTCCGCCACGAGGTCATCGGTGACATGGCCGACCACGAGTGGGCCGGGAACGCCAAGGTCAGGGACGTGCTGGCCGGGCTGTTCGGCGGGCTCGACCTGCCCGGCTTCCCCAAGGGGCTCGACACGGTCATCGGACCGCTGTCCGGTGGCGAGCGGCGCCGGATCGCACTCGCCAAGCTGCTCATCGAGGAACAGGACCTCCTCGTCCTCGACGAGCCCACCAACCACCTCGACGTCGAGGGCATCGCCTGGCTCGCGAAGCACCTGCAGAACCGCCGCTCGGCGCTGGTGTGCGTGACCCACGACCGCTGGTTCCTGGACCAGGTGTGCACCCGGATGTGGGACGTGCAGCGCGGCGCTGTGTACGAGTACGAGGGCGGCTACTCCGACTACGTCTTCGCACGCGCCGAGCGCGAGCGGATCGCGGCCACCGAGGAGGTCAAGCGGCAGAACCTGATGCGCAAGGAGCTGGCCTGGCTGCGGCGCGGCGCCCCCGCCCGTACGTCCAAGCCGCGCTTCCGCGTGGAGGCCGCCAACGAGCTGATCGCGGACGTGCCGCCGCCCCGGGACAGCAGCGAGCTGATGAAGTTCGCCTCCTCGCGGCTCGGCAAGACCGTCTTCGACCTCGAGGACGTCACCGTGCAGGCCGGGCCGAAGGTGCTGCTCAAGCACGTCACCTGGCAGCTCGGACCGGGCGACCGGATCGGTCTCGTCGGCGTGAACGGCGCCGGCAAGACCTCGCTGCTGCGTGCCATGGCCGACGCCGCCCGCACCGGAGGCGAGGAACAGCCGGCGGGCGGCCGGATCGCCGTCGGCAGGACCGTCAAGCTCGCCTACCTCTCCCAGGAGGTCGCCGAACTCGACCCGACCTGGCGGGTCCTGGAGGCCGTGCAGCGGGTCCGCGAGCGCGTCGACCTCGGCAAGGGGCGCGAGATGACCGCCGGGCAGCTGTGCGAGACGTTCGGCTTCGGCAAGGAGAAGCAGTGGACGCCGGTGGGGGACCTGTCGGGCGGTGAGCGCCGGCGGCTCCAGCTGCTGCGGCTCCTCATGGACGAGCCCAACGTCCTCTTCCTGGACGAGCCCACCAACGACCTCGACATCGAGACCCTCACACAGCTGGAGGACGTCCTCGACGGCTGGCCCGGCTCGATGATCGTCATCTCCCACGACCGCTTCTTCGTCGAGCGCACCACGGACCGGGTCTTCGCCCTGCTCGGTGACGGCACCCTGCGGATGCTGCCGCGCGGCATCGACGAGTACCTGGAGCGGCGCCGGCGCATGGAGGAGGCGGTCGCCGCGCAGGCCGCCGCCGCGGTGCCCAAGCCGGCCACGGCCGAGAAGAGCGCCGCCGACCAGCGCGCCGCCAAGAAGGAACTCCAGAAGATCGAGCGCCAGTTGGACAAGATCTCCGAGAAGGAGTCCAGGCTGCACGCCCAGATCGCCGACAACGCCACCGACTTCGCCAAGGTCGCCGGCCTGGACGCCCAACTGCGCGACCTCACCGGCGAACGCGAGGAACTGGAACTTCGCTGGCTGGAGTTGGCGGAGGACGCGTAGCGCGAGGGGTGCCCCCTGGCGTGAACCAGCCACCGCACACCCCCACTTCACCACCCCACCCCCCAACCGCCCCGCCGCCCGCCCCCGGCGCGCGGGGCCGTTGCGTGCGCCGCGTGAAGGGGGCGTGAAGGCGCGTAACGGCGGCATCACGGGCCGGTCGTCCCTTGGGAACAGCGGCGGATCCGGGCCCGTGTGCTGTCGGTGCCGGGTGATACAAAGGGCCGTCTGAGAACCGTCTGAGTAACGACCCAGGGTCCGTCAAGAACCTCAGGGCGTGGCGAAAAATCAGTGAACGAGGGGGAAGAGCGCTGATGACCCAGCCGCCCAACCAGCCGCCGCAGGGTGGATTCGGAGCGCCGCAGGACCAGCCGCCGCAGGGCGGCGGATTCGGCGCCCCGCAGACGCCACCGGCCCCGGGCGGTTTCGGCGCCCCGAGCGCCCCGTACAACACCCCGGGCGCCCCCCAGGGCGTACCCGGTACGCCCGGCGCACCCGGCGTACCTCCCACGCCCCCGCCGCCGGCCCAGCCGCCCGCCGTCCCGCCGCAGCCGCCCCAGCCGGGTTACGGCTATCCCCAGCAGCCGGGACCGTACGGCGCCCAGCAGCCGGGACCGTACGGCGCCCAGCAGCCGGGACCGTATGGCGCCCAGCAGCCGGGACCGTACGGCGCCCCCACCCCACCCGGCACCCCGGGCCCCTACGGCTATCCGCAGCAACCGGGGCCCTACGGGGCGGCGCCCCAGCCCGGGTTCGGGCAGCCGCAGCAGCCGCCGTACCCGGGTGTGCCCGGTGCCGCGCCCGGGGGGCGGCCCAGGGGGAAGACCGCGCTGATCATCGGTGCCGCGGTGGCCGCGCTGCTCCTCATAGGCGGCACGGTGTACGCGGTCACGAGCGGCGGGGGCAAGGGCGGTAAGAAGAAGCCGGTCGCCCAGCAGAGCGACGGCCGCGAGCCGTCCGGCTCCGGCTCGCCGAACCCGTCGAGCGGCGGTGACGACCCGGAGAACCTCAACGCGGGCCGGAAGGCCGGTGAGGCGAAGGTGCTCTGGTACAAGTCGGCGCCGGACGCGCCCGGTTCGGGTGCCGACGCGCCCGGCCTGTGGGTCACCGGCACGACCGTGGTGAAGGCGGCGTACAAGCAGGTCTTCGGCTACGGCGTCGGCGACGGCAGGCCCGCCTGGTCCCCGATCACCCTCCCGCAGAAGATCTGCGCGATCACCCCGCAGAAGTCCACTGACGACAAGGTCGTCGTGGCCTACGAGAGCGGCACCGGCGACAAGACCGAGTGCAACCAGCTGCAGCAGATCGACCTGAACACCGGCCGGAAGGGCTGGAGCGGCAAGGTCTCCGACGGCGCGCTGTTCGACAACGCGGTCGAGATCAACCTCTCCGTCAGCGGCAAAACGCTGATGGTGGGCCGCGGGGAGTCGGGCACGGCGTACGACATCGACAGCGGCAAGAAGCTGTACGACAAGGGGAAGTACGGCGGGTCCTGCTATCCGAGCGCGTACGCGGGCGGCGCCGGCCGGCTGATCCAGGCGTCCGGCTGCGCCGCGTACGCCCCCAACGAGCACGACGAGATCCAGGAACTGGACCCGGCCACCGGCAGGGTCAAGTGGAGCCTGCCGGTCAAGAAGGGTTGGCAGGTGACCAAGGTGTACTCCCTGGACCCGCTCGTGGTGTACCTGACCAACCCGGACAAGAAGGCCTGGAACATCTCCACATTCACCAAGGACGGCAAGATCCGCTCCCAGGTGACGGTCGACGAGAAGTTCGCCCCCCGCTGCGGCTTCCTCAACCGGGATCTGCAGGGCTGTCAGGGTGTCGTGGTCGACGCCGACACGCTGTACCTGCCGACGGACACCACGAGCAGCGCCAACGAGATCGTCGCCATCAGCCTCGTCACCGGCAAGGCGAAGTGGCGGGTCAAGTCTCCGGCCGCCGAGCCGATGTACCCGCTGAAGGCCGAGAGCGGCAAGCTCGTCGCCTATGTGCAGCCGTCGTACGACACGGGCGGCCAGGTGGTGTCGATCCCGACCACCGGCTCCTCCCACAGCACCACCAGGCTGCTGCAGAACCCGCAGGGCACCGCCGAGATCGAGGACACCTTCTTCGAGTCCGTCGTGGACTGGGCCGACGGGCGGTTCTTCATCTCCAACGGCCGGCTGTCCGGCGGCGACCAGACGAAGGAGAAGCTGATCATGGCCTTCGGCAACTGAGCCGCCGTACCGGGCGCTCCCGGTTCCGGCCCGCCAGTTCCGGCCTCTGCGCCGTCCCCACCGAATCCCTTCGCCGTCCGGCCGCTTCGGCCTCACCGAGGTACCCGTCCCATGACCCAGCCGCCCCCTCCGCCGCCCAACCAGCCCCCGCAGCAGCCCGGTTTCGGCCCCCCGAGCCCGAACCAGCCGCCACAGCAGCCTCCGCAGCCGCAGCCCGGCTACGGCTACCCGCAGGCGGCATCCGCCCCG
>NZ_JBIAEC010000014.1:59015-181701 GCF_042868225.1 Streptomyces sp. NPDC007856 | reverse complement strand
CCCGCAGCCTCCGCAGCCTCCGCAGCCGCAGCCCGGCTACCCGCAGGCGGCGTCCGCCCCGCAGCCTCCGCAGCCGCAGCCCGGCTACGGCTACCCGCAGGCGGCATCCGCCCCGCAGCCTCCGCAGCCTCCGCAGCCGCAGCCCGGCTACCCGCAGGCGGCGTCCGCCCCGCAGCCTCCGCAGCCGCAGCCCGGCTACGGCTACCCCGGCGCGCAGCAGAACCCTTACGGCCAGCAGCCCCCGGCCTACGGGCAGCCGCCCGCCGCTCCCTACGGGAGCCAGCCGCAGAACCCGTACGCGCAGCCGGGTTACGGCTATCCGGGCCAGCCGCCGGCCCCGATGCCGCCGCAGTCCGTGCAGGGCGGCGGCGGGCGCAACAACACGGTGCTGTTCATCGTCGTCGCGGCGGTCGTCGCGATCGCGCTGATCGTCGGCGGCGGCATCTGGTACGCCAACTCCGGCAGCGACGGCAGGCAGCACGGCACCGCCTCGTCGAGCGGCGGCACGGGCGGCAAGAACGGCAGCGGCGGGACCACGGGCGGCGGCAAGGAGAAGGTGCCGGCCGATCCCGCGGCCAAGGTGCTGTTCCAGGTCCCGCTGCCCACCACGGACGACGTGGTGAGCACCGTGGGCGCATGGCTGACCGACAAGGTGTACGCCAAGAGCGGCGTCGCCGAGATCGTCGGCTACGACCCGGTCAAGGGCACCAAGCTGTGGACGATCAAGCTGCCCGGCCCGGTCTGCGCGGCCAGCAAGCAGGTCACGTCGGACGGCAGGACCGCGATCACCTACGAGCCCAGAACGGACACGAAGAACAGCTTCGCCGGATGCACGCAGATCGCCGCCCTCGATCTCGACGCCGGGAAAAAGCTGTGGACGCAGACGGTCAAGTCAGGTGACTACCCGGTCAGTTACCAGAATGTGACGGTTGGTCAGCGCACGGTCGCGGTCGGCGACACCAGCGGCGGTGCCGCCTTCGACATCGACTCCGGCAAGCCGCTGTGGCTGCCGAAGCCGGGCGACGACTGCTACGACGCGGGGTACGGCGGCGGTGCCAAGCTGGTCGCGGTGCGCAGCTGCGGAGGGTCCGACAACGCCCAGGTGCACATCCAGACCCTCGACCCGAAGACGGGGAAGGTGATCTCGGAGTACAAGATGGACCCGGGCCTCGACGAAGCCTCCGTCGTCTCCACCGACCCGCTGGTGGTCGCGGCCGCCGCGGGCGACAGCACCGCGATCACGGACTACTTCTCCATCGACGACAGGACGGGCAGGCTGCTCGCGCACATCTCCGCGCCGTCCAGCACCTACGCCGGCAAGTGCGAGGGCATCACCCGCGTCGAGGACTGCCACGGGATCGTCGTCGGCAACGGCAAGCTGTATCTGCCGACCGCGGAGCACGACGGCTCCTCCGGCCTCAGCCGGACCAACTCGATCGTCGCCTTCGACCTGACCACCGGAAAGCCGACGGGCCAGCGCGCCGATGCCGGAGACGACACCACGCTCTCCCCGTTGCGCATGGACGGGAGCAATCTGCTCGCCTACAAGCCGCCGACGTACCAGAAGGGCGGTCAGATCGTCAGCATCGACGGCGGCAGCTTCAAGGTGACCAAACTGCTGGAGAACCCCGCCGTGAAGAACGTGCGGGAGGCGGAGAGCAACATCCTGCCCGACAGCGGGGAGCTCCTCTTCCGTGACGGCCGCCTGTACATGGCGCAGGTCTTCGCCCGCCGGAAGGGCGATTCGTCGATCGGCGAGGAGGACCTGGTGCTGGCGTTCGGCACGGGCGGCTGACGCCGTACGACCCGCCGCGCGGCCACCGCGGCGGTCTCGCCCGAATGGGTGACTTACCGAGAAGTGCCCCGGATTTCATCGATCCGGGGCACTTCTCATGAATAGGGGCAGCGCTCCGTCGAACAAGCGTGTAGCTTCCGGGGGCATGAAGGACGAGGAGCCGGGGGGCCCTCTGTCCGTGCGGACCGGTGGGCGTCCATAGTGGGGCATCCATGGGGGGGACTGGGGGGTTGCTCTATGGGAGTGCGGCTCATGGTCGTCGACGACCATCGCCTGCTCGCGGAGGCGCTCGCGTCGGCGCTCAAGCTGCGCGGGCACCGGGTGCTCGCCGCGGCGGCGCCGGCCGCGGGCGCGGCGGACCTGGTGATCGCGCGGGCGCCGGAGGTGTGCCTGCTGGGTACGGCGGCGCCGGCCGAACCGGGTGTCTTCGACCCGGTGGTGAAGGTCAAGCGGGAGCGGCCGCAGGTGGCGGTGGTGGTGCTCGGCCCGGTGCCGTCGCCGCGGGGGATCGCGGCGGCGTTCGCGGCGGGGGCGTCGGGGTACGTGCGGCACGACGAGCGGATCGAGGGCGTCGAGCGGGCGATCATGAAGGCGCGGGCCGGGGAGGCGGCGGTGGCTCCCCAGTTGCTGCAGGGGGCGTTCGGGGAGCTGCTCAACCCGGCGGCGCAGCCCGATGACGAGGCCCAGCGGCTGCTGTCGATGCTGACGCCGCGGGAGGTGGAGGTGCTGGTGCGGGTGGCCGACGGGGAGGACACCCGGCTGATCGCGGCGGGGATGGGCATCGCGCCGAGCACGGCCCGCACCCATGTCCAGCGGGTGCTGATGAAGCTGGGCGTCGGGTCCCGGTTGGAAGCGGCGGCGTTGGCCGCGCGCACGGGGTTGCTGGACCGGGCGGGACCGTTGGGTTCCGGTACCGAGTAGGCGCCCTGCGCCGGTGCCGGCCGGGTGCGCCCCGCAGGGGCGCGGGGAACTGCGCGACCAGCCCCCACGCACCCGCACACGGGAACGGCGCTTCAGTCCCCCCGCGTCTCCTCCGGCAGGCCCGCCGGAGGAAGCGGCGGTGGAGTCGGGCGGAGCTTCAGCCAGGCCAGGAAGAAGATGCCCAGCAGGAGCATGCCGATCCCGGTCCACAGGTTGATGTTGACGCCCTGGGCCTTGTCGATGGCGGCCTGGGAGTCGGTGATGCCGGTGATCGTGACGATGACGCCGTACAGCACGAACAGGCCGCCGATGATGCGGCGCAGGTCGAAGATGCGGGCGGCCGTCGCGGACTTGCCCTCCAGCTCGGTGACTTCCCGCGCCACCTCGTCCTCGGTGTAGTGGTGGCGACGGTCAGGGTGCTCGGGGTGTTCGGACATGGTTTCCTCGATCCTCCCGCGTCAGAACGAGAACGGGATGTAGCAGACGGCGGCGAGCACGACCGCGCCCCAGCCCAGCAGGGCCGGCCGGCGGTACCAGGCCTCGTCGCCCGGTGCGGGCGGTTCGGACATGCCGGGGGAGCGGGTGCCGTAGACCAGGCCCTGCAGCTCCTGCGCCGGCTTCGGACTGGTGAACAGGGACACCGCGACCATCACGACCGCGCCGGCGACGAAGCCCGCGATCGCGGAGACGAAGTTGGCGCCCTGGTCGGAGGGGATGGAGATGATCCCCTTCTTGTAGAAGACGAAGTAGTTGATCATCGCGGTCACGGTGCCCGCGAGCAGGCCCCAGAAGCCGGCCTTGGCGGACGCCCGCTTCCAGAACATGCCGACGATGAACACGACGAACATCGGCACGTTGAAGAAGGAGAACAGCGTCTGCAGGTAGGCCATGATGTTCGAGAACGAGGAGGCCAGGAACGCCGTGCCGATGGAGGCGAGGACGCCGATCACGGTGATCAGGCGGCCGAACCGGACGTAGTAGGCGTCCTCGCGGCCGCGCACCGCGTACTTCGCCCAGATGTCGTTGGTGAACACGGTGTTGAAGGACGACACGTTGGCCGCCATGCCGGCCATGAAGGCGGCGAGCAGACCGGTGACGGCGATGCCGAGCACGCCGTTGGGCAGCAGTTCCTGCATCAGGTACGGGATGGCGTCGTTGTACTGGTAACCGGAGCCGGCGGTGCCGAACTTGGGGATGAGCGCGGCGGCGACCAGGCCCGGGATCATCACCAGGAAGACGATGAAGATCTTCGGGTAGGCGGCGATCAGCGGGGTCCGCTGCCCCGCGGAGAGGTTCTTCGCGGACAGGGCGCGCTGCACCTCGGCGAAGTTGGTCGTCCAGTAGCCGAAGGAGAGGACGAAACCGAGGCCGAGGACGATGGTCAGCCAGTTCGCGCCGAGCGGGTTGACATGACCGATGCCGGTGCCGCCCCAGGCGGTGGTGAAGTTCGCGCCGTGCGTCGCGGTGAGCTTGTGGGTCAGCCCGCTCCAGCCGCCGGCCTTCTTCAAGCCGAGGACGGTGATCGGGATGAGGGCGGCCAGGATCACGAAGAACTGCAGGACCTCGTTGTAGATCGCCGAGGACAGGCCGCCGAGGGTGATGTACGCGAGCACGAACGCGCCGGCGACCACGATCGCGACCCACTGCGGCCAGCCGAGCAGGGCCTCGACGACGATCGCGAGGGCGTACAGGTTGACCCCCGCGATCAGGATCGCGGCGAACGCGAACAGGATCGAACTGAGCAGGTGGGCGGCCCGGTCGAAGCGCAGCAGCAGGAACTCGGGGACCGAGCGGACCTTGCTGCCGTAGTAGAACGGCATCATCACCAGGCCCAGGAAGACCATCGCCGGGATGGCGCCGATCCAGTACCAGTGCACGGTGTACGCGCCGTACTGGGCGCTGTTCGCGGCCATGCCCAGGATCTCGGTGGCCGCCAGGTTCGCCGAGATGAAGGCGAGGCCGGTGATCCAGGCGGGCAGCGAGCGTCCGGAGAGGAAGAAGTCCAGGCTGGTCTTCACCGAGCGGCGGGCCGCGAAGCCGATGCCGAGCACGACGACGAAGTAGATCGCCAGGATCGTGTAGTCCAGCCAGTTCGTGGGGAGCCGTAGCGCCGCCGCCATATACAGGGGGCTGTCTGTGGGGGTTTGCATGAGTACTCGCTTCGTTGCGCGAACTGATCCAGAGCGGAACCTACGCCTCCGCGTTCAGAAATTGAACACTTCTGTTGGTGTTCTTTGTTTGATTGTGATCGGCCCGACGGTTGTCGAGTTGTGGTCTGTTATGTTTGATTGTGTTGAGTGATTGGGTGCGGGACGTAGAGGAGTCCGGCGTTGAAGAAGACCTCGACACGGCTGGCCGACGGTCGTGAGCTCATCTACTACGACCTGCGGGACGACACCGTGCGGGACGCCGTCGACCGCCGCCCGCTGGAGCGGACCCATACGACCTCCGAGATCCGGCGTGACGTGCTGCTCGGCGACTCGGTCGCCGTCGCCTCCCACCGGCAGGGCCGCACCTACCACCCGCCGGCGAACGAGTGCCCCCTGTGCCCCACGTGGGGCGACCGGCTCAGTGAGGTCCCGGACTCGTCGTACGACGTCGTCGTCTTCGAGAACCGCTTCCCCTCCCTCGCCGGCGACTCCGGCCGCTGCGAGGTCGTCTGCTTCACCTCCGACCACGACGCCTCCTTCGCCGACCTGAGCGTCGAACAGGCCCGGCTGGTGCTGGACGCGTGGACGGACCGAACGTCGGAGCTGTCGCATCTGCCCTCCGTCGAGCAGGTGTTCTGTTTCGAGAACCGCGGTGCCGAGATCGGCGTGACCCTCCAGCACCCGCACGGACAGATCTACGCCTACCCCTTCACCACCCCGCGCACCGCGCTGATGCTCCGCTCGCTCGCCGCGCGCAAGGAGGCGACCGGCGGCGAGAACCTCTTCGACACCGTCCTGGAGCGGGAGCTCGCCGAGGAACGGGTCGTCCTCGAGGGTGAACACTGGGCGGCCTTCGTGCCGTACGCGGCGCACTGGCCGTACGAGGTACACCTGTACCCCAAGCGCCGCGTGCCCGATCTGCTCGCCCTCGACGAGGCGGCGCGCACAGAATTCCCCCAGGTCTATCTGGAACTCTTGAGGCGCTTCGACCGAATCTTCGGCGAGGGGGAACCTCCGACGCCCTACATCGCGGCCTGGCACCAGGCCCCGTTCGGCGCGCTGGAGGCGTTCGAGGGGGTCACGCGGGACGACTTCGCGCTCCACCTCGAGCTTTTCACCATCCGCCGCACTTCCGGCAAGCTGAAGTTTCTCGCGGGTTCCGAGTCCGGCATGAGCGTGTTCATCAACGACGTGCCGCCGGAGCGCGCGGCCGAGCGACTGCGAGAGGTAGCGAGTTCATGAAGTACCTGGTGACGGGTGGCGCGGGTTACGTCGGCAGTGTCGTGGCCCAGCATCTGCTGGAGGCCGGCCACGAGGTCACCGTCCTCGACAACCTCTCCACCGGCTTCCGCGAGGGCGTCCCGGCCGGGGCGGCCTTCGTCGAGGGCGACATCCGCGACGCCGCCAAGTGGCTCGACCCCTCCTACGACGGCGTGCTGCACTTCGCCGCGTCCTCGCAGGTCGGCGAGTCGGTGGTGAAGCCGGAGAAGTACTGGGACAACAACGTCGCGGGCTCCATGGCGCTGCTCGGCGCGATGCGCGAGGCGGGCGTGCGCAAGCTCGTCTTCTCCTCCACGGCGGCCACCTACGGCGAGCCGGAGCAGGTCCCGATCGTGGAGACCGCGCCGACCAGGCCGACCAACCCCTATGGCGCCTCCAAGCTGGCCGTCGACCACATGATCACCAGCGAGGCCGGCGCCCACGGTCTGGCGGCGGTCTCCCTGCGCTACTTCAACGTGGCCGGCGCCTACGGCGCGCACGGCGAGCGCCACGACCCCGAGTCCCACCTGATCCCGCTGGTCCTCCAGGTCGCCCAGGGCCGCCGCGACGCGATCTCCGTCTACGGCGACGACTACCCGACCCCGGACGGCACCTGCGTCCGCGACTACATCCACGTCGCGGACCTGGCCGAGGCCCACCTGCTGGCCCTGGCGGCCGCGCAGCCGGGCGAGCACCTCATCTGCAACCTCGGCAACGGCGAGGGCTTCTCCGTCCGCGAGGTCATCGAGACGGTCCGGCAGGTCACCGGCCGCCCGATCCCCGAGATCGTGGCCCCACGCCGCGGCGGCGACCCGGCCGTCCTGGTCGCCTCGGCGGACACGGCGCGCGAGAAGCTGGGCTGGAACCCGACCCGCGCGGATCTCGCGGGCATCGTCGCGGACGCGTGGGAGTTCACGCAGAGCATCACGAAGGAGCACTAGTGGGGGCACAGCAGGTCGCGGAGCGCTTCGCCGAGCTGTACGGGGCCGCGCCGGAGGGCGTGTGGGCGGCACCCGGCCGCGTCAACCTCATCGGCGAGCACACCGACTACAACGACGGCTTCGTGATGCCGTTCGCGCTGCCGCACCGGGCGATCGCGGCGGTCTCCCGCCGCACCGACGGCGTCCTGCGCCTGCACTCGGCGGACGTCGAGGGCGGCGTCAGGGAGCTGCGGCTGGACGCCCTGGCCCCGCAGAGCGACGACGACTGGACGGCGTACCCGGCGGGCGTGGTCTGGGCGCTGCGCGAGGCGGGCCACGGTGTGACCGGCGCGGACGTCCACCTGTCCTCGACGGTCCCGACCGGCGCCGGCCTGTCCTCCTCGGCGGCCCTGGAGGTGGTGATCGCGCTCGCGCTGCGCGACCTCTACGACCTGGGCCTTCCGGGCTGGAAGCTGGCCCGGCTGTGCCAGCGGGCCGAGAACGTCTACGTCGGTGCGCCGACCGGCATCATGGACCAGACCGCGTCGGCCTGCTGCGAGCAGGGCCATGCGCTCTTCCTGGACACCCGCGACCTGTCCCAGCAGCAGATCCCCTTCGACCTCGCGGCCGAGGGCCTGCGCCTGCTGGTCGTGGACACCCGGGTCAAGCACGCCCACAGCGGCGGCGAGTACGGCAAGCGGCGGGCCGGCTGCGAGAAGGGCGCGGCCCTGCTCGGCGTCGACGCCCTGCGGGACGTCCCCTACGCCGAGCTTGACGCGGCGCTCGCCCGCCTGGGCGACGAGGAGGAGGTCGTCCGCCTGGTCCGTCATGTGGTGACGGAGGACCACCGGGTCGAGCGGGTCGTCGGCCTGCTCCGCGCCGGTGAGACCCGCGCCATCGGCCCGGTCCTCACCGAGGGCCACGCCTCCCTGCGCGACGACTTCCGCATCTCCTGCCCCGAGCTGGACCTGGTCGTCGACACGGCCCTGGCGAACGGCGCGCTCGGCGCCCGCATGACCGGCGGCGGCTTCGGCGGCTCGGCGATCGTCCTGGCGGAGGCCACGGACGTCGACACCCTCACCAAGGCGATCGAAGAAGCCTTCGCAGCGGCGGGCTTCACGGCCCCCCGGGTCTTCGAGGCAGTGCCGTCGGCGGGGGCGCGGCGGGTGGTCTGAACTCCACCGCCCCGGGTGCAGCGGCACCGGGTGTCAGCGACGATCCCGGTGGCGTGAGGGAAGCAGATCGCGTCGGGGATTTGTCGACTTCCGTCTCGAAACGAAACTTGCGGCACACGAGAAACGCGCTGGACGGCCAGTTCTGCAAATCTCCTTCCGCTGCGTGCTCCCGTCCGTACTCTGTGGAACAGCACCGGTGGGGGCCGGTGCTGATCAGGGGGCGAGACAGGCGGGTACGGCGCCCGCGGTGGGGGTAGCAGTTTCCGCGACGGCGGCGGCCGCGCGGCGTGCGTCCTTTCCGTGGGTGTCCGTACCCGCGCGGGTCGTCGTTCTCCAGTGGACCAGGCCCGGTCCGGGAGGGGTTTCGTGGTTCGTATCCGAGTCCTGGTCGTCGACGACCACCGTATCTTCGCCGAGTCGCTCGCTGCCGCCCTGGCCGCCGAGCCGGACGTCGAGGTCTCCGCCGCCGGCAGCGGCCCCGCCGCACTGCGCTGTCTGGAGCGGGCGGCCGGTGAGGGCCGCCGTTTCGATGTGCTGCTGGTCGACGCCGACCTCGGTGGCCATGCGCCCGGCAGCCGTCCGACGGTTCCCGTGCCCGTGCAGGAGGGGAACGAGGAGGGCCTGGTCGACGGGCTCTCGCTGGTCGCCGGGGTCCGCGCCGCCCAGCCCGCCGTGCGGATCGTGGTGCTCGCCGAGAAGGACGATTCCCGGCGGGCGGCGCTCGCGCTGCAGGCCGGTGCCTCGGGGTGGGTCGCCAAGGACTGCTCGCTGTCCCGGCTGCTGACGGTGATCCGGGGTGTGCTGCGCGACGAGACCCATCTGCCGCCCGCCCTGCTCACCGGTGTGCTCAGGGAGCTGACGGCCGCCCGCCGGCACCGCACCGAGAGCGAGCTGCTGGTGGAGTCCCTCACCCCGCGCGAGCGGGAGGTGCTGCGCTGCATGGTCGCGGGCCTCGGCCGCAAGGCCGTCGCCGAGCGGCTGTTCCTCTCCCCGCACACCGTGCGCACCCATATGCAGAACGTCCTCGGCAAGCTGGGTGTCCACTCGACACTGGCCGCCGTCGCCCTCGCCCGCCGGGCGGGGGTCGGACCGGCCGAGCTAACCGGGGATGTTGTCGAACGGGGCGGTCAACTGGCGTAGCAGACCGGCCAGTTCGGCGCGCTGGGCGCGGGACAGCTCGGCGAGGATCGCCCGCTCCTGCTCCAGCAGGCCGGCCAGCGCCTGGTCGGCGCGGTCCCGGCCGGTCCCGGTCAGCCGGACCAGCACGCCCCGCCGGTCGCTCGGGTCGGGCAGCCGCTCCACCAGGCCCTTCTTGGCCAGCCGGTCGATGCGGTTGGTCATCGTGCCCGAGGTGACCAGGGTCTGCGTCAGCAGCTGACCGGGGGAGAGCTGGTACGGCGTGCCCGCGCGCCGGAGCGCGGTCAGCACGTCGAACTCCCACGGCTCCAGCTGATGCTCGGCGAAGGCGAGCCGGCGCGCACGGTCCAGATGCCGGGCGAGTCGGCTCACCCGGCTGAGCACTTCCAGCGGCTCCACGTCGAGGTCCGGACGTTCCCGGCGCCACGCTGCGACCAGCCGATCGACCTCGTCCTCCATGGAGATCAGTGTAGTGGTTGTGTCGACATGAAGTCTCTTGACGTCAAGCCTCTTGACGTCGAGATAAGCCGGGAGGACAGTGGTGGTATGACGACACCGATCTGGGACCCCGGGCAGTATCTGCGACACGCCGGTCACCGGGCCCGTCCCTTCGCCGACCTCCTCGCCCGCGTCCCCGCGCTCCCCACGCCGGCGCCCCGCATCGCCGACCTCGGCTGCGGCCCGGGCAACGTCACCGCGCTGCTCACCGAACGCTGGCCCGCCGCCCACGCCACCGGCTACGACAACTCGCCCGAGATGCTCGACCGGGCCCACACCGAGCACGAAGGCCCCACCGCGGGCGGCGGACGGCTGGACTTCGCCCCGGCCGACGTACGCACCTGGGTGCCCGGGGAGCCGTACGACCTGATCGTCTCCAACGCGACCCTCCAGTGGGTGCCGGACCACGCCGACCGCTTCGCCCAGTGGACCGCCGGCCTCAGGCCCGGTGGCACCTTCGCCTTCCAGGTGCCCGACAACATCGACGCCCCGCTGCACGCCCTGATGCGCGAACTCGCCGGCACCCCCCGCTGGAAGTCCCGGCTCGCCGACGTCCTGCGCCGCACCGACTCCGTGCACACCCCCGGCGCCTACCTGGACCGGCTCGCCCGCCTGGGCTGCGCGACCGACGTGTGGCAGACGACGTACTTCCACCTCCTGCAGGGCGAGGATCCCGTCCTGGACTGGGTGAAGGGCACCGGCCTCAGGCCCGCACTGACGGCGCTCGCCGACGACCCCGAGGCACGCGACGCGTTCCTGGCGGAGTACCGGGACCTGCTGCGGCAGGCCTACCCCAGCGCGCCGTACGGCACGGTCCTGCCCTTCCGCCGGCTGTTCGCCGTCGCCGTGAAGGAGGCCTGAGCATGCTCGCCGCGGTCGACCATGTGCAGCTGGCGGCCCCGCCCGGGTCGGAGGACGCGCTGCGGGCGTACTACGTCGACGTTCTGGGGATGACGGAGATCCCGAAGCCACCGGTGCTCGCGGCGCGCGGCGGCTGCTGGTTCCAGGCGGGGGCCGTGCAGCTCCACCTGGGCATCGAAGACGCCCCCGCCGGAGGCGGAGAATGTCACTGGCGACCGGCGAAGAAGGCCCATCCGGGGCTCAGGGTCACGGAGATCGAGGCGTACGCGGCCCGCCTCACCGCCAAGGGCGCGCAGGTCACCTGGGACGACAACCTCCCCGGCCACCTGCGCTTCTACTCGCAGGACCCCGTCGGCAACCGGCTGGAGTTCCTCCAGCCCCGATGACCGCGGGGCGCGGAGCCCCTGGGCTACGCCTTGCGGTGCCCGATCAGCCGCGGCTTCTGCTCCAGCCCGTCCAGCCCGTGCCACGCCAGGTTCACCAGATGCGCGGCGACCTCCGCCTTCTTCGGGCGGCGCACATCCAGCCACCACTGGCCGGTCAGGGCGACCATGCCGACCAGCGCCTGCGCGTACAGCGGGGCCAGCTTCGGATCAAAGCCGCGGGACTTGAACTCGCGGCCCAGGATGTCCTCCACCTGGGTGGCGATGTCGGAGATGAGCGAGGCGAAGGAGCCCGTGGACTGGGGGATGGGGGAGTCACGGACCAGGATGCGGAAGCCGTCCGTGTACTCCTCGATGTAGTCCAGCAGAGCGAACGCGGCCTGCTCGCACAGCTCACGCGGATGGCCTGCGGTCAGGGAGCTGGTCACCATGTCCAGCAGGCGGCGCATCTCGCGGTCCACCACCACCGCGTACAGGCCCTCCTTGCCGCCGAAGTGCTCGTACACCACCGGCTTGGACACCCCGGCCTTCGCCGCGATCTCCTCCACCGAGGTGCCCTCGAAACCCTTCGCGGCGAAGAGGGTACGACCGATCTCCAGCAGCTGCTGGCGGCGCTCCGCACCGGTCATACGGGTCCGGCGGGTCCGCCGCGGTTTGTCGTTGCTGGAGGTACTGCTGGAGTCGGTCGCCACGGCGTCAATCATGCCGCCTTCGCGGTCTCCGTCCGGCGCCGGGAGCCGCCCTGGTCGGTGTTCCGGCGCGAATCGATACGCGAGCGTGACGGCCAGCGCACGTCGTACGCCCAGCCCAGCAGCTCGAAGATGCGGATGAACCGGGCCGAGGAGTCGATCTGGCCGCGCATCACACCGTGCCGCGCCGAGGTCGGGTCGGCATGGTGCAGGTTGTGCCAGGACTCACCGCACGACAGCACCGCCAGCCACCACACATTGCCCGAACGGTCCCGCGACTTGAACGGCCGCTTGCCCACCGCGTGACAGATCGAGTTGATCGACCACGTCACATGGTGCAGCAACGCCACCCGTACGAGTGAACCCCAGAAGAACGCGGTGAACGCGCCCCACCAGGACATCGTCACCAGACCGCCGATCAGCGGCGGCAGGAGCAGGGAGACGCCCGTCCAGTACACGAACTGCCGGGAGATCGCCCGGATCGCCGGGTCCTTGATCAGATCCGGCGCGTACTTGTCCTGCGGGGTCTGCTCCTCGTCGAACATCCAGCCGATGTGAGCCCACCACAGTCCCTTCATCAGCGCCGGAACCGTCTCGCCGAACCGCCACGGAGAGTGCGGGTCGCCCTCCGCGTCCGAGAACTTGTGGTGCTTGCGGTGATCGGCCACCCAGCGCACCAGGGGCCCCTCGACCGCCAGCGAACCCATGATCGCCAGCGCGATCCTCAGCGGCCGTTTGGCCTTGAACGAACCGTGGGTGAAGTACCGGTGGAAACCGATCGTGATGCCGTGGCACCCCAGGAAGTAGAAGAACACCAGCAGGCCCAGATCGAGCCAGCTCACCCCCCAGCCCCAGGCCAGCGGCACGGCCGCCACGAGCGCCAGGAACGGCACGGTGATGAACAGAAGCAGCGTGATCTGCTCGATCGAACGCTTCTGCTCGCCACCCAGCGTGGCGGACGCGGTCGCACTGTCGTCGGCCTTACGGGCTTCGTCGATCACATCGGAACTTGAGGTCATGCGCGTCCCCTGTGGGGTCGAGGGTCGAGGCAGTTGCCGGGCCGCCGGGACCGCACGGAAGGCGACGGCACTTCCTACGGTTCCGTAACCTACGGCGTCGTAAGTATGGCAGCGTGTCGAGCGGCGGCAAGAGCCCCGGAGCCTGCGCGTCCCCATCGACACCTATCCTTGAACTCGGTCGGACAGCGCGGTCCGCTGAAGTTTCCTTCCCGGACGCTCCGGCCCGTATGCGGCGCCCGCCGCGCGGCAGCCGGCCGGGTTCCCTCCCAGAGAGCTTCCACACTGCAAGGAGCCGCACCTGTGAGCAGTGCCGACGACCAGACCACCACGACCAGCAGCGAGCTGCGCGCCGACATCCGCCGACTGGGTGATCTCCTGGGCGAGACCCTCGTACGGCAGGAAGGCCCCGAGCTCCTCGACCTGGTCGAGAAGGTCCGCCGCCTCACTCGCGAGGACGGCGAGGCCGCCGCCGAACTGCTGCGCGGCACCGAACTGGAGACCGCCGCCAAGCTGGTGCGCGCCTTCTCCACCTACTTCCACCTCGCCAACGTCGCCGAACAGGTGCACCGCGGCCGCGAACTGCGCGCCCGGCGCGCCGCCGAGGGCGGCCTCCTCGCCCGCACCGCCGACCGGCTCAAGGACGCCGACCCGGCACACCTGAAGCAGACCGTCCAGAACCTGAACGTTCGCCCGGTGTTCACCGCACACCCCACCGAGGCCGCGCGCCGCTCGGTGCTGAACAAGCTCCGGCGCATCGCCGCGCTCCTGGAGACCCCCGTCCAGGGCTCCGACCGCCGCCGCCACGACGTCCGCCTCGCCGAGAACATCGACCTCGTCTGGCAGACCGACGAACTGCGCGTCGTCCGCCCCGAGCCCGCCGACGAGGCCCGCAACGCCATCTACTACCTCGACGAACTGCACGCCGAGGCCGTCGGCGACGTCCTGGAGGACCTCACGGCCGAACTGGAGCGCGTCGGCGTCAAGCTGCCCGACGACACCCGCCCCCTCACCTTCGGCACCTGGATCGGCGGCGACCGCGACGGCAACCCCAACGTCACCCCCCAGGTCACCTGGGACGTCCTCATCCTCCAGCACGAGCACGGCATCAACGACGCCCTGGAGATGATCGACGAGCTGCGCGGACTGCTCTCCAACTCCATCCGCTACACCGGCGCCACCGAAGAACTCCTGGAGTCCCTCACCCAGGACCTGGAGGTGCTCCCCGAGATCAGCCCCCGCTACAAGCGCCTCAACGCCGAGGAGCCCTACCGGCTCAAGGCCACCTGCATCCGGCAGAAGCTGGAGAACACCAAGCAGCGCCTCGCCAGGGGCATCCCGCACGAGGCGGGCCGCGACTACCTCGGCACCAGCGAACTGCTGAACGACCTCAGGATCATCCAGGCCTCGCTGCGCGAGCACCGCGGCGGCCTGCTCGCCGACGGCCGCCTGGCCCGCACCATCCGCACCCTCGCCGCCTTCGGCCTCCAGCTCGCCACCATGGACGTCCGCGAACACGCCGACGCCCACCACCACGCCCTCGGCCAGCTCTTCGACCGCCTCGGCGAGGAGTCCTGGCGGTACGCCGACATGCCCCGCGAGTACCGCGCCAAGCTCCTCGCCAAGGAACTGCGCTCCCGCCGCCCGCTCGCCCCCACCCCGGCCCCCGTCGACGCCGCCGGTCAGAAGACCCTCGGCGTCTTCGAGACCGTCAAGAAGGCCCTGGAGGTCTTCGGCCCCGAGGTCGTCGAGTCCTACATCATCTCCATGTGCCAGGGCGCCGACGACGTCTTCGCCGCCGCCGTCCTCGCCCGCGAGGCCGGACTGATGGACCTCCACGCCGGCTGGGCGAAGATCGGCATCGTCCCCCTGCTGGAGACCACCGACGAACTGCGCGCCGCCGACACCATCCTGGAGGACATGCTCTCCGACCCGTCCTACCGGCGCCTGGTCGCGCTGCGCGGCGACGTCCAGGAGGTCATGCTCGGCTACTCCGACTCCTCCAAGTTCGGCGGCATCACCACCAGCCAGTGGGAGATCCACCGCGCCCAGCGGCGGCTGCGCGACGTCGCCCACCGCTACGGGGTCCGGCTGAGGCTGTTCCACGGCCGCGGCGGCACCGTCGGCCGCGGCGGCGGCCCCTCCCACGACGCCATCCTCGCCCAGCCCTGGGGCACCCTGGAGGGCGAGATCAAGGTCACCGAGCAGGGCGAGGTCATCTCCGACAAGTACCTGATCCCCTCCCTCGCCCGGGAGAACCTGGAACTGACCGTCGCGGCCACCCTGCAGGCCTCCGCCCTGCACACCGCCCCCCGCCAGTCCGACGAGGCCCTCGCCCGCTGGGACGCCGCCATGGACGTCGTCTCCGACGCCGCCCACGCCGCCTACCGCCGCCTGGTCGAGGACCCCGACCTCCCCGCCTACTTCTTCGCCTCCACCCCGGTCGACCAGCTCGCCGAACTCCACCTCGGCTCCCGCCCCTCCCGGCGCCCCGACTCCGGCGCCGGCCTCGACGGCCTGCGCGCGATCCCCTGGGTTTTCGGCTGGACCCAGTCCCGGCAGATCGTCCCCGGCTGGTTCGGCGTCGGCTCGGGGCTGAAGGCCCTGCGCGAGGCGGGCCTGGACACCGTCCTCGACGAGATGCACCAGCAGTGGCACTTCTTCCAGAACTTCGTCTCCAACGTCGAGATGACCCTGGCCAAGACCGACCTCAGGATCGCCCAGCACTATGTCGACACCCTCGTCCCCGACGACCTCAAGCACGTCTTCGACACCATCAGGGCCGAACACGAGCTGACCGTCCGTGAGGTCCTGCGGATCACCGGCGAACAGGAACTGCTGGACGCCCAGCCCGTCCTCAAGCAGACCTTCACCATCCGCGACGCCTACCTGGACCCCATCTCCTACCTCCAGGTCACCCTGCTCAAGCGCCAGCGCGACGCGGCGGCCGCGGGCACCGAGCCCGACCCGCTGCTCGCCCGCGCCCTGCTCCTCACCGTCAACGGCGTGGCGGCAGGCCTGCGCAACACCGGCTGACCCGCCGCCGAAACAGGCGGTGCCCCCGAGGTCGTACGACCCCGGGGGCACCGCCCTTTCCAGCACCGGTCAGCCACGCGCCTTCCGGCGCCGCACCACCAGACAGCCGCCCGCAGCGACCAGCAGGCCGCGGCACCCGACAGCGCACCCACCGGAACGCCGTTACCCGTCTCGGCGAGACGGCCACCACCCTGCGCGGACGGCGAGGAGGACACAGCGGGAACGGGCGACGACGAGGACGCCTAGCCAGGGGCCGACGCGGACGGCGACGAGGACGCCGACGGCGACGCGGACGGCGACGTGGACGAGGACGCGGACGGCGACGAGGACGCGGACGGCGACGTGGACGAGGACGCGGACGGCCACGAGGACACGGACGGCCACGAGGACGAGGACGCGGACGGCACGGGGGACCCACTCGACGACGAACCGGACGACGGACCCGACGACGGCGTACCGTCACCGCCGCCGGAGCCCTGGCAGTCGGTCCAGAACACCTGGTGCCTGGCCGACCCTGTCTCCCCCCACGAAGTTCCAGAACAGCTTGCAGTGCCCGTCGGGCAGCGTCATGTCCGCCGTCCGGCCACGGCCGTCACCGTGCGCCGGTGGTCCACGGAATCACGAACCCGCGGACACCGCCAGAAAAGCCCCCGTCAGCAAAGCCACCCCGCACCCCGCCAGCACCCACGCCACCCGCGTCCGCCGCAACCCGCCCGCCACCACCACCGAGGCCAGCAGAAACGCCCCGCCCAACGGCACCCAGGCATACAGCATCCCCGCCGGACCGGAGCGCACCGCGTCCGCCGTACCCGGCTTCAACACCACGTCGTACGTCCGCCCCTTGCGCACCGCGACCGACTCCGCGATCTCCACACGCGCGCGTGCCCGCGCCCCCGCCGACGTCGGTGAAAAAGGACCGCTGCAGGTGTCGTCCGCACAGGAGGTCACCCGCACCGTGCCCTGCTCCCGCCCCTTGGCCAGCATCACGTGCTGCGCGGTCCCCCAGGAACCCCACACCCCGGCGAACAGGATCAACGCGGCGAGCGCGCCCGTCGCCGCGACCCGCCCCCACCGCAACGCGGTCACGGAGGCCTGGCGAGCAGAGCTGGCTGTGGCAGGCATGGCCGGGATCATTGGCCATACCCGCACGAGCGGTCAACCTCGCTGTCCGCCGTACCAGCACATGTCAGGAGTTGTACGCGCTCTGCGCCCGCTCCAGCCCCTCGATCACCAGACACTCCACCGCGTCCGCCGCACGGTCCACGAAGTAGTCCAGCTCCTTGCGCTCCGCCGACGAGAAGTCCTTCAGCACGAAGTCCGCCACCTGCATACGACCCGGAGGCCGGCCGATCCCGAACCGCACCCGGTGATAGTCCGAACCCATCGCCTTCGTCATCGACTTCAGACCGTTGTGCCCGTTGTCCCCACCGCCCAGCTTCAGCCGCAGCGTGCCGTAGTCGATGTCCAGCTCGTCATGCACGGCCACGATGTTCGCCACCGGCACCTTGTAGAAGTCCCTCAGCGCGTTCACCGGACCACCGGACAGATTCATGTACGACATCGGCTTCGCCAGGATCACCCGCCGGCTGCCCGGCCCCGCCGGACCGATCCGCCCCTCCAGCACCTGCGCCTGCGCCTTGCCCGCCCGCTTGAACTTCCCCCCGATCCGCCCCGCGAGCAGGTCCGCCACCATGAAACCGACGTTGTGCCGGTTCATGGCGTACTCCGGCCCGGGATTCCCGAGCCCGACGATCAGCCAGGGGTCACTGCTGGCGGGGGTGGTCACGTCCATCTCTCCTCGATACGCGCCAGCCGCCACTCCCCGCGAGGGAGAGCAGCGGCTGAACGAATGATGACGACGTCAGAGGCTGACGCCGGCGGCTCAGGCCTCGGCCTGCTCCTCGCCCGCCTCGGCGGCCTCGCCCTCGGTCTCCTCGGCCTGGGCCTGCAGCACCTGCAGAACGACCGCGTCCTCCTCGACGGCCAGGGTCACACCGCTCGGCAGCGTGATGTCCTTGGCCTGCACGGAGTCACCGGCCGCCAGACCCTCGACGGAGACCGTGACAGCCTCGGGGATGTGCGTCGCCTCGGCCTCGACCGGCAGCGTGTTCAGGACGTGCTCCAGCAGGTTGCCACCCGGGGCCAGCTCGCCCTCGGTGTGCACCGGGATCTCGACCGTGACCTTCTCGCCACGCTTGACCAGCAGCAGGTCGACGTGCTCCAGGAAGCCCTTCAGCGGGTCACGCTGCACGGCCTTCGGGATCGCCAGCTCGCTGGTCTTGCCGTCGATGTCCAGGGAGATCAGGACGTTCGGCGTACGCAGCGCCAGCAGCAGGTCGTGACCCGGCAGGGTCAGGTGCAGCGGCTCGGTGCCGTGGCCGTAGAGAACAACCGGAACCTTGCTGTCACGGCGGATGCGGCGCGCGGCACCCTTGCCGAACTCGGTACGGGTCTCGGCGGTGAGCTTCACCTCGGACATGATGATCACTCCTCGTAGGAACTGGGAACGGACGTGGTCACCCGGCCACGAACGGCCTGCTACGAAGAGCGCGTCGATAACGGACCGCCGAACCCCGTCAGAAACGGAGAACGGCCTCCCTCGCCGAGCAACTGCAGCAGTCTACTCGGACCAGGAGGCCGCACCCAAAAGGATCTTCGGCTACCTCACCCAGCGGGGCCGCAGAAACCTCACTGCTCGTCGAAGAGGCTCGTCACCGAACCGTCCTCGAACACCTCACGCACCGCACTCGCGATCGTCGGAGCGATCGACAACACCGTGATCTTGTCCAGATCCCGGCCCAGCTCCGCCGGCGTCGGCAACGTGTTCGTGAACACGAACTCACTCACCCGCGAGTTCTTCAGCCGGTCCGCGGCCGGACCCGACAGCACACCGTGCGTGGCGGTGACGATGACATCCTCCGCACCATGCGCGAACAGCGCATCGGCGGCGGCACAGATCGTCCCACCCGTGTCGATCATGTCGTCGACGAGAACACACACACGCCCCTTGACCTCACCCACGACCTCGTGGACGGTCACCTGGTTCGCCACATCCTTGTCCCGCCGCTTGTGCACGATGGCCAAAGGCGCACCCAGCCGGTCACACCACCGGTCCGCCACGCGCACACGCCCCGCGTCCGGCGACACCACCGTCAGCTTGTCCCGGTCCACCTTCTCGCCCACATAATCGGCAAGCAGCGGCAGCGCGAACAGATGATCCACCGGCCCGTCGAAGAAACCCTGGATCTGGTCCGTGTGCAGATCCACGGTCAGAAGCCGGTCCGCCCCCGCCGTCTTCATCAGATCCGCGATCAGACGCGCCGAAATAGGTTCACGACCCCGGTGCTTCTTGTCCTGCCGCGCGTAACCGTAGAACGGCACAATCACCGTGATGGAGCGAGCCGACGCACGCTTCAGCGCATCGATCATGATCAACTGCTCCATGATCCACTGATTGATCGGAGCCGTGTGGCTCTGGATCACGAAGCAGTCCGCACCACGCGCCGACTCCTGATAACGGACGTAGATCTCACCGTTCGCGAAGTCGAAGGCCTTCGTCGGGACGACCCCGACACCCAACTGCCGGGCGACCTCCTCGGCAAGCTCGGGGTGGGCGCGGCCGGAGAAGAACATCAACTTCTTCTCGCCGGTCGTCTTGATCCCGGTCACAGCACAGTCTCCTCAGAGGTTGTCTCAGCCAGCCGGCTGCTACTCCGACCTCCCGTCTGGGCATGAGAGGCCGAACCAGCTGGTAGGGGTGCGGGTGCACGCGTGCGGATGTGCACTTATCACGGTACGCCGTGTTTGACGTACCCGTTTCCGGTCAGTCCTCGCTCTCACCGCTCCGGGACGCCGCCTCGGCCGCCTTCGCAGCCGCGCTCCCCGGACGCTTCCGAGCCACCCAACCCCCGATATTCCGCTGCTGACCACGGGCCACGGCCAGCGAACCGGGCGGCACGTCCTTCGTGATCACAGAGCCGGCGGCGGTGTAAGCACCGTCCCCGACCGTGACAGGAGCCACAAACATGTTGTCCGACCCCGTCTTGCAATGCGACCCGACGGTCGTGTGGTGCTTGCTCTCACCGTCGTAGTTCACGAACACACTCGCCGCGCCGATGTTCGTGTACTCACCGATCGTCGCGTCACCCACATACGACAGATGCGGCACCTTCGTGCCCTCACCGATCGAGGCGTTCTTCGTCTCGACGTACGTCCCGATCTTGCCCTTGGTACCGAGCCGCGTCCCGGGCCGCAGATACGCGTACGGCCCCACGGACGCCTCCGGCCCGACCACGGCCCCGTCGGACACCGTGTTGTCCACCCGCGCCCCGGCACCGACCGTGGTGTCCTTCAGCCGGCTGTTGGGCCCGACCTCGGCACCTTCACCGATGTGCGTCGACCCGGTGAGCAGCGTGTTGGGATGAACGAGGGCGTCCCGCTCGAAGGAGACGGTCACGTCCACCCAGGTGGAAGCGGGGTCGACGACGGTGACCCCGTCCAGCATCGCCGCGGTCAGCAGCCGGTCGTTGAGAATCCGGCGCGCCTCGGCCAGCTGCACCCGGTTGTTGATGCCCGCGATCTCCCGGTGATCCCCGGCCACGGAGGCCCCGACCCGATGCCCGGCCTCACGCAGGATCCCAAGCACGTCGGTGAGGTACTCCTCGCCCTGGCTGTTGTCCGTCCGCACCTTCTTCAGCGCGTCCGCCAGCAGCTGCCCGTCGAACGCGAACACCCCGCTGTTGATCTCCCGGATCGACCGCTGGGCGTCGGTCGCGTCCTTGTGCTCCACGATCGCGGTCACGGCACCCGTCGCCTCGTCGCGGATGATCCGGCCGTACCCGGTGGCGTCCGGAACCTCGGCGGTCAGCACGGTCACCGCGTTGCCGTCGGTGGCGTGCGTCTCGGCGAGCTGCCTGAGCGTGTCGGCGGTGAGGAGCGGCGTGTCCCCGCAGACGACCACGACGGTCCCGCCGACGGCCCCGCCCAGCTCCTCCAGGCCCATCCGTACGGCGTGCCCGGTCCCGTTCTGCTCCGCCTGTACGGCGGTTCTGGTGTCCGGGTCGATCTCGGCGAGGTGAGCGGTGACCTGCTCACGGGCGTGGCCGACGACCACGACCAGATTCTCCGGATCCAACTCTCGGGCGGCGGCCAGCACATGGCCCACGAGGGACCGGCCACAGATCTCGTGCAGGACCTTCGGTGTGACCGACTTCATACGGGTGCCCTCACCCGCTGCGAGAACGACTACGGCTGCCGGGCGGATGGCGCTCACGGGGTTGCCCTTCGGCTGTGGGTGAGTGGGGTGACAGCCGCAGGATACCGGGGTGCTGCTTGGGGGAGGTGAGAGTGGGCCCTGACGGGGAGGTCAGGGCCCGAACCGAGCAGCTCCGCCAGCTGGATTCGAACCAGCACTACAGGGCTTCAAAGGCCCGCGGGCTACCAGTTACCCCATGGCGGATGGCTGCGTCAGACCTTACCTGAGGAGAGGGGGGCCGTGATCCCGGAGGCCGCATCCACCATGCCTGTCCACCAGCCTTCGATGCGACGATAAAAGGTCGGCGCCTTGCAAGACGCCGATCACGAGACAGCCTCGATAGCCCTCGCCCACATTTTTGCGGATCGTTTTCGGGTTGTGCTTCTTGATTGTCGTCCGCTGGAACGCCGAGGCGTCGACGCCGACGAGCTCAGCCCAGTAGTGCTTGGCGCCCTCGACGTCGCCAGTCGCGTGGATCATGACGCGGTATCGGAGGCGGTCGCGTTCTACCCCAAGCAGATCCAGCCAGGCGAGATAGATCCGGATCACGCCCGGGTCGCTGTTGACGAACTGTACGTTTTCGCGACGGTCGTACGGCTTGTCCTTGGCCCCTCGGCCCAATAGAGGGCGACGCCCGTCATGAACAGCTCGCGAGCAGTCATTGCGCCGATCTCGCTCGCGGCCGCCGCTTTGGTCTTCTGCCGCTCTTCGTCCCGCACCGCGAGCTCGTGCTCCCAGCGCTTCCGGGCCGCGAGCTTTGCCTGCTCCGAGGGGTCGCGCCGCTCCGGCCTCGGCAAATCCCGCACCCACAGCGAGATCGAACTCTTGGAGCACTCCAGCTCCACCTGGATCTGGTCGTAGGTCCACCCCTGGAGTCGTAGCTCCCGCGCCCTCTCCCGCAGGTCGTCCTTCGCGTTCGGGCGCTTCGTCCATTCCGGTGGCGGCTCGCCCTCCAGGAGGCGGTTGAGGATGTCGTTGTTGTCGACGTGCAGCCGGTCGCGGATCTGTCGTCGGCTGAGCCCGGCCCGCCGCAGGGCCTCCGCCCGCTCCCGCAGGCTCTCGAAGTCGGCGTACCTGTCAGGCGAATGTGCCATGGGCATGCCGTCTGGCCGGAATGCTCCGTTCCGGGGTCGAACAGGAAGGGTTCACCAGTTCGAGTGATTCCGGTGGGTTTCGACGCCGTTCGGTTACGGAGTGTGGCGTGTGGAGGTCGGCGAAAGTCACCGGAAAAGCCGCAGCCGACGCCCTTAGGCTGGAGGCATGACCACGACGGGGGAAGAGCACACCACGGCCCTGACCGGGCCCTGGTGGTGGGCCAGGTGGCGCAGTGCGGTACTCGACGGGAGTCTCGCGCTGGTGTCCGCCGTGGAGTGCGGAGCGGAGGGTGTTGCCTTCGCCCGGGATGCCGGCATCCCGATGCCGGTGGGGATCGTTTTCGGGGTGATGGCCGGCTCCGTGTTGCTCGTGCGGCGCAAGTGGCCGATCGCCGTCGTGCTGGTCGCCATCGCGATCACGCCGGCGCAGATGGGGTTCCTGCTGGCGATCGTCGGCCTGTACACGCTCGCCGCGTGTGAGCTGCCGCGCCGGATCATCGCGGCGCTGGCGGGGATGTCGTTGGTGGGGACGGCGGTCGTGACGTTCGTGCGGGTGCGGCAGGACATGGCGCGGGGTGACCTGACGCTGGGTGACTGGTTCGTGCCGTTCGCGGCGGTGACGACGGCGTTGGGGCTGACGGCTCCGCCGGTGCTGCTGGGTTTGTATGTGGGGGCGCGGCGGCGGTTGATGGAGAGCCTGCGGGAGCGGGCGGACAGTCTGGAGCGGGAGCTTCAGTTGCTGGCCGAGCGGGCGGAGGAGCGGGCCGAGTGGGCGCGTAACGAGGAGCGGACGCGGATCGCGCGGGAGATGCATGACGTGGTCGCGCACCGGGTGAGTCTGATGGTGGTGCATGCCGCCGCGCTTCAGGCGGTGGCGCGGAAGGATCCCGAGAAGGCGGTGCGGAATGCGGCGCTGGTGGGGGACATGGGCCGGCAGGCGTTGACCGAGTTGCGGGAGATGCTGGGGGTGCTGCGGGCGGGGGAGGGTCCGGTGCGGCGGGCTCCGGGGGTGCCGTTGGTGGCGGTGGGGGTGGCGGCTGCGGCTGCGGCTTCCCGGGTGGCCGAGGCGGACGGCGGGGTGGAGGGGCCGTGTCTGTCGGAGCTGGACGAGTTGGTCGGGCAGTCGGCGGCCGCGGGAATGGTCGTGATGCTGTCGGTGGAGGGGGAGGTGCGGTCGTATGCGGCGGAGGTCGAGCAGACGGCGTACCGGGTGGTGCAGGAGGCGTTGACGAACGTGCACAAGCATGCGGCGGGTGCGAAGACGCATGTGCGGCTGGCGCATCGGGTGTCGGAGATCGCGATGCAGGTGGAGAACGAGCCGCCGCCGGAGCCGGGGTCGGCGTCGGCGGCGCGGTTGCCGTCGGGTGGGAACGGCCTGCTCGGGATGCGGGAGCGGGTCGTGGCGCTGGGTGGTGCGTTTGTGTCGGGGCCGACGGATGCGGGGGGTTTCCGGGTGTCGGCGGTGATTCCGGCGGTTTAGGCCGGTTTTCGCGGCGTGGGCCGGTCTCGCGGCGTGGGCCGGTTCTCGGTGTGTCAGCCCGCCGTGAGTCGTACCGGTTCGATGCCGGTGATCAGGGTGGTGAGGGCGTGGTCGATGTCGGGGCCCGCGTACCAGTCGCCGGTGTGGTCGAGGGTGTAGACGCGGCCTTCGGTGTCGACGGCGAGGACGGCGGTGGTGTCGGTCTCTTCGCCGAGGGGGCAGAGTTCGGTGCCGAGGGCGCGGCCGAGGTCGCCGAGGGTGCGGGCGTGGTGGAGGCCGTGGAGGGGGTCGAGGTGGAGGGTGGCGGGGGCGATCTGGCGGCCGGGGCCGCCGGGGGTGATGGTGAGGCCGCCGAATTCGGCCCAGGCTTCGACGGCGGCGGGGAAGACGGTGTGCCGGTGTCCGGCGGGTGAGGTGTGTTCGCGCAGGGTGTCGGCCCAGATCTCTGCCTGCTTTATGTCCCAGCGTCCGGGTTGCCAGCCGGCGGCGCGCAGGGCGGCGTCGACGAGTACGGGGAAGCGCGTGGTGGAGGTGCGGTCGGGGTGCATCTGCCCTTCGTTCTCGTCGAGTCCGCTGGTGGTGCGGTGTCGCTGGTGTTGACGGGGGGTTGTCAGTCGTCGGTTGCCGTGGGGTCGACGATGCGGACGCCGAAGTGGGCGCTGAGGGCGGTGCAGGCGCGGCAGGGGGTGGCGAAGCTGCCGTGGAGGGGGTCGCCGTCCTCGCGTATGCGGCGGGCGGTGAGTTTGGCGTGTTTGAGGGCTTTGCGGGCTTCGCCGTTGGTCATGGGTTTGCGGGCGGCGCGTTTGCTGCGTGCGGCGTCGGCGGCGCTGAGGTGCCGGGAGATGAGGATGGTCTCGGCGCAGCGGCCGGTGAAGCGGTCGCGTTCGCCGCTGGTGAGGGTGTCGAGGAAGTCCTGGACGAGGGGGTGCAGGGGCGGGGGTTGGTCGCTGCGGGCGGCGGTGCCGGTGAGGGTGGTGCCGCGGACGGAGAGGGCGGCGGCGACGGTGGGCAGGATGCCGTCGCGGCGGTGGCGGAGGGTGGGAGCGGGGGGTGTGTCGGTGCCGCTCCAGCCGATGCGTGGGTCGCCGGACCGCACGTCGGTACCTCCGCTTCGCAAGGTGTTCATGATCGTTTTTCCCCTCCCCGGGCGTTCCCCGGCTTCCCCCGAAGGACACAGGGTGCCAAATGCCGTGGCCGGTGCGGAAGCTGGGGCGGTGCGACACGCCCGGGTCGGGGCTGGTCGTCACGGTGGGGTGACGGCTGGTCACGGAGGTGGAGGGTGGTGTCCGGGGGTGAGGGGAGGGGTGGTCGGTCCGGGGAGGTGGTGGGCCGGTGACCGGGGTTGGCGTACCGCATAGGCTGTCGGCATCCGCGATCGACACCGCCGATTTGAGGCCAGAGAGAACGCCGCAGGGGGCTACCGCCATGACGACAGGTCGGCTCGGGCAGCAAGCCGCGCCGCCGAACGCGGCCTACGCCGGGCAGGTCGTGCACTTTCCGGATCCGGTCCGGGCGGCGCGTCACCCGAGAGGGGTACGGGTCGATGAGCGTGGTTACCCGGATTTCTCTCCGTACGCGCGCGTGGCGGTGGAGATCGCCGAGCCGCCGGAGGGTTTCGGTGTCGACGAGTTGCGGCTGACGGACTATGTGTCGGCGAACGCGGCGTTGGCGGCGCAGCGGCACGAGTTGTGGGACACGGTGCCGGATGTGGCGACGCCGCACGGCTGGACGTGGCATCACGTTGCAGGGACGCGGCGGCTGGAGCTGGTTCCGGTCGAGGTGAAGGCGTTGCTGCGGCATCACGGTGGGGTGGCGACGGCGGCGGTGGACCACGGCAAGCGGGGGACGCGGCCGTTGCAGGAGACGCGGCCGGCGCATTTCGGGCTGCCGAAGTCGGGTGTGGCGGTGTCGGAGGCGCAGGTTCAGGGTGTCGAGGAGGATCTCGGTTACCGGCTTCCGGGTGCGTATCGCTCGTTCCTGAAGGCGGCGGGCGGGTGTGCGCCGGTGGGTACGGCGCTGGACGCCGAGTTGGGTCTGCTGCTGGACCAGCCGTTCTTCACGGTGCGTGAGGAGGCGGCGGTCAATGACCTGGTGTATGTGAACAAGTGTCTGCGCGACCATCTGACGAAGGATTACCTCGGGGTGGCGTTCGTGCAGGGCGGGTTGCTCGCGGTGAAGGTGAAGGGCGAGCGGCCGGGTTCGGTGTGGTTCTGCGCGTACGACGATGTGCGTGATGTGGATCCGTCGTGGTCGCCGGCGGAGCGGGTGGAGCGTCTGCTGCTGCCGTGCGGTGACGATTTCGACGCCTTTCTGTCGCGGCTGGCGGGCAGTCCGCCGGAGTTGGAGACGGTGGCGAATCTGATGGTGGACGGCGGCTTCGCGCGTGTCGTCCCGGTGTCTTCCGGTGCTTCCGGTTCTTCCGGTGCGGCGTCTTCCGGCCCGGTGGGGGAGTGAGCTTCAGGCGATGGTGACCTACGCGCAGGCGCAGGAGCGCGCCGAGGAGTGGATCAACGGTGACGTGCCCGCGTACCAGCATCGTGAGGTGCGGGTGCGGGAGTTCGAGCTGGGTTTCGTCGTGTGGGGCGAGGACCGGGCGGAGGGTCCGCGTTCGGACGCGGGTGCGCAGCGGCTGGTGATCGCCCGGGACAGCGGGGAGGCGACGCTGTGGCCGGGGCTGCCGGTGGGTGAGGTGATCCGCCGGTACGAGGAGGAGTACGGCCGTGCGGAGGGGCCGCAGGACGCGGTTCCGGCGCCGGCTGCCGCCCGGATGGATCTGAATCAGACGTCGTTCCTGCTGACTCCTCCGGAGTGGTTGCAGGAGGCGGCGGACAAGCTGGGCATCGGGGACCGGCGGCCGGGCGGCGAGGACGGTTCGGGTGCGGGTGCCGGGTCTTCTGGTGCCGGCGCGAGCGGTGGTGCCGGTGCCGGTGCCGGTGGTGGGGCTTCGTCCGGTGGGGCGGGGCCGGCGGAGACGCGGGCCGGGGTGCCGGCGGGCGCGTCCGGGGCGGCTGCTCCTGTGGGTGCGCCTTCCGCGGAGGTGCCAGTGGGGGCCACGCCCTGGGCCGGTACGGACACGAACGCGGACTCCGGTGAGGACGACCGTTCGGTGCCGTTGCCCGCGACGGTGTTCGCGCCGCCGTTGAGCGATCCCGAGGACGAGGCTCCGCGGCCGCCGGTGAGCGTGCCCGATGCGAAGACGGCGTTGATGTCGGGGGGCAGCCAGCTGCCGCCGACGGCGGTCGCGCCGGCGCTCGATACTCCGAACACGCCGGGCGCGCAGGGCTTCCCGCAGGGCGCGCCGGGTGTCTCGTCCGCCCCTGGGAGTGCGCCGGGGACGCCTGGCACTGCATACGCGCCGGGCGCGCCCGGCGTGCCCGGGGCACCCGCCGCTCCTGGTGCGCCGGGTGTTCCGCAGGGCAGCACGCCCCCGCCGCCGCCCCCGGGCGCGCCGACCTACGGTTATCCGCAGGGTCCCGGCGCTCCGCAGGGTGCTCCGAGTTACGGCTATCCGCAGGCGCCCGCGCCGGGTGTGCCGCAGCCTCCGGCCGACACGGGTGCCGCGGCGCGGCGGCTCCCGCCGAATGCCGGGGACATCGCGGATGCCGCGACGAGCAAGGCCGCGCCGCCGCCGAAGAAGGCGCGCGGTGGTATGGGTGCGCCGCCTCCGCCGCCGGGTGCCCCTGGTGCGCCGGGCGCGCGCCCGGGGAGCGCGGTGACGCCTCCCGCGCCGGGTGCGCCTGCCGGTGGGTATGTGCCGACACAGCTGGTGTCGGCGCTCGGGCCGGAGGGGCCCGAGGGTCCCGGTGGTGCGCATGGCGCGCAGGCGCCGGGCGCCCCGAATGCGCCGGGCGCCCCCAATCCGCCTGCCGCGCCTTCGGGCAATGTGCACCACGCGGCCACGGTGCTGGCCGACCCCAGCCAGATGGGCGCCGGCGCACCGCAGCCTCCGGGCGCCCCCGGCATGCCGAATCCGCCCGGCGCTCCCCCGGTTCCGGGCGCCCCGGGTGTGCCTCCGGTGCCTGGCGCACCGCTGCCTCCGGGCGCCCCCGCGGCTCCCGGCTTCCCCGGCGCCCCGCAGCCTCCGGGCGCCGCTGCCGGTCCCGGTGCGCCCGGCGCGCCCGGTGTGCCGGGTGGCGGGCGCGGGGCCGTGCACCACGCGGAGACCGTGCTGGCAGCACCCCCGGTGACCGGTCCGGGGGCACCCCCGCCGCCGCCCGCCCCCGGCGCACTCGGTGCGCCGGGCGCCCCGGGTATGCCGCCGGGCGTGCCGGGTGCCCCGCAGCCGATGCCGCCGGGTGCGATGCCGCCGCCGGGCGCGCCCGGGCAGCCGCCGGCGTACGGGTATCCGCAGCAGGGGCAGCCGACGGTGGGTCCCGGCTATCAGGCCGTGCTGCGCTATCGCGCGCAGGACGGTTCGGAGCAGCAGCTGATCCGGCGTTCGGCGCCGGGTACGCCGCACCCGGAGTGGCAGATCTTCCACGAGCTGCGGGCGATGAACGTGCCGCCGGACCAGGTGCTGGAGCTGCACACGGAGCTGGAGTCGTGCGAGCTGCCGGGTGCCTACTGCGCGCGGATGATCCGGGAGCAGTGGCCGCAGGCGCGGATCACGAGCATCGCGCCGTACGGCACGGACCATGCGAGCCGGCAGCAGGGCATGCGACAACTGCTGGCGCACCAGGGCGAGTTGCACCAGGTGGCGGACGGGCCGGCGCGGCCCGCGCCGGTGCGGGCGCCGCTGCCGCCGGTGCAGGCCGCGCCGGCCGTCCCGCCGGAGGGCATCGCGCAGGAGCTGGCGGCGGCGTTCGGGCCGGGGGTCTTCCGGTTCGAGCAGCAGGCGGTGTCGCGGCAGGGGGTGCCGCCGATCGTGGCGCACACGCTGGTCGTGGCCGGTCTGCCGGTGGACATGGGCCCGTTCTTCTGGGCGCAGGCCCAGCCGGGCCGGCCGGTGCCGACGCTGGCGGAGCTGGCGGCCGAGCGCGGGGTGCAGCCGGCCTCGGACGCGGGCTCGTACCTCGTCATGGGCACCGACTTCGGCAAGGCGATCTGTGTGCAGTACGGCACGGCGAACATCGTGGCCGTGCCGGTGGAGGCGGGGCCGGGCGGGGCTCCGGTGCCGCCACAGTTCGTGAACACCGGGCTGCCGGAGTTCGCGCGCTGTCTGGCGCTGCTAGGCCGGATGTGGCGCCTGCGGTGCGGGCTGAACCAGGAGCAGGCGGGCCGCTGGACCGTCGATTTCCAGGCGCAGCTGGCCGCCCTGGACCCGGCGGCGCTCGGTTCGCCGGAGAGCTGGTGGTCGGTGCTGCTGGAGCAGATGTGGGACGGGCTGCTGTAGGCGACGCCGGCCCGGTGTGAGCGGATCGTGCCCTTCACGCGCGCGTGAAGGGCACGATGGGCCGGTGGACTTCGAGCCGTACCGGGGCGAGCTGGTGGCGTACTGCTACCGCATGCTGGGCTCGTTCCACGAGGCCGAGGATCTGACGCAGGAGACGATGCTGCGGGCCTGGAAGGCACGGGACCGCTACGACGCCACGCGCGCGTCCGTGCGGACGTGGCTGTACCGCATCGCGACCAACGCCTGTCTGAGCGCTCTGGAGAGCCGTTCGCGCCGCCCCCTGCCGTCCGGGCTGGGAGCGCCTTCCGGCGATCCCGGCGCGCCGCTGACGCCCGCGCCCGAGGTGCCGTGGCTGGAGCCGTTCCCCGAGGCGCGGTTCGACGTGGAGGCGCGTGCGGACCTGCGGCTGGCGCTGGTGGCGGCGCTGCAGCTGCTGCCGGCGCGGCAGCGGGCCGTGCTGGTGCTGCGCGAGGTGCTGGAGTTCTCCGCCGCCGAGGTCGCCGAGCAGCTGGAGACGTCGGTGGCGGCGGTCAACAGCGCGTTGCAGCGGGCGCGCGCCGCCCTCGCGCGCGGGGGCGCGTACGTCGCGATCGACGCGGTCGGCGAACCGGCGGATCCCGAGGTGCGGGCGGTGGTGCTGCGCTACATGCGTGCCTTCGAGGCGGCCGATGTGCCGGCGCTGGTGCGGCTGCTCACCGAGGACGCCGTCCTGGAGATGCCGCCGGTGCCGCTGTGGTACCGGGGCAGGCGGGACTACGGCCTGTTCATGGAGCGGGTGTTCGCGCTGCGCGGTACGGGCTGGCGGGTGGAGCGGGTGGTGGCCAACGGGCAGCCGGCGCTCGCGGCGTACGCGCCGGAGCCCGGCAGTGGCCATGCGCTGCACACCGTGCAGGTCCTGACGGTCACCGGCGGCCGGGTCGCCCGGAACGTGGTGTTCGCCGATCCGCGCGTCCTGGCCGCGTTCGCGCCCCCTGCGCCCGCCGCCGAGTGAGCTGACAGCCCTCCGACGGCAACTCGACGCGAATTTCCGGGTGCGGGCGATGAGTCCGGCCGGTTCCGCCGGTAGGTACCGGTGAGCAACCGAGCGAAGGGACCGTCGTCATGAGTGTCGTCGTCATCGAGTTCATCAGCCTGGACGGGATCGTGTCCGACCCGGACGGCTCCGCGGGCACGCCGTACGGCGGCTGGATCTTCCGGCACGGCCCGGAGGGGGTCGCCGGGGACAAGTTCCGGCTCGGCCGCGTGCTGGACGCAGGAGTTCTGCTGCTGGGCCGTACCACCTGGGAGCTGTTCGCGCGGCTGTGGCCGGGCCGCGACGACCCTTTCGCCGCCCGGATGAACGCCGTACCGAAACTGGTGGCCTCCCGCGGCAACCCGGACGTGTCCGCATGGGACAACTCCCATCTGTTGAAGGGCGAATTGGCGGATGCCGTGCGCGCCGAGCGGCGGGACGTGGTCGTCAGCGGCAGCCTCGCCGTCGTGGCCGCGTTGCGGGAGCAGGACCTGGTCGACGAGTACCGGCTGCTGACCTTCCCGGTGGTGCTGGGGCAGGGCCGGCGGCTGTTTCCGGCCGGGAGTGAGCCGGCCGATCTGGAGTGCCTGTCGGCCGAACGGGTGGGCGCCGCCGTTCTCACGCGCCATGGGAGGGCCGCCCGATGACGGTCCGTTTCCTCGCCCTGTACGAGACTCCTGCCGACCCCGAGGCATTCGACCGGCACTACCGCGAGGTGCACATCCCGCTCGGCCGACGGCTGCCCGGGCTGCGCCGCTACACGCTCGGCCGGGAGACGGCGCCGGTGCGCGGGGGTGTGCCGTACTACCTGGTCGCGTCGCTGGAGTGGGACTCGCTGGACGGGCTGCGCGCGGCGTTCGCCTCGCCCGAGGGGCGCGCGACGGCGGCGGACGCGGCGCGTCTGGCGGAACTGGCGCCCGTTCGCAGTGTGATCGTCACCCTTGAGGAGGACGTGCTGTAGCCGGTCCCACCCGCCACACCGATCGCGAAGTGCGGGGTTTCGAGCGTGCTGTGACTGCGGAGTGTCGCGTTATGAACACTTACACCCAATCCATCAAGATATGCGCGAAATCATCCTGTCGTGTACGTCCGGTGGAGAGGGGTTCCCAGGGTGAGCAGCGCATCGGTGTCGCCGCAGGGATTCGTGACCGTCCGGGGGCGCGGCTACCGCCCCGAGCAGGTCGACGCCTGGATGGAGGAGCTGTCGCAGGACCGTGACGCCGCGTGGGAACGGGCCGCGCGGCTGACCGTGCTCGCCAAGGACATGGAGGCGGAGGCCGCGCGGATGCGCGAGGTCGTCGCCCGGCTCGCACCGCAGACGTACGAGTCGCTCGGGGAGGGCGCGCGGCGGGTGTACCAGCTCGTGCTGGAGATGGCGGCGGACCTGCGCGAGCGCGCGCGGTGTGAAGCGGAACAGCACCTCGCGCAGGCCGAAGCGCGCGCGGAGAGCGTACGCCGCACGGCGCAGGAAGCGGCGGACGCGCTCCGCGCGGAGGCCGACGAACGCGCCCGCCAGCGGCTCCTCGCCGCGCGCGCCGAGGCCGACGACATCCGCGTCGGCGCCCGGCGCGAGGTGAAGGAAGGGCGCTCGGAGGCGCTCGCCGCGTTGCGCGAGGTACGGCAGCGCACCACCGGCATGCTCGCCGAGCAGTCCCGGGAGCACGCCGAGCGGTGGGCCGAGGCCGAGCGCGAGGAGGTCGAGCGGACCGCCGAGCTGGACGCCCGGCACGCCGAGCGGGTGAGCCGGGCCGAGACCGCGCTGTCCGACGCCGAGCGCGCCCTCGGGGAGGCCGAGGAGTACGCGCGCCGCAGCCAGGAGGAGGCACGCGCGCGTGCCGTCGAGATCCTCGCCGACGCGCGCGTGCGCGAGGAACACATCGCCCGGGAGACGGAGCAGGTGCTGCGCGAGCACGGCGAGACCTGGGACCACGTGCGGGCCCACATGGACCAGGTCCGCAGCAGCCTGATCTCACTGACCGGCAAAGCGGCCCTGGAATAGCGTCCCTCACGGCCGCCGGCTCCCGAGCCCCGCTCCGGTCGGCCCACCCCCCTCCCGGACGGCCCCCGCCAGGATCCACCCCTCCACCGCCTCGTACTGGTGCCGCTGCTGCTCCGCCTTGGTGCGGCCCGAGGCGATCGTGCCGAGCCAGCCGAAGAGGAAGCCGGCCGGGATGGAGACGATGCCGGTCGTGGTGAACGGGAACCAGTTGAAGTCGGCGTGCGGGAACGCCGAGACCGGTGAGCCGGAGACCAGGTTGGTGCCCGGCATGAGCAGCAGCACGGTCAGCGTGCCCCCGATCAGCGTCGCCAGCAGCCCGCTGCGGGTGTAGCGGCGCCAGAACAGCCCGTACACCAGGGCCGGCGCTATGGCCGAGGCGCCCAGGCAGAAGGAGAGCGTCACCAGGGGCTGCAGGCTGTGGTGCTGCACCATGGTGGCGAGCAGGATCGTCGGCACGCCTATGGCGAGCGCCGAGACGCGGGCGAGGGCCATCTCGCGCGGGGCCGGCATCTCCTGCACGCGGGCCGCGAACACGTCGTGGGCGAGGGAGTTGGCGCAGGCGAGGATCATCCCGGCGACCGAGGCGAGCAGGGTCAGGAAGATCGCCGTCGTCACCATGGTGAACAGGAAGGTCTCCGCCGTGGACACGTCCGCGCCGAAGGCCGCCCGCGAACCCAGCAGGTACGCGGTGTTGCCCTGCGGATCGGCCCCGGCGATCACGGCACGGCCGACCAGCGCCGTGGCGCCGAACCCGACCACGGTGATGACCAGCACGAACAGCGCGACGATCGACACCGCCCAGGACATCGAGCGGCGCACCTGGCGGGCGCTGGAGGCGGTGTACATGCGCATGGTGATGTGCGGCAGACAGGCGCCGCCGAGCACCACCGTCAGCTCCGAGGCGATCATGTCGAGGCGGGACCTGCCCGACGTGCCGAACTCCAGCCCGGAGCGCAGGAAGGCAGGCCCGGCGCCGCTCTGCCGCGAGGCCGCGGTGAACAGCGCGCCCGGATCCCAGTCGAAGCGGCGCAGGATCAGTACGGCGACCACGGCGCCCGACCCGACCAGCATCACGATCTTCAGGATCTGGATGAGGGCGGTGCCCTTCATGCCGCCGATCGCCGCATAGGCGATCATCAGGGCGCCCAGCCCGACGACGCACGCGGTCTTCAGCGACTCGTCGGTGAAGCCCAGGATGAACGCCATCAGCTGTCCGGTTCCGGCGAGTTGGACCAGCATCAGCGGCAGCAGCGCGGCGATCGTCACCGCGCAGGCCGTGATGCGCACGCAGCGTCCCGGCAGCCGGCGGGCGAGTGCGTCGCCCATGGTGAACCGGCCCGCGTTGCGCAGGGGTTCGGCCAGCAGGAACATCAGCAGCATCAGCGACAGCGCGGTGCTCAGGGCGAGGACGACTCCGTCGTAGCCGCACAGGGCGATCACTCCGCCGGTGCCGAGGACGGTGGCCGCGGAGATGTAGTCCCCCGCGATGGCGAGGCCGTTGCGCAGCGGGGACAGGGAGCCGTAGCCGGTGTAGAACTCGTCGAGGTCGTCGCGGTCGGGGCCGGTCATCACGCACAGCAGCAGGGTCACCGTGGCGACGGTGGAGAAGGCGACCAGGGACATGGACTGGGCCGTGCCGCTGAAACCGGCGAAGCCTCCCACGGCCGGAGTGCCGGCGCCGCTCATCGGACCGCTCCTCGGCGGGCGTTCAGTTCGGCCTGCTTGCGGATGCGGTCCGCGAGCGGATCGACGTGCCGGCGCGCGGTGTGCTCGTAGAGGGCGATCGCGAGCCAGGTGACCGGGATCTGGATCACGGCGAGCAGCAGGCCGGCGGGGATGCCGTCGGCGACCGTGCGCGTCATCACGCCGGGCGCGGTCGCGGACAGCACCAGGAACAGCGTGAAGTAGCCCAGCGCGGTGAGCGTGGCCGTACGCCGCTGCCAGCGGTAGGCGCTCCGCAGCACCCGCAGGTCGCTGTGGTGACCGAGGGGTTCACGGGGCGGCCGGCGGTCCGGGCGAACCGGCTGCGGGGGTGGGGGTTGCCAGGGGTAGGTGAGGGAGGCGGAGGGGGGTGGGTCGTAGGGGGACGGTGCGCCGTGGGCGGGGTGGGGCGGTTGGTACGGCGGGCGGGGCGGGTCGTAGGGCGGATGGGGCGGGGTGTACGACGGGCGCGGCGGGTCGTAGGACATCCCGGGGCTCCTTGCGTGGCTCGGGTCCGTGGCGGCGGACCGCAGGGAGGTGGGGGCGTGGAGCCACGCACGCTACTCGCGCGTTCCGGGCCGTGCGACGTTTTCACCAAACTGGCCAGTCGGTATGCGCTTACTACGGAAAACCCGCGCCGAGAGGGCGTGTTACCGGCGTTAACCTGCGCTCTCGCGGCACACGCCGACGGGCGGGGTCACTCCTCGCGCACCGGGAACCGCCGCGGCGCCACCAGCAGCAGCACCAGGAAAGCCAGGGCCGCCGCGGCCGCCGCGCCGAGGTACACCGCGTGCACCGCGTCGGCGATCGCGCGCCGGGTCGCCTCGGGGGCCGTACCGGCGTCCAACGCGCGCGTGACGGAGTCCAGGTCGCCGGCCCCACCCAGCCGCGCGGCCAGCACCCCGTTGGCGACGGCGCCGAACAGCGAGGCGCCCAGGGTCTGTCCGGTCTGCCGGCAGAACAGCACGGACGCGGTCGTGGTGCCCCGCTCCGACCAGCCCACCGTCGACTGCACCCCGACGATCAGCGGCAGCTGGAACAGCCCGAGCGCCGCGCCCAGCAGGAGCATCAGCAGCGTCGGCTGCCACCACGAGCCGGGGTAGGGCAGGAACGGGAACGCGCACAGGACCAGCGCGGCCACACCGATGCCGAGCAGCGCGGTGTCCCGGAAGCCGATGCGGCGGTAGACGTGCTGGCTGAGCGCCGCCGACACCGGCCAGCTGAGCGTCCACACCGACAGCACGAAACCGGCGGCCACCGGCGCGAGTCCGAGCACCGACTGCGCGTACGTCGGCAGGAACACGCTTGGCGCCACCATCAGCAGGCCCAGCGCGCCGAGCGCCAGATTCACGGCCGCGATGGTCCGGCGCCGCCAGACCCACCCGGGGATGATCGGCTGCGCGGCCCGCCGTTCCACCACGACCACCACACCGGCCAGCGCCAGACCGGTGCCGAACAGCGTGAGCGAGGGCGCCGACAGCCACGGCCAGGCGACCCCGCCCTGCACCAGCGCGGTCAGCAGTACCCCGCCGCACGCGAACACCGCGAGCGCGCCGGCCCAGTCCACGCGCGCGTGGGTGCCGTTTGCCGGCTTCTCCCGCTCGGGCTCGTGCAGATGACGGACGATCAGCCACAGCGCGGCGGCGCCGATCGGCAGGTTGATCAGGAAGATCCAGCGCCAGTCCGCGTACGCGGCGAGCACCCCGCCGAGCCCCGGCCCGGCCACCGCCGACACCGCCCACACCGTGGACAGCCTGGACTGGATCCTCGGGCGCTCGGCCAGCGGATACAGATCGGCCGCGAGGGTCTGCACGGTGCCCTGCAACGCCCCGCCGCCGAGCCCCTGCACGATCCGGAACGCGATCAGCGCCGCCATGTTCCAGGCGCCCGCGCACAGCAGCGAGCCCAGCAGGAACACGACCGCGCCCGTCATCAGCACCGGCTTGCGGCCGAAGGTGTCGGACAGCTTGCCGTAGACGGGGAGCGTGACGGTCACGGCGAGCAGATAGCCGGAGAAGAGCCAGGAGAAGACGGAGAACCCGCCGAGGTCGCCGACGATCTGCGGTACGGCCGTGGAGACGATGGTGGCGTCCAGCGCGGCCAGCGCCATCGCCAGCATCAGCGCGGCGACGACGGCGCCCCGGCGCCGGGTGTCCTGCCTGTGGACCTTGCCGCCGCGTATCGCGGGTGTCGTGCCCCCCATCGGATCCCCTCCCGTGCCCCTTGCACCTATGTCCGGTACGACAGCTTCCCACGGCAGCCGGAACTTGACCCTGACGCAACGGCAGGGTGGAGGCTCTCCGCACCGAAGGGTGGAGACGACCCCGAGGGGATCTCCGCCCGGGGGTGGACCACCCCTAGGGGTACCTCCGTACTACGGCTCGGGGAGGGTTCGTTCCGGCGGAGGACGAGAGGGGCGGGGCCCGGTCCTTAACCTGGCTTTACGCCGCTGGGGGGCGGCCGACCGCACCGGCGGGGTGGGGTTTTCCCCCGGGAAAGAGGGGGCTTCGCACCAGCGCGCCACAGCCCGCCGGCCGCGAGACTCGACGACGTACTCAAGACGACGCCCTGGCAAGCCGGAGCACGCCGGGGCACAACTCACCGATTTGCCAACCGATATAGGAGACATACCGTGACATCGGCTGTGACCATTCCCAGGCACGGGGGCACTGGAGGGCCTACGGCCGTTGCCGCGCGGGCGCGGCAGGTCGTCAAGGCGTACGGGTCCGGCGAGACCCGTGTCGTCGCCCTCGACCACGTGGACGTGGACATCGCGCGGGGCCAGTTCACCGCCATCATGGGCCCCTCGGGGTCCGGCAAGTCCACGCTCATGCACTGCCTCGCCGGGCTCGACACCGTCACCAGCGGCAAGATCTACCTGGACGAGACCGAGATCACCGGGCTGAAGGACAAGAAGCTCACTCAACTGCGCCGGGACCGGATCGGGTTCATCTTCCAGGCCTTCAACCTGCTGCCGACGCTGAACGCCATCGAGAACATCACGCTGCCCATGGACATCGCCGGGCGCAAGCCGGACAAGGCCTGGCTGGACCGCGTCGTGGAGACCGTCGGGCTCGCCGGCCGGCTCAGGCACCGGCCGGCCCAGCTCTCCGGCGGCCAGCAGCAGCGCGTCGCCGTGGCCCGCGCCCTCGCCGCCCGCCCGGAGATCATCTTCGGGGACGAGCCGACCGGAAACCTCGACTCGCGCGCCGGCGCCGAGGTCCTCGGCTTCCTGCGCCGCTCGGTGGACGAACTCGGCCAGACCATCGTGATGGTCACCCACGACCCCGTCGCCGCCTCCTACGCCGACCGCGTGCTCTACCTCGCCGACGGCCGGATCGTCGACGAGATGCACCAGCCGACGGCCGATCAGGTCCTGGACCGCATGAAGGACTTCGACGCCCGGGGGCGCACGTCATGACCGTCATGAAGACCTCGCTGCGCAACTTCTTCGCGCACAAGGGCCGGATGGCGCTCTCCGCGATCGCGGTCCTGCTGTCGGTGGCCTTCGTCAGCGGCACCCTTGTCTTCACCGACACGATGAACACCACCTTCGACAAGCTGTTCCAGGCCACGGCCTCGGACGTGACGGTCAGCGCGAAGGGCTCCTCCGACACCGGGCAGACCACCTCCCGCACCGGCAAGCCGCCGGTCATGCCGGCCTCCGTGGTCGGCGAGGTCCGCGGCGCCCAGGGCGTGCGGAAGGCCGAGGGCACGGTGTTCTCCACCTCGGTCACCGTCGTCGACGCCAAGAAGGACAAGCTCTCGCCCAGCAGCGGCGCCCCGACCATCGTCGGCAGCTGGAACGGCAACGACGCCCGCACCATGAAGATCACCTCCGGTGCGGCGCCCCAGGGCCCGGACCAGGTCATGGTCGACGAGGACACCGCCGCCAAGCACCACCTGAAGCTCGGTGACGACATCGGCATGATCTCGGTCGTGGGCACGCACCACGCGCGCGTGTCCGGCATCGCCGCCTTCAAGGTCACCAACCCCGGCGCCGCGATCTTCTACCTGGACACCAAGACCGCCCAGCAGACCCTGATCGGCAGGACCGGCGTCTACACCAACGTCAACGTCACCGCCGCCCAGGGCGTGACGAACGACCAGCTGAAGAAGAACGTCACGGCCGCCCTCGGCCACGGCTACAGGGTGCAGACGGCCAAGGAGGTCGCCGACGCCAACCAGAAGAGCGTCGAGAGCTTCCTGAACGTCATGAAGTACGCGATGCTCGGCTTCGCCGGAATCGCCTTCCTCGTCGGCATCTTCCTGATCATCAACACCTTCTCCATGCTGGTCGCCCAGCGCACCCGCGAGATCGGCCTGATGCGCGCCATCGGCTCTTCCCGCAAGCAGGTCAACCGGTCCGTGCTGATCGAGGCGCTGCTGCTAGGCGTGATCGGCTCCGTGCTCGGCGTCGGCGCGGGCGTCGGCATCGCGGTCGGCCTGATGAAGCTCATGGGCAGGATGGGCATGCATCTGTCCACCGACGACCTGACCGTCGCCTGGACGACCCCCGCCGTCGGCCTGCTCCTCGGTGTCGTGGTCACCGTCCTGGCCGCCTACCTGCCCGCCCGGCGGGCCGGCAAGGTCTCCCCGATGGCCGCCCTGCGCGACGCCGGCGCTCCGGCCGACGCCAAGGCCGGCGCCGTCCGCGCCGTGATCGGGCTGGTCCTCACCGCCGCCGGCGGCTGGAGCCTGTACGTCGCCGCGACCGCCGACAAGGCCAAGGCAGGCTCGGGCTGGCTGGGCCTGGGCGTGGTCGCCACGCTGATCGGCTTCGTCGTCATCGGCCCGCTGCTCGCCGCCGGACTGGTCCGGGTCCTCGGCGCGGTCATGCTGCGGATCTTCGGCCCGGTGGGCCGCATGGCCGAGCGCAACGCGCTGCGCAACCCGCGCCGCACCGGCGCCACCGGTGCGGCCCTGATGATCGGCCTGGCCCTGGTGGCCTGCCTGTCGGTGGTCGGCTCCTCCATGGTGGCCTCGGCCACCGACCAGCTCGACAAGACCGTCGGGACGGACTTCATCATCTCGCCCGACAACCAGCAGCTGATCAAGCCGCAGGAGGTTCAGGCCGTCAAGTCCGCCCCGGGCCTCGCGCGGGTCACCGAGTACCGGCCCACCCAGGCCGACTTCACCACCCCGGACGGCAGGAAACTCAAGGACACCGCCATCACGGGCGCGGACCCGACCTACGCGACCGACCTGCGCACCAAGACGGTCGCCGGTGACCTCAAGGACGCCTACCGGCCCGACTCGATGTCGGTGCACCAGAAGTTCGCCGAGGACCACGGCATCCACCTGGGCTCCAAGATCTCCGTGGCCTTCCGGGACGGCTCCACGGCCCACCTGACGGTGCGCGCGATCACCAGCGACGACACCGTCATCGACAAGGGCGCGATGTACACCTCCCTGGCCACCATGGCCAAGTACATCCCCGCCGACAGGATGCCGCTGGACGAGCTGGTCTTCGCCTCCGCCAAGGACGGACAGCAGGCCGCCGCCTACAAGGCGCTGAAGACCGCGCTGCACAGGTATCCGGAGCTGACCGTGCGCGACCAGACCGACTACAAGAAGGCGCTGAAGGACCAGATCGGCCAGCTGCTGAACATGATCTACGGCCTGCTCGCGCTCGCGATCATCGTCGCCGTCCTGGGTGTCGTGAACACCCTGGCCCTGTCGGTGGTCGAGCGGACCCGGGAGATCGGCCTCATGCGGGCCATCGGCCTCTCCCGCCGCCAGCTGCGCCGCATGATCCGCCTGGAGTCCGTGGTGATCGCCGTCTTCGGCGCCCTGCTCGGCCTCGGCCTGGGCATGGGCTGGGGCGCGACCGCCCAGAAGCTCCTGGCGCTGCAGGGCCTGAAGGTTCTCGACATCCCCTGGCCGACGATCATCACGGTCTTCATCGGCTCGGCCTTCGTGGGCCTGTTCGCCGCGCTGGTCCCGGCGTTCCGGGCGGGCCGGATGAATGTGCTGAACGCGATCGCGACGGACTAGCCGCGCGGGCTGGGCCGACGTCAGGACCACCGCATACGGGGGTTGCGGGGGAAGACCCGGTGCCGGGGAGTCCTGGGGCTCTCCGGCACCGGGTCCTTTTGCGTCCGACCGAGCCGGAATCCACGGGGGTCCGGGTGGGCGCAGCTCCCTGGATGGCCCACAGCAGCACCGGGCACGAGGACGCGGAGTTGTCCACAGGCTCCGACGCCACCCCCGACGGAGTCGTACGCTGGACACCCCCGGCTGCCACCCGCACCGGGCTACTTGCGTTGCCCACCCCTGGACGGAAAAAGCCCCCATGAGCCTGCACGGCCTGCTCGACGCCGTCGTCAAGGACCCCGCCCTCGCGGAAGCGATCACGGCGGCCGCGGACGGCAACCGCATGCACATCGACCTCGTCGGCCCCCCGGCGGCCCGCCCCTTCACGGTCGCCGCCCTGGCCCGCGAGGCCGGCCGTCCGGTGCTCGCGGTCACCGCGACCGGCCGCGAGGCCGAGGACCTGGCGGCGGCCCTGCGCTCCCTGCTGCCCGCCGAGGGCGTCGTGGAGTACCCCTCCTGGGAGACCCTCCCGCACGAGCGGCTCAGCCCGCGCAGCGACACCGTCGGCCGCCGTCTCGCCGTCCTGCGGCGCCTGGCCCACCCCAGCCCCGACGACCCCGAGACCGGCCCCGTCTCCGTCGTCGTCGCGCCCGTGCGTTCCGTGCTGCAGCCGCAGGTCAAGGGCCTCGGCGACCTGGAGCCGGTGTCCCTGAGGACCGGCCGGACCGCCGACCTGAACGACGTCGTGGAAGCCCTCGCGGCCGCCGCCTACGCGCGCGTGGAGCTCGTCGAGAAGCGCGGCGAGTTCGCCGTACGCGGCGGCATCCTGGACGTCTTCCCGCCCACCGAGGAACACCCCCTGCGCGTCGAGTTCTGGGGCGACGACGTCGAGGAGATCCGCTACTTCAAGGTCGCCGACCAGCGCTCCCTCGAAGTCGCCGAGCACGGCCTGTGGGCCCCGCCGTGCCGCGAACTGCTGCTCACCGACGACGTCCGCGCACGCGCGCGTGCCCTCGCCGAGGAGCACCCGGAGCTGGGCGAACTCCTGAACAAGATCGCCGAGGGCATCGCGGTCGAGGGCATGGAGTCCCTGGCCCCCGTCCTGGTCGACGACATGGAACTGCTCCTCGACGTCCTCCCCAAGGGCGCGATGGCCGTGGTCTGCGACCCGGAGCGGGTGCGCACGCGTGCCGCCGACCTCGTCGCCACCTCCCAGGAGTTCCTGCAGGCCTCCTGGGCGGCCACCGCCGGCGGGGGCGAAGCCCCGATCGACGTCGGCGCCGCCTCCCTGTGGTCCATCGCCGATGTCCGCGACCGAGCGCGCGAGCTGGACATGATGTGGTGGTCGGTGTCCCCCTTCGCCGCCGACGAGGAACTGGACGCGGACACCCTCAAGCTCGGCATGCACGCGCCCGAGACCTACCGCGGCGACACCGCGCGGGCCCTCGCCGACACCAAGGGCTGGCTCGCCGACGGCTGGCGCGCGGTGTACGTCACCGAGGGCCACGGCCCGGCCGCCCGCACGGCCGAGGTGCTCGGCGGCGAGGGCATCGCCGCCCGCCTGGACGCTGACCTCGGCGAGCTGAGCCCGTCGGTCGTGCACGTCTCCTGCGGCTCGATCGAGTACGGCTTCGTGGACCCGGCGCTCAAGCTCGCCGTGCTCACCGAGACCGACCTGTCCGGCCAGCGCGCGACCGGCCGCGAGGGCGCCCGGATGCCGGCCCGCCGCCGCAAGACGATCGACCCGCTCACCCTGGAGGCGGGCGACTACATCGTCCACGAACAGCACGGCGTCGGCCGCTACATCGAGATGGTGCAGCGCACGGTGCAGGGCGCCACCCGCGAGTACCTGGTCGTGGAGTACGCGCCCGCCAAGCGCGGCCAGCCCGGCGACCGTCTCTACATCCCGACCGACCAGCTGGAACAGATCACCAAGTACGTCGGTGGCGAGGCACCCACCCTGCACCGGCTCGGCGGCGCCGACTGGACGAAGACCAAGGCCCGCGCGAAGAAGGCGGTCAAGGAGATCGCCGCCGACCTGATCAAGCTCTACAGTGCCCGCATGGCCGCCCCCGGCCACTCCTTCGGCATCGACACGCCCTGGCAGCGCGAGCTGGAGGACGCCTTCCCCTACGCCGAGACCCCGGACCAGCTCACCACCATCGCCGAGGTCAAGGAGGACATGGAGAAGTCCGTCCCCATGGACCGCCTGATCTGCGGCGACGTCGGCTACGGCAAGACCGAGATCGCGGTGCGGGCCGCCTTCAAGGCCGTACAGGACGGAAAGCAGGTCGCCGTCCTCGTACCGACGACCCTGCTGGTGCAGCAGCACTTCGGGACGTTCTCCGAGCGGTACGCGCAGTTCCCGGTGAGCGTGAAGGCGCTGTCCCGCTTCCAGACCGACACCGAGGCCAAGGCCGTCCTGGAGGGGCTGAAGGAGGGCGCGGTGGACGTCGTGATCGGCACCCACCGGCTGTTCTCCGCCGAGACCAGGTTCAAGGACCTGGGCCTGGTCATCGTCGACGAGGAGCAGCGCTTCGGCGTCGAGCACAAGGAGCAGCTGAAGAAGCTCCGCGCGAATGTCGACGTGCTGACGATGTCCGCGACCCCGATCCCCCGGACCCTCGAAATGGCCGTGACCGGCATCCGCGAGATGTCCACGATCACCACGCCCCCGGAGGAGCGGCACCCGGTGCTCACCTTCGTCGGGCCGTACGAGGAGAGGCAGATCGGCGCCGCCATCCGCCGTGAACTGCTGCGCGAGGGCCAGGTCTTCTACATCCACAACCGCGTCGAGTCCATCGACCGCGCGGCGGCGAGGCTGCGCGAGATCGTCCCCGAGGCACGCATCGCGACGGCCCACGGCCAGATGTCGGAGTCGGCGCTGGAGCAGGTCGTCGTCGACTTCTGGGAGAAGAAGTTCGACGTCCTCGTCTCCACCACGATCGTCGAGTCCGGCATCGACATCTCCAACGCCAACACGCTCATCGTGGAGCGCGGCGACACCTTCGGCCTGTCCCAGCTGCACCAGCTGCGCGGCCGTGTCGGCCGGGGCAGGGAGCGCGGCTATGCGTACTTCCTGTACCCGCCGGAGAAGCCGCTGACCGAGACCGCGCACGAACGGCTTGCGACCATCGCCCAGCACACGGAGATGGGCGCGGGCATGTACGTGGCGATGAAGGACCTGGAGATCCGTGGCGCGGGCAACCTGCTCGGCGGCGAGCAGTCCGGGCACATCGCGGGCGTCGGCTTCGACCTGTACGTCCGCATGGTCGGGGAGGCGGTCGCGGACTACCGGCGCCAGCTGGAGACCGGCGAGATCGAGGAGGAGCCGCCGCTCGAGGTCAAGATCGAGCTGCCCGTCGACGCGCACGTCCCGCACGACTACGCGCCCGGCGAGCGCCTGCGCCTCCAGGCCTACCGGGCCATCGCCTCCGCCAACAGCGAGGAGGACATCAAGGCCGTCCGCGAGGAACTCACGGACCGCTACGGCAAGCTGCCCGAACCGGTGGAGAACCTGCTGCTGGTGGCCGGCCTCAGGATGCTCGCGCGCGCGTGCGGCGTCGGCGAGATCGTGCTCCAGGGCACCAACGTCCGCTTCGCGCCGGTGGAGTTGCGCGAGTCGCAGGAACTGCGGGTCAAGCGCCTCTACCCGGGCACGGTCATCAAGCCGGCCGTCCACCAGGTGCTGGTCCCGCGCCCGAAGACCGCGAAGGTCGGCGGCAAGCCGCTGGTCGGCCGCGAACTGCTGGGCTGGGTGGGCGAGTTCCTGGCCTCGATCCTGGGGTCGTAGGCGGCGTAGAGCTCGTAGGCGGGGGCGATGGGCCGCACCGGGCCACGCTCCACGGAGGCACGAGGTGAGCGGGCGTACGCGCTCGCTCGCCGTACTCCCCCTGCCGGGCGCCCTCTGCCCCAACTCGTCGACGGATTGCCCGGGAGTGCCCCTTGAGTCCTTATCGGGCGTCGGGCGCGCGGCGGTTACCGTAAGGGACGGAACGATTCCGCCCCTGTCCGACGGGCGGACCCGGGCGAGTGAGGGGGGACGCATTGTGGCGCGTCTGAGGGGTGGGGCGGTCACCGCCGTGGCCGTGCTGGTCGCCGTGACCGGCTGCAAGTCCGGGCAGAGCACGGGATCCTCCGGGTCCCGGGGCGGCGGCAACGGCGTGGTCCTGGCCGCCGTCGACTCACTGGCCGTCAAGGGCCGCGCGCCGAAGACCGGTTACTCCCGGGCCCGGTTCGGCACCGCCTGGGCGGACACCGACTCCAACTCCTGCGACACCCGGGACGACATACTCAAACGAGACCTGAAGGCCGTGAAGTTCACCGGCGGCACCTGCAAGGTCTCCTACGGGCTGCTGGAGCCCGACCCCTACTCCGGCAAGGAGATCACCTACCGGCGCGGCAGCAGCCAGGTCGACATCGACCATGTCGTCCCGCTCTCCGACGCCTGGCAGAAGGGCGCCAAGTACTGGGACCCGAACAAGCGCATAGCGCTGGCCAACGACCCCCTCAACCTCATCGCGGTCGACGCGAGCACCAACCGCGGCAAGGGTGACGGCGACGCGGCCACCTGGCTGCCGCCCAACACGAAGTACCGCTGCACGTATGTGGCCGACCAGGTCGCGGTGAAGAAGAAGTACGGCCTGTGGGTCACCGCCGCCGAGAAGGCCGCCATGAAGAAGGTCCTCTCCGGTTGCCCCCAGCAGAAACTCCCCACGGGCGGCAACCCCACCACGGCACCGGAGCGCTTCCGCGCCCGCTGACCCGGCGAAATCCGTTACCGGGCCGGGTGCGCGCCGCCTGCCGGGCCCGCCTCCGGTGTTCGTCAGCTCCCGGTGACGTGGCTGCGTGGCGCGGGGGCGGGGCGGCCCGCCTTCTCCCAGGAGACGAAGGTGTTGGTACGGGCGAAGACGAAGGCCCTGACCGGGTTGCCGGAGTACGTCCACGGCACGCTGCCGACGTATCCGCCGACCGCGCGGAACTGCTCGACGGCGTCCGCGTACCGCTTCGTCTGGAACAGGGTGTCCGCCAGCAGGTGCCGGACCAGCGGAAGCCGGTGGTGCCCGGCCGGCGTCCGGTCCACGGCGTCCAGGGTGGCGTCCACGGCCGGCTGCACGAACGGCTGGTTGTACACGGGCGCCTTGGGGTCCCGGAACGCGTGCTCCATCAGCGCGTACAGATAGATCACGGGCAACAGGCTGCCCTGCGGAGCGGAGGCCGCGGCCTGCTCGGCGAACGCGTACATCAGCTCGTGGGAACCGCGCCACTTGGCGCACCAGTACTGCAAGGCGCTGACATGCGCGCCGAAGTGGTGCGGATCGCGTGCGGTGATCTCCGCCCACAGTGCACGGAAGTCGTCGTGCGGCCAGCCGAGCCCCAGGGCGATGGTGATCTGCGCGATCCAGGGGCACGGGTCCTCGGGCGCCATCCGGGCGGCCTCCCGGCAGGCGGGCAGCGCCTCGGCCAGCAGCCGGTGGAAGCCCTCGAACTGCTCGGCCGTGGTGTGCTTCGCCTGCTTCGCACCGCGGACCTTGCCCGCGAGGGAGACGAGCGCGTCGGCGTGCACGAGCGCGGCGGACGGGTCGTCGGGGTACTCGGTCCTCCACGCCCTGAGCCAGGAGTCGTCCTCGGCGGCGGCGCGCGCGAGGATGCCCAGCCGGTACCACCGCAGGTCCCAGTCGCGGCCCGCCCCGGCCAGGTACACGGCGGCCTGCCGCCAGTCACCGGCGAGAGCGGCCGCCGCGACCGCGTCCGCCTCCGGATCGGGACCCGCGGAACGGGTGTCGAGCTGCGCGGCGGGCACCAGCCCGTACTTGGCGGGATCGATGTTGACCGGCGCCTTGGCCTTCGCCTCGGCCCGAGCGGCGCGCGCCTTGCGGGCATTGCGGGGGATGGTGACGGCCGCGTAGACGAGGGCGCCGGCGCCGGCTATGTCGATCAGGATGTTCATACCGGGTCTTTTCGGGTCGGGGCCGCAGGAAGAGGCGACCGTTGAGGCTGTCGGAACAGGGCAGCGAAGGCTGTCAGGACGGGGCGTGGGGCGGGGGCCAGGCCGACGTGGGGGGCGGGGGTGCCATGCCGTCGAACGGGGAACCTGCGCCGCCGAACAGCAGAGCGCGCAGCGGTCCTGTGCGGGGTGGATCGGCGACCGCGTGGTCCAGTGCCTCCTCCAGTGCCTCGGCGAGCCCGTCGGGTGCCACCTGGCGCGCCGGGGGGCCCGCCCAGCACAGCTCCCACCGGCACAGCCCCGCGTCCAGCGCGGTGAGCAGGGCCAGTTGGCGCAGGGCCGAGCGCAAAGCCGTCCGGGCGAACTCGCGCGACGCACGTCCACTGCTCCGGCCCGCCTCCTCCGACTTGGGCAACCGGTCGGCGATGTCGAACAGCAGGCCGTGGTCGAGCAGGGCCAGGAGGTGGGCGAGGTGTGGGACTCCGGGTGGGGCGAAGCCCCTCGCACCGGACACCTGGGCCATGGCCCCCAGCAACGGCTCCGCTCCGCGCGCCCAGCCCGCACGCCGGGTCTGCGAGGGCAGTTCGGCCCAGGGCACCCGCCGCCGGGCCAGCGCCTGTGGGCTCAGTACGACCCGCTCCAGCTCGGCGAGGAGGCTGTCGGGCGCCCGGAGCAGTGCGGAAGCGGGGCGGCGTGCGAACGCCGGGGTGCGTCCGTCGTCGGGGAGTGCCTCCAGTGCCGCGATGCGGTCGGCCGTGGGCGGGTGGGTGTCGTAGGGAGACCTCTCCTGGGGCACCTCCTCCGGGAGCGGCCCCTCGGCCAGCGCTTTCAGTTCCGCCCGGCGTGTGCCGTCCGCGATGAGGAGGGCGAGCCCACCGTAGAACTGCCCCTCCGGCGGCAGCAGCCCGGCTTCCCAGCCCAGCAGGGCGTAACCGTTCAAGTAGAGGTCGTCGGCGGCTTCCAGCACGGGGATGCGGCGCAGTGCGGCGGCCGTGGTGTCCCGTCCGGCGATCCGGGCGGCCACCAGATCGGCCGCGTACTCCTGCCGGCGGCTGACGGCCTCGGTCAGGCGCAGGCACAGCCTGGCGTACGCGGAGAAGACGATGGCCAGATAGTGGTCCGGGCCCCGTGTGGGGTCCCGCTTCACCGGTGGCGGCTCGCCGGCCGCCCGGCGCCGGGCGGCCCGTGCCGCGAACGTCGCCTTCTGCCCGGCCTCATCGACGGCGGCCCGGTGCCGCAACGTGCGCACGGTGTCCAGCAACCTGCTGCGCAGTGCCCACAGCAGACCGCCCAGCCGGGTGTCGTCGTGCGCGTAGTGCCCCAGCTCGTGCGCGAGTACGGCGTCCAGCTCGTCCTCCGGCAGGCCGATCAGCAGCGCCACGCCGAGGAAGAGCCGGCGTTCGCCCGCCACCAGCCCGAGCCACCGGGCGTCCTCCTGAACCATGGCACCGGCTCCCGGGATCACCCGTATCTCCGCGGGCGGCCGAGTGCCCACCCGCTCGGCCAGGTCATGCACGCGCCGCCACAGCTCCGGCTGCTCCCGCGGCGTCAGCGGCAGACCGGAAGGCCCGTCCCGCCGATCCCCGCGGTCACGGCTGAGCAGCACGACGCGCACCACGCACCAGGCGATCGCCAGTGAGCCCAGGTAGCCCTCCAGAGCCATGACCGTGAAGCCCGGGCCCCGGGCCAGGACGACGTCCAGGACCGCCAGTGCGACGAGGATGAGCACGGCCAGCAGATAGAACCCGATCAGCAGGCCGAGGGCGAGCGCGGCCCGCAGCGAGGTCGCGGGTACGCCGCGGCCCCGTACGGCGGCTTCCTCGGCGGCCGCCCGGCCGACGAGGCGGGACGTCGGACGCATGTGCATCCTTCACAGGGACGGAACGGTCGTGGGACTGGAGAGCCGGTGGTCAGGCCTGGCCGCCCGGCTTCACCCCTTCTTCAGCGCCGCGAGGACCGTCGTCGTCACCTTCTTCGCGGACGCGGCGCCGTTGTCGGTGCCCGCCGTGGACAGCACGGTGACCAAGGAGTTGCCGGAGCGGGCCGCGATCAGCGTGGTGCCGTTCTGCCAGGCGCCGCTCGTCAGCGTCATCGTGTAGGCCTCGTCCCCGAGCCCGGACGTGGACTTGCCCGTGACCTTCACCGTGGCGTGCGTGTCGGTGTCCGTGAACGTGCCGCACTCGCCGGCGACGGTCTGCAGCTGCTTCAGCACCGAGCTCGCGGTGGTGCCCTGGAACGCGTCTATCTCCTGGGCGACCTCCTGGGTCTTGTCGTGGTTCGCGTAGTCGTTCTGCGCGAACGACACGCCCCCCTTGTAGCCGGTCACCTGGATCCAGGACGTGCCCCCCAGCCTGGTGCAGTCCGGCTTCGCGGTGCGCCGGGCGGACGGCGAGAGGAACTGGCTGCCGGTGTCCGCGGAGCCGTCGGACTCCAGCTTGAGCCCGGCGGGGAAGGCCGGCGCGGGTGCCAGCGCGCCCTTCAACCGCGTACCGGTGGGCAGACCGGTGTTCAGGTCCTTCGCCTCGGCCGGCTTGGCGCCCGCGCCACCGGTGCCGGAGGAGGAGCCGGCGGAGCAGGCGGTGAGGGCCAGCGGGAGCGCCGCGACGGCGAGCAGGGTGGCGGCACGGGGGGAGAGACGCATGACAGTCCTTCAGCAGGTGGTGTGACGGGGGAAGTGTGTACGGCATGCCGTACGGGGCCCGGAACCGGGTCCGGCCGCGCGGGGCGGCGCCCGGGCAGCCGGAGCCGGTGGGACAGGTGCGGTGAGCGATGTGGGGGGTGAGCGGCGGTGGCGATGTGGGGTGAGCGGCGGTGGGAAGGGCCGGCTCAGCCCGCCTTCTTCCATTCGCCGCAGCCCGTGGTCTTGAAGTAGGCGTCGCCCGGGCTGATGGTGACGACGGCCGTGCCGGTCACGTTGTCGTTGGCGATGAGCGAGTTCAGGCCGTGCTCGGCGTCCTTGGTGCGCTCCCAGTAGCAGTTGTCGTCGGCGGTGTTCCCGGTCGACTTGTAGGTGCCCGGCGCGATGTCCGCGCCGACCTTGTACATGCCGCCGTCGCCGTCCACCGAGGAGGCGGGCGTGCCCTTCGCCTTCGGGTCGACGGCCTCCCAGTCCTTGCAGCCGCTGGACTTGAAGATCTTGTCGGTGGGCTTGATGGTCACGTAACTCGTGCCGGTGACGTTGTCGTTGGCCAGCAGCGAGTCCGTTTCACCCTTGGCGTTCTTGGCGCGCTCCCAGTAGCACATGTCGTCGGAGTTGCCGGTCGTGCGGTACGTGCCCGGCTTCACGTCCGAGCCGACCTGGTACTCGCCGTCGCCGGCGATGGCGGCCTTCTTCTTCCCGGCCGCCTGGCCGGCCCCCGAGTCCTTCTTGCCCTTCGCGCCGCCGGGGGTGTGCTCGGCGGAGGCGGACGAGCCCTTGTCGCTGCCGCCGGAACCGCCGTCCTTGCCCTTGCTGCCGGCGTTCGCCGACACGGCAGCGATGACCGCGACCCCCACGACGGCGCCCAGCGAGACCTTGGCCTTGATGCCCATGGCGAATCCCTCCCCAAAGCGGCGGCCTCCCCCTCCGGTGGCCGCTCGTTCGCTGGATCAATAAGAACAGAGGCTGTGAACCGAGTCAACACGGTTCACGGAATCAGATGAGTACACGCCGTGAATGCATGGATCTTGTGTACGCCGGTATGCTCGGCGTCACACGGGACGAGGGGAGCGGGGCCGGTGCAGGACAACGCGACAGAGGTGACCGCGGCCGGAATCGCCCGGCTCGCCGGAGTGGGCCGGGCCGCCGTCAGCAACTGGCGCCGCCGGCACGCCGATTTCCCCAAGCCGGTCGGCGGCACCGAGACCAGTCCCTCCTTCGCGCTCGCCGAGGTCGAGGCCTGGCTGCGCAAGCAGGGCAAACTCGCCGAGGTCCCGCTGCGTGAACGCGTCTGGCAACAGCTCGTGGGACATCCCGAGGGCCCGCTGACCGCCCTGGTGCGCGCGGGCTGTGCCCTGCTGCTGATCCACGAGCGCCCCACCGTCTGGCTCGACGCGAGCGCCGGCTCCGACGCGCGCCTCGCCGCGATGCTGCCGGGCGCGCTGGAGCAGGTGCTCACAGCGCGTTTCGGCAGCGTGCCGGGGCGGGCGGCGCACGGCCGGCGGTCCGCGGGCGCGGGTTCTGCTGTGAACACGTCCGGCGAGGTGGGAGGCGTGAACGCAGGCTCCGCGGCACCCGGTGTGAACGCGGATGCGTCGGGGCGCGGTGTGAATCCGGCGCTCACGACATCCGGTGTGAACTCCTCACCGCCCAGCCAGCCTGTGAACACCCCACCAGTCGTTCACAACCCCGCCGCCGTTGACGCCACCCCCACAACCACCGCGGGCACCCCCACGGCCACCCCAGGCACCCCCGCCCCGCAAACCCCCGCCCTCCGCACCCCCACCGGCCCGCAGCTCCTCCTTTCCGCCCCGCTCCTGCGCGGCGCGGCCGAACTGGCCGCCGAGATCGGGGCGCGGCAGGCCTTCGAGTTCCTGGTCGGCCGGCACCTGGACGCCAACCCCCGCCAGTACACGCTCACCCCCGCCGAACTCGCCGGTCTCATGGCCGACCTGGCCGGCCCCGCCCGTACCGTGCTGGACCCCGCCTGCGGCACCGGCGCCCTGCTGCGAGCCGTCGACACCCGCCCCGACCAGGAGCTCTACGCCCAGGACAGCGCACCCGACCTGGCCGCGCTCACCGCGCTGCGGCTCGCGCTGCACTCCCGGGCCGACGTGCGCGGTGCCGTCGGTGACACCCTGCGCGCCGACGCCCACCCCGAGCTGCGCGCCGACGCGGTGCTGTGCCATCCGCCGTTCAACGAGCGCAACTGGGGCCACGACGAACTCGCCTACGACCCCCGCTGGGAGTACGGCTTCCCGGCCCGCACCGAGTCCGAACTGGCCTGGGTGCAGCACGCGCTCGCCCGGCTGGCCGACGGCGGTACGGCGGTCCTGCTGATGCCGCCGGCCGCCGCCTCCCGTCGTTCCGGGCGCCGGATCCGCGCCGACCTGCTGCGCCGGGGCGCGCTCCGGGCCGTGGTCGCGCTGCCGGTCGGGGCGGCACCGCCGTACAGCATCCCGCTGCACGTGTGGGTGCTGCGCCGGCCCGACCGGACGCCGGCGTCGCCCGAGGTGCTGCTCGTGGACACCGGGAGGTTCGCCGGGGAGGGGCGCGGCGGCCCGGACTGGCCGGCGGTGCGCGAGACCGTCCTGGACGCCTGGCGCGCCTTCGAGCGCGGGGGGCGGTTGGCGGAGCGGCCGGGGCTCGCGCGTTCCGTGCCGGTCATCGAACTCCTCGACGACGACGTCGACCTCGCCCCCGCCCGCCATCTGCCGCCGGCGGCCGTGGCCGACGGCGCGGAGCAGCTCACGGCGGTGCGCGAGCGCCTCGGTGAGACCCTGCGCCTGACCGCCGAGCTCACGCCGCCGCCCGCCGCCCCCGCGCCGGGCGGGCGCTGGCCGCTCACCACCATCGGTGAACTCGCGCGCGGGGGCGCGCTGATGATGCGCACCGGCGGAAACGGCGGTCACGCGCGCGTGACCGTGCTCACCGACCACGACGTGCTCGCCGGCACGGCGCCCTCCGGGACGCTTCCGGAGAGCGAGGAGGAGGCGGTGCTGACCGAGCCGGGCGACGTCGTCGTACCGGTGATGGGCGGCGGCTCGATGGCCCGCGTGATCGACGACGCGACGGGGGGCGCCGCCCTCGGGCGCAACCTCGTGCTGCTGCGCCCCGATCGCACGGCGCTCGACCCGTGGTTCCTCGCCGGGTTCCTGCGCGGCACCGCCAACAACCGGCAGGCCAGCAGCTACGCCTCCACCGCGACCCGCCTGGACGTGCGCCGTCTGCAGCTGCCCCGGCTCCCGCTGGACGAACAGCGGCGCTACGGCGCGCGCTTCCGCGCACTCGACGAGTTCGAGCGGGCACTGCGCCACGCGAGCCGGCTCGGGGAACAACTCGTGCGCGGGACGTACGACGGGCTGACGGACGGGACGGTGGCACCGGACTGAGGATGCGGAGCGCGGCAACGGTTCGGTACACCCGGGACCGGCTGTCCTCGGCGGCCTATACGCTCGGACTCAGCACACACGTCCGCACGCATCAGGCCTCCAGGAGCAGCCATGCAAGGCCCCGGCTACGCGCCGCCTCCGCCGCAGCCACCCTCGACCGGGGTGCTGGTCGTGTTGCGCGTGATCTTCGTGGCGGTGGCGCTCCTCAGCATCGGATTCCTGGCGTGGGTGGCGCCGCTGCGCGCGGCCATCGTGACCCGCAGGCCCGCCGAGTGGTGGTTCTTCGGCGCCTCCGTGACCGTCCTCGGTATCTGCTTCGCGCTCTTCAGCACCGACCACACCGACGACTTCAGCTCGGCGAACGGCTCGCTGGGCATGAGCATGTTGCTACTGAACGCCGTCGCCTGCGTCGCCTACTACCTCTACGCGGACATAGGCCACTTCCATCGGCTCCGCCAGGCTCACGCCAGGCAGGTGCCGTTGGGTCCGGGCTACAGGTACCCCCAGCCCGCCTCGCCGTTCACCGCTACGAGCGCGCCGAGCAGGCCGAGCACGCCGCAACCCCCGTACGTCGCGCCCCCGATGCCCCACATACCCGCGCCCCAGCCGCACGTCCCCGCACCGCCCCAGCGCCCGGCGCCCACCCACATCGAGCAGGTCCGCGCCGAACTGGACGAGCTGAGCGACTACCTGCGCCAGCACGACGGCCGGCACGACGGCCCGCACGACGGGCGGCACGACGGTCACGAGGGCGGAAGGTGAGCGGGGCGGCAGGACGTGTGGTCGCCGGCCGGTACGAACTGTCCACGCTCATCGGTCAGGGCGGCATGGGCCAGGTGTGGACGGCGTACGACCGGCGGCTCGACCGGCGCGTGGCGGTCAAGCTGCTGCGCCCCGACAAGGTGGCGGGCCAGGAGGCGGACGAGCTGCGCCGCCGGTTCATGCGCGAGTGCCGGGTGACCGCGCAGGTGGACCACCCAAGCCTGGTGACCGTGCACGACGCGGGCAGTGAGGGCGAGGAACTGTTCCTCGTCATGCAGTACGTCGACGGCGCCGACCTGTCCGACCATCTCGCCGAGCACGACCCGTACCCGTGGCAGTGGGCGGTCGCGGTGGCCGCGCAGCTGTGCGCCGTGCTGAGCGCCGTGCACGCGGTGCCGATCGTGCACCGCGACCTCAAGCCGCGCAACGTGATGGTGAAGCAGGACGGCACGGTCACCGTGCTCGACCTGGGCGTGGCCTCGGTGATGGACACGGACACCACCCGCCTGACCCACACCGGCTCCCCGATCGGCTCGCCCGCGTACATGGCGCCGGAGCAGGCGATGGGCGGCGCGGTCGGCCCGTACACCGACCTGTACGCGCTCGGTGTGCTGATGCACGAACTGCTCAGCGGCGACGTGCCGTTCGCGGGCTCCACGGCGCTCGGGGTGCTGCACCGGCACCTGTACGAGCCCCCGCTGCCCGTGCGGCGTATCCGCCCCGAGGTCCCCGAGGCGCTGGAGACGCTCGTGCTGCGGTTGCTCGCCAAGGACCCGCAGCACCGGCCGGCGTCCGCGCAGGAGGTGTACGAGGACCTGGCGGCGCTCCTGCCTGCGCGCGGGACGCCCACCGGGGCGCCCTTGGATCCCACGCGCCCCTTCCTGCGCCCACACGCCCCCTGGCCGGACCGAGCGCGGACCCCCGCGCCCCAGCCCGCCCCCGTTGCGCCGGCCCCGCAGGTGGCCGGGAAGCCCGATGTCGCCGCCGCCGTCGACGAGGTCAAGCGCCTGCTCGGGGAGGGGCGCATCACCCAGGCCGTGGACATCCTGGGCGCGATCCTGCCCGCCGCCGCCGAGCAGCACGGCGAGCACTCCCCGGTCGTGCGCACCCTGCGCAAGCAGTACGCGGCCACGCTCATGGACGACGGCCAGTACCGGCGCGCGCTGCCCGAACTGCGCCGCCTCGCCGACGAACGCGCCGCCGAGGCCGGCCAGGCCGACCCGCAGTCCCTGCGCTACCGCTACGAGGCCGCGCAGTGCCTGGAGCAGCTGGGCCAGCCGGCGGCGGCCCTCGCCGAGTACCGCGCGCTGCTGCCGTACTACGAGAACCAGTACGTCTCCGGCGACCCGCAGCTCGCCCACGACGTCCGCCGGCGCATCGGCCATCTCCTGCTCGCCCTCGGCGACCGGCCGTCCGCCCACGACACCCTCGCCCGGCTGCTGATGGACGTCGAGCGGCTGCACGGCCCCGGCTATCCGATGGCCATGGAGATCCGGCGCACCCTGCAGTGGCTCGGGCAGGTGCGCGGATAGTTCTTTGCCGTTCCCTGGCAGAACTTTGTGATCGTCAGGGGATTGGGTTTCCCGAAGGCTTGATCGGCGCCGGATAGGTTGCGCTTCTCTTTGCCAGGCACGTACGACAGGGGTGGATTCCATGGCCGGCCATCGGCAGTCGAAGAAGCGCAGATTCATCACGTGGGCGGTGGCCGGAGCAGCCGTGGTCGCCGGCGCCGGAATCGCCGCGCAGACCTCCATGGCCGCCACCACCTGGCCGGCGCAGAAGACGTTCACCGGCCACGCGTTCGACACCTGCGCCGCGCCCTCGCTGTCGGCGATGAAGGCCTGGCACACCGGCTTCTACGGGGCGGCGGCGGTCTACATCGGCGGCAGGAACCGAGGCTGCAGCCAGCCCAACCTCACCGCCTCCTGGGTGAAGTCGGTCGACTCCACCGGCTGGAAGCTCATCCCGATCTACGTCGGCGCCCAGCCGCCCTGCCAGTCCGGCTCCAACCCGGAGAAACTCACCGCCACCACCGCAGCCTCCCTCGGCAAGACCGATGCGGACGACGCGGCGGCCAAGGCGTCCGGGCTCGGCATGAAGGCCGGCAGCCCGGTCTTCCTCGACATGGAGCCGTACGACGTCACCAACACGTCGTGCAACAACGCCGTGCTGACGTACGTGCGGGCCTTCGACAAGGAACTGCGCGCCAAGATCTACCGCACCGGCTTCTACGGCTTCACCAGCTCCAGCGCCAAGGCGATCGCCACCGCCGGCGACAAGACGGACCTGCCGGGCAACCTCTGGTACGCGCTGTGGGACAAGCAGTACACCACCACCACGGACTGGCCGTGGGGCTCCACCCAGTTCACCGATCACAGTCGTGGTCACCAGTACATGGTGAACAGCAAGGAGACGCGCAACGGCTACACGATCACCGTGGACCGTGACGCGTGGGACGGGCCCGTCGCCATCGTCGGCTGAGGCCGGTCGCCGCGCGGGACAAGCCCTCTGCCGTCCCTCGTGCCCGCCCTGCTGTGGGGCGTGCGGCCGTCACATGGGGGCGTTCCGCCGGTGCGGCGGTGCCCGAAGTCCTGGTGAATCGTTGGTCGAATGGGTTGGCCTGAGCTGAGGCGCTGCCTACCATCGATCACCGCAAGACTTTGTGCACCGTCGCACAATCTCCTCGGGAGGCTTCCTTGCACCGCCGCCGTCGCACCGCGCTCGTCCTCACCGCCGCGATCGCCGCCGCGGCACCCCTGCTGACCGCCTGCGGAAACGATGCGCACCCGGGCGCCGCGGCCGTCGTGGGAGGGCAGCGGATCACCGTCGCCCAGCTGGAGAGCCGGGTCAACGAGGTCCGCAGGGCGCAGCGGGCCGCGGTGCCGGACGAGACCCAGTACCAGCAGGTCCTCGCCTCCACCAGCAGCCTCACCCGGGACACCCTGCACAACATGGTCCTCGACCGGGTGCTGCACCGCGCCGCGCGGGACGCGGGCATCACGGTCAGCCGCGAGGAGGTCCAGCAGATGCGCACCGGGCTGGAGCAGCAGGCCGGCGGCGCCAAGGGGCTGCAGACCGCCTGGCTGCAGAAGTACGGCATCGCGCCCGCCCGCCTGAACGACAACCTCCGGCTCCAGCTGGAGGCGCAGAAGCTGGCCCGGCAACTCGGCACCGACACCAGCCAGCCCGCCTTCTGGAAGGCGCTGTCGAAGGCGTCCCAGGAACTCCACATCGACCTCAACCCGCGCTACGGCACCTGGGACGTGCAGAAGAGCAGCCGCGTGGACGCCAGGACACCCTGGGTGCGGGAGGTCACGACGGCGTCGGGCGGGCAGCCGGTGACGGCGTAGCGAGGGGCCGGTCAGGGCGCCGGAACGGTACGGCGGGCAGCCGGGCCGGCTCGGGCAGCCGAGCAGGCCCGGTCATACGATCACACGTTCGTCCCCGCCCTGTGGACAACCGAATCCGCTTCCCGCCGCCGTGGGTTACGTTCGGATCGTGAACGCATCCAGCCCCGATCTCGTCCCCGCCGCCGGCCCCGGTCGCATCGTCCTGCTCACCACCAGCCACCGCGTCGCGCCCGGCCTGCTGTCCTGGCCCGCCTGGCAGGCCCTGCGCACCGCGGACGCCGTGCTGTGCGCGGACGGAGCGCATCCGCAGCTGCCGTATCTGCGCGAGGCCGGCATAGCGGTCGAGGAGGCGTCCCCCACCGCGCAGGAGCTCGTCGACGCCTGCACGGGCGGGCGGACGGTGGTGGTCGTGGCCACCGGTGAGGGGGAGCCCGCGCTCACCGACGGCCTGGCCCGGCTGGCCGGCTCCGGTCGCGTCGCCATGCCCGAGCTGGAACTGCTCCCGGCCTCCTACGACCTGCCCGGTGCCCGGCTGCTGGACCTCGTGCAGGTCATGGACCGCATCCGCGCCGAGTGCCCCTGGTCCTCCCAGCGGACCCATGAGGGCCTGGCCAAGTACGCCATCGAGGAGTCGTACGAACTGGTCGAGGCGATCGAGGCCGGCGACCGCGAGGAGCTGCGCGAGGAGCTGGGAGACGTCCTGCTCCAGGTCGTCTTCCACTCCCGGATCGCCGAGGAGCACCCGGAGACGCCGTTCTCCGTCGACGACGTGGCCGGCGGCATCGTCGCCAAGCTCGTCCACCGCCACCCGCATGTCTTCGGCGACGAGAAGGCCGAGACACCGGAGGACGTCAAGGCGCACTGGCTGCGCACCAAGGCCGAGGAGAAGCGGCGCACCTCGGTCACCGAGGGTGTCCCGCTCGGCCAGCCCGGCCTGGCCCTCGCCGCCAAGCTCGCCTCCCGCGCGCGCACGGCGGGCCTGGACGTGCCGCTCCCGCAGGGCGAGGGCATCGGCTACCAACTGCTGGCCCTGGCGGCCCGCGCCGAGGCGGAGGGCGTGGACCCGGAGGCGGCCCTGCGCGCGGCGGCGCGTGCGTACCGGGACGCCATCCGGGAGGCGGAGGGAGTCGCCCCCGAGGCGATAGGCGCGGCCCCCGGCGGCCACCGGGACGCGGAGGCCCACCGGGACGTGGAGGCCCACCCGGATCCGGATACCGTCGAGGAGTGACCGACCAGCCCCACCCCCAGTCCGCCCCCGGCCCGGCCCCGGACTCCGCCCCCGCCCTGTTCACCTGGGAGTTCGCCACCGACCCGTACCCCGCCTACGCCTGGCTGCGCGTGCATGCGCCGGTGCACCGGACGCGGTTGCCCAGCGGTGTCGAGGCCTGGCTGGTCACCCGGTACGCCGATGCCAAGCAGGCCCTCGCCGACCAGCGGCTGAGCAAGAACCCGGCGCATCACGACGAGCCCGCGCACGCCAAGGGCAAGACGGGCATCCCCGGCGAGCGCAAGGCCGAGCTGATGACCCATCTGCTGAACATCGACCCGCCGGACCACACCCGGCTGCGCCGGCTGGTCAGCAAGGCGTTCACCCCGCGCCGGGTCGCCGAGTTCGCGCCCCGGGTGCAGGAGCTGACCGACCACCTCATCGACCGGTTCGCGGCGAAGGGCTCCGCCGACCTCATCCACGAGTTCGCCTTCCCGCTGCCCATCTACGCCATCTGCGACCTGCTCGGCGTCCCGCGCGAGGACCAGGACGACTTCCGGGACTGGGCGGGCATGATGATCCGCCACGGTGGTGGCCCGCGGGGCGGGGTCGCCCGGTCCGTGAAGAAGATGCGCGGCTACCTCGCCGAGCTGATCCACAAGAAGCGCGAGGCGCTGCCCGCCGAGCCCGCGCCCGGCGAGGACCTCATCTCCGGCCTCATCCGCGCCTCGGACCACGGCGAGCACCTCACGGAGAACGAGGCTGCGGCGATGGCCTTCATCCTGCTGTTCGCCGGCTTCGAGACCACCGTCAACCTCATCGGCAACGGCACCTACGCCCTGCTCACCCACCCCGGGCAGCGCGAGCGCCTCCAGGACTCCCTGGCCCGGAAGGAAAGGGACCTGCTGGAGACCGGAGTGGAGGAACTCCTGCGCTACGACGGCCCGGTGGAGCTGGCCACCTGGCGGTTCGCCACCGAGCCGCTCAGCATCGGCGGACAGCACATCGCGCCGGGGGACCCGGTGCTCGTGGTGCTCGCGGCGGCGGACCGGGACCCGGAGCGGTTCGCCGACCCGGATGTGCTGGACCTCGCCCGCCGCGACAACCAGCACCTCGGATACGGCCACGGCATCCACTACTGCCTCGGCGCGCCGCTCGCCCGGCTGGAGGGCCAGACCGCCCTCGCCACCCTGCTCACCCGCCTGCCCGACCTGCGGCTCGCCGTCGATCCGGCCGACCTGCGGTGGCGCGGCGGGCTCATCATGCGGGGCCTGCGCACCCTGCCCGTGGAGTTCACGCCGGTCCCGGCAGGCACCGGCGATCAGTAGTCCAGGCCCGCGAACCAGTCGCCGCGGCCGCCCGGTGTCAGGTCGAGGAGGTGCCAGACGGGGTTGAGGAGGTCGATGCCGCGCTGGTCGATGTCCTCGGACATGCGCGGGTGGGCGGAGTAGAAGTGGTGGACCGTGCCGTCCGTGTCCCGGGTGAAGACGGAGACGGTGGAGTCCTGCACCCCGTCCTCGTCCTCGCTTCCCAGGTCGTACTTGAAGGTGCTGTCCCCGGTGCTCAGCAGCCGCAGCCGGGACCAGCCGCGGCCCCGGGCGTGCCGGCGCAGGGTGGGCGGGTCGGCGGCCGCGACGACGACGAGGTCGGCGTTCCGGGCGACGTGGTGGGCGACGCCGTTGAAGCCGTCGATCCACAGGGTGCACATCGGACACGGGTCGGTCTGCCGTTTGCCGTACATGAAGTGGTAGACGATCAACGGCCGGCCGGGGCCGGTGAACAGCTCGCTCAGCCTGACCTCGCGGACGGGCGTGTCGCCCGCGTCGAGGTCGGCGGGGCCCTCGAGAAAGACGTAGTCGTCGACGGCGGCGCCCTGCGGAAGCGCCCTGCGCAGGGCCGCGACCCTCTCGCGGTGGCGCATGAGGTCGATCTCGGCGTCGCGGAGTTCCTCGCGTGCGGCGAGGTACTCCGCGGACTCGCCCGCCAGCCGGGTGTGCCGCGCCATCGTTTCCTCCTGGACGGGAAGCCCTCCGTGGGTCATGTCGGGGTCCATGGTCGAGGCCGCCCCGCGCGCCGGGCGTGAGGCGCCGCCGTTCCCGACGGGTGACAAGGACGGCGAGAACCGAGCGGGGCCGGTCGGCCGCGACCCGAGGGTGGCTCAGGTGGCGCTGCCCGAGGCCGTCTCGGGTTTCGTGTGGAGGATCTCGCGGGCCTGGTCCGCGGCGCGGGCGATGCTCTCGGAGACGAAGTCGACGAAGCGGGCGATGTTCTCCAGGCGGGCGGCGGCCGCGGTGCCGGGGCCGAGGATGCCGACGCCCTGCCGGGCGATCTCGCCGAGCTGGGCGGTGGACCGGGCGGCGGCCATCGTGGACTGGTACATGACGTCGTCGTCGACGACATAGCGTTCGCGGCGGCGTTCGTCGCGTTCGCGGCGGAGGAGGCCCTGGCTTTCGAGGAACGCGACCGCCTTGGAGACGGATGCCGGGCTGATCTGGAGGTGCCCGGCGAGTTCCGCGGCGGTGAGGCTGCCGGCGTCGGTGGTGTAGAGAGCGGCCAGCACCCGGGCCGTCATCCTGGGCAGGCCCGATTGCATGAAGACGGTGGTGAACGTCTCCTCGTACTCGCGTACGGCTTCGGCATCGCGCCCGTGGGCCTGCGGGGGCGTGTCGGTGTCCCGGGGCGCGGCCTTTCGGCGGCGGTGGGCGCGGCGTTCGGTGGCGCGGTGGGCCAGGTCGGCGCGGTAGGCGGTGGGGCCGCCGTTGCGCATGACCTCGCGTGTGATGGTCGAGGTCGGGCGGCCGAGGCGTCTGGCGATCTCCGCGTAGGCGAGGCTGTCGGCCAGTCCCAGCGCGATCTGCTGGCGTTCCTGCTGGGTGAGTCTGCCTCCCGGCATCGCGGTCTCCTTCGTGGTCCGTGGTGTCTCCACCGTAGCGTTCATTTTCAACCAAGTGCAACGAACAGGTGGGCGCTGTTGCGTTGAATCCAAGGCCATTGCAATGATTTCATGGCTTTTACCTGCAGTTATGGAGGGAGTGCGCAACGAACTCGTTGCCAGACATGCGAATGCAACGTAGCGTTTCTGTTGTCGGAAACAACGGGCCGAAGGGGCCCGCGATACAGCAGAAGGAGCGCACGATGCAGAAGTTCGACACCCCCGCCCCGGTCTCGGTCATCCTCGACGTCCCCGCCGGACACATCAGGTTCATCGCCGCCGACCGGACCGACACCACGGTCGAGGTCCTGCCCGCGGACGCCTCCAGGAGCCGCGACGTGAAGGCGGCGGAGCGGATCGAGGTCGCGTACGGCGACGGCGTCCTGCGGATCGAGGCCCCGGAGGCGAAGAACCGGATCCTCGGCAACTCCGGAGCCATCGAGCTGACCGTCCAGCTGCCCGCCGGCTCCCGCGTCGAGGGCAAGGCGGCCCTCGGCGAGTTCCGGGGCGTCGGACGGCTCGGCGACGTCACCTTCGAGGGCGCGCAGGGCACGGTCAAGCTCGACGAGACCGCGAGCGCCGACCTGACCCTCCAGTCCGGCGACATCGCGGTCGGCCGCCTGGGCGGCCCCGCACGGATCAGCACCCAGAAGGGCGACCTCCGCATCGCCGAGGCCGTGCGCGGCACGGTCACCCTGCGCACCGAGCACGGCGCGATCTCGGTCGGCGCCGCCCGCGGAGTCTCCGCCTCGCTGGACGCCGGCACCTCCTACGGCCGGATCCACAACGCGCTCAGGAACACCGACGGCGCCGCCGTTCTGGACATCCACGCGACCACCGCCTACGGCGACATCAGCGCCCACAGCCTGTAAGAGGGGCGCCCTCAGGCCAGGCGATCCCGTCCGTCCAGTTGACTTCCGCGACAGTTCCGAAGGAGCACATCCATGTCCCTCACTCTCACCGGCCAGGACCGTCCGGAGCTGCGGAAGGCCATCGAGGAGATGGTCGAGTCCGGTTTCACCGGGGTGACGATGCGCGTGCACGACGAGCGGGGCGAATGGGCCGGCGGCGCCGGGAGGTGCAAGCTGGGCGAGAGCACGAAACCGCCGGTGGACGGGCATGTCCGGATAGGCAGCAACACCAAGACCTTCACCGCGACCGTGGTGCTGCAACTGGCCGCAGAGGACACGATCGGGCTGGACGATCCGGTGGCCGACTGCCTGCCCGAGTTCGGGCTGGACCCGAGAATCACGGTGCGGATGCTGCTGCAGCACACCAGCGGGGTGTTCAACTTCACCGGCGAGTACTACGACGACGGGACGTTCGCGCCGGGCATCCCCGCCACGACCGCGGGCCGGGAGTGGGTGGACAACCGGTTCAAGACCTACCAGCCGGAAGAACTGGCGCGGTTGGCGTCCTCCAGGCCGGCGCGGTTCGAGCCGGGGACGGACTGGAGCTACTCCAACACCAACTACGTGCTGGCCGGGCTGCTGGTCGGGAAGGTGACCGGCCACTCGCTCGCCGAGGAGATGCAGCGGCGGATCCTGGGGCCGCTCGGGCTGTCGGGCACCGTGCTGCCGGGCACCGGCCCGGAGATCCCCGAGCCGCACGCCCACGCCTACTACCGCTACGAGGAGGACGGCGAGCAGAAGACGGTCGACGTCACCCGCCAGAACCCCTCCTGGATCTCCACCGGCGGAGACATGATCTCGACGACCCGGGACCTCCACACCTTCATCTCCGCCCTGATGAGCGGCAAGCTGCTGCCGGCCCCGCTGCTGGCCGAGATGTGCAAGCCGCATCCCAAGGCCGGCTACGGCCTGGGGGTGTTCGTGCAGGGCGCGGGCGACAACGGCGGCACCGTCATCGCCCACAACGGCGGCATGGCGGGCCACGCGGCGCTGATGTACAGCACGCCCGACGGCGGCAAGACCCTGACCGCCGCGCTGAACTACGTCGACGACGCCGCCCTGTCCATGGCGATGGCGTTCCAGAAGGCGACGCAAAGGCTCGTCCAGGAGGTGTTCGGAGGCGGGCAGGACGGCCAGGCTCGGTAGCAGGGGCCGAGCGGCGTGGATCCGCGGGGCCACGTACGGGCGGCGTGGATCCGCGGGGCCACATACGGGCGGCGTACTCCGGCACCGCGTCGGAGTGCGCCGTTCGTTCGTGTTCACCGGCCCCGGGGACAAAGCGGACGGGACGGGAGTGTCGGTGCCGCGCGAGGACAAGATGATAAACATTCAACTCTGTGATCTTCACGTGATCTGCGCGGCATGAACTTGTGACAAGTGATCGTCTGCCGATACGTTCACCCATCAGCGTGGCGAGAGGCACGAGTTCGCCGCGCGGGTCCCGCTGTCGCACGAAAGGCTTCCGCATGCTCTCCGGGAACGGTCGTCACCGTCGCCCCCGTCAGGCTCCGGCCCTCCTCGTCGCGGCCGGCGTGACCGGCTCCGCCATCGCCATCCCCCTGCTCGGCGCCGCCAGCGCCAACGCGGCCGACGGCACCACCTGGGACAAGGTCGCCGAGTGCGAGAGTGGCGGATCCTGGAGCGCGGACACCGGCAACGGCTACTACGGCGGTCTGCAGATCTCGCAGGACGACTGGAGCAAGTACGGCGGCACGCGGTACGCCGAGAGCGCCGACCAGGCCAGCCGCTCCCAGCAGATAGCCGTCGCCGAGAAGATCCTCGCCGACCAGGGCACCAAGCCGTGGGCCATGTGCGCGCTGACCGCCGGGCTGACCTCCCACTCCGGTTCGGTCGACGTCGACCCCGGTGTCGGCGGCTCCGGCGACAGTGGCGCTTCGGGTGACGCGTCCGGCTCGACCGGCGGCTCAGACTCGTCCGGTCTGCCGGATTCGTCCTCCTCGGACTCCGGTTCCGGTTCTGCCTCCGACTCCGCCTCGAACTCCTCCGGCTCGGACTCGACCGGCTCCCCCTCGGGCGAGAGCGCGACGCCGACCCCGAGCGGGCACACCGCCGGGACCCCGGACGCCACCGGCGGCTCCACCGGGACCAGCACCCCCAAGTCCGACAAGACTGACAAGTCCGGCTCGCCCGACGGCGGAAGTTCACAGGGAGGCGACAGCTCTCCCGCAGCCACCCCGAGCGCCGACAACCCGGACAAATACCAGCAGAGCGCCGGTTCCTGGAGCCTGGTCGACACCGGCGCGCTCAGCAGTGGCGGACGTCACCGTGGCGGGAGCGCGGACGAAAGCGTGACAAACGGTCAGAACGCCACATCTTCCGGCCGTCACGCCAGTCCTGAAACGGGCACCTACACCGTCCGCGAGGGCGACTCCCTCGCCTCCATCGCCGACTCCCTTGGCGTCGACGGCGGGTGGCGGGCGCTCTACGACGCCAACAAGATGGCCCTCGGCGCCGACCCGAACCACATCACCGCCGGTCAGACCCTGAAAGTCGGGGGCGAAAAGGGCGGCGAGTAGGGGCAGTTGACGCCCCGTTTCGCGGCTGATGTCCGTTTTGGCGAAAGTGTGGGATGAGTCTCAGAAGCCCTGATCGTCTTTGAAAATCCGACGATCGCATGTCTACGGTCAGGACCGCTCGTCACCACGAGCCCCGGCCGTCGCAACGCCGAATCCTGCCAGCGACTGCCCGGGAACAGTCGTCGCGTCAAGCGCCGTAGGCAGGAGCGGGGGACCCAAGGTAAGCGCCGGGCCCAGCGGTTGACGCTGGACCGGCTTGGGGTGAAGCCGCGCCTCGCATGAGCGAGTGCGCGGCCGGGCAACTCAACCGGCCCGAACCCGACAGCTCACCTCGCAGGCGTCGGTGAGGGGATCGATCCATGCTGTTCTCCGGCAAGGGCAAGCACCGTCGTCCGTCCAAGACCGTCCGCGCCATCACGCTCGCCGGCGTCACCGGCGCCGCTGTCGCCGCCCCGCTGATGGCGGCCGGCAACGCCTCCGCCGCCACCGCGTCCCAGTGGGACGCCGTCGCCCGGTGCGAGTCGGGCGGCAACTGGTCCATCAACACCGGCAACGGCTTCTACGGTGGCCTGCAGTTCACCAACTCCACCTGGGCCGCGTACGGCGGCACCGCCTACGCCGCGCGTGCCGACCTCGCCACCAAGGCGCAGCAGATCGCCATCGCCGAGAAGGTCCTCGCGGGCCAGGGCAAGGGCGCCTGGCCGGTCTGCGGCACGGGCCTGACCAGCGCCGCCTACAACGGTTCCGCCCCGACGGCCACCAAGTCCCGCAGCACCGCCACCCGCTCCACCGACCAGCAGGCCGCCACCCGCTCCACCACGCGGACGGCGCCGAAGGCGAGCAAGACCGTCACCACGCCGACCGGCAAGAAGGTCAAGAAGGGCGACGGCGAGTACAAGGTCGTCAAGGGTGACACCCTCAGCGCCATCGCCGAGAAGCACGGTGTGAAGGGCGGCTGGCAGAAGCTCTTCCAGCTGAACAAGGGCATCGTCCAGGACGCGAACCTCATCTACCCGGGCCAGCAGCTGCACCTGAAGTGACACCTGGCTCCGAACGGACCCGCAGTGCCCTCACATCCCCGGCCCGCACACTGAAGGCCCCGTGAGGGCCACCCCCGTCCCCACGGGCTCCCCGCCCCGGCGCGTGTTCCCCCGTACGCGCCGGGGCGGGGTCTTTCGTTTCCGCGCGCTGTTTCCCCACTCTTCAGCCGGGCCTCATCGGCAGGCCCCTTTGTTCCGTGGGTGAACAATGGGTACCGTCTGCGTGTCCCTCCTGTCCACGGGACGGTCGGTCGGTGGCCGGCGCCCCGGGGACGGTTAGGCTCTAGTCGCAAGGCACAGCCGTAAGGCAGAACGCCCCCGCACTTCCAGCGTCACATCCCAGAAGGAGATGCTCGTGCCGTCCATCGACGTCGTCGTAGCCCGGGAAATCCTGGACTCCCGAGGCAACCCCACGGTCGAGGTCGAGGTCGGCCTCGACGACGGCAGCACGGGTCGTGCCGCCGTCCCGTCCGGCGCCTCCACCGGCGCCTTCGAGGCCATCGAGCTCCGCGACGGCGACCCCAACCGCTACCAGGGCAAGGGCGTCGAGAAGGCCGTCCTCGCCGTGATCGAGCAGATCGGCCCGGAGCTGGTCGGCTACGACGCCACCGAGCAGCGCCTGATCGACCAGGCCATGTTCGACCTGGACGCCACCGACAACAAGGGCTCCCTCGGCGCCAACGCCATCCTCGGCGTCTCCCTCGCCGTCGCCCACGCTGCCTCCGAGGCGTCCGACCTCCCCCTCTTCCGCTACCTGGGCGGCCCCAACGCGCACCTGCTGCCGGTGCCGATGATGAACATCCTCAACGGCGGCTCGCACGCGGACTCCAACGTGGACATCCAGGAGTTCATGATCGCCCCGATCGGCGCGGAGTCCTTCTCCGAGGCCCTGCGCTGGGGTGCCGAGGTCTACCACACCCTCAAGTCCGTCCTGAAGTCCAAGGGCCTGTCCACCGGCCTCGGCGACGAGGGCGGCTTCGCCCCGAACCTGGGCTCCAACCGTGACGCCCTGGACCTGATCCTCGAAGCGATCAAGCAGGCCGGGTACGTCCCCGGTGAGCAGATCGCCCTCGCGCTCGACGTGGCCGCCTCCGAGTTCTACAAGGACGGCAAGTACCTCTTCGAGGGCAAGGAGCGCTCTGCCGCCGAGATGACGGAGTACTACGAGGAGCTCGTCGCGGCCTACCCGCTCGTCTCCATCGAGGACCCGCTGTTCGAGGACGACTGGGCCGGCTGGAAGGTCATCACCGACCGCCTCGGCGACAAGGTCCAGCTGGTCGGCGACGACCTGTTCGTCACCAACCCCGAGCGCCTCGCCCGCGGCATCGAGGAGGGCACCGCCAACGCCCTGCTGGTCAAGGTCAACCAGATCGGCTCGCTGACCGAGACCCTGGACGCCGTCGAGCTGGCCCAGCGCAACGGCTTCAAGTGCATGATGTCCCACCGCTCCGGCGAGACCGAGGACGTCACCATCGCCGACCTCGCCGTCGCCACCAACTGCGGCCAGATCAAGACCGGCGCCCCGGCCCGCTCCGAGCGCGTCGCCAAGTACAACCAGCTGCTGCGCATCGAGGAGATCCTCGACGACGCCGCCGTGTACGCCGGCCGCAGCGCCTTCCCGCGTTTCAAGGGGAACCACGAGATCTCCAAGGGCTGAGCCGACCCGGGCCAAGTCTTAGCCAGTCGTACGTACGTCCCCGTACCCGGTCCCGTACCGTGTCCGGGGACGTACGCACGTGTGAAGGACACCGGCAAGGGGAGGCGGGAGAAGCCAGATGGCCGTGAAGGACCGGGACCGTTTCTCCACCACGACCAGGCTGCGGCTGCTCGGCGAGCAGACGGCGGCCCGCGTGTACCGCTCCCAGAGCAGGCGCCAGGCCCGCCGCTCCCGGCTCACCGGGCGTGCGGCGCTGCTCGCGCTGGTGCTGTGTTCCCTGATCGTCGCGCTCGCGTATCCGATGCGGCAGTACGTCTCCCAGCGCGCGCAGATCTCCGACCTCCAGCAACAGCAGGAGCAGGCCAGCAAGCGGGTCGAGCAGCTGCGCGACCTCAAGGCGCGCTGGCAGGACGACTCCTACGCCGAGCAGCAGATCCGGCGCCGGCTGCACTACGTGATGCCCGGGGAGACCGGGTACGTGGTGATCGACCCGGGCGCGGCCAAGCAGTCCCGCGCCGACCTCGGGGCCGCCCGCCGGCCCTGGTACGCGAACGTCTGGGACGGCGTCGACAAGTCCGACGCCTCCGACCAGTGAACCGACAGAAAGCCTGACGAGAAAGCAGTCATGGAAACGCCCCCGCCGCCCACTGAGCGCACCGAGCCCACCGACGCCGACGTCGAGGCCTTCCAGCAGCAACTCGGCCGCCCGCCGCGGGGCCTGCGGGCCATCGCACACCGCTGCCCGTGCGGTCAGCCGGACGTCGTGGAGACGGCACCCCGGCTGCCCGACGGCACGCCCTTCCCGACGACGTACTACCTGACGTGCCCGCGCGCCGCCTCGGCGATCGGGACGCTGGAGGCGGACGGCGTCATGAAGGAGATGACGGAGCGGCTGCAGACCGACCCGGAACTGGCCGCCGCCTACCGGGCCGCGCACGAGGACTACATCCGGCGCCGGGACGAGATCGAGGTCCTGGAGGGCTTCCCCAGCGCGGGCGGCATGCCCGACCGCGTGAAGTGCCTGCACGTGCTGGTGGCGCACTCGCTGGCCGCCGGTCCGGGCGTGAACCCGCTCGGCGACGAGGCGATCTCGATGCTGCCGGAGTGGTGGCGCAAGGGGCCGTGCGTGCAGCCGCTCCAGGCTCCCGATCCGGCGGACGAGCACCCCGGTGAGGAGGGTGCCGTGTGGGACCCCGCAGAGGTCCGCAGCGGCTTCTTCGCCCACCGGCCGATGGTTCCTGAGGGCTTCTCCCGGGTCGCCGCCGTCGACTGCGGCACGAACTCCATCCGGCTGCTGGTCGCCGACGTCAACCCGGCCACCGGCGAACTGCTGGAGCTGGACCGGCGCATGACGATCGTGCGGCTCGGCCAGGACGTGGACCGCACCGGCCGGCTGGCACCGGAGGCGCTGGAGCGGACCTTCGCCGCGTGCCGGGAGTACGCCGGGGTCATCCGCGAACTCGGCGCCGCCGAGGTGCGGTTCGTCGCCACCTCCGCCTCCCGGGACGCCGAGAACCGGGACGACTTCGTACGGGGAGTCGTGGACATCCTCGGCGTCGAGCCCGAGGTGATCTCCGGCGACCAGGAGGCCGGGTTCTCCTTCACGGGGGCCACCAAGGAACTCGAGGGACGGGCCGACCTCGCCAAGCCGTACCTGGTGGTGGACATCGGCGGCGGCTCCACCGAGTTCGTCGTCGGCGACGAGCAGGTCCGGGCGGCGCGGTCCGTGGACGTCGGCTGTGTGCGGATGACCGAGCGGCACCTGGTGCACGACGGCAAGGTGAGCGACCCGCCCACCGAGGAGCAGATCGCCGCCATGAGGGCGGACATCGAGGCGGCTCTGGACCTCGCCGAGGAGACCGTCCCGCTGCGCGAGGCGCGCACGCTGGTGGGCCTCGCCGGGTCCGTCACCACCGTCTCGGCCATCGCGCAGGAACTGCCGGAGTACGACTCCGCGCGTATCCACCATTCCCGTGTCACCCGCGACCGGGTGCGCGAGATCACCGAGTGGCTGCTGCGCTCCACGCACGCCGAGCGCGCCGCGATCCCGTCCATGCATCCGGGCCGGGTCGACGTCATCGGCGCGGGCGCCCTCGTACTGCTCGCGATCATGGAGCGGACCGGCGCCGAGGAGGTCGTGGTGAGCGAGCACGACATCCTCGACGGCATCGCGTGGTCGGTGGCGTAGCTCTCTTTTGTTACCCGTGGGTAGTCATCTGCTGAGCAGGTCGGATAACGTTTGAGCGGCATGGGGGCCCTTCGGGGCCCCTTCGTCGCGACCGCTCCGGAAAAGTTCGTGAAGTTCTTCACAAGGAATTCGGCCCGGTCGGGCCGCGAAAGGGTGCCGGTTGGCCCTTCCGGGGGCCCAAAGGTCGTTTGAACATGTTCAGATGGAGGATGCGGGCGGCCGCGGAAAGGGTCGTTCCGGGGATGTCACGGCACCCTCACCGCCGCCCCGCCGACCCGGAGAGGCAGCTCACGCGGCATTGACAATGCCCCAAAGGGGGCTGCGGTTCCGCTCGCCCGCCATGACCTGAGTCACGTGGGCCGCGGAGTGTAGCACAGCCCCTGTCAGACCTTGTGAAGGGGCGCACGAGCACCCCCTCCAAGGCGGGTGGATACTCGATGGCATGAGCACCACGGAGCGTCCCAGGATCCTCGTAGTAGGCGGTGGGTACGTAGGCCTGTACGCAGCTCGGCGCATTCTCAAGAAGATGCGCTACGGAGAGGCGACCGTCACGGTCGTCGACCCCCGGTCGTACATGACCTACCAGCCCTTCCTCCCCGAAGCCGCCGCCGGCAACATCTCCCCTCGCCACGTCGTCGTCCCGCTGCGACGCGTGCTGCCGAAGGCGGAGGTCCTCACCGGTCGGGTCACCACCATCGACCAGGACCGCAAGGTCGCCACGATCGCCCCGCTGGTGGGCGAGGCGTACGAGCTGCCCTTCGACTACCTCGTGATCGCGCTCGGCGCGGTCTCCCGCACCTTCCCGATCCCCGGCCTCGCCGAGCAGGGCATCGGCATGAAGGGCATCGAGGAGTCCATCGGTCTGCGCAACCACGTCCTCGAGCAGCTGGACAAGGCCGACTCCACCACCGACGAGGAGATCCGCCGCAAGGCGCTCACCTTCGTCTTCATCGGCGGTGGCTTCGCGGGTGCGGAGACCATCGGCGAGGTCGAGGACCTGGCCCGGGACGCGGCCAAGTACTACAAGAACGTGTCCCGTGAGGACATGCGCTTCATCCTCGTCGACGCCGCCGACAAGATCCTCCCCGAGGTCGGCCCCAAGCTCGGCCAGTACGGCAAGGAGCACCTGGAGAGCCGGGGCGTGGAGATCTACCTCTCCACCTCCATGGACTCCTGCGTCGACGGCCACGTGGTGCTGAAGAACGGCCTCGAGGTCGACGCCAACACGATCGTGTGGACGGCCGGCGTCAAGCCGAACCCGGCCCTCGCCCGCTTCGGTCTGCCCCTCGGCCCGCGCGGCCACGTGGACTGCGAGCCGACCCTCCAGGTCAAGGGCACGGACTACATCTGGGCCGCCGGTGACAACGCACAGGTCCCGGACCTCGTCGGCCGCAAGGCGGGCAACGAGAACGCCTGGTGCCCGCCGAACGCCCAGCACGCGCTGCGCCAGGCCAGGGTCCTCGGCGACAACGTGGTCTCCGGTATGCGGGGCTTCCCGCAGAAGGAGTACGAGCACGCCAACAAGGGTGCGGTCGCCGGTCTCGGCCTGCACAAGGGCGTGGCGATGATCGTCATGGGCAAGATGAAGATCAAGCTCAAGGGCCGCCTCGCCTGGTACATGCACCGTGGCTACCACGGCATGGCGATGCCGACCTGGAACCGCAAGATCCGCGTCTTCGCCGACTGGACCCTCGGCATGTTCCTCAAGCGCGAGGTCGTCTCCCTGGGCGCCATGGAGAACCCGCGCGAGGAGTTCTACGAGGCCGCGAAGCCGGCGCCGGTCGCCGCCGCCAAGACCGAGGAGAAGGCCAAGGCCTCCTGACCCCGGTCGGGTGAACACGCCGAAGGGGCCGCCTGCCATCCGTGGTGCGGGCGGCCCCTTCGGCGTGCCGGCGCGCCTGCCGCCGAGGCCGGCGACACACTCCGGTCAGGTGGACACGGCGGGTTCCGCGACCTGCCGGGGCGCGTGGTGCGGGGTCTTGATGCTGTCGAGCACCTGCCGGTAGTCCCGGTCGACGGCGGCCCGCTGCCTGCCGGTGCCGACGGTCATGACCACGATCGACTGCTTGCCGTGGTCGACGAGGCGGATGTGCCCCACCCTGCCCTCGGCGCCGATGAGCCTGGCCTCCAGATACCGGTCGCCGTCCTTGGTGCCGGCATGGACGTCGGTGCTGTGCAGCCGGGCGCTGGTGTCGCCGCTGTTGTAACCGTCCACCGCGGCCTTGAGACCCGTTCTGAGATCCCACGGCTTGTCCGGGGCCTTGCCGGGCCCGTCGAAGACCGAGAAGCCCAGGGCTCCGTATCCGGTCGGCACCACGTAGTCGCGGCTGTTGACTCCGTGATCGCTGTACTTCTGCACCACGGGCTTTCCGGGGAGCCGGACGGTGATGCCGCTCGGGGAGTCGGTGATCTTCTGCCACTGCGTGGCGGCGAACGCGCTGCCCTGAGACAGCACACCTCCGGTGATCACCGCCGTCGAGGCGGTGAGCAGGGCGAGACGGTGGAACCTGGAAAGACGAACCATGGCAATGCACATCCGATGAGGAGAAGGGGAAGCCGGGTACGCCATCCATTACGGCCCGGCCTTCCGGTACGCGTCATGCCCCTGCAAGTCGTGGCTTGACCGACGGCGCGGCTTCGCGCACACTCCGCCCCCACCCGCGTGGCGGATACAGCTGTTTTTCCCACTTGTAACTCCTTTGCGGGACTGCGCCGGAGGGCCAACGGTGTTTACGTGGTTACCGGCATCCGGGATCTCGTCTTGGAGGTGTGCGCCATGACTGACGCCGCGTCGCGGCTGAGGAGTCTTGCCGAGCAAGGGCTGGGAGCCCCGCTCCCGGTACGGATCCGTGCCTGGGACGGGTCGCAGGCCGGGCCGCCGGACGCGCCGGCGCTCGTCCTGCGCAACCGCCGGGCCCTGCGCCGCATGCTGTTCAAACCGGGCGAGCTGGGCCTCGTCCGCGCCTGGGTCGCGGGCGACCTGGACATCGAGGGCGACCTGTACAGCGCGCTCGACGCCCTGGCGGGCCACGTCTGGGAGCGCGGCGAGGACGCCCCCGGCCTGCTCCGGTCCCTGCGCGACCCCGCCGTCCGGGCCGCCGGCCGCGAACTGCTGAAGCTGGCCGGGCCGCCGCTGCCGCCCGCCCCGCCACGCGAGGAGGTCCGCAGACCGCGCCGGCATCTGCACACCCGGCGCACCGACAAGCAGGCGATCAGCCACCACTACGACGTCGGCAACGACTTCTACGAGATCGTGCTCGGCCCCTCGATGGTGTACTCGTGCGCCTACTGGGAGGACGCCGGCACCCTGGAGACCGCCCAGCGGGACAAGCTCGAACTCGTCTGCGCCAAGCTCGGCCTGAAGCCCGGTCAACGGCTGCTGGACGTCGGCTGCGGCTGGGGCTCGATGGCGATCCACGCGGCCCGTGAGCACGGGGTGAGCGTCGTCGGGGTCACGCTGTCGCAGGAGCAGGCGGCGTACGCCCGAAAGCGGGTCGCCGACGAGGGACTGACCGACCGGGTGGAGATCCGGGTCCAGGACTACCGGGACGTCAAGGACGCCCCCTTCGACGCCATCTCCTCCATCGGCATGGCCGAACACGTCGGCGCCGAGCGGTACCTGGAGTACGCCCGCCGGCTGCACGACCTGCTCAAGCCCGGCGGGCGGCTGCTCAACCACCAGATCGCCCGCCGCCCCCAGCACGACGAGTCGGCGTACGCCGTCGACCCGTTCATCGACGCCTACGTCTTCCCCGACGGCGAACTCGCGCCCGTGGGCACCACCGTCACCCAGCTGGAGCGCGCCGGGTTCGAGGTGCGGGACGTGGAGTCGATCCGCGAGCACTACGCCCGCACCCTGCGCCGCTGGGTCGCCAACCTGGAGGGGGAGTGGGACCGCGCGGTCCGCCTCACCAGCCCCGGCCGCGCCCGCGTCTGGCAGCTGTACATGGCCGCCTCCGCGCTCGCCTTCGAACGCAACCGGATCGGCGTCAACCAGGTCCTGGCGGTCCGCACCCCGGAGTCGGGCGCGTCCGGGCTGCCGCTGCGCACCCGCACCTGGAACACCTGAACCGGGTACGGCAGAAGGGGGCCCCGTTGCCCGGGGGCCCCTTCACCGTCGTACCACCGCTACTCGGCCTTGATCGCCGCCAGCATGTTCAGCCTGGCCGCGCGCCGGGCCGGCCACAGCGCGGCGAGGACGCCGACCGTGCCCGCCAGCAGCAGGAAGACCGCCATCCGGCCCCAGGGCAGGACCAGTTCGTACGTCGGCATCTTCGTGCCCAGCAGCTGACCGGCCGCCCAGCCGAAGAACACGCCGAGGCCGATGCCGAGCACGCCGCCGAACAGGGAGATCACCAAGGACTCCAGGCGGACCATCCGCTTGACCGCCTTGCGGTCCAGGCCGATCGCGCGGAGCATGCCGATCTCCTGGGCGCGTTCGAACACCGACATGGCCAGCGTGTTGATGACGCCGAGGACCGCGACGATCACCGCCATGCCGAGCAGGCCGTAGAGCATGTTCAGCATCGTGGTGAAGATCTGCGCGATGCTGTTGGAGATGTCCTGCTTGTCCTGGATCTTGATCGCCGGGTTGGTGCCGAGGACCTTGGTCAGCCGGGTCTTCGTCGCGTCGGAGGGGCCGTTCGCCGTCTTGACCATGACCTGCATGTCGGCCGGGTCCTTCAGGTGCGGGGTGAGGACCTTGTTGTCGAGCATGATGCCGTTGATCATGTCGTTGCCCTCGTAGACACCGGCGACCGTCAGCGTCCGGGCCTTGCCGTCCTCGAAGTGCGCGGTGAAGTGCGAACCGGGCGTCCAGCCGTACTCCTTGGCCCGGTCCTTGTCCACGACGGTCTGCGAGCCGCCCACCTCGAACGTGCCCTCGTCCACCTTCAGATCGGTCAGCTTCCCGATGGACGAGCCGTCGACCCCGGTCAGGAACTCGGTCTTGCCGTCGATGCGGGAGGCGGCGTTGCGCAGCGGGCTGCTGGCGGTGACGCCGTCGGCGGCGGCGAGCCTGGTCGCCACGTCGGGGGAGAGCGGGGAGCGGTTGGCCATCGAGACGACGTAGTCCGCGCGGATCGCCGAGGACGCCATCTTGTCGATGGCGGTCTGCAGGCTGCCCGCCATCACCGTCATCCCGGTGATCAGGGTCAGGCCGATCATCAGCGCGGACGCGGTGGCCGCCGTACGGCGCGGGTTGCGCACCGAGTTCTGGCGGGCCAGCTTGCCCGAGACGCCGAAGGCGCGCAGCAGCGGGGCGGCGGCCGCGATCAGCGGGCGGGACAGCAGCGGGGTCAGGATGAACACGCCGATGATGAGCAGGACCGCGCCGATGCCCATGGGGCCCTGGGCGGAGTCGGTGTTCATCGTCGTGGCCGCGAGGACCACCGCGATGCCGGCCGCCGCGAACAGCGCGCCGAGCGTGTTGCGCAGCACCAGCGACTTGGTGGTGGCCTTGGCGTGCACGCTGCTCATCGCCGCCACCGGCGGGATCTTCGCGGCCCGGCGGCCGGGCAGCCAGGCGGCCAGCATGGTGATGAGGATGCCGACCGCGAGGGCGGCCACCACGGTGCCGGGGCTGATCACCAGCGGCCCGTCGGGCACGCTCGCGCCGAAGGAGCCCAGCAGCGAGCGCAGGCCCGCGCCGATGCCGATGCCGGCGGCGAGCCCCGCCACACCGGCGACCGCGCCGACCGCGAACGCCTCGATCAGCACCGAGCGGGTCACCTGGCGGCGGGAGGCGCCGACCGCGCGCAGCAGGGCCAGTTCCCGGGTGCGCTGGGCGACCAGCATGGTGAAGGTGTTGGCGATGATGAACGTGCCGACGAACAGCGCGATACCCGCGAACACCAGCAGCGCCTGCTTCAGGCCGCTCATCGAGTCGGCGATCTGCTTCGCCTGGTCGTCGGCGAGCTGCTTGCCGGTGGTGGTCTCCACCAGATGCGCGGGCAGGGCCTTGTCCAGCTCGGCCTTCAGCGCGGTCTGGCTGGTGCCGGCCGCTGCCTTGACGTCGATCTCGTCGAAGATGCCCTTCTTGCCGAACAGTTGCTGCGCGGTCGGTGTGTCGAACAGCGCGAGGCTGCCGCCCGCCGACACATTGCCGTCGTCGGTGGTGAAGATGCCGGCGAGGGTCGGGGTGAGGACCGGGCCGTTCACGGACAGGCGCACCGTGTCGCCGACCCGGTAGCCGGCCCGCTCCGCGGTCCTGGAGTCGAGCAGGACCTCGCCCGCGCCGCGCGGGGCGTGGCCGCTGACCAGCGGATACCGGGCGTCCCTGGTGCCCCAGTAGTTGCCGCCGTTGGACTGCCAGTCGCCGCCGACCAGTTTGCCGTCCTTGCCGGCGACGGCGGTGAAGCCGCTGACGACACCGGTCGCGGAGGCGGCGCCCGGGACCTTCGCGGCCTTGTCCAGCGTGGCCCGGGTCAGGTCGGACAGCTTGCCGACCTTGTCGCCCCTGGAATCCTGGAACTTGGGCTGTACGGCGACGTCGACCCGGTCGAAGCCCTTGGCGGAGCTCTTCTGGTAGGCGTCGGAGATGGTGTTGGTGAAGACGAGCGTCCCGGAGACGAAGGCCACGCCGAGCATGACGGCGAGCACCGTCATCAGCAGCCGGGCCTTGTGCGCGAGGACGTTGCGCAGGGCGGTGCGGAACATCAGGAGGTACGGCCCTTCGCGTCGAACTGCTTCATCAGGTCGAGGACGGAGTCGGCCGTGGGCCCGTGGATCTCGTCGACGATCCGGCCGTCCGCCAGGAAGACCACGCGGTCCGCGTACGCCGCCGCCACCGGGTCGTGCGTCACCATGACGACGGTCTGGCCCAGCTCGCGCACGGAGTTGCGCAGGAAGCCGAGGACCTCGGCGCCGGAGCGCGAGTCGAGGTTTCCGGTCGGCTCGTCACCGAAGATGATCTCCGGCTTGGAGGCGAGGGCGCGGGCGACGGCGACACGCTGCTGCTGGCCGCCGGAGAGCTGGGAGGGCCGGTGGCTGAGCCGCCCGGACAGGCCGACCATCGAGATCACCCGGTCCAGCCAGGCCTTGTCCGGCTTCCGCCCGGCGATGTCCATCGGCAGGGTGATGTTCTCCAGGGCGGTCAGCGTCGGCAGCAGGTTGAAGGCCTGGAAGATGAAGCCGATCTTGTCCCGGCGGAGCCTGGTGAGCTGCTTGTCCTTCAGGGAGCCCAGCTCGGTCTCGCCGATCCGCACCGAGCCGGAGGAGAAGGTGTCGAGGCCGGCCACGCAGTGCATCAGGGTGGACTTGCCGGAGCCGGACGGGCCCATGATCGCGGTGAACTCGGCCTGTCGGAAGTCGACGGAGACCCGGTCCAGGGCGACCACCCGGGTCTCACCCTGCCCGTAGATCTTCGACAGCTCCGTGGCGCGTGCGGCCACGGCGGTGGTCCGGCCGGCGGTGGGTGTGGTGGTCACGGGACGGTGCTCCTGTCGGGACGACGTGTGTTCCAAGGGGACCGCTCCATCGTCCCGGCACACAGCGCGCGTGTAGTCAGTCGCTGTTCCGGTTCCGGAGGCCGACTCGGGTCGGACGGGAGAGCGCGGCGTCATACCTGGGGAGGACGGCGGACCCTGAGACCGGCACCGCCCCGGATCGCCGTCGACTCGCCCTCGACTCGCCCTCGAACCGCTGTCCGACGATGTCGAGAACGGGTGGAACACCCTCGTTCGGACGGTGAAATTCCGTCATTCCGCGTACGGCCGTACCCACGTCACGTCAGGCTGTTGGCAAGTGCGGATGGCCCGTTCCACGGGCTGATGCACCCTCAGACGTCAATAAAATAAGACAACATCGGTCCGCCCTTCCGCTGTTCGGGGGATGCGTCCCGATAGGCTCGAACCTCGTAGCGGAGCCCATGGCCTGCCCGGATGGTGGAATGCAGACACGGCGAGCTTAAACCTCGCTGCCCCTTCGCGGGCGTGCCGGTTCAAGTCCGGCTCCGGGCACCACCTCGTCTGCGACGCAGGAGGCGGGCCGCCCTCGGGGGTGACCCGGAAGTGGCCCGCTGGTTGCAGTTCTGGTTGCAATTACGGTTCCCGCAGCGCGCCGCCGAGCCGTTTCGCGGCGTCCTTCGTCAGCTTGCGCCCTGCAGATTCGGTGACGCTTAGTGACCGACAGGGGCAGTCGCTCCGGCGGTGCCCAAGGGCAGCGCCGGGGGCGCACCGCGCAGCTACGGGGCTTGTTGACCCCCGGCCCGACGACACAGGCCATGGTCGACTGTTGGGCGCCAATTGGTGGAGCAGACTCGGACAACATCTCCAGAGACTCCCCGGCGGCCTGGCAACGCCCTGCGTTACGCGCAGGTACGTCAGACCGGCCGGGCTCAGGGAGCATTCGTATGGCCGGACGGCGTGCTGTGCGTTGAGCAAGGGGTCGTCGCGCCCTCTTTTCGATGCTGTGCGGCCGCGCCTTACGAGGCCCGGCGGCGGTCGCCGTGGTGGCGGTCGAACACCCAGGGGTGTGCTTCGGGGGTTCGCCGCAGACGTCCCAGACGCCGGGGCGCGGGAGCACCTCAATGTAGTTGTGAGCGAAGCCGCCGGGGCCGTCGTAATCGCGTTGCGCGACTCTCAGGCAGTCCCGGCCGGGCCAGCAGCGGCCACAGCACCACCCCTCCCTGTGGACATGATGCGAGGTGCGGCACCTGCCAGCACTGGTGGTGTTGGGGTTCCTCGCCTTCGGCGTCCTTAGCGACAGACGTCCGGCCGCATGCTGCGGCCACCCCGCCCGCTCCTCGACACTCGTCGCGGGACTCGTCGTCGCGACAGCCGATATCCACCGTATGACCACGCGATATAGCTCGCAATTCACCCATTCGAACCCTCGCGCGTCTCACGATGCGGCACCCCGACTACTCGCCGTCGCGCATCCAGCGCGGCGGCGAGTAGTCGGGGTCCAGCGGCGACGGCCTGTCGAGCGGCGACCACACCCGCCACCGGCCCCCCTCCACGGCAACGAATGCGCGGCAAGCAGATACACGCGAACATGGTGATCCGGGAGATGCGGCGGACGCGGAGCACGACGACTTCCGCGAAGGAGGTCCGCGCGACTCCGCGCAGCCGGCCGGACAGGGCTCTCGGGGTGGCTGCGGGCGACGCCTTCCGTACGACCCTCACTTTTCTCAGCCGCCGAACAGGCCGAGTTCACCTTGTACGCCGAGGAAGTGGAAGCACATGACCGTCTCCGGAATCCTGACATCGGGCCAGGGCAGACTGGCCCTTGGAGTGGCGGTGCTCTCCGCCCTGACAGTGATGCCGATGCCGACTCACGCCGCGGACGACATCGGTCGGGCCCCGGCGGCCCAGAAGCCAACCGTGGTGCTCGTACACGGAGCGTTCGCCGACGGGTCCAGCTGGAACGCAGTGGTCCAGCGCCTGCAGCGGGACGGCTACCAGGTCATCGCCCCGCCCAACACGCTGCGCGGCATACCCCAGGACTCGACGTACCTGAACAGCCTCCTCAAAACCATCAAGGGACCGATCGTTCTCGTCGGACACTCCTACGCCGGCGAGGTGATCTCACAGGCGGCCGCCGGCCTCGACAACGTCAAGGCACTCGTGTACGTCAACGCCATCATGCCGGACAAGGGAGAGTCCTTCGCCAGCCTCTCCGGCAAATTCGCGGCAGCCCCGCTCACCAAGGCGCTGAGGCAGGTCCCCTTCCGCAACGGCGACACCACCACGGGCACCGACGTGTACATCCGGCCCGCCGAACTCCACGCCACCTTCGCCCAGGACCTCTCCCAGCAGCAGGCGTCCGTCATGGCATCGACACAGCGGCCGATCGCACAGTCCGCCTTCACCGACAAACTCACCGAAGCGGCCTGGCGGGACAAGCCCGTCTATGTGCTCGTCGGCAGACAGGACCGGGCCATCAACCCGAGCCTCGAACGGTACGAGGCCGAACGCGCGCACGCGCGCAGGACGGTGGAGATCGACTCCTCCCACGTGTCCCTGATCTCCCACCCCCAAGCCGTCACGGATCTCATCCTCAGCGCGGCCCACGACTCCGTCACCGGTAAGTGACGAACGGGCATGTCCTGTCACAGTCGCGCGTTGCGGTTCCACGAGACAGCGATCGCAGCATGGCGGTGACATCGAGTTCACCGAAGGCGGGGACCGGAAGGCTGCTGAGGTACTCGGTCGAGGTCGGCCTGGCCAGTCTGCTGAGCTACTGGGCGGCGACCAGACTGTGGTTGACCGCTCATCAGCCGTACGAGGAAGGGCAACTCGGTGGCATGTGGGCTGCGATCTCCACGATCTTCGTGATCCGGGAATGCAAAAGGGAGAGTGCGATCGCGGCGATCGCTCGCATGTCGGCGACCCTCATCAGCTTCGTACTCTGCCTGGCATACCTCGCGTTCCTGCCCTTTCACGCCTGGGGCCTCGCCCTGCTCGTGGGCTTGAGCGTCCTGGTGCCCGGGCTGATCGGACGGCCCGGCGACGAAGCGACCGCGGCCATCACCACCACCGTCGTCATGGTCGTCGCAGGACTGAACCCGCACGGGGCCTGGAAACAGCCGCTGCTACGTCTGGCGGACACGGCCATCGGCGTAGCAGCAGGCTTGGTCACGCTGGTCATCGTGCATCAGATCGGCAAGTGGACAGGCAGAGGAAGCGGCCCTCCACCGGATCGATCACCCACGAGTCAGGCCGGCTGACTCCGCACACTCTCGCGACGTGGGCTGTCAGGACGGACGAGTCCCAGTGATTCACCCCAATGGTCCCGCCGAGGATCCGAGCCCGCGGCTCCGAAGTGCGCGACGGCAATGGCCCGCTTAGCGTGCGAAGTGTGCGGGGACTGCCCAGCCGTGGTCGCGCCTGCGCGCGAAGGTCGGGACGAAGGAGCATGGGGTATGGCGAAGGTACTGTTCATCGTCAGCGGTGCCAGCTACTGGGTGCTAAAGGACGGCACGAGGCATGCCACGGGTTACTGGGCGGAAGAGTTCGCGAACCCGTACAAGATCCTCACGGATGCCGGTCACCAAGTGATCATCGCCACTCCGGGCGGCGTGATTCCCACCGTCGACATGATGAGCCTGCGCCCGTCCTTCAACGGTGGTGAGGACGGGGCCCTGCAGCAGGAGAACATCATTCGCGACGCCGAGGGGATGCGGCGGCCGCTCAAGCTCTCGGACGTGCGGCTCGAGGACTACGACGCCGTCTACCTGCCGGGCGGTCACGGGCCGATGCAGGACCTGGCGTTCGACCCCGATACCGGGCGCCTGCTGACCGAGCAGCTGCAGTCGGGCAAGCCGCTGGCGATCGTGTGCCACGCCCCGGCCGCGATGCTGGCCACCCGGATCCACGGTGTCTCGCCGTTCAAGGGCTACAAGATCACGGCCTTCACCAATGACGAGGAGGAGGGCGTAGGGCTGGCCCCCCGAGCCCCGTGGCTGCTGGAGACCGACCTCAAGGAGAAGCTCGGGGTCGACTTCAGCCGGGGTCCGAACTGGGAGCCGTACATGGTCGAGGACCGCAACCTCATCACCGGCCAGAACCCGCACTCGGCCGGGGTCCTCGGCAAACGACTCCTCGAAGTCCTCGCCTGACGGCGTCGCGGCGGCTCAGCCCGCGACCCGGGTGCGACCACGGTCCCGGCACCACGGGGCGCGGCCGGGTCGTGGCCCGCGTGCCATCCGCGCGTCCAGGCTCCGGTAGCGCCGCGTTGGTGTCGTGCGCCCCTGCCGTCCTTGCCGGGGGCCGCCACGTTGATGCGATGCCGGTTCAGGCCGAGACCGGTGTCTCCGGCTTCATCTTGTAGGCGTTCTTGATGGCCTCATGCCGGGTACCGAGGCCATCGGTGACCTTGCGCTCCCACGGAACCCGCTGCAGCTGTTTGGTCTCGTCGATCATGGACTTCGGCTCCAGGTTCCGGAAGCTGTCGACCTCGCCGGCCGCCACGGCCGTCAGCGTGGCGAAGACGGCTTCAGGGTCGAACTGCGCCCGCGGGAAGGCGAGTTCGGAGTAGTCGAACAGTCGCTCCGCGGGGTCGTCCTCCCAGCTCTCCCACGTCTGGAACATCCGGTCGTTGAAGCCGGTCAGGAACGGCCCCGGATTCACCGTGGCGACCTCTATGTTGTACTCCTGCAGCTCGTACGCCATGGTCTCGGCGATCGCCTCGATCGCGTGCTTGGACGCCGAGTAGATACCCGTGAACGGATTGACGTTCAGGCCTTCCCGTGACGAGACCCAGACGATACGGCCCTCGCCGCGCTTGATCATCTGCTTGACGATCCCCTGGGTGAGCAGAAGCGGCCCCGTGACGTTGACCTCGAACTGGTGCCGGATGTTCGCGCCGGGGATGTCGACCGTCGAGCCTCCTTCTCCGACGCCCGCGTTGTTCACGAGGATCTCCACGCCCCAGTCGAGAGCCTTGCGCCGGTCGCCGTCGTTGGTTACGTCGAGCTTCTCCACGTGCAGGTCGACCTTCCGCTCGGCCGCCTGCCACTTCAGGGTCTGCACCTGGGCGTAGATCTCGACGCTGGCGATGACGTCGAATCCCTTCTGGGCCAGCCGCATGGCCGCCTCGAAACCGAAGCCGGAACCGGCTCCCGTGATGAGAACCTTCTTCAGCGACGAATTCGACATGGTGACGCACTTCCTTTTCGTCTGTCCGGTTCGCGATTATCGACTTGTCGATGGTGTTCTCGGAGCTGTTTTGCATTCAAACGGCGAGAGCGGTGCTGCCGCTTGCGACCGCGCCCCGCGGGGGGAAAGGCCAAGAACGGGATCGTGTGTCAGATGATGTCGAGGCGGTCGAGGAACGGCTCGGCGACAGCGGCGTCTCCGGTGATCTCGCAGTGCTCGCGCCACGGAGTGCGGGTGGTACCCCAGCAGATGAAGTCGGCCGCGCTGCTGTGGACCTGGGTCGAGCCGAGGGCGCCAGGCGCAACAGTCAGCCCGGCGGGCCCGCCCTCGGCGGGCAGTATCGTGACCGTCGTGGCACCGGGGCCGGTCAGGTCCAGCACGAGCGGCTCGGTGACCGCGGCGTCCAGGTCGTGACCTTGCATCTGCGGCACCCCGGCGAGCATGAACTCCACGGCCGGAGCCACCAGTTCGTCTGTCGGCGCCGGAACCGTGAACGGCAGCGGCCCCCGCGGGCCGAGCAGGTCGTAACGCAGATGGCAGAGCACATTGAACGCCATGGTGTCGGCCAGCAGATGCCGCGGATAGGTTCCCAAGCCCGGCACCGGTATCGGGTCGTCCGCTCGCGGCGTCTTCTGGCCCGCTTCCAGGAGCTCCAACTGCCGGGGGGTGTAGCGCCTCCACTCGTCGATCACCTCACGGTGATTCCAGCCGCGGCGCTCGTCGACCCGCATGTCGTGGTAGCGCTCGCGAACCTGCGGCCAGGACGGGTCCGGTGTGGGGGGTTCGACCGCTTCATGGGCGAGGGCCGCCAGGTGGGCGATCACATCGATGACCCGCCAGCCTTTGCAGGCGGAGGGCGACTCCCACTGCTCGTCGTCTACCCGTGGAACGATGTCCGCGAGCTGCGCGCTACTCGTCCGCGCCGACGCGACTCCTGCTCGTGTCATCAATGCCTCCTTTCGGCGGGCCCGAACCCGGACCGGTGTCCGGGAGACGGCCCGATCAGGCCGCCCGTCGCGACAGCCGGTACGTGGCCGCCACGTCCGCCCGCCCCTGACCGTGCGCGGCAGCCGACTGCAACCGGTCACGTACGACTTCCGCGATGCCCAGCCGCAGCCCGGCACCGTGAGCAGACTCGGTGATCAAAGCGGCGTCCTTCGCCGCCGCTTCCAGCGGGAAGGACGGTGTGTCGAGGTCGTCGCTGATCATCTTGGGGCCCTTGGACTGCACGTACTTGCTGTCCAGCGCACTGCCGCTGATGACGTTGATCAGCTGGTGGGGGTCGACACCCAGCGCCTCGGCCAGGGTGAGGGACTCGGCGATGCCCTCGACGGTCGTCAGCACCCACGCGTTGTAAGCGAGCTTGAGGCTGCTGGGCTGCCCGATGTGGTCCAGCCAGACGGTGCGCGTGCCCACCGCGTCCAGGACCGGCTGAACACGCTCGCCGGCACACAGGTGCGACGCGGCGGCCAGAATGGTCAGGGTGCCGGCGACGGCCGGCTCCCTCGTGCCCAGCACCGGCGCCTCGACGAAGGCGACGCCGAGTCCGTCGGCCTGCTCCGCCAGGCGCAGGCTGCCCTCGGGCGAGACGGTGCAGCACTGCAGCCACACGGCGTCCCGGTCCAGACCGTCACGGGCCTGGTCCATCACCTCGGACACCACCCGCTCGTTGGCGAGAACGGTCAGTACGACCTTGGCCCCGCGGCAGGCCTCAGCCGCCGTGTCGCACACCACCGCGCCGACCTCGGTCAGCGGCTCGGCCGCAGCCCGCCGGCGGTTCCACACCCGAAGCCCCAGCCCGGCCGCGGCGATGTTCCGCGCCATGGCGTCGCCCATGGTTCCGATCCCGAGGACCGCCACCTCCGGACGGCCCCGGGCCGTGTTGCTGCCGCTCATGCTCCCACCTCCGTGGGGACAGTCCCGCCCGCGCTCAGGCGGCGTCCTGCCCGATCCAGACGGTCTTGGCGTTCATGAACTCACGCATCCCGAGGTCGGACAGTTCGCGTCCGTAGCCGCTGCGCTTGACCCCGCCGAAGGGGATTTCGGGGTAGCTGGTGGTGTTGCCGTTGATGAAGGCCATACCGGACTGCACATCCCGGACGAACAGGTCCCGTTCCGCCTGGTCCTCACTCCACAGGTTCGAACCCAGACCGTACGGGTGGCCGTTGGCGATCTCCAGGGCCTCCTCCAGGGACGCCACGGTCCACACCTGGGCGACCGGGCCGAAGACCTCCTCGTGGAACATCTTCATCTCGTCCGTGATGCCCGTCAGCACGGTCGGCGGGAAGAACCAGCCGGGCCGGTCCGGACGCCTCCCACCCGTCAACACCGTCGCGCCCTTGCCGACCGCGTCGTCCACGTACGCCTCGACGTCCGCCCGGCCGGACTCGGTCGCCAGCGGACCGACATCCGTGGCGTCCTCCATCGGGTCCCCCACCACCAGGGCCGCCATCTTCGCGGTGAACTCCTCCAGGAACGCCTCGGCGACGTCCTCATGGACGAAGAACCGCTTGCCGTTGATGCACGACTGCCCGTTGTTGAGCGTCCGCGCCCTGACCGCCACGTCGGTCGCCCGGTCCAGATCCGTGGACGGCATGACGATGAACGGGTCGGAGCCGCCGAGTTCGAGCACGACCTTCTTGATCACGTCACCGGCGATCCCGCCTACCGAACGTCCCGCCGGCTCACTGCCGGTGAGCGTCGCGGCCGCCACCCGGTCGTCGCGCAGGACCTCCTCGACCCGGCGCGCGGAGATCAGCAGCGTCTGGAACACGTCGTCCGGGAATCCCGCTTCACGGAAGAGCCGCTCCATGTACAGCGCGCACTGCGGCACGTTCGAGGCGTGCTTGAGCACCCCGACGTTCCCCGCCAGCAACGCGGGCGCGGCGAAGCGCATCGCCTGCCACAGCGGCAGGTTCCACGGCATCACCGCCAGCACCACGCCGATCGGCTGGTACGTCACGAAGGACTCCTTGGCGCCGACGTTCCCGGCGTCGTTCCGCAGATCCCGCAGGAAGTCCGGGCCGTGGGCGGCGTAGAAGCGCAGTCCGTGGACGCACTTGGCCACCTCCTCGCGGGCGGCCCGGAGCGTCTTGCCCATCTCCGTGGTGATCATCCGGCTGACGTCGTCGGCGTCCTTCTCCAGCACATCGGCTGCCTGGTTCAGCCATTGAGCGCGCTGCTCAACGCTCGTGAGGCGATAGGACCTTGCCGCGGCGGCGGCCCGCTCCAGCTTGTCGTCCAACTGCTCGGCGGTGAGTTCCTCGAAGGTCCTGATGACCTCGCCCGTCACAGGATTCGTGGTCGCGATAGCCATAAAATGAGGCTAGTTCCGTCGTTCATTTGTAGCAAAAGGTGTCACGTCGCCCTGCGTGAGACACCATGACCCCCGGTAGGCGAATGCCATTGGCGTCGCGCCGCAATCCGGGGCGGATCAACGCTGCGGGCGATAGCCGGTGACGGCAGAGAACAGGGTCGGGCCCGGATCGGTCAAGACGAGTGATGATCTGGTGGAAAAGGCTTCCTCAGCACGCGAAAACGGACTTCAACGATGCCGAGCGGCACTACAGCTGCGCCATTCTCCAGGCACCGTTCCCGGTGGACGGATATGGCTCGGCCCTGCGGGTGCATTCGCTGTGAACTTCTTACTCCGCCCTTCAGCAGTACGTCGACGTAATACCGCAGTCCCCCAGGAATCACGAAGCAGGTCTACGAGGCGGACAGGTGCCATAAGCCCGATACCCTCGGCTACGATCGTGACATAATGCCTTTCCCTCTTTCGTCTCGATAAATAACATCGATCGAAGAAATGTTGGCGTTCCAGCTCGTACCGCCACGCCGACCCTCGGTCCGAACTCCTCTCCTTTTGAGGATCCGCACGATTCCCAACCCAAAGAACACCAACGCTGGCACATACACAAAGAAGATGCCCAAATCGGCACCTTTCGCGTCAATAGAGCTCTCGCTGTCAGCGGCAGCGGATCAAGGAATGGCGTATCGCGTGTCGCCGCGCGGATCAAGTGGTCGGTAGAGCCTTCGTGGGCGAGTCCAGTTCCGTCGAGCGCGATCAGTAGTCGAAGAAGTGACGTCAGCCCGAACCGACCTCGCGCCATCGACGTGGGCACAGCGCTGACCTGTGCTCGCGGGGTGGTCATTGGTTGTTGATGGTCGCTGTGGGCCACTCTTCGACGGCCCACAGACGGCCCAGCCCTCACCTCCCGGCGACGCGGCGCCGCGCATGCGGGGCAGATGCGTCGTTCGTACGCTGGTGGTGCTCGGGGCTACTGCGGAGGTTGGCCATGCCCCGAACCATCTGGTCCGGCGCGATCAGCTTTGGCCTGGTCACCGTGCCAATCAACGTGGTCGGTGCGACCGAGGACCACAGCATCCGCTTCCACCAGTACCATCTGGCCGACCGAGGCCGGATCCGGTACCGGAAGGTGTGCGAGCTGGAGGACCGCGAGGTCGACCAGTCCGAGATCGGCAAGGGCTACGAACTGACCAAGACGCAGGTCATCCCCATCACGGACGAGGACCTCAGCAACCTGCCACTGCCGACTGCGAGGGCCATCGAGATCGATGCGTTCGTGCCGCTGGAGTCCATCGACCCGCTGAAGATCGCCGAGGGCTACTACCTCCAGCCGTCCGGCCCAGTCGCGGAAGCTCCCGGGTGGCCTGCTGCTCGACGACGCGGCGGGCGAAGCGCAGGGCGTCGAGGCGAGAGAGCTCCTCGCCCATGGGCCTGCTCCTGACTGCCGTGTGTCCACTTGCCCGGAAATTCGAACATGCGCTCTAATCCAGATTGTGCACCGCGTAGACCACCTCACCCCCGTCCAGGAGCGCATCCTCCGCTGCATCCGGGACGCGATCGCCGACCAGGGCGAGGCTCCGACCGTGGCCGAGATCGGCGAGGCCGTCGGTTTGCGTAGCCGGTCATCCGTCCACTACCAGCTCGTCGAGCTCGAATCGAAGCAGGCGATCGTCCGCGAGCCCGGCCGGTACAGAGGGATCCGACTCGCATGACCAGCCCCGGCCGCTATCACCTGCTGCTCACCACCCGCGGCCGGCCGATACAGCACGGCTGGTGGGCGAGCGAGGACACCGCACGCGACAAGTTCCGACGCTGGGTCGGCGCCGTCGGCAGCACGCCAGACCCGCGGGTCACCCTCGCCGACGAGGAGACCGGCACCATGTTGACGGCCTGGCCCGAGTAGCCGTAGCCGTCTGCCATCCTGACCAGGATCAAGGAGGCGAACATGGCCGACCGCTCGTACCCGCACCGCGACCGAGCCCTCGCGCAACTGCGGCGCCAGGAACCCGCGCTTCGATTCCGGTCCACCCCGAATCTGCGTGTCGTGGTGCCAGACCAGCGGATCGTCGTGCGCGGTCTGCTGGAAGACACCGTTGGCGTTGTGGCCGAGCCACTCGGTGACCGGGGTGCCGAGCAGCCGTGAGAACTCCTCGCGCAGGCCGGGCCAGAGGTACTGGTGGTCGCTGCGCAGCCCTTTGAAGTGCTCCGGATCGGTGTGGTAGCCCCGCGCTCAGCGCGATCTCGCGCACCTCGTCCGGGTCGTCGAGGAAGTCGTCCACGGAGAGCAGATGCGGCACGCTCGGGGTGAACAGCCGCTTGGCGGCCGGTCGGCGTCGCGCGTTCTCGAGGGAGCGGCGGGGGACCCGCCACGGTCTTCCAGCACCACGGCGGTTTCACCGCCGAAATTGACCTGCTCCCCCGGGTGGAATGGCATGGACAGACTTCTTTCGCCGCGTGCTGACTGACGCCCGGAGAACACCAACCAAAATCTGGCAATTGGGCAATTCCGACACGCAGTTACCCGACCTCGCAGCTCCTCACCCCTCGTACACGGTCAGGACCGCACCGTCCACCTCGATGCGCCGGCCCGCCCGGAGCCCGTCCGTGCGCAGGGTGCGCAGGCAGGCGTGGAACAGCTCCAGCTCGTCCGCGTCCAGGATCGCGGCGGCCAGATCCAGCAGTTCGGTCACCGCGTCCTCGGTGAGCACCTCCGGCAGTTCGCCGGAGAGCAGGACGACCGATTCACCGGCGGGACCCCGGACCACCGCGGTGGCCGGCCCGCCATGCACGAACAACACGTTCCCCCCAAAGGACCCGGGTAGCACGGCTCTCGCTTCCCGGGCAGGACGAGAGACTAGCGGGGGATGTGGGACTGTTCGGGCGAAGTTGCATGATTTTTCCGGCGCGCCCCGGAAGCGGGCACTCCGGTCACTTCTCCGGCGTCGACGGCGCGGAGCGCCCCAGCAGGGACTCGACCAGGGCGGCGACATGCCGGCGGTCCTCGGCCGACAGCTGCTGCACGCTGGCGATGAGCAGTTCCACCTCGGGGTCGGTCGCGCGAGCGGCCGTACTGTCGGCGTCCGGGGCGGCCGGGCCGCCGTAGACGTGGATGCCGCAGGCCTCGGCGGCCGCCCGGCGCACGGTGTCCAGTGGCAGCTGAAGGCCCTTGGCCAGGCCCTCCAGGGTGGTGGCCTGGGGCATGCGGACGACCCGGTCGGCCGTGGCCAGGTGGTGGACGGTGGAGCGGGGTACAGCGCCGCGCCGCGCCACGTCGCCGTAGGACCAGCCCTTGGCATCGAGACGCTCACGGATCAACCGCTGCAGTGCGTTGGCCACTGAAGTCCACTTCCTGCTCGCCGCTCTACCTGACCGTGCCTGTCAGCGCCGATTCTACGGTCGGGTAGCGGGACCGCCGAAAGGGTGATTCACCGGATCGGGGTTGCGGAGCGGTGCCGCGAGGCTCTAGTGTCCAATCTCGTTGGACAGTTCGTCCGACCAAGTTGGACAGAGTGCGGGGGGAACCTGACTCTCTCCGACCGGAACTGCCTGTTTCCCAAGGGGGAATCGACCATGTTGAACGCCCATGAGCTCGACGCCGAGTCCGCGGAGCTGCTGCCGGGCCGCGAGGCCCTCGGCCGGCTGAAGTTCTGCTTCGGCCGCACGGTGAACGTGACCAAGCACATCGCGAACATCAACGCCCACAACGAGTCCGCCGCCCTGAACGACCACTCCTCGTGGTCCGTGGCCGACTCCGGCGCCGGTCAGACCATCAGCGTCAGCCAGTAGCCCGCGCGCACCCGACCCGACCACCACGAAAGGAACCACCACCATGAGCATGGACATGCGCGAGCTGGACGGCGAGTCCGCGGAGCTGCTGCCGGGCCGTGAGGCCCTGGGCCGGCTGAAGTTCAGCTTCGGCCGGACGGTGAACGTGACCAAGCACGTCGCGAACATCAACGCCCACAACGAGTCGGCGGCCATGAACGACCACTCCTCGTGGTCGGACGCCGAGTCGTCGGCCCAGCAGACGATCACCGTCACGCAGTAACGGCACCACGGCCGTGGGGACGGACCGCACCCGCCCGAAGGGGCGCGCCGAGCGCCCCGGAGGGCACCAGGCACAGGGCGTGCGGGTGGTCCGTCCCCGCGGTCTTTTCCGGGGGGAACGTGGGGGGAGACCACAGATGACGGTGCTCGACGACGGCACCAGCGCGCTGTACGACACCGGTCCGGTACCCGGGCCCGGCGGCTGGCCGGTGACGTACGAACAGGTGACGACCGGCAGCCTGCCGGCCGTCGGAACGCCGGTCCGGCCCGCCCCGCGGCTCAGCGCGGGACTGCGGCTGCACGGCGAGTACCAGGGTTCGGGCTTCACCGAACCGAAGTACATCGCCCGTCGGGGGGACGGGCAGGTCGTCCAGCTGTCGCGACTGCTGTACCTGGTGGCGTCGTCCATCGACGGCGTCCGTGACGTCGAGACGATCGCCCACCGGGTCAGCGCCCGCTACGGCCGCGAGGTGAGCGGCGAGAACATCCGCTACCTGGTGGAGAACAAGCTCGAACCGCTCGGCGTGTGCGTGCCCGAGGGCCAGGAGGACGACGAGGTCGACGCCCCGCGCTCCGACCTGCTGCTCGCCCTCAAGGGCCACCGGGTGATCTTCGACGAACGACGTACGGCGCGGATCGCGCGGGCCCTGGCCTGGCTGCACCGCCCGGCCGTGGTCGCCGCCGTGCTGCTCACGGCGCTTGCGATGGACGTCTGGCTGTTCGGCTTCTTCGGGGCGATCGAACCGGTGCTGGAGGTCATGGACCAGCCGGTGCTGATCCTCATCGTCTTCGTCCTCACCGTGGCCTCGCTCGTCTTCCACGAGTTCGGCCACGCCTCCGCCTGCCGGTACGGCGGTGCCCGGCCCGGCTGCATCGGCTGCGGGCTGTTCCTCATCTGGCCGTCGATGTACACCGACGTCACCGACGTCTACCGGATCTCCCGGGCCGGCCGGCTCCGCACGGACCTCGGCGGGGTGTACTTCAACGTCGTCTTCATGCTGGCCATGGCCGGGGCCTACTTCGCCACCGGGGCGCAGTTCTTCCTGGCCGCCGTCTACCTCGGGCACTTCGAGATCCTGGAACAGCTGATGCCGGCCGTCCGCCTGGACGGCTACTACATCCTCGGCGACCTCGCCGGAGTTCCCGATCTCTACGGCAAGATCAGGCCGATCCTGTTCTCGCTCGTGCCGGGTGCGAAGGGCCGGGCGGCGCGTGCGGAGGTCGCCGGGCTGAAGAGGTCCGCGCGCACCATCGTGGCCGGCTGGGTGCTGACGATGGTGCCGTTGATCATCGGCGAGATGGGCTACGCGCTGTGGAACCTGCCCCGGATCCTCACCACGATGGTCCGCTCGCTGACCGAGCAACTCCTCGGCACCGGCGAGGCGTTCGCACACGGACAGATCGTCGCCGGGCTCGTCGGGGTGATCGGCAGCGTGATGCTGCTGTGCCCGATGGCCGGCGTCGTCTATCTGTCGGTGAAGATCGGCGGCCGGCTCTTCCGGGCCGCGAAGCGCTCCACCGCCGGACGGCCCCGGCTGCGCCTCGCGCTGTGCGTGCTCGCCCTCGCCGGACTGACCGGGCTCTCCTACGCCTGGGTGTCCGGGGTGACCCCGAAGCCGCTCCCGAAGAAGCCCCCGATCGCACCGATCCTGCAGCCCGGGGTGCCGACCGAGGAGCCCTCGCCGCGGGACGCCTCGACTCCGGGGCCCGGCGGGCGCGGCGGGTACGGCACCGGCGGCGCCTCCGTGTCGCCCTCGGCGGTGCCGGCAGCGTCCGCGTCGGCGTCGGGCGCCGGGTCGTCGCCGAACACCTCGATGAGCGCGTCCGCCTCCGCGCCGCAGTCCTCGGCGGCCGATCCGGCACCGGGCGCGCCGACCGGCTCGCAGTCCCATCAGCCGGAGACCTCCACCGGTGGCACCACCGCGAGCACGACCCCGCCCAGCAGCCCGGACCCCGGCCCCCCGACATCCCCGACCCCGTCGGAGAGCGTCCCCGCGTCACCGACCGCAAGCCCCACGCCCGCACCGTCCGGTGGCTCGCCCGCACCGGCGTCGTCCTGACGCCTCATCAGCCATGTCCGGCCCTCCCGGGCCGTCCGAACAACGTACGGAGACCCCAATGAGCAGCCATCGCAAGGCACGCTCCAGCAACCACCCCCTCGCCCGCCGCGCCCTGGGCCTCGGCCTGTTCGCGGCCGGAATCGCCGGTGCGGCCACCGCCGTACCGGCCCAGGCGGCGACCGGCGCCGCGCACGCGGCCTTCGCGTCCGACCACGTCTTCAGCCACGCCGACCGGGCCCATCACACGCGGGCCGAGGACTCCTTCACCATCCGTCAGTTCGGCACCGTCAACGCGGCGGGGGTGCGCAACCAGGCCAACGCGGTCTCCGCCGGCTGCTCGGCCGACGACCACTGCCGGTCGGTCGCGCTGTCCTTCCAGATCGTCACGATCGCCGGTGAGCACACGCACCTGAACGCCGTGAACCTCAGCGACGCGGCCAACAAGGAGTGCACCGGCTGCCAGACCCTCGCCGGTGCCTACCAGTTCGTCGTCTCCACGCCGGCACCGCTCACCCTCGACGACGGCGCCCGGCAGCAGCTCGCCGACATCCACCGCCGGCTGGACGTGCTGACCCACTCCACGCTGCCCGCGGCCGAGCTGAGGACCCGGGTCGACGGCCTGGCGGGCGAGGTGACCGCGGTCCTGCACGACGCGGTCGCCCACGCGCCGAAGGCGGAGGCGCAGCCGACCGTCACCCTGCACCGCCACCTGGACGGCTGGCCGGGTCACTGAACCCTTGTCGACAGGGTCCCGCGCCCCTGCAGGGGCGCGATGGGCCCATTGACATCGGTCGGCCCCCGGCGCAGACTCTGGGCGCAGTCGGTGAACAAAAGTTCACCACGCGAACGACGTAGAGTCGACCCGAAGGGACGAACCGATGCGCACGACCGTCGGGATCATCGGAGCGGGACCGGCCGGACTGCTGCTCGCGCGGCTGCTGCACCGCGCCGGCATCGATTCGGTCGTCCTGGAGAGCCGCGACCGCGCCTACGTGGAACATCGGCAACGCGCCGGAATCCTGGAGCAGGGCACGGTCGACGTGCTGCGCGCGGTCGGCGCCGGGGAGCGGATGGACCAGGAGGGCCTGCGGCACGACGGCATCGAGCTGCGCTTCGACCGGCGCCGCCACCGCGTCGACCTCCCCGGCCTGACCGGCGGCCGGTCGGTGACGGTGTACGCCCAGACCGAGGTCTGCAAGGACCTGATCGCCCTTCAGCTGAAGGGGGGCGGGCCGCTGCTGTTCGAGGCGGAGGCGCTGGCGGTGGAGGGCGCGGACGGCGACCGGCCGCGCATCCGGTTCAGGTACCGGGGCCGCGAGGACGTGCTGGAGTGCGACTACGCCGTCGGCTGCGACGGCTTCTGGGGGGTGGCCCGGGCGGCCTTCCCGGCCGCCCTGTCCCACGTGTTCGAACGGACGTACCCCTACGCCTGGCTCGGCGTCCTCGCCGACGTCGCGCCCTCCCACGACGAACTCGTCTACGCCCGCCACGACCGCGGCTTCGCTCTCCTGTCCATGCGCCCGCCCGTCACCCGCCACCACCCTTCCAAGGAAGTCGCTTCGCTCCCTGTCGAATCCTTCGTCTCCCGCCTCTACCTCCAGGTACCCGCCGGCACGAACGCCGACGACTGGACCGACGACGAGATCTGGACGGAGCTGGAACGCCGATGCGAGACGGACGACGACTGGCGGCTGGAACGCGGCCCCATCACCCAGAAGTCGGTCACGCCCATGCGCTCCTTCGTGCACGAGCCGATGCGCCACGGCCGGCTCTTCCTCGCCGGTGACTCCGCTCACATCGTGCCGCCGACCGGAGCCAAAGGGCTGAACCTCGCCGTCGGCGACGTCGTCACCCTCGCCCGCGCCCTCGTCCACGAGAAGGAGACCGGCTCGGCGGACCTCCTCGACGCCTACTCCGCGACCTGCCTGCGCCGCGTCTGGCAGGCCGAACGGTTCTCCTACGACATGACGACGATGCTCCATCCGGCCCCGGACGCCACGCCCTTCGACGCCCGTCTCCAGCGGGCCCGGCTGGAGCGGATCGCCTCCTCCCGCGCGGCCGAGACCGACCTGGCCGAGGCGTACACCGGATTCCCGCTGGGTTAGCGGCACGTCTCGGCGAGGTAGCAGGTTCGTCATGGAACCCGATCACCCATGGCCGGGAATCACCGGTGCGCGTAGCGTGTTGGCGAGCACGGCAGGGGAAAGATCCTCCTCAGGTATCATGGTCGGTCCTTTGCCAATCCATTACTCTTGAGCCAAGGCTGCGCACGGCAGCCATGGAGGAGTGAAATGAGGAGCAGTAACCCGGTCTTCTCGCGACGGGGGTTCAGCCGCGACAACGGCTACGCCGGCTTCAACACCGCACCGCAGGCCGGGTATGCACAGGGCAACCCGTACGCGCAGAACCCCTACGCCCAGAACCCGTACGCGCAGCAGGGCGTCGGCGCCCCGCCGCAGGCCCCGGTCACCACCGACCGGATGACGATGGACGACGTCGTCGTCCGCTCGGCCATCACCCTCGGCACCGTCGCCGTCGGCGCCGTCCTCGCCTGGGCGCTGCTGCCGGTCACGGCGACCAGCTACGGCCTGGCGATCGGCTCCGCGATCGTCGCGTTCGTCCTGGCGATGGTCCAGAACTTCAAGCGGACCCCGTCGCCCGCGCTGATCCTCGGGTACGCCGCCTTCGAGGGCGTCTTCCTCGGCGTCATCAGCGAGATGTACAACAGCCGCTGGAGCGGCGCCCCCTTCCAGGCGGTGCTCGGCACCATGGCGGTCTCGGCCGCGACCCTGCTCGTCTACAAGGCCGGCTGGATCCGCGTCACCGCCCGCTACGCCCGCATCGGCATGGCCATCGCCATGGCGTTCCTGGTGGTCATGGCGGTCAACCTGCTGCTGGTCGTGTTCGGCGTCGCCGAGAACGGCGGCCTGCGCAGCTTCGGCCCGCTCGGTGCGCTCGTCAGCATCGTCGCCATCGTGCTCGGCGCGTTCTTCCTGACCCTCGACTTCAAACAGATCGAGGACGGCATCGCCTACGGCGCCCCGCGCAACGAGTCCTGGCTCGCCGCGTTCGGTCTCACCGTGACCCTGGTGTGGATCTACCTGGAGATGCTGCGGCTGGTGGCGATCTTCACCAACAACGACTAGCGCCTGCGCCGGTCATGAGGAGGGCCCCGGGTTCCGACCCGGGGCCCTTCGCCGTCCTGAGCGGCGGCTAGAGCAGCTTCCGTGCTGCCCTCCTCAGGTCGTACTCGTGGACGATCGCCTTCGCGTGGCCGTACGCGAGGTCGTACTCGTGCCGGAGCCAGCTGACCTTCTCCTCGAAGCGGAACAGGGCGGGGCCTTCTTCAACGGTGCGCAGCCAGTCGGAGACTTCGCGACCGGTGCAGTGGGGGATGCGGGCGAGCAGATTGCGGTGGGTCTCCTCCGAGAAGAGCTGGGACATCGGCGCCTCCGAACGCAAAGGGGATGTAAGCCGGTCCTTCACGTCACCGTGCCTGAGCGTTCGCGTATTGGCAACAGTGCGGCACGTTACGCTCGGCGCGTGGTTGATACGACGCCCTTGACCCGAGCAGTGGATCACTTCGCCGACAGGTTGCGCGCGGCGCCGCAGAGCCGGCTTCAGCGGGGTGCCGCGGCCGAGGCTCTCGAACTGGCCAGGGAGTTGGCCCGGCGCGCCCAGGCCGTCGAGGAGCCCGGGAGCGAGCCTCGCCAGATGCCGGACGCCGGGATGTTCGCCGCGGCCGATCAGATTCTGGTGGCCGCACACGACTTGGCGGTCGTGTTGCGGAGCGACGACGAAGTCGCCGAAGCGGTTCGGGTGGTCGAGGAGGCGCGTCAGCGGGCGGGGGTCTGAGCGCCGCTCTCTACAGGGACGCGATGACCCTGTCCGCCAGGATGTAGACCATGTTCTGGTCGTCCTCGCCGTAGGCGAAGGTGAGGGTGTAGGCGCCCGAGATGCCGGAACCGCCGAGCAGGTACGGGGCCTCGCCCGCGTCCACCGCTGCCGCCAGGCGTTCGGCGGTCTCGCGGTGGCCGGGGGTCATGCACAGGGTGGTGCCGTCGGCGAAGACGTAGACGTCGAGGGTGCCGAGGGGACCCGGGCGGACGTCGGAGAGCTCGACGCGGTCGGCGGCCAGCTGCTCCAGCGTGGTCACCGTGCGCTCATGGTCGTTCACCGCCGACGACTGCACCGGGACGAAGTCGGGGTGCGAGGGGTGACGGCGGCGGGCCGCGGCCAGTTCCGGGGACTCCCCGGCGAACTCGTCGGCGTCGGCGGTCGGCTCGGTCACCGGCTCCAGGCCGGCGAAGTCGGTCTGCCGGGGCAGGAACAGCTCGGTGTCCGGCAGGCCGAGCAGGGTCGGGGTGTCGGAGGCGTCACGGGCCTCCTGCGCGGCCCAGAAGGCACGCGCCTCGGCCAGCTCCCGCTCCCGCTCCTCGGCGAGCGCCTCGGCCACGGCGGCGCGTATCTGGTCGGCGTCGGTGCCGCTGCGGGCGTGCGGCAGCAGTGCGCGCATGGCGGCCGACTGGTTCTCGGCGAGCTGGGTCTGCAGCTCCGCCAGCTGGCGGCGCAGCTTCAGAACGGTGCGCAGGACGGCGACGCCCACGGCGCCGGTGGCGGCCGTGGTGAGCAGCAGGGCGATCGGCATGGCGCTCACTGACGTACTCCCGGTTCAAAGTCGACCCCCGACTTCCTACATCAGCTTGAAGGGCGGACTAAGCAGCTGTCAGTGCGTAACGTCACGAAACGGACAGGACTTTGGCTTCGTGGTGTCGTCGCGGACCGCGCTGGCCTGCGCTGACCTGCACCGATGTGTCGGGTGAGCGAGATAGGTCACATCCTGGGGGAGATTGGATCACGAAAAGACCCGGAACCGTGGAGTTTCCTCGGTTCCGGGTCGTTTCCTGACGTAAGGTGCCCGCCTCGCTACGGACGGTGGATCAGCTGAGGCGCTCGATGACCATCGCCATGCCCTGGCCGCCGCCGACGCACATCGTCTCCAGGCCGAACTGCTTGTCGTGCCACTGCAGGGAGTTGATGAGCGTGCCGGTGATCCGGGCGCCGGTCATGCCGAAGGGGTGGCCGACGGCGATGGCGCCGCCGTTGACGTTCAGCCTGTCGATGTCGATGCCGAGCTCACGGTAGGAGGGGATCACCTGGGCGGCGAAGGCCTCGTTGATCTCGACCAGGTCGATGTCGTCGATGGTGAGGCCGGCGCGCCGCAGCGCCTGCTTGCTCGCCTCGACCGGGCCGAGGCCCATGATCTCGGGGGAGAGGCCGGAGACGCCGGTGGACACGATCCGGGCGAGCGGGGTCAGGCCCAGCTCGCGGGCCTTGGTGTCGCTCATGATGACGACGGCGGCGGCACCGTCGTTGAGCGGGCAGCAGTTGCCGGCGGTGACGAGTCCGTCCGGGCGGAAGACCGGTTTGAGGCCCGCGACGCCCTCCAGGGTGACGCCGGGGCGGGGGCCGTCGTCCTTGCTGACGACCGTGCCGTCGGGGAGGGTCACCGGGGTGATCTCGCGCTCCCAGAAGCCGTTCTTGATGGCCTGCTCGGCCAGGTTCTGCGAGCGGACGCCGAACTCGTCCATCTCCTGGCGGGTGATGCCCTTGGCGCGGGCCAGGTTCTCGGCGGTCTGGCCCATCGCGATGTAGGGGTCGGGCAGCAGGCCGTCCTCGCGCGGGTCGTGCCAGGTCGTGCCCTCCTGCTGGGCGACCGCCTCGGTGCGGGCCTCGGCCTCGGCGAACAGCGGGTTGTGCGTGTCCGGCAGGCCGTCGGAGCTGCCCTTGATGAAACGGGAGACCGTCTCGACACCGGCCGAGATGAAGACGTCGCCCTCGCCGGCCTTGATGGCGTGCAGCGCCATGCGGGAGGTCTGCAGGGACGAGGAGCAGTACCGGGTGATCGTGCAGCCCGGCAGGTGGTCCATGCCCATCTGTACGGCGACGATCCGGCCGAGGTTGTGACCCTGCTCGCCGCCGGGGAGGCCGCAGCCGAGCATCAGGTCGTCGATGTCCTTGGGGTCCAGCTCGGGGATCTTGGCGAGCGCGGCCTGGATGATCGTGGCGGTCAGGTCGTCGGGGCGCAGGTCCTTCAGGGAGCCCTTGACGGCGCGGCCGATGGGGGAGCGGGCGGTCGAGACGATGACGGCTTCGGGCATCACGGCTCCAGTGAACGGGGGTTTGCTTTTCGGGCAGGGCCGGTTGGGAAGTTACCGCTACGTATGGGCAAGGTCACCGGTCTTGGCGTGTGACACTGGCCGCAATTTACTAAGCGCTTGCTTGGGCCCGGGCGGCCTGGCGGACAGAGGTGAACGCCGGTCACAGGGACGGGCGGGCGGGCTCGGCCTCCGGCACCCTGCGCCGCCGACGCCGCTTCAGCAGCGCCCACGGCCCCCGCGGCCCCGTCGGCATGGCGGCCGTGACCTCCGTGCCGGCCTCCGACGCCGCCTCGGCGGCCGCGCGGGCGACCGGCAGGAAGCCCTCGCGCCGCGACACGTCCGGCCGCTCCTCCTCCGCGGGCCACAGTCCCAGGGCCGCGCAGACCGTCGGCAGCACGGCCATCGCCGCCGTCGCGTAGCCCTCCGCCGAGGGGTGGTAGTTGTCCGGCCCGAACAGCTCCCGCGGGTTCGCCTCGAACTCGGGGCCCAGAAGGTCGCCCAGCGACACCGTCCGGCCGCCCTGCTCCACCGCCCCGATCGTCTGCGCCGCCGCCAGCTGCCGCGAGGCCCGCCGGGCCAGCCAGCGCAGCGGCTGCTGCACCGGCTCGATGGTGCCGAGGTCGGGACAGGTGCCGACCACCACCTCCGCACCGGCCGTGCGCAGCCGTCGTACCGCCGCCGACAGATGCCGTACCGAACGGGTCGGCGGCATCCGGTGGGTCACGTCGTTCGCCCCGATCATGATCACGCAGACGTCCGGGACGGGCGCCGGCCCCGACAGCACCGACGCCACCTGGCGGTCCAGGTCGTCGGACTGGGCGCCGGGCAGCGCCACGTTCCGCAGCTCCACCGGGCGCTCCGCAACCGCCGCCAGGCCCGAGGCCAGCAGCGCGCCCGGGGTCTGGCCCGCCCGGTGCACCCCCTGCCCGGCCGCCGTGGAGTCGCCGAGCATGGTCAGGCGGAGAGGCGGTTCGCCGGGCACGTCGTACGCGTGGCCGTACACACCGTCCGCCACCGGGACGCGGCCGCCGCTGTGGTTGCCCACATGGCGCCGGGCCAGCCGTACCTCCGCGAGCAGCAGACCGACCGCGGCCGCCCCGACCAGCCCGACCCCGCCACCGCCGTACGCCGCTCCGGCCGCGATGCGCCGGGCCACCCTCGCCCTCGACATGCTCGTCATGCGTCGCCGCCACCTCCTCGTAGCCGTACACCCACTCCTTGCCCCGCACGGACCGTGCGTCAATCTCAACGGGGAGTGAACGGCCGCGCCGGCCACACAGCTGGCCTTAGGCTGGCGACACCACTAAGACCACATCTTTTGCAGCATCCGGAGACAACGGTGCAATTCCACGACTCGATGATCAGCCTCGTCGGCAATACCCCGCTGGTGCGGCTCAACAACGTGACCAAGGGCATCCAGGCCACCGTCCTCGCCAAGGTGGAGTACTTCAACCCGGGCGGTTCCGTGAAGGACCGCATCGCCCTGCGCATGATCGAGGCCGCCGAGCAGAGCGGTGAGCTCAAGCCGGGCGGGACGATCGTCGAGCCGACCAGCGGCAACACCGGTGTGGGGCTGGCCATCGTGGCTCAGCAGAAGGGGTACAAGTGCATCTTCGTGTGCCCCGACAAGGTCTCCACGGACAAGATCAACGTGCTGCGGGCCTACGGCGCCGAGGTGGTCGTGTGCCCGACCGCCGTCGCTCCTGAACACCCGGACTCCTACTACAACGTCTCCGACCGGCTCGTCCGCGAGACCCCGGGTGCCTGGAAGCCCGACCAGTACTCCAACCCCAACAACCCGCTCTCGCACTATCACTCGACCGGCCCCGAGCTGTGGGAGCAGACCGAGGGCAGGATCACCCACTTCGTGGCGGGCGTGGGCACGGGCGGCACCATCTCCGGCACCGGCCGCTACCTGAAGGACGTCAGCGACGGCAAGGTCAAGGTCGTCGGCGCCGACCCCGAGGGCTCTGTGTACTCCGGCGGCTCCGGGCGGCCGTACCTGGTCGAGGGCGTCGGCGAGGACTTCTGGCCGACCGCCTACGACCGCACCGTCGCGGACGAGATCGTCGCCGTGTCCGACAAGGACTCCTTCCAGATGACCCGCCGGCTGGCCAAGGAGGAGGGCCTGCTGGTGGGCGGCTCCTGCGGGATGGCCGTCGTCGCGGCGCTGCGGGTCGCCGAGCGGCTCGGGCCGGACGACGTCGTGGTCGTACTGCTCCCGGACAGCGGGCGCGGCTACCTCAGCAAGATCTTCAACGACGAGTGGATGGCCGACTACGGCTTCCTGGAGGACGAGGGCCCGAGCGCCCGCGTCGGCGACGTCCTGAACGACAAGGCGGGCGGCACCATCCCCTCCCTGGTGCACATGCACCCGGAGGAGACCGTCGGCCAGGCCATCGAGGTGCTGCGCGAGTACGGCGTCTCGCAGATGCCGGTCGTCAAGCCGGGCGCCGGTCACCCGGACGTGATGGCCGCCGAGGTCGTCGGGTCCGTGGTGGAACGGGAGCTGCTGGACGCCCTGTTCAACAAGCGCGCCTCCCTGGAGGACCCGCTGGAGAAGCACATGTCCGCCCCGCTGCCCCAGGTCGGCTCCGGCGAGCCGGTCGGCGACCTGATGTCCGTGCTCGGCTCGGCCGACGCCGCGATCGTCCTGGTCGAGGGCAAGCCCACCGGCGTGGTCAGCCGACAGGACTTGCTGGCCTTCCTGGCCAAGGGCGGGAAGCAGTAGCGAACCCCCGGTGAACTGCGGGTTTACGGGCGCGACTTGACGTGAGGCGGGGTTCGCGGAAGTGGTACGAGCGTGTCACGTGCGCGCAGCACCCGCTTAACACGCGTCCGGCACATTGGTGGGCGTCGGCAGGGCGGGAGCGGCTCCCCGCCCCGGCCGGCGCCGAACGGCGCCAAGGACCTCCGGAGCGGCTCCCGGACCTCCATGGACGCCATGGACGCGCAAGCCCGGCCCTGACCCGGCCCGCGTCCCTCGCGGGGACCGCCGTCGTCCCGCCCCCCGGCAACGGGGGTGCGGCGGTCCCCGCGCACACTCTTTGCGGCTGAACCGCCACTGCTCTCTGAGTAGCGCGGAGCTGTCCGGGCCGGATCATGGTCCTGCCCACCCCACAGGCGTGAGGGTCAGTCGTCGTCGGAGGGACGGCGGCGGCCTTTGAACAGGCCCGGATTGGTGCGGGCGGCCTGGACGAGGTTGACGCCGACGATGCCGCCCCAGGAGATCAGCAGGCCGGACAGGCCGGCCTGGTGGGCGCCGATCGCCGACAGCGGGATCGCCAGCACCAGCGAGACGACGGCGAGGCCGAACCGCTCGGCCCAGGAGTCCGCGCCGTCCCCGGGGCGGTTGCCGCGTGCCATCTGCATCCGCTGCTCGGCCAGTGTCCGGCGCAGCCGGCGCTCGACCGCCCCGTCGATGCGCTGGTCGACCTTCTCCATGAAGGAGTCGACCAGCGCCGACTCGTACTCCTCGCCCAGTTCCCTGCGGGTCTGCAGGGTGGCGTCGAGTTCTTTTCTGAGGTCGGTGTCCCGTCCGTCCGTTCCGGTCATGAGGGATACGCTAGAGAGCGCTCACGCCGTCCGCACGGGGGACAACCCCCCTCTTCGAACACCCGGCTACCTCACCAGTCCGTGCTGTTTCGCATAGGCGTTCGCCACGTCCTCGGGGTCCTTCTTGTCCTTGTCCACCTGCCGGTTGAGCTCGGTGAGCTGGGCCGTGGTCAGCAGGTTGCCGAGCCGGGCGAGCGCCTTGCGGACGGTGTCGTCGGCCTTGCGGTCGGCGATGAGCGGGACGATGTGCTGGCTGGGGATGAGGTGCGCGGGGTCGGTGAGCACCACCCAGTCGTTGGCCTTGATGTCGGTGTCCGTGGTGAACAGGTTCGCCACGTCCACATCGCCCTTCTTGAGCGCGCCCTTGACCAGCGGACCGTCGGAGTCCAGCGACTTGAACTCCTTGAAGTCCACGCCGTACACGTCCTTCAGGCCGACCGCGCCGACCTGACGCTTCTTCACCTCGGGGGCGGCGCCGATGACCAGCTTGCCGTTCTGCTTCTTCAGATCGGCGAGGGACACCAGGCCGTACTTCCGCGCCGTCTCGCGGGTGACGACGAAGGCGTCCGAGTCCTCCGCCATGCCGTACGGCAGCACCTGGAGGCCGGCCGGGAGGGCCTGGGTGAGGGCGTTCTGCATCTCGCCCGACTCGCTGGCCGTGACCTTCGGGGCGAGGTAGTTGAGCAGGGCGCCCTGGTACTCGGGCAGCAGGTCGATGTCGCCGCCCCTGAGGGCCGGGATGACGATCTCGCGGGTGCCGAGGTTGGGGCGGACGGTCGTCTTGACTCCGGCGCCCCGCAGGGCGGCCGCGTAGAGGTAGCCGAGGATCTGGTTCTCGGTGAAGTTGGCCGTGCCGATGGTGACTCCGCCCTTGCTGGAGCCGGCACCGCCGGCGGCGGAGCCCTGGCCGTTGAGGGAGGTGATGCCGCTCGCGCAGGCGGAGAGGGCGGGTACGGAGGCGACCGCGAACAGGCCGCCGAGGACAGTGCGTCGGTTCATGTCAGGGGTTCCCTACGCGGTGCGGTGGCGGAAGAGGAAGCGCTGGAGGGAGGTCAGGGCCACGTCCAGGACGACGGCGACGAGGGCGACCAGCACCGCGCCGCCGAGCACCTGGACCAGGTCGCGCTGGGCGAGGCCGTCGAAGACGTAGCGGCCCAGGCCGCCGAAGGAGACGTACGCGGCGATGGTCGCCGTGGCCACGACCTGGATCAGGGCGAGGCGCAGGCCCGTCATGATCAGCGGCAGCGCGAGCGGCAGCTCGACCTGGAGGAGGACCTGGTGGCCGCGCATGCCCTGGCCGCGCGCCGCGTCCCGCACGTCCGGGTCGACGGCGGTCATGCCGGCGTAGGTGTTGGTGACGATCGCCGGGACCGCGAGGGCGACCAGCGCGACGTACACCGGCAGCATCGACAGGCCGCCGGCCAGGAAGACCAGGACGACCAGGCCGACGGTGGGCAGGGCCCGGCCGAAGGAGGCGAGGTTGATCGCGAGGAACGCCCCCCTGCCGGTGTGGCCGATCAGCAGGCCGAGCGGCAGGCCGATGGCGGCGGCGATGAGCGTGGCCAGCAGGGAGTACTGGAGGTGCTCGGCGAGGCGGTGCGCGATGCCGTCCGGGCCGGTCCACTGGGAGCCGCTGGTCAGCCAGGTGCCGAGGTTCTTGAGGAGTTCGTACATCAGGCTCGCCTCCTGGCCCAGGGGGTGAGGGCGTGCTGGACGGCGACCAGCGCCGCGTCCGCGACGACCGCGAGGAGCAGGGTGAGGACCACTCCGGCGATCACCGGGGTGGGGAAGTTGCGCTGGAAGCCGTCGGTGAAGAGCTGGCCGAGGCCGCCGTCGCCGATGTAGGTCGCGACGGAGACCAGGGAGATCGACATGACGGTGGCGATCCGGACGCCCGCCATGATCACGGGGAGCGCGAGCGGGAACTCGACCGTGAGGAGCGTGCGCAGGGGGCGCGTGCCCATCGCCTTCGCCGCCTCCTTCACCTTCACGGGGACCGAGTCCAGGCCCTCGACGGTGTTCCGCAGCAGGACGACCAGGGTGTAGACGGTCAGGCCGGTCACGGTGGTGGTGCGGGTCAGGCCGCTGACCGGCAGGAGGAGTACGAAGATCGCGATCGACGGGATCGTGAACAGGACGTTGGACGCGCCGAGCAGGAAGCCGCGCAGCCGGGGGATCCGGTGGGCGACCACGGCCAGCGGGAGCGAGATCAGCAGGCCGAGGGCGACGGCCGTGAGCGCGGCCTGCAGGTGGGAGAGCGTGAGGGTGGTGAGGTTGTCGGTGTGGGCCGATATCCAGGACCAGTCGATCGTCATGCGGCCACCCCCACTTCGGCGTGGGCGCGCCCGGCGTGCTCGTGGATGTCGTCGCGGGAGGAGACCCCGGTGAGCACGCCGTCGGCGTCGACCCGGGCGATCAGTCCGGTGGGGGAGGCAACCGACTCGTTGAGGGCGGAGAGGAGGGAGTCGGTGTCCCTGAGCGGGCGGACCGGGAGCTCGGCGTCCTTCGAGGCCCAGTGGATCGGCTTGTTCCGCGCGTCGAGTACGAGTGTCCAGGCGCCGCCTTCGGGTGCCGGGCCCTGGGGGACGTCGGCGAGGGTCTTCAGGGAGAGCAGCTTCAGGCCGCGCTCGGCGCCGAGGAAGCCGGCCACGAAGTCGTCGGCCGGGCGGGCCAGGAGTTCGGCGGGCGGGGCGCACTGGACCAGATGGCCGCCCGTGCGGAACACGGCGATCCGGTCGCCGAGCCGCACCGCCTCGTCGATGTCGTGCGTGACGAAGACGATGGTCTTGCTCAACTCCGCCTGGAGCCTGAGCAGTTCGTCCTGGAGCTGGGTGCGGACGACCGGGTCGACCGCGCCGAACGGCTCGTCCATGAGCAGCACCGGCGGGTCGGCGGCGAGGGCGCGGGCGACGCCGACGCGCTGCTGCTGGCCGCCGGAGAGCTGGTGCGGGTACCGCTTGCCGGCCTCGGGGGCGAGGCCGACGGTCTCCAGCAGTTCGGCGGCGCGGGCCCGGGCCTTCTTCCGGTTCCAGCCGAGCAGCAGCGGGACGGTGGCGATGTTGTCGAGCACCGTGCGGTGCGGGAAGAGGCCGGCCTGCTGGATGACATAGCCGATGGAGCGGCGCAGCTCGGCCGCGTCCTGCCGGGTGACGTCCTTGCCGCCGACGCGGATGGTGCCGGAGGTCGGCTCGACCATCCGGTTGATCATCCGCAGGGTCGTGGTCTTGCCGCAACCGGAGGATCCGACCAGGACGGTGATACCGCCTTCCGGCATCTCCAGGCTGAGGTCGTGGACTGCTGTCGTGCCGTTGGGGAAGCGCTTGTGGACCGCGTCGAACTGGATCATGAGATGTCCCTTGCCCGGCTGCATAACGTCATGCAGAGTTCTTGGTGTGTGAATAGCTTGTCAACGGTTCGGCGTTAATCCGCTGTAACGGCTGACCGCAGAACAAGAACGGGTGTCCGGGTTGAGGGGAGTTTGGGCGTGATGTCGTCTCGCATCGTGGACGCACCGGTGTCCGTGCCGTCCGCGCGGTCCGCGGCCGTGGTCCTGGACGGGGCCGGACTCGGCGTCGAGGACGTCGTGCGGCTCGCCGACGGCGCCGCGCATCCCGTCCCCGGAGCCGACGCGATGCGGCGCGCCGAGCACTCCTGGAACGCCGCCCGGCAGATCGCCGCCACCGGACGCGTCTACGGCCGTTCCACCGGCGTGGGCGCCAACCGGAACGAGGACGTGCCCACCGAGGCCGCCGCCGGCCACGGTCTGCGCCTGCTGCGCAGCCACGCCGGCGCCATCGGCGAGGAGCTTCCCGCCCGGCAGGTGCGCGCCATGCTCGCCGTCCGCGCCAACCAGCTGCTGGCCGGCGGCGCGGGCTTGAGGCCCGGTGTGGTCACCGCCCTGTGCGAGGCCCTGGAGTCCGGGGCGCATCCGGTCGTCAACGAGTTCGGCTCCGTCGGCACCGGCGACATCGCGGCTTTGGCCCAGCTCGGGCTCGCGCTCGCCGGCGAACACCCCTGGCGCGGCGCGGGCGCCCCCGCGTCACAGCTCCTCGACAACAACGACGCCCTCGCCCTGATCAGCAGCAACGCCCTCACCCTCGGCCAGTCCGCGCTCGCCCTGCACGAACTGCGCGGGCTCATCGGCGCCACCCAGGTCGTCGCGGCCCTGTCCCTGCTCGCCGTCGACGGCTCCCACGAGGCGTACGCCGCCCCCGTGCACGCCGCCCGCCCGCACCGGGGCAGCACCGAGGTGGCCCGGCGGATGCGGGAGCTGATCGGCGCCGCCGACCGGCCGACCCCACCGCTCGGCCGGATCCAGGACCCCTACGGCTTTCGCTGCCTGCCCCAGATCCACGGCCCGGCGCACGACGCCGCCGACGCCCTGGAGCAGGTCCTCGCCGTGGAGATCAACGCGGCCGCCGAGAACCCGCTGATCGCCCCCGAGGACCTGGCCGCCTACCACCACGGCGGCTTCTACCAGGCCCAACTCGCCCTCGCCCTGGACCACTTCAGGCTCGCCCTGACCCAGGTGGCCCGGCTGTCCACCTCCCGCCTGTCCACCCTCAACGAGCCCGCCTACACCCGGCTGCGCCCCTTCCTCGCCGACCACGAACCGGCCTCCTCCGGCGTGATGATCCTGGAGTACGCGGCCGGGGCGGCCCTCGGCGATCTGCGGGCCTTCTCCGCGCCCGCCTCGCTGGGCCACGCTGTACTCTCCCGGGGCGTCGAGGAACAGGCGAGCTTCGCCTCGCTCGCCGCGCGGCAGACCCTGCGCGCGTGCGGTGCGTACCGTCTGGTGGTCGGCTGCGAGCTCGTCGCCGCCGTCCGCGCACTGCGCCAGCGCGACCTGCGGCCCGACCCCGGGCTGCCGGCCGGCCGGGCGTTCGCGCTCGCCGAGTCGGTCCTCGATCCCGACCTGGCCGACCGGCCGCTCACGGACGACGTGACGGAGGCGGCCGCACTGCTCGACCGGTTCACGGACATCTGGAGGGGGAGCGCGTCATGAGCGTGGACAGGACTGTGGACAGGAGTCCCGAGGCGACGGGGGGGACGGACAGCCCCGCGGGCCGGCTGCAGGCCCTCTTCGAGGGGCACCGGCTCACCCCGACCCAGCGCCGGATCGCGCACAGCATGGTCCGGCGGGCCGCCGACGTGCCGTTCCTGTCCAGCGTGGAGCTGGCCGAACTGGCCGGGGTCAGCCAGCCGTCGGTGACCCGGTTCGCCGTGGCGCTCGGCTTCGACGGCTACCCCGCCCTGCGCAAGCACCTGCGCGAGGTCGTACCCGCCGAACCGGCCGCCGAGGCGGGCGCCTTCAACGAGTACCAGCAGGCCGTCGAGGCCGAGATCGAGAACCTCAGGCACCTCGCCGACCTGCTCGCCGACCCGCGCCCGGTGCAGAAGGCCGGCCGGATCCTGGCCGCCTCCCGCCCGCTGCCGGTGCTCGGCCTGCGCGCCGCCGCCTCCCAGGCGTACGGCTTCGCCTACTTCGCCGCCAAGGTCCACCCGGACGTCCGGCTGCTCAACGAGGGCGGCACCATGATCCAGGACCGGATCGACGCGGCCGTCCGCGCGGGCGCCTCCGCGCTGCTGTGCTTCGCCCTGCCCCGGCATCCGCGCGAGGTCGTCGACACCCTCGCCTACGCCAAGGACGTCGGCCTGACGACCGTCACGGTCGCCGACTCCGCGTTCGCGCCGGTCGCCAGGTACTCCGACCTGCTGCTGCCCGCCGCCGTCGGCACCGGGCTCGCCTTCGACACCGCGTGCGCGCCGATGCTGCTCGGACGGGTGCTGCTGGAGGCGGTCTGCGACGACCTGCCCCAGGCGCAGGCACGGCTGGAGGAGTTCGACGCCAAGGCCGCCGCGCGGGGCCTCTTCGTGGAGTGACGGCGCGGCGCTCTCATGTTCGTCTCACGTTCGGCCGCTAGCTTCCCCAGGAGACACAGGCGCTTTGCGGACACGTGACACGGGAGGCTGACGTGGCGCGCGGAGGACAGGGGCTGGCCCGGGTGGCCGTCGTCGTACGGGCTGGGGCAGCACCGCTGTGGTGGTTCGGGGTGTTCGCCGCGGGGATCGGGATGCTGCTGCCCGGGCTGACCGGGCGCCGGATCGGGGTGCTCGCCGGTGCCGCGCTGTTCCTCGTCGGCGCGGCGGTCGTGGCACTGGTGCGCCGGGGCCGGTACGCCGCCCTCGCCCGCGGCGCGGCCCGCGCGGGCAAGTACGACGTGCTGCAGGACCGTGCGGTGACCGTGCGCAACTGGCGCCGGGGCCACCGCTGGTGGCTGCTGCTGGCCTTCGCCGTGGCGCTCGGCTCCGCCCTGGTGGTGCCCGCGGCCGGCGGCATGCTGATGGCCGGGCTCGGCACCGGGCTGCGGCTGAAGGCCGCCTGGATCGGGCGCCGCGAACGCGCCGGGCAGACGCTGCTGTGGGTGCGCGTCGACTGGCTCGACCAGCACGGCGGGCGCCCGGCGGGCAAGGCGGTGAAGGGCCTGCGCGGTACGGGCATCGCGGCCGGCGACGCGGCCCCTGGCGGGTCCCGCCGCCGCACCGCGGCGCTGGTCTAGCTCTCGCCGGGGCTCAGACCTCCAGTTCGTGCTCGATCTTCTTCAGCTGGTGCCGGGCCATCGCCAGGTTGGCCCGGGAGGCATCGAGGACCAGGTAGAGGAACAGGCCGTTGCCGCCCCGGCTCTTGAGCAGGCGGATCAGGTGGTACTGGTCGCTCAGCGTGATCAGGATGTCCTCGATCCCGCCCTTGAGGCCCAGCATCTCCATCGCGCGCATCTTGGCGCGGACCACGTCGGTGTTGCCCGCGGCGGCCACGTTCAGGTCGAAGCTCTTGCTGCCGCCCATCGTGCCCAGCGCCATCCCGCTGGTGTAGTCGACGAGCGCGACGCCGGTGGCGCCCTCGATGGAGGTGAGGGCTTCCTTCAGCGCGGTCTCGGTGTTGGCCATGGTGGATCCTCTCGGAAGGTTCAACTGTCGGTTGCGGTGTGCGCGTCGGTGCTCGTGGCGCGGGGCGTGCGGGTCGTGCGGGTACGGGTCGGGGGTGCGGAGCTCACGGCGCCCAGGGGCCTCCCGGCCCGCCTGGCCTCCCGGGCCGCGGCGTCGGCGGCGTCGAGCAGCTCCCCGATGCGGGCGCCGGAGCGACGGCCCTCCAGATGCAGCCGGCCGACATTGACCCGGTCCTGGGCGAGCAGGGTCAGTACGGCGGTGCGGCCGGCCGCGTAGGTGGCGACATAGCCGCGCTCACCGCGCACCAGCAGCTCCCGGAAGCCGCCGTTGCGGGTGGCGTCGGCGACGCGCACGGCGACGCCGAGCGCGGCGGCGGTGAGGGCCGCGAGGCCCTCGGGGTCGACCCCGGGAGTGTCGTGGGCGACGACGAGACCGTCGACGCCGGCCGCGAGGGCGCCGGTGAGCTGCGGTACCCGGTTGCGCAGCCGGTGCAGCTCGTCCAGGACGGCCCCCAGGTCCTCCTCGGACACCATCAGCTCTCTCCTCTCGGCGGGGCGGTGCCGTTCAAAGCGCCTCCAGCGCATCCCTGAGCCTCTTCAGCAGCGCGATGTCGGGGTCGGTGACCGGGGGTGGGAGCGGCGGTGCGAGCGCCGTGACGACGGGGGTGACGGGTGCCGCCGGTGCGAGATGGCCGGCGGCCACGAGCCGGCGTACGTCGACCAGCGTGTGGAAGGCCTGCCGGCCCAGGTTCCGGGCGATCCCAGCGGCCGTGCGGACGCCGTCCACGCGGTCCAGGACCGCCCGCTGCCGGGGCGTGACCGGCGCGGCGGTCCGTGCGGCGGCCGGGTCCGCGCGGATCAGCGGGGCGGTGTCGGCGGCCGGGTCGGGCCACAGCCGGTGCAGCAGCAGCCGGCGGCGCAGCGTCTCGCGTTCCAGGGCGACGACCGGCACCGAGGGCAGCGGGCCGAGGCGGTGCGCGCGGTCGTAGCGGAAGCGGCCCGGGGCGCTGCTCGGGGCCAGCGCGAAGTACCCGGCGTCGTAGAGCGCGTCCAGATGGCACAGTTCCAGCGCGCCCGCGGGCAACAGCCCTGCGTCCAACAGGAGTTCGGCGGCCTGCAGCGGGCCGGAGGTCTCGGTGGCGGCCCGCTGCCAGGCGGTGGCCGCGAGGGTGCCGTGAGCGGTGAGGAGCACGTCGAGCCCCGGGGCGAACGGGCTCTCGGCGTGCACCACCCGGCCCTCGGCGAGATACAAGGTGCCGTGCTCGCGGACCAGGACGCCGGTGGCCCGCTCCTCGGCGAGCCGGGTCAGCATCGGCGACAGGGCCCGGCCGGCCGACTTGTCCCGCACCGGCAGCGGAGGTATCTGCACCACGGTCATCCCAGCACCAGCCGGGCCGCCATCTCGCCGAGCCGGATCCGGGCGAGCGCGAGATTGCCCTCCTCGCGGCCGAGCCACAGGTGCAGGAAGACACTGCTGTCGAAAGTCGTGTCCACGAACCGCAGCAGGTGGTAGCTGTCGCGGTTGCTGACGATCACGTCCTCGACGGTCGGGTGCCCGTCGTCCGTCTGGGTCGCGAAGGCGCCGTGCTCGGCGGCCATCCGGGCCAGTTCGGCGGCCTCGGCGGCGGTCGTCTCATGATCGCCGCCGGGCGCCTCCCCGACCGTGCCGAGGGCAAGTCCGCTCGTCCAGTCCACCAGCGCCGCTCCCCGGGCACCGGGCAATCGCATCGCTTCCAACAGGCACTCGTCGATTCCGGGCACCGGTGGTTCCCCTCCCGCCTGGTTCTCCGGCTGAGTGACAACGACACTACGCACCGTGCGCGGGAAAGGGGGAGTCTTTGGCATTTTCCAGTGGAACATGCATCGGGCGTACTAGTGTGGGTCAACTGGCCACTGCGTCAGATGAGTTGACCCATTTGTTCGAGGGTTCTGGGGGTGCGTCAACGGCTTTCCGGCGCGGGGAGGGTGGTGAGCGCGTCCGTGTGCGCCCCGCCGGACTCCGCCACCACCTCGGCGACGGTCTGCGGCTCTCGTACGGTCGCGAAGGCGACGCCCGACGAGCCGTCCGGCGCGAAGCCGTAGATGCCCGGCCGGACAAGGGAGTTGTAGGCGTAGTGATGGGCGAAGTAGTACGCGCCCGTGTCCAGCGCCGCCGCGTAGTCGCTCTGCTCCAGCAGGGGCAGCGCCCGCCCCTCCGCGAGCAGGTCGCCCGAGAAGCAGGCCGGCCCGGCCACGTCCTGCACCACCTCGGGCCCAGGCTTCGGCCGCCCCTTGGCGTCGTACGCGGCGATCCGCAGCGGCCACGCCCCCGGCGCGTACACGGTCCGCGTCGCCACCTGCACACCGGCGTGTGTCACCGCGATCCGCCGCCCGCCCGCGCTCTTGGCGTACTCCACCCGGGCCACCATCGTCCCCTGCTTGGCCAGCAGTGACCGCCCGAACTCGGTCACCAGCCCGTACCGCCCGTCGAACAGCCCCGGCACCTCCTCGGCCAGCAGCCGGGCGTACTGCGCGTACGAGGGTGCCGTCGTCTCGGCCGCGAAGTTCACCGGCAGCCCGCCGCCGATGTCGAGCGTGTCGATCTGCCGCCGCCCCGCCCGCTCGTTGATCTCCTCGGCGAGCGCGTACGTCTCCGCCACACCCCGCGCCAGCAGCGCCAGTGGGATGCCCTGCGAGCCGGTGTGCGCGTGCAGTCGGCTCAGCCACGGCCGGTCCAGATACGCCCGTACGACCCACTCGCGCGCCCCCTCGTCGCGCAGTGCCACCCCGAACTTGGAGGTCTCCGTCGCCGTCGAGGTGGCATCGATCGTGCCGCCGCCGACCTGCGGGTTCACCCGGAGGCCGAGCGGGGACGCGGTCGGCGCGGACCGCACCAGGGCGTCCAGGCGGTCCAGCTCCTGCGGGTTGTCGGCGTTCACCGCGATCCCCAGGGCCAGCGCCTCGCGCAGCTCGGCCGGGGTCTTGGCGGGCGAGTCCAGCACGGTACTGGCCGCCGGCACCCCGGCCGTGCGGGTCAGCGCCAGCTCGCCCGGGCTCGCCACCTCCGCGCCGATGCCCGCCTCGTGCAGCAACCGCAGCACGGGCACCAGCGGGCTCGCCTTCACCGCGAAGGCGTGCAGCACCGGTGTCCCGGACGGCACGACGGCGTCGAACGCCGCGCGCAGCGCCGCCGCCGACTCCCGGATCCCGGTCACGTCCAGCAGCCCCACCACGGCCGCGTCCGGCCCCAGCAGCCCCTGCTCCACGGCGGCCCGCACCGCCTCGTCCCGTCGTGCGGCGCGCTCCCGCGCCTGCCTTTCGAGGTCCTGCTCCACGGTCTCTCCCCTCGTGTCCCCTCGTGCCCGTCTCGCGTACATCCAGCCAAACACCGGCGGCGCGCGGACGGGGTCGCCCCGATGTATTGACTAGTTCTATTCAGGACGCCAGGATGTGAATAGAGATAGCAACAGGAGGAGGCAGACGATGTCGGGACCCCGCCCCGTACGAGCACCGCGCGGCACGGAACTGAGCGCCCTGGGATGGCAGCAGGAAGCCGCGCTGCGCATGCTGCAGAACAATCTCGACCCGGAGGTCGCGGAGCACCCCGACAAGCTCGTCGTCTACGGCGGCACCGGCAAGGCAGCCCGTGACTGGCGCTCCTTCGACGCGATGGTCCGCACCCTGAGGACCCTCAAGCAGGACGAGACCATGCTGGTCCAGTCCGGCCGGCCGGTCGGCGTGATGCAGACCCACGAGTGGGCCCCGCGCGTCCTGATCGCGAACTCCAACCTGGTCGGCGACTGGGCCAACTGGGAGGAGTTCCGCCGCCTGGAGGCCCTCGGCCTGACCATGTACGGCCAGATGACCGCCGGCTCCTGGATCTACATCGGCACCCAGGGCATCCTCCAGGGCACCTACGAGACCTTCGCCGCCGTCGCCGCGAAGAAGTTCAACGGCACCCTCGCCGGAACCATCACCCTGACCGCCGGCCTCGGCGGCATGGGCGGCGCCCAGCCCCTCGCCGTGACCATGAACGACGGCGTCGCGATCTGCATCGACTGCGACCCGCGCGCCATCGAGCGCCGCATCGAGCACCGCTACCTCGACGTCAGGGCCGACTCCCTCGACCACGCGCTCCAGCTGGCCACCGAGGCGCGCGACGCCCGCCGCCCCCTGTCCATCGGCGTCCTCGGCAACGCGGCCGAGCTGGTCCCGCAGCTGCTCGCGATGAACGCCCCCATCGACATCGTCACCGACCAGACCTCCGCCCACGACCCGCTGTCCTACCTGCCGGTGGGCGTGGCCTTCGAGGACATGGCCGACGCCGCCGCGAAGGACCCGGCCGGCTTCACCACCCGTGCCCGTGAGTCGATGGCGAAGCACGTCGAGGCCATGGTCGGCTTCATGGACGCCGGCGCCGAGGTCTTCGACTACGGCAACTCCATCCGCGGCGAGGCCCAACTGGCGGGCTACGACCGGGCGTTCGCCTTCCCCGGCTTCGTCCCCGCCTACATCCGCCCGCTGTTCTGCGAGGGCAAGGGCCCCTTCCGCTGGGCGGCCCTGTCCGGCGACCCCGCCGACATCGCCAAGACCGACAAGGCGATCCTGGAGCTCTTCCCGGAGAACGAGTCCCTGGCCCGCTGGATCAAGCTGGCCGGCGAGCGCGTCCACTTCCAGGGTCTGCCCGCGCGCATCTGCTGGCTCGGCTACGGCGAGCGCGACAAGGCCGGCGAGCGCTTCAACGACATGGTGGCCTCCGGCGAGCTCGCCGCTCCGCTGGCGATCGGCCGCGACCACCTGGACTGCGGCTCGGTGGCCTCGCCGTACCGGGAGACCGAGGCCATGCTCGACGGGTCCGACGCGATCGCCGACTGGCCGCTGCTGAACGCCATGGTGAACGTGGCCTCCGGTGCGTCGTGGGTTTCCATCCACCACGGTGGCGGCGTGGGCATGGGCCGGTCCATTCACGCCGGGCAGGTGACGGTGGCCGACGGCACGAAGCTGGGTGGCGAGAAGATCCGGCGCGTGCTCACCAACGACCCGGGCATGGGTGTCATCCGGCACGTGGACGCGGGGTACGACATCGCGGAGTCGGTCGCGCAGGAGCGCGGTGTCCGGGTGCCCATGCGCGAGGGTGACGGCGCGTGAGTTTCCACAGCATGTGGGCGGAGCTGCTGCCGATCGGCCGCAGCTCCGCCTCCGGCGGCTACCGGCGTTACGCCTGGACCGGTGCCGATGTCGACTGCCGGGCCTGGTTCAAGGAGCAGGCCGAGGCGCGCGGGCTGACGTACGAGGTGGACCGGAACGGCAACCAGTGGGCCTGGCTCGGTGACCCCGCTGCCGGGGACGCCGTGGTCGCCGGGTCCCATTTGGACTCCGTGCCCGACGGCGGGGCCTTCGACGGGCCCCTCGGTGTGGTGTCCTCCTTCGCGGCCCTCGACGAGCTGCGGAGCAGGAACGCGCGGTTCGCCAAGCCCCTGGCCATCGTCAACTTCGGGGATGAGGAAGGGGCCCGGTTCGGGCTCGCCTGTGTCGGGTCGCGGCTCACCGCCGGGCAGCTGACCGTCGAGCAGGCCCACCTGCTCACCGACGCCGACGGGGTCAGCCTCCCGCAGGCCATGGAGGCCGCCGGATACGACCCCGAGGGCATCGGGGCCGACCCGGAGCGGCTTGGCCGGATCGGCGCCTTCGTCGAGCTGCATGTCGAGCAGGGCCGGGCGCTGGACCTGTCCGGCGACCGGGTCGGCATCGCCAGTGCCATCTGGCCGCACGGCCGCTGGAGGTTCGACTTCAAGGGCGAGGCCAACCACGCCGGCACCACCCGGCTGGTCGACCGCCGCGACCCGATGCTGTCCTACGCCGAGACCGTGCTCGCCGCCCGCCGGGAGGCCGAACTCGCCGGTGCCGTCGCCACCTTCGGCAAGATCGCCGTGGAGCCCAACGGGGTCAACGCGATCCCCTCCGTCGTGCGCGGCTGGCTCGACTCCCGCGCCGCCGACCAGGACACCCTGGACACGGTGGTCGGGGGCATCGAGAAGGCCGCGCGGGAGTACGCCGAGGCCCACGGCATCGAGCTCGACGTCGTCCGGGAGTCCTTCACGCCCGTCGTCGAGTTCGACCACGCCCTGCGCGACGAACTCGGCCGCATCCTGGGCAAGGACACCGGCCCGAAGGTGCCCGTCCTCGGGACCGGGGCCGGACACGACGCCGGAATCCTCTCCGGCAGCATTCCGACCGCCATGCTGTTCGTGCGCAACCCCACCGGTGTCTCGCACTCCCCGGCCGAGTTTGCCGCCGAGGACGACTGCGTGGCCGGGGTGCGCGCGCTCGCCGACGTACTGGAAGGGCTGGCCTGCAGGTGACCAAGCGGACCTACTGGCTGGAGCACGCCTGGCTCGGCACGAACGTCGAGCCGGGGGTCGTGGTCGAGACCGAGGGTGGGCGGATCGGTGCCGTGCGCACCGGGGCGCCCACCCCGCCGCCCGGCGCCGAGGTGCTGCGCGGGCTCACCCTGCCCGGGCTCGCCAACGCCCACAGCCACGCCTTCCACCGGGCGCTGCGCGGCACCGTCCAGGTCGGCTCCGGCACCTTCTGGACCTGGCGCGAGGTGATGTACTCCGTCGCCGACCATCTGACCCCGGAGACCTACCACGCCCTGGCGCGCGCGGTGTACGCCGAGATGGCCCTGGCCGGCGTCACCTGCGTCGGCGAGTTCCACTACGTGCACCACGCGCCCGGCGGCACTCCCTACGCCGACCCCAACGCCATGGGGGAGGCGCTGATCGACGCCGCCGCCGAGGCCGGCATCCGGATCACCCTCCTCGACACCTGCTACCTGTCCTCCGCCATCTTGAACCAGCACAGTGGCGAGCCGCCCAACACCCACCAGCTGCGGTTCTCCGACGGCAGCGCGGAGGCCTGGGCCGAACGCTGTGCAGTTCTCAAGGAGCGGGATCACGCGCGGATCGGGGCGGCGATTCACTCCGTACGGGCCGTGCCCGCCGGGCAGTTGGCGACCGTGGCGGGGTGGGCCGAGGAACGGCGGGCCCCGCTGCATGTGCACCTGTCGGAGCAGACCGCCGAGAACGACGCCTGCCTCGCCGCGCACGGCTGCACCCCCACCCGGCTGCTCGCCGACCACGGCGTCCTCGGACAGCGCACCACCGGTGTGCACAACACCCATCTCACCGACGAGGACATCGCCCTGCTCGGCGGCTCGGGCACCGGCACCTGCATGTGCCCGACGACCGAGCGGGACCTGGCCGACGGCATCGGTCCGGCCGTCGCCCTGCAGCGGGCCGGCTCCCCGCTCTCCCTCGGCTCCGACAGCCACGCCGTCATCGACCTGCTCGAAGAGGCGCGCGCGATGGAGCTGAACGAGCGGCTGCGCACCCGCACCCGGGGCCACTGGACGGCCGCCGCCCTGCTGCGGGCCGCCACCGCCGACGGCCACGCCGCTCTCGGCTGGCACGAGGCCGGCACCCTGGAGCCCGGCGCCCTGGCCGACTTCACGACGATCGCCCTGGACTCGGTCAGGACAGCGGGCCCGCTGCCCAGGCTGGGGGCCGAGACGGCCGTATTCGCCGCGACGGCAGCGGACGTACGGCATACGGTCGTCGGCGGACGGCATGTCGTACGGGACGGGGCGCACACGCTCGTGCCCGACGTGCCGCAGGCCCTCGCGCGGGCAGTCGAAGCCCTTCGCTCCTGACCACCACCCACGAGGACACCATGAGCAGCAGCACCGTCATCACCAACATCGCCACGCTGGTCACCAACGATCCCTCCCTCGGTGACGGCTCCCCGCTCGGTCTGATCCAGGACGCGGCCGTCGTCATCGAGGGCGACCGCGTCGCGTGGACCGGTGAATCCAGCAAAGCACCCGCCACTGACAATCGGGTCGACGCGGGCGGCCGGGCGGTGCTGCCGGGCTTCGTGGACTCCCACTCGCACCTGGTCTTCGCCGGAGACCGCACGCAGGAGTTCAACGCCCGCATGTCCGGCCGCTCCTACACGGCGGGCGGCATCCGCACCACGGTCGCGGCCACCCGGGCGGCGAGCGACGCGGACCTGGAGGCCAACCTCACCCGTTACCTCGACGAGGCCCTCCGCCAGGGCACGACGACGTTCGAGACCAAGTCGGGCTACGGCCTGACCGTCGAGGACGAGTACCGCGCGCTGCGCCTCGCGGCCCGGCACACCGACGAGGTGACGTACCTCGGCGCGCACGTCGTCCCGCCCGACTACGCCGAGGACCCGGCCGCGTATGTCGCCCTGGTCACCGGCGAGATGCTGGATGCCTGCGCGCCGCACGCCCGCTGGATCGACGTGTTCTGCGAGAAGGGCGCCTTCGACGGCGACCAGGCCCGCGCGATCCTCACGGCGGGCAGGGCGAAGGGCCTGCACCCCCGTATCCACGCCAACCAGCTCTCGTACGGCCCCGGCGTCCAGCTGGCCGTCGAACTGGACGCGGCGAGCGCCGACCACTGCACCCACCTGACCGACGCGGACGTCGACGCCCTGGCGAACAGCGACACGGTCGCCACCCTGCTGCCGGGCGCCGAGTTCTCCACCCGCGCCGAGTGGCCGGACGCCCGCCGCCTGCTGGACGCCGGCGTCACGGTCGCCCTGTCCACGGACTGCAACCCGGGCTCGTCCTTCACCTCCTCGCTGCCCTTCTGCATCGCCCTGGCCGTCCGCGACATGCGGATGACCCCGGACGAGGCGGTCTGGTCGGCCACGGCGGGCGGTGCGGCGGCCCTGCGCCGCACCGACATCGGCCGCCTCACCCCCGGCGCCCGCGCCGACCTCACCCTCCTGGACGCCCCCAGCCACGTCCACCTCGCCTACCGCCCGGGCGTGCCCCTGGTCAGCGGGGTGTGGCGGCGCGGCGAACGCGTGGTCTGAGCGGGGACCGGCGGCGGAGCCGGGCCGGCCTCACCGCGCCCCCGCCCGCCACCGCTGCTCCCCGCCGTCGGACAGGGGCTGGAGGGACACGTCGTAGCCGCCGTCCGGGGTCACCGCTGTCTCGATGGCGATGTTCGGGCGGATCGTGCCGTCGGGGTCGATGGTGAAGCGGAGGTTCTCGCCGTTGCCGCCGTAGACCGAGTCGCAGGTCCAGATGCCCACGCCGCGGTCGGTCGAGCCCCGGCTGTCCAGGCAGAAGTCGTCGTCGGCCTCCGAGCGCAGTACGCCCAGGTATGTGTCGAACCGCCAGCGCTGGGTGTCGGCGGCGGAGCAGGGGGCCGTGATGACGTCGTTGCCCTGGGACAGATCGCCGTCGCGGATGTCCAGGCAGCGGCCCGTCGCCAGGTTCACCACCTGGGTGAAGGAGGTGCCGGGCGGTGCGAACGAGGGCGACGGCTTGGGAGTGGGCTTTTGGGTGTGCGGCGGGTGCGTGGCCGGGCGGGACGGGCTCGGCGTGGCGGACGGCGGCCTGGGCGTGGGGGACCGCGTGGGGGACGGCGACGGGGACGGGGTGGGCGAGGCCGTCGGCGTCGCCGTCCTCGTCACCGGTGGCGGCGTGGGCGTCGAGGCGGTCGGCTGCTGTTCGTCGGTGTGTGCCGGGGTGAGAAGGAACACCAGGAGCGGGGTCAGGGCCACGCCCAGGGCCGCCGAGGCCAGCAGGACACGGCGCCGGGGCGGCCAGGACGGACGTACGGCGGCGAGGCGGGGGGCGGCCGGGGGTTCCGCGGCGCGTATGTACGCCGTTCCCTGCCACGGCAGCAGGCCCTCCGTCAGGGCCTGCCGGGGCGCGTCCCGCAGGGCCCGCAGATCCTCGAACGCGGCCGTGCAGTGCGGGCAGCGGGCCATGTGGGCGTCCAGGTCGGCGCTGTGGCGCGGGCCGTCCGGCCGTACCGCCTCCTCGATCAGCCGGCGGAAGTCGGCGCAGCGCGGGTCGTCGGAGGCGGCGAGCCGGTGGCGCAGACAGGCCTGGGCCAGGGCCTTGAGGGCCTGCGGGGTGCCGTAGGCCACATCGACACCGCTCTGGCCGAGGAAGGCGGCGGTGCGGTCCTGCGGCTCCGCCTCCAGCACGCCGTACCAGATCAGGCCCTGGGTACGGGAGGGCAGCGAGCGGAACGCCGGGAGCAGCGGCGGGGTGGGGCCCTCGGGCAGGCCGGAGGCGTTCAGGACGAGCAGCAGCCCGGGGTCGAGGCCGGCGGAGCGCTCGTCGCGCGCCCAGCCGGCCGCCAGCCGTGCGGTGAGCAGCAGCAGCCGGTGGCGCAGCGGGACGGCCGGGTCGACGCCCCGGGCCGTCTCGCGGGCCGCCGTGGTGAAGACCTCGGCCGCCAGCCGGCGGGCGGTCGACTCTCCCGCGGCGCACAGCCGGGCGTAGGCCAGGACCGCCGCGTGGTGCCGGCGGCGCAGTTCCTGCAGGGCGGGGTACGCCGTCGCCGTGGGGGAGCGGAGCAGTTCGGTCAGCCGGGTGTCCGGCGCGTTCTCGAGCTCCCCGGGTGTCCCGGTGCCGCCCGTCTCGGTTCCGCCCGTTCCGGCCCCGTCCCCCTGAGCCATGCGTCCAGCCTCCTCGCACCCCCGGGCACCGCGCCGTTGCGGCCCCGGTCTGACATACCGGCCAGTAGCCAGTTAGGGGGGCCATAGTGGTCGAGGGGGACGGCCGGGAAAAGAGGTTTCCGCGGGTAACCACATAACGGTTGGGACCACGGGGCGAGTTGGTCGGCAGAGCGGCCCGGAACCGGGATTGGCGGGCGCAGTCCGGGATACTCGCGCCACTCGGAGACGTGGGTCAGCGGCGGAACGCCGCAGCGGCCCGGCACCGGTGGCCAGGCCGCTGCGCAGGCGTCACAGCAGCGGACGCGGAGGTCACTCCTCGAGTGTCAGACCCTTGCGCAGCCGTACCAGCGTGCGCGACAGCAGCCGGGACACGTGCATCTGGGAGATGCCGAGTTCCTCGCCGATCTCCGACTGGGTCATGTTCGCCACGAACCGCAGGGAGAGGATCTTCCGGTCCCGTTGCGGGAGTTCGGCGATCAGCGGCTTGAGGGACTCGATGTACTCGATGCCCTCCAGCCCGTGGTCCTCGTACCCGATGCGGTCCGCGAGCGCGCCCTCCGTCTCGTCCTCCTCGGGCTGGGCGTCCAGCGAGGAGGCGGTGTACGCGTTCGAGGCGGCCATGCCCTCGACGACCTCGTCGTCGGAGATGCCGAGCTTCTCGGCCAGCTCCTGGACGGTCGGGGCCCGGTCCAGCCGCTGGGCCAGCTCGTCCCCGGCCTTGGCCAGGTCCAGGCGCAGCTCCTGCAGCCTGCGCGGAACGCGCACGGACCACGAGGTGTCGCGGAAGAAGCGCTTGATCTCGCCGATGATGGTCGGCATCGCGAAGGTCGGGAACTCGACCCCGCGGGAGAGCTCGAAGCGGTCGATCGCCTTGATCAGGCCGATGGTGCCGACCTGGATGATGTCCTCCATCGGCTCGCTGCGGGAGCGGAACCGGGAGGCGGCGAACTTGACGAGCGCGAGATTGAGCTCGACGAGCGTGTTGCGGACGTACGAGTACTCGTGCGTCCCTTCCTCCAGCGACTGAAGGCGCTCGAAGAGGGTCTTGGACAGGGCCCGCGCGTCGACCGGGCCGATCTCGTCGTACGGGGGGATCTCCGGGAGTCCCTCGAAGGGGTCGAGGGCGTCGATGGGATGATCCAGTTGTTCCGGTGGGGGTGTCGACGTCGCGAGCGGGGTATCCGATGCGTCGAGCCGGGGTGGCATGGTGTCCTCCATCGTTCTCGGCATACGGCTGCCGAAGCCATGCGTGCACTGCGGTGTGCGGCGCCTCCGAAGCCGGCGTGTAGGAGTAGGTGTCCTACTAGCCCTACCTGCTCGACCGAGCCGATCGCAAGTGCGTCCTGTTCGGGTATGTCCGGTTCTGTGAGGTTCTTCGGGTGCCGGAGTGTGCAGGGAAGGCGTAATGTTCGAGACCAGTCAGCGTCCGCGACCTGGGGAGAGACGGCATGGACCACGGGACGGTCGGCAGCGCACAGTCGGGCCGGCTTCTGGTGGAGGTGCGGGAAGAGGGCTCCAGCGCCGTTGTGACACCGGCGGGTGAGCTCGATCACCACACCGCCGATCTTCTGCGCGAGCCCCTCGACGACCTTCTGGCCAAGGGCTTCTCACGCCTCGTCGTGGACTGCACCCGCCTGGAGTTCTGCGACTCCACGGGGCTGAACGTCCTGCTCGGGGCCCGGTTGAAGGCGGAGGCCGCCGGGGGCGGGGTCCATCTGGCGGGGATGCAGCCGGTGGTCGCCCGTGTGTTCGAGATCACGGGAGCCGAGGCGGTCTTCACCGTGCACGACTCCGTGGAGGCGGCCCTGGTCGACGGCGCCGGCTGAGTCCGCCGTCCCGCGCGCCACCGGTCCCGGGCGCCCGTTTCCGGCACGCCGAAAACGGGGGTGTTGTGCCGGATCGGCCGGGCAGGAGAGGGCAGGAGAAGACGGGGAACCCCCTGACGACCGCCGGCCCGGACCGCCCCGGCACCGGCGAAACGACTGGACGGGACGTACGTTGCGACGGACGGGCGAGCGGGACACCCCCCGCGGACAGCGGCAGGACGGCCTGCGCACAGCGGGCGGACGACGTACGGACCGGCCGGCACGGAGCAGTGCCGGCCCTTTGAATCTGAACTGGTGAATCGGTGAGGTGAAGCGCTGATGAGCACCACCCGGCCTTGCTCGCCGGGCGACCGCGGCCCGGAGCCCAGCGGCGCTTCCGGGGCGTCCGAGGAGAGTGCGCCGACGGCAGGCGCGCCCACGGGGGCAGCCGCGCCGTCCGTGCCGCCCGGCCCCGCCGACGGCACTCAGGGCACCGGCGGGCCGCAGGTCCGCAGGATCGGCCTCGCGGGTGAGAGCGGGGTCGTCCCGCTCGCCCGCGACTTCGCCCGCCAGGCGCTGTACGCATGGGGCTGGCTGCCCGCCGCGGGCGCCGACCGGCGGGCCGCGGCCGAGGATGTGCTGCTGGTCGTCTCCGAACTGGTCACCAACGCCTGCCTGCACGCCGAGGGCCCCGACGAACTGCTCCTGGCCTGCGGCAACAAGGTGATCCGGATCGAGGTCTCGGACCGCGGTGCCGGCCAGCCGGCCCCGCGCACCCCGCACCGCGCCGGCCGCCCCGGCGGCCACGGCATGTTCATCGTGCAGCGGCTGTGCCTGGACTGGGGCGTCGTCCGCGCCGCGGGCCGGCCGGGCAAGACGGTGTGGGCGGAGCTGGGCGCCCCGGCATGAGCGCCCTGCTTCGGAGCCCGCGGAAATCCGCTTTCCCGTGGGTACGAGCCTTCCTGCCCTGGGCGCAACGCGCTGACGGACACGAGTGGCCCGGGCCCAGCGAGCCGCCACCCGCCCTCAACGCCTCGGGCCTGCCGGAGGTACTGCGCAGGCCGTGAGGCCCGGGCCGGCCCGGGCCCACCCTCCACTCCAGCCACGCGTCACACACGCCGGATCGCCACAACTCCGGCGTGTGCTGCGTCTTCCCTCCTCGCGGCGCCGGGCGTACCTTGACGGCCAAATCTGATACGTCGTCAGGAACTGCTCGTCCGAACGAATCCGGAACGAATGGGGTGGACCGACCGTGTCGTACCCGAAACGAACCGCCGCGCTCGCGTCCGCCGCGGCCCTGGCCGGCTCGGCGGTGCTGCTGGCCGCGCCGGCGGCCCACGCCGACGTCGTCGACGTCAACTACCGCTGTCAGACCCCGATCGGCGTCAAGAGCGCCGTCTCGCCCATCGACATGACGGGCGTCAAGAGCGGCAGCGGTTACAAGATCACGATGTCCTGGCAGAAGGGCGTCTCCTCCAGCCCGGTCGAGCTGGGCAAGGGCGCGATGACCCCGAGCGCGAGCATCGTGCTGGGAGGCGCCGACAGCGGCACACTGCCGGTCAGCGGGCCCGCCAACGCGGCCGCGATCCCCGCCAACACCCCGATCAAGATCAGCGACTTGACCGGCACGTACACGCCGAAGAAGACCGGCAAGGTCACCTTCACGCCGGGCACGCTGATCATCAAGGCGCTCGGTACGACGACGACCTGTACGCCGACCAACAGTCCCAGGCCGGGGCTCACGCTGGACGTGACGGCGGCCGGCGGCTCGTCGTCCTCCTCGACCTCGGGCGGTTCCTCCTCCGGCGGACAGCTCCCGCAGACCGGCCCCGAGGACAGCGCGATCGCCCTCGGCACACTCGGCGGCACGGTGCTCCTCGCCGGAGCGGCGGGCACGCTCTGGCTGACCCGCCGTGGCCAGCCGTCCCGGCGCTGACCCGGACCGACGACCACCGAAACCCGGGCCGCCCGGCGGAGCCCGGTAGCCGCAGCAGCTCGGGCAACTGCTGGACCTGGTAGCTGCCAGGGCTCGGGGCGACTGCTGAAGCCGGGGGTAGTCGCCGAAGCCCAGGTCGATCGCCGAGTTCGCGGGCCACCGCCGAAGTCCGGGCCAACCGCTGGAGCCGCCCATGCCGTCCGCCGTCCGCGCTCTGACCCGCGCGCTGAGCCGTGCTCTGCCGCGCCGCCGACGCCCGCCAGGGTCCCGCGCCCTGACCAGCCATCGGCGCCCGCCCCGGACCAAGGCGCTGCTTCCGGCGCGCGTCATCCTGCCCGCGACCCTGTGCCTGTGCACCGTGCTGGGTGCCGCACCCGGCGCCTCAGCCACACCCGCGCGGTGGTCCGTCGCGCCCGCGGGCGGTGGCCGTCCGTCCTTCTACGCCGAGGGTCCGCCGGGTTCGGTCCTGCAGGACACGGTGGCCGTCACCAATCCCGGGCGGGCGCCGGTCGTCGTACGGCTGTCCGGAAGCGGCCTGTGGACCGTCTTCGCCGACAAGGCCGGGGACGGGATACGCGTTCCGGCCCGCACCCGCGCCGAGGTGCCCTTCACGGTGACCGTGCCGGTCGGGGCCGCGCCCGGCGACCACTCCGGTGCCGTCGTCGCGCGGGACGCGCGGGGGCGTACGGCCACCGTCCCGGTCCGGCTGCGCGTCGGCGGCCCGGCGCTCGCCGCGCTGACCGTCGAGCACCTCGCCGTGCACGCCGAGGGCATCACGTACGAGCTGGTCAACCGCGGTACGACCGTCCTGGTGCCGAGGCTCGCGGTGCGCGCGGACGGCGTCCTCGGCCGGGTCCTGGACCGCGCGCCCCGCACCCTGCCCGTCCACCTGCGCCCCGGCGCCCGCGTGAAGCTCACCGAGCCCTGGCCCGACCGGCCCGCGCTGGACGCGGTCGACGTACGGCTGACGGTCACGGCCCCGGGCGGAGCCCACGACACGGCGACCACGTCGGCCCGGTTCGTGCCGTGGCCGGCGGTGGCGGGCGGCGCGTTGCTCGCGGGGGCGATCGCGGTGCTCGCAGTCCGCAGGCGGCGCCACCACACACCCTCCGACGACCCGGCACCCGAGCACTCGGCCCCGGACCCCCCGACGCCCGGTGCCCCGGCCTCCGACGCCCCGGCGGCCCGGAATTCCTCCTCCGGCCCCTTGTCGACCGGCACCTCGGCCTCCACCGCGCCTGCCCTCGACGGCCGGGCCCTCGGAGGCTGTGTGACGGGCTCGCTGACGGCGGGTGTTGCGATGCCTGGTGTTGCGGCCCACGGTGGCCCGGTGGCCGGGGGTTTGTCCTCCGGCCCCTTGTCGACCGGTACCTCGGCCTCCACCGCGCCTGCCCTCGACGGCCGGGCCCTCGGAGGCTGTGTGACGGGCTCGCTGACGGCGGGTGTTGCGATGCCTGGTGTTGCG
>NZ_JBIAEC010000014.1:0-58917 GCF_042868225.1 Streptomyces sp. NPDC007856 | reverse complement strand
CGGCCCACGGTGGCCCGGTGGCCGGGGGTTTGTCCTCCGGCCCCTTGCCGACCGGTACCTCGGCCTCCACCGCGCCGCCCCTCGCCGAGGTCCCGTGCCCCGGCGGTGAGTTGACGGAAGGTGCGGTGCAGTGAGCGGGAAGGCAAGGATTCTGCTGCCGGTGACGGTGCTCATGGCTGTGCTTGGGCTGCTTGTCGGTGGTCCGGTGTCCGCGGCGGACGGCCCCGTCGTGAAGCTGTCGGTGGCTCAGGCCGGTGCCGGCGGCTCGGTCACCGTCACGGGCAGTGGCTGGAGGGCGCGCACGTTGCTGATGGTGTTGGTGTGTGGGCGGGCCACACCGGCCCGGGGTGTCATCGGTGGCACCAACTCCTGCGCCAACGGCGACGGGCGGGCCGTGACCACCGACGCCCAGGGGGCCTTCAGCCGGAAACTCCCCGTCGCCGAACCTCCCGTGCCCTGCCCCTGTGTGGTGCACGTGGCCACCGTCACCGGCGCCAAGGCCGAGGCGGACGCCGTCCTGCAGGTCGCCGGGCATCCCGTCGCCCCGCTGCCCGCCGAACAGTCCGGAGGGCGGCTGGCGATTCTCTCCGACACGCGGCTGACCGGGTCGAGCGGACTGCTCACCTGGTTCGGGGCGCCGCCGAGCCGCACCCTCGTCTTCACCGTCGGCAACACCGGCACCGGCACGCTCAAGGACCCGGTGTTCCAAGTCGGCTCGGCGCACGGCGTCTTCGCCCCGCAGTGGGACGACCGGCAGTGGCACGGCACCCTGGCGCCCGGCCGGGAGACCGAGGTCAGACTGCCGGTCGAGCTGTCCGCCGGGGCGCACGGCGACTACACCGTCTCCCTGAAGTACGACGGCAGGGTCCTCGCCGAACAGCCGTGGGGCGTGGACCGCCCCTGGGGCGTGACGCTGTTCTGGATCCTGCTCTGCCTGGTCGTCCCGGCCGCGCTGTTCCGCGCCGGCATGGCCGTGGTGGACCGGGTGCGCCCGCGTCGCCCGGCTGCCGCCCGCCTCACCCGCACCCTGCGCCTGCCCCAGCTCCCCCGGCTGCCCCGGCTGCCCCGCACCGGCGGCCGTACCACCGAACCGCCCCCCACGAACCCGACCCTGCCGTGGTTCGCCCCGGACTCCGTCCCGGGTGACCCGGCCGGCCGGCTCTCCGCACCGCACTCCGACAGCCCGACGAGTCCCACGACTCCCACCAGGAAAGGACCGACGTGAGCATCCGAAGGAGAGGTACGGCCGCGGGCGCCGCGCTGGCGCTGAGCGGTGCGGGCGTCCTGCTCGGCCTCGCCGCGAGCCCCGCGCAGGCGGCCGAGGTGTCGTACGCCACCCACTGTGTGCCACCCGCGGGCATCAGCCCGATCGACGGCACCACGAAGGTCGACATCACGGCCCCGGCCACGGCGAAGGTCGGCGACACGGTGGACGTCGTGTGGAAGTTCGTGCAGGCCGCGTCCAGGAATCCCGACATCATCGACCTGCCCGCGAACTCCGTCCAGCCGTCCGGCGTGCTGAAGGCGGCCGGTGCGCAGGTCGCCGACATCGCCATGCAGGGGACGCGCACGAACCCCGCGATCCCCAAGGGCGGCGCCATGGTGCTGTCCGACATGAAGGGCAGCATCAAGCTGACGACGGCCGGCGAGGTGACGCTGACACCGGACGCGTACACCGTCAACGCCATGTCGACGGACACCAAGTGCACACCGAAGGAGACCGTGCAGAAGGCGGCGACCATCCAGGTGACCGGGGGTGACGGCGGCGGCAGCACGTCCAGTGCGACACCGACGCAGTCCACGACCCCGACCGGGTCGGGCACCCCCACCCAGTCGGCCACCGCCACGGCGACCGGTGGCAGCGGCCAGACCGACTACACCGGCAAGGAGGTGCAGATCCCCTACGCCTGCAAGACCCCGATCGGCGACAAGAACGCGACCTCGCCGGTGCAGATCAACGCGAAGAAGAACGGCGGGAACTTCGATCTCACCGTGCAGTTCAAGAAGTCGGTGATGAACAGCCCCGCCGACATCCCGAAGGGGTCCGTGAAGCCGTCCATGGAGGTGGTGCTGGGCGGAGCCGACAAGGGCACGGTGCATGTGGAGGGGCCGACGAACGCGAAGGACATCAAGTCCGGCGACCCGATCGAGATCCCCGACCTCACCGGCACCTACAAGCCCGGCGCGAGCGGCACCTCGACGCTGTCCCCGGGCGTCCTGACGGTCAAGGCGCTCGGTACCACCACGACGTGCACGCCGACGAAGACGGAGGTCTCGCTCACCCTGGACACCAGCCGGCAGCAGGGCGGCGCGTCCGGAGGCACGTCCACCTCCGGCGGCTCGACGAGCGGCGGGGGCAGCACCTCAGGCTCCGGCGGCCTCGCCCAGACCGGCGCGAGCGACCACGGCGCCCTGAAGGCCCTCGGCCTGGTGGCGGGCACGGCGATCCTGCTGGGCGGTGCGGTGTTCACGTTCATGCCGAAACGAAGGGCACGCTGACCCTCCTGACCTCACCGACCCTCCTGACATGAAAGAGGGCCGCCGCATCCACAGGGATGCGGCGGCCCTCTCCGAGCCAGGCCCGGACGACTAGTGCACGTCGCCCATCAGCTTGTTGACCTTCTTGCGGTAGATCCACACCGCCGCACCGGCGACGACGGCGAGCACGGCCTCCAGGGCGACGAAGCCCATCTTGTCGAGGTTGACGCCGCCGATGGCCGGGTTGGACACCAGCGCGGTGACCGAGTCGCCCGCGGTGACCGCGAGGAACCAGACGCCCATCATCTGCGAGGCGTACTTCTTCGGCGCCATCTTCGTCGTGACGGACAGACCCACCGGAGACAGCGTCAGCTCACCGACGGTCTGCACGAAGTAGATCGCGACCAGCCACATCGCCGCGGCCTTGTGACCGCCCTCGGCGATCGACAGCGGAGCGAGGAAGAGGAAGAAGGACGCACCGATCAGCACCAGACCGGAGGCGAACTTCACGATCGTGCTCGGCTCCTTGCCACGGCGGTTCAGCCACAGCCACAGCCAGGCGAAGACCGGCGCCAGCGCCATGATCATGACGGGGTTGACCGACTGGTACCAGGAGACCGGGAACGTCCAGCCGGCGATCGAGTTCTTGGCCGAGCTGTCCGCGAAGAGCGACAGGGTCGAGCCACCCTGGTCGTAGATCATCCAGAAGACGGCGGCGGCGACGAAGAACCAGATGTACGCCGACACCTTCGACTTCTCGGCCGAGTCCAGGTCCTTGTCCCGGCGGATGCGGGCGATGACCAGGATCGGGACGATCAGGCCGATCAGGGTGAGCGGGATCAGCGCCCAGTTCAGGGTGAAGTGGCCGGTGCCGCCGACGAGGCCGTAGAAGACCGCGGCGATGACGAGCCAGATCAGGCCCTTGCGCAGGGTGGCGGACTTCTCCGCGGCGGTGAGCGGGGTCGGGACCTCGCTGCTCTTCGGGTTCAGGTGGCGGCCGCCGAGCAGGTACTGGGCCAGGCCCAGCGCCATGCCGAGCGCGGCCAGCGCGAAGCCGAAGTGCCAGTTGACGTTCTCACCGACGGTGCCGATGACCAGCGGAGCGGCGAAGGCACCGAGGTTGATGCCGATGTAGAAGAGGGTGAAGCCACCGTCCCGGCGCGGGTCGTCCGGGCCCTTGTAGAGGTGGCCGACCATCGTGGAGATGTTGGCCTTCAGCAGACCCGAACCGATGGCGACGAGACCCAGGCCGACGAAGAAGCTGGCGGCCACGGGCAGCGCGAGGCAGAGGTGGCCGAGCATGATGACGATGCCCGCGACGGCGACCGTCTTGCGGGGGCCGAGGAATCGGTCCGCGACCCAGCCGCCGGGCAGGGCGAGCAGGTACACGAGCGACACGTACACCGAGTAGATCGCGGTGGCCGTGCCCGCGCTCAGGTGCAGGCCGCCCGGAGCCACCAGGTACAGCGGGAGCAGAGCCCTCATGCCGTAGTAGGAGAAACGCTCCCACATCTCGGTCATGAAGAGAGTGGCCAGGCCGCGGGGGTGGCCGAAGAAGGTCTTCTCGGACCCGGGGGTGCCCGGGCGGACCGAGTCCTTCGTCAGGCTGGACGCCATGGTCGTTCCTTGCTGGTCGGGACGCGCTTGTGGAGCGTTGCGCGCCCGGCGGGGGCCGGCACCGGAACGGTCGGTCGTCCGCCCCAACGCCCGAGGGGATTCCGCATCCGGGTCTCGGAGGCGATGGACGGCGACCACCGGGATCCACGCCCCGTCGCGCGGCGATGCGCTGCGGAGCCCGGCCAGAGGTCATTCCTTTCAAGGCTGATCTTGATCAGCCCGCACACAAAAGAGACCCTCAGCGTCATCTGCCCGCCGAAGGTCCCCTGGTGTACTACAGGCGTTCAGGTCACTTTAAGACAGGACACTGCCGGATATGGAAGGACTTGAGACGCGGATCACAGGTGTCGGGGGAACCGCGGGACCGGAATCGAAGGTCTTTCCTACGATCGCATCCCCAGAGCGATGGTTCATACCAACGCCGTGCCGACGGCGTACGAAGGTAAGAGTTCCTGGAAGCGATCACACCCCAGCACCGTGCGCGGGCGGTCTACCATCACTGCATGACCCGTGTACTGCTCGCCGAGGACGACGCGTCCATCTCGGAGCCGCTGGCCCGCGCCCTGCGCCGGGAAGGTTACGAGGTCGAGGTGCGCGAGGACGGTCCCACCGCGCTCGACGCCGGAATGCAGGGCGGCGTCGACCTGGTCGTACTGGACCTGGGCCTGCCGGGCATGGACGGCCTGGAGGTCGCCCGCCGGCTGCGGGCCGACGGCCACACCGTGCCGATCCTCATCCTGACCGCGCGCGCCGACGAGGTGGACACCGTCGTCGGCCTGGACGCGGGCGCCGACGACTACGTCACCAAGCCCTTCCGGCTCGCCGAACTGCTCGCCCGGGTACGGGCCCTGCTCCGGCGCGGTGCCGCCGAGCCGCAGCAGCCGCCGGCCACGCACGGGGTGCGGATCGACGTCGAGTCGCACCGGGCGTGGATGGGCGACGAGGAACTCCAGCTCACGGCCAAGGAGTTCGACCTGCTCCGGGTCCTGGTGCGGGACGCCGGCCGGGTCGTCACGCGCGACCAGCTGATGCGCGAGGTCTGGGACACCACATGGTGGTCGTCCACCAAGACCCTCGACATGCACATCTCCTGGCTGCGCAAGAAGCTCGGCGACGACGCGGCGAACCCCCGCTACATCGCCACGGTGCGTGGAGTGGGCTTCCGCTTCGAGAAGAGCTGAGCCCCTCCCCGGGGGCCCTTCCCAGGGCCAGCGATCACCTCAGGTAACGGAACATGCGCCGACGTCTCATCCAGTCCACCCTCGCCGTCGTCCTCGTGGTGATCGCCGTCTTCGGCATCTCCCTGGTGATCGTCGAGTCCCGGACGATCAGCAACAGCGCCCAGGAGCGCGTGGACTCCGAGGCGATCCGGCTGGCCAGCATCGTCGACAGCCGGCTCCTCGCCGCGGAGAAGGTCAACGCGGACGTGCTGCGCAATCCGGTGAGCAAGGAGCAGTACGCGGTCATCCGTATGCCGGGGCAGGCGCCGATAGAGATCGGCACCAAGCCGCGGGGCGATGTCATCCGCGCCACCCAGCAGGGCGAGGAGGGCGAGACCGTCACCGTGCAGGAGCCGCGCTCCTCGGTGACCCGCGAGGTCGGCCGTACCCTGCTGATCATCGGCCTGGTGGCGCTGCTCGCGGTGGTCGCGGCGGTGCTGCTCGCCGTACGTCAGGCCAACCGGCTCGCCTCCCCGCTGACCGACCTCGCGGAGACCGCCGAGCGGCTCGGCTCCGGCGATCCCCGCCCGCGGCACAAGCGGTACGGCGTCCCCGAGCTGGACCGGGTCGCCGATGTGCTGGACTCCTCCGCCGAGCGGATCGGGCGCATGCTGACCGCCGAGCGGCGGCTGGCCGCCGACGCCTCCCACCAGCTCCGCACCCCGCTGACCGCGCTGTCCATGCGCCTTGAGGAGATCACCCTCACGGACGACCCGGACATCGTGAAGGAGGAGGCGAACGTCGCGCTCACCCAGGTCGAGCGGCTCACGGACGTGGTCGAGCGGCTGCTGACGAACTCCCGCGACCCGCGCACCGGCTCCGCCGTCACCTTCGACCTGGACGAGGTCATCCAGCAGCAGCTCGCCGAGTGGCGGCCCGCCTACCGCAGCGCCGGCCGGGCCATCGTCAGCTCCGGCAAGCGGCATCTGCAGGCCGTCGGCACGCCGGGGGCGGTCGCCCAGGTGCTGGCGGCGCTGATCGAGAACTCCCTCATGCACGGGGGCGGGACCGTCGCGCTGCGCACCCGGGTCACCGGCAACCAGGCCGTGGTCGAGGTGACCGACGAGGGGCCCGGGGTCCCGGCCGACCTCGGCGCGCGGATCTTCGAGCGGACGATCAGCGGACGGAACTCCACGGGGATCGGCCTGGCCGTCGCCCGCGACCTCGCGGAGGCCGACGGCGGCCGCCTTGAGCTGCTGCAAGCTCAGCCGCCGGTGTTCGGTCTGTTCCTGTCCCGCACGCCGCCGACTCGCAAGGCGGAGGAGGACCGGCCGACGGTGCGCTGAACCGGGTTACGGAACCCGCTGGGACTTCGGCTTCGGCTCGGAGTGCGGCCTCTTCGACTCGGCCACCAGGATCGACTCCGCCTCCTGCGACGGCTGCACCCGGAACACCCAGGTGCGGTACGACCAGAAGCGGAAGAGGGTGGCGACGCCGATGCCGACGAACTTGAAGGCGTTGCTCTGCAGCGGGCTGTCCCAGCCGAAGCCGTAGGTCGCCGCGTACAGCACGCCGTTCTCGATCACCAGGCCGATGGCGCTGAAGAGGAGGAAGAGCGTGAGCTCCTTGGTCCGGCCGCCCTTGTCGCGGTCCCGGTAAGTCCAGTAACGGAAGCCCACGTAGTTGAAGGCGATGGCGACCACGGTCGCGATGATGCTGGCGCGCACCACCGGCAGGTCGGAGACGTGGCGGACCAGGTTGAACACGCCGAGGTTGACGAAGATGCCCGCAACGCCGACGGTGCCGAACTTGGCCACCTCGCGTACGAGCCGTTGCAGCCCCGAGGAACGAGGTTCCATGGCTGTGCAGCTCCTGTCCGTAGGTTTCGTCGGCCCAGCCATGCTATCCAGACGAACCGTGCCCCGCCTGTGCACAAGGCCAAGACCAGGAAACAGATCGGAAAGAGGGCGGAAAGCGGCTGGTAAGAGTCTGTGAGAGGGACGCGATCCGGCCGTCCCGGCGTGGCCGATACGCTAGGGGTGTGACGTTCCCGGTAGTCGGCATGGTCGGCGGGGGGCAGCTCGCGCGTATGACGCACGAGGCGGGCATCCCGTTGGGCATCAGGTTCAAGCTTCTCAGTGACACCCCTCAGGACTCGGCGGCCCAGGTCGTGAGCGATGTCGTCATCGGCGACTATCGCGATCTGGACACGCTGCGTGAGTTCGCGCGCGGTTGTGATGTGATCACCTTCGATCACGAACATGTACCCACCGAGCACCTCAGAGCCTTGGAGGCGGACGGCATCCCCGTGCGTCCGGGGCCCGACGCGCTGGTGCACGCCCAGGACAAGGGCGTGATGCGCGCGAAGCTCGACGCGATCGGCATCCCGTGCCCGCGGCACCGGATCGTCGCCGACCCGGAGGACGTGGTCCGGTTCGCGGCCCAGGGCGACGGCTTCCCGGTCGTCCTGAAGACCGTCCGCGGCGGCTACGACGGCAAGGGCGTGTGGGTCGTGGAGACCGCCGAGGAGGCCAGCGAGCCGTTCCGGGCCGGCGTCCCGGTCCTCGCGGAGGAGAAGGTCGACTACGTCCGCGAGCTCGCCGCCAACGTCGTACGCTCCCCGCACGGCCAGGCCGTGGCCTACCCGGTGGTGGAGTCCCGGCAGGTGAACGGCGTCTGCGACACGGTCATAGCCCCCGCGCCCGCCCTGGACGAATCCCTCGCCCTCGAGGCCGAGCGGATGGCCCTGACCATCGCCAAGGAGCTGGGCGTCGTCGGGCACCTCGCGGTCGAGCTGTTCCAGACCCGCGACGGCCGCGTCCTCGTCAACGAGCTGGCGATGCGCCCGCACAACTCCGGCCACTGGACCCAGGACGGCGCGATCACCTCGCAGTTCGCCAACCACGTCCGCGCGGTCCTCGACCTGCCGCTCGGCGACCCGCGCCCGCGCGCCCAGTGGACCGTGATGGTCAACGTCCTGGGCGGCGACTACCCGGACATGTACTCCGCGTACTTGCACTGCATGGCCCGCGACCCCAAGCTCAAGATCCACATGTATGGCAAGGACGTGAAGCCCGGCCGCAAGGTCGGCCACGTCAACACCTACGGCGACGACCTGGACGACGTGCTGGAGCGCGCCCGTCACGCTGCCGGCTACTTGAGAGGCACGATCACCGAATGAGCCCCGTTGTTGGCATCGTCATGGGGTCGGACTCCGACTGGCCCGTCATGGAGGCCGCCGCCAAGGCCCTGGACGAGTTCGAGATCGGCTACGAGGTCGACGTCGTCTCCGCGCACCGCATGCCCCGCGAGATGATCAACTACGGCGAGCAGGCCGCCGACCGCGGACTGAAGGTGATCATCGCAGGGGCGGGCGGTGCCGCCCATCTGCCGGGCATGCTCGCCTCCGTCACCCCGCTGCCGGTCATCGGTGTGCCGGTGCCGCTGAAGTACCTGGACGGCATGGACTCCCTGCTGTCCATCGTGCAGATGCCGGCCGGCGTGCCCGTCGCCACCGTCTCCGTCGCCGGTGCCCGCAACGCCGGTCTCCTCGCGGCCCGCATCCTCGCCGCGCACGACGAGGACCTGCTGCACAAGATGCGCGACTTCCAGCAGGACCTCAACGACCAGGCCACCGAGAAGGGCAAGCGGCTGCGCTCGAAAGTCGAGGGGTCGAGCGGGTTCGGCTTCGGGAAGTAACAGGCAATGACCTCACTGGACGAAGCACGGTCCCTGCTGCGCGAGTTCCCGGTCGTCGACGGCCACAACGACCTGCCGTGGGCGCTGCGCCAGCAGGTCCGCTACGACCTCGCCGCCCGCGACATCGCCGTACGCCAGGACGACCACCTGCACACCGACATCCCCCGGCTGCGCGCGGGCGGGGTCGGGGCGCAGTACTGGTCGGTGTATGTGCCCTCGGACCGGCCCGGGGCGGTGCCGGCGACCCTGGAGCAGATCGACTGCGTACGGCAGCTGATCGCCGGGCACCCCGCCGATCTGCGGGCCGCGCAGACCGCCGCCGACATGGAGGCGGCGCGCGCGGAGGGCCGTATCGCCTCCCTCATGGGCGCGGAGGGCGGTCACTCCATCGACAACTCCCTCGGCACCCTGCGCGGTCTGTACGAGCTGGGTGTGCGCTACATGACGCTCACCCACAACCACAACAACGACTGGGCGGACTCCGCCACGGACGAGCCGAAGGTGGGCGGTCTGTCCGCGTTCGGCCGCGAGGTGGTCCGCGAGATGAACCGCCTCGGCATGCTGGTCGACCTCTCCCACGTGGCCCCCTCGACCATGCGGGCCGCGCTGGACACCACGTCCGCGCCGGTGGTCTTCTCGCACTCCTCCGCGCGGGCCGTGTGCGACCATCCGCGCAACATCCCCGACGACGTGCTGGAGCGCCTGCCGGCCAACGGCGGGGTGGCGATGGTGACCTTCGTGCCGAAGTTCGTGCTCCAGGCGGCCGTCGACTGGACGGCCGCGGCCGACGACAACCTGCGCGCCCACGGTCTGCACCACCTCGACACCGGCTCCGAGGCGATGAAGATCCACCAAGCCTTCGAGGAGCGCAACCCGCGCCCGGTCGCCACGGTGTCCACGGTCGCGGACCACCTGGACCACATGCGTGAGGTCGCCGGCATCGACCACCTGGGCATCGGCGGCGACTACGACGGCACCGCCTTCACCCCGGACGGCCTCGGCGACGTCTCCGGCTACCCGAACCTGCTCGCCGAACTGCTGGACCGCGGCTGGTCCAAGGCCGACCTGGCCAAGCTGACCTGGCAGAACGCGGTACGGGTGCTGGGCGCTGCGGAGGACGTGGCGCGTGACCTGCAGGCGACCCGCGCCCCGTCCAACGCCACCATCGAGTCGCTGGACGGCGCTCCCGCCTGATCCGCCGGGGCGGGGTAGTCGTTGTAGCCGGCCGCCCCGCCCACGTACATGAAGTACCGGTCCCGGACCGGGTCGAGCCGTGCGCCGAGGCGCACCGGGTGACCAGGTCCGGGTTGGCGAGGAACGGCCGGCCGAGCGCCACCAGATCGGCGCCGGCCGCCGGCATCTCCCGCGCGGCCCGGGTGACGGCCTGCGTGGACAGCTCGCTCAGGTCGGGGTTGCCGATCAGGACGCCGGGCCAGGCCGCCTGGATCCGCCGGTACCAGCCGGTGGCCGGGTCGGAGCGCACCGGGTGCAGATGGGCGAGGTCCAGCCCCTTCGGACGGAGACCCAGGGCCGCTCACCGCCGAGCGCACCCCCGGCGGCCACCGCGACTGCCCGGAGACGGCCGTCGACCGGGTCATCCGGATCCAGGAGCTGTACGCGGCCGGGCTGCGCAGCGGGAAGATCCGGCAGCCGCTGCCCTGCATGCGCGACCGGGACGGCGGGCCCTCCGCGATCGCCACCCCGCGCCTGGTGCGGGACCTGACCGCCGAGCGCGCGCGGATCGACCGCATGGTCTCCCCGTCCGGGAGACCCTGGACGAGGTGATCCGCACGCCCCGGGACGCCTGACCGGCCGTACCCCCGAACGCCCCACTCACCAGGAAGCCATCCTCCCCTCCGTGCGACCGTGGCGATACGCCCCAGCCCGACGTAGCTCACGACCGCGTAGGCAACGACGACGTACGGAGCCCGCCATGGCCGACCTCCAGGACGACATCCCCTCCCCGACCGAGGTCGACGAGGGTGACGGCCTGCCGGACGACCCCTTCCCCTCGGAGTCCGCGTCCCTGGAGCGGGCCCACGCCCTGCTGGCCGCCCACCCGGTCGCCGACGGCTACAGCGGACTGCCCTGGGCCCTGCGTCATCTGTCCTGGTACGACCTGGAGCTGGGCGAGGCGGCCGTCGACACCGACATACCCCGGATGCGCGAGGGGCACGTGGGCGTGCTGTTCTGGTCGCTGCACCTGCCCGAGGGCCCCGGCGGCGACCGTGCGGTCTCCGCGACCCTGGAACAGCTGGACCAGGCGCGCGCGGTGATCGAGGCCCACCCGGAGGGACTGCGCCTGGTGGGCAATGCCGGGCAGATCATCGACGCCCGCAACTGCGGCCGGGTCGCCGTGGTGCTGGGCCCCGCCCACGCCACCGCGCTCGACGACTCCCTCGGCATCCTGCGCGTCCTGCACGCCCTCGGCCTGCGCGTGCTCACGCTCGCCGGCACCGTCTGGGCGGGGGAGACGGGCCTGACCCGGTTCGGCGAGGAGGTGGTGCGCGAGATGAACCGGCTCGGGGTGCTCGCCGATGTCTCCGCCGCCTCGGGGGCCACCGCCGAACGTGCCTTCGCGCTGTCCAAGACGCCCGTGCTGTGCACCCGCTCCGCCGCCGGCGCCCTGCGCCCCCACCCGGCCAACCTGCCCGACGGACTGCTCGCGGCGCTGGGCGCGGCGAAGGGCCTGTGCATGGTGCCGCTGACCGCCGAGCAGACCGGGCCGACGGTCCAGGACGTCGCCGACCACCTCGACCACGTCCGCGACGTGGCCGGCGCCGAGTGCGTGGGCCTGTCCGGCACCTACGACTCCGGCGCCGCCCACCCCCGCGACCTCGCCGACACCTCCCGCTACCCCCACCTGATCGCCGAACTGCTCCGGCGCGGCTGGTCCGAGAGCGAGCTGTCCCTGCTGACCTGGGGCAACGTCCAACGGGTGCTGCGCAGCGCGGACTTCACGGCCCGCGCCGCCCAGCACCGCCGGGAGGCGTCGAACGCGAGGATCGGCGAGCTGCACACCCCCTAGCTCACCCGGGTCACGGGTGGTCGATCCGGCACAGGCAGAACGGATGCCCGGCGGGGTCGGCGTACACCTGGAAGTCCTTCTTCTCCCGGTCCTCCAGATCCAGCGGCCGGGCGCCCAGCGCCAGCACCCGCTCATGCGCCACGTCGATCTCCGCCCAGGTCCGGCCCGCGTCGAAGTCGAGGTGGAACTGCTGACCGTTGCGGTCCGCGCGCGGCCACTCCGGCGGGGTGTACCCCTCGGCCCGCTGGAAGGCCAGCCGCGGCCCGTCCGGCACCCGCAGGACGACCCAGTCGTCGTCCTCGGCGTCCGGGGTGCCCCCGGCCACCGCCGCGTAGAAGGCGGCCAGCGCATGCGGATCGGGGCAGTCGAGCACGACGGAGCGGAACCGGGCGACGGACGCCATGATGTCCTCCTTCGGACGCCTCAGCAGGCGCACAGACAGAACGGGTGCCCAGCCGGGTCGGCGTACACACGGAAGGTCCGCTCGCGGTCCTCCGCGTCCAGCGGCTTGGCGCCCAGCTCCAGCACCCCCTTCTCCGCCGCGTCCAGGTCCTCCACGACCAGATCCAGGTGGAACTGCTGCGAGTCGTCCGGCGCGGGCCACTTCGGCGGCACGTGCCCGGGCGCCTGCTGGAAGGCCAGTGCCGTCCCCCCGGGCACCTTCAGGTCGACCCACTCGCCGTCCCCCTCCACCGTGCCGCCCAGCACCTCGGCGTAGAAGCCGGCCAGCGCACGGGGGTCGGGACAGTCCAGTACCACGACACCGAACTTGGCGAGAGCCATGACTACCTCCGTAAGTCGTCACGGACAGGGTTACCCGTAGAGTCGGGCAACCGGTAACGGTTACTGCATGCTCCCGCATTGGGGGTAACGTCGCAACCATGAATGAGAGATCGGCCGCCCCCGGAGCCCTGGCGCTGGTCGAGTCCCTGGTCAACACGCTGGACATCGAGAGCGGCGCCGACACGCTGGACACGGAGGAGGGCTGGGCGCGCTTCGGGATCGCCGAGGACGGGCTGGCGGAGGCGCGGGAGCTGCGGGAGTCGCTGCGGGTCACGCTGCTCGCGCACGCCGGGCACGCGCCGCACCGCGGGGTGACCCCGCTGGGCGCGCTGCTGTCCCGCGCCCCCCTGTACGTCGCCGTGGACGACCGCGACGGCTCCGCGGCCCTCGCCCCCGCCCCGGACGCCCCGCTGCTCTCCCGGGTCGCCGCCGCCGTCGCCGAGGGGCTGACGCAGGGCACCTGGATGCGGCTGAAGGCCTGCGAGTCCGAGACCTGCCACTGGGCGTACTACGACCGCAGTCCGGCCGGACGCGGCCGCTGGTGCTCCATGCAGGTGTGTGGGGCGCGGGCGAAAATGCGCCGGTACCGGGCCAAGGAGGGGTAAGACACAGACAGTTCACCGGCCACGTATGTGTCCGGTGGTGCAGAATGCGGAAAGACGCCGGTTCGGCCGACTGAGCCTCGGCCGAACCGGCGTCACCTGTCCGGTGGGTTATGCGGTCGGGCGGCCCATCGCCCGGTACGTCCAGCCCGCCCGGCGCCACAGCTCCGGGTCGAGTGCGTTGCGGCCGTCCAGGATCAGCCGGGCCGCCGCGACCTCGCCGAGCGCCGCCGGGTCCAGCTCGCGGAACTCCCGCCACTCGGTGAGGTGCAGGACGACATCGGCGCCCCGTACGGCGTCCGGCGCGGAGTCGGCGTACCCGAGGGTCGGGAACACGCGCCGGGCGTTGGCCATGCCCTTCGGGTCGTACACCGTGACCTGGCCGCCCTGGAGGTGGATCTGGCCGGCCACGTTCAGCGCGGGCGAGTCGCGCACGTCGTCCGAGTCGGGCTTGAACGTGGCGCCGAGCACCGCGACCCGCTTGCCGAGGAAGGAACCGCCGCCGAGCGCCTCCCGGGTCATCTCCACCATCTGCCCGCGCCGGCGCATGTTGATGGAGTCGATCTCGCGCAGGAAGGTCAGTGCCTGGTCCGCGCCCAGCTCGCCCGCCCGCGCCATGAACGCCCGGATGTCCTTCGGCAGACAGCCGCCGCCGAAGCCGATCCCGGCGCGCAGGAACTTCTTCCCGATCCGGTCGTCGTGCCCGATGGCCTCCGCCAGCTTCGCCACGTCACCGCCCGCGGCCTCGCACACCTCCGCCATCGCGTTGATGAAGGAGATCTTCGTCGCGAGGAAGGAGTTCGCGGCCGTCTTCACCAGTTCGGCCGTCGGGAAGTCGGTCACCACGAACGGCGTGCCCTCGCCGATCGGCGTCGCGTACACCTCCCGCAGCAGCTTCTCGGCGCGCTCGCTGCCCACGCCCACCACGATCCGGTCCGGGTGCAGGGTGTCCTGCACGGCGAAGCCCTCGCGCAGGAACTCCGGGTTCCAGGCCAGCTCGGCGTCGCCGCCCGCGGGGGCGTGCTCGGCGAGATAGCGGGCCAGCCGCTCGGCCGAGCCCACCGGCACGGTCGACTTGCCGACGACCAGGGCCGGGCCGTGCAGATGCGGGGCGAGAGAGGAGACGGCGGAGTCGACGTACGACATGTCGGCCGCGTACTCCCCGTGCCGCTGCGGGGTGTTCACGCACACGAAGTGGACGTCACCGAAGGCGCCGACCTCGGCCCAGTCGGTGGTGAAGCGGAGCCGCCCCGTGGAGCCCTCGATGCCGGCCACGTGCTTGCGCAGCAGCTCCTCCAGCCCCGGCTCGTACATGGGGGTCTCGCCGCGCTCCAGCATGGCGATCTTCTCGGGTACGACGTCGAGTCCCAGCACCTCGTAGCCGAGCTCGGCCATGGCCGCGGCGTGTGTGGCGCCGAGGTAGCCGGTGCCGATCACGGTGATCTTCAGGCTCATGGATGCGCTCCAGCTCGGGTACGTCGGTGTTGCGGCCCCTGAGCATAGTCGGGCGCCTCGAAGGGCAATTTCCCCGCTGTCGTGTAGCTCACGTAGGCGTGCTGCGGGCGGCCCTCTAAAATTTGAGTTACTTAACGGTAATTAGCGTCAGTATCACTGCGTCTTTGGAGCGTGAGAGACCGTGGCCGGATCGGCTGACTTCGACCTGTACCGCCCGTCGGAGGAGCACGACATGCTCCGCGACGCCGTCCGTTCCCTGGTCGAGGCGAAGATCGCGCCGTACGCTGCGGCGGTGGACGAGGAGGCCCGCTTCCCGCAGGAGGCCCTCGACGCCCTCGTCGCCAATGACCTGCACGCGGTGCACGTCCCCGAGGAGTACGGCGGCGCCGGCGCCGACGCGCTCGCCACGGTGATCGTGATCGAGGAGGTGGCTCGCGCCTGCGTGTCCTCCTCCCTCATCCCCGCCGTGAACAAGCTCGGCTCCCTCCCGGTGATCCTCTCCGGCGGCGAGGAGCTGAAGAAGAAGTACCTGACCCCGCTCGCCAAGGGCGACGGGATGTTCTCGTACTGCCTCTCCGAGCCGGAGGCGGGCTCGGACGCGGCCGGCATGAAGACCAAGGCAGTCCGCGACGGCGACCACTGGATCCTCAACGGCGTGAAGCGCTGGATCACCAACGCGGGCGTGAGCGAGTACTACACGGTGATGGCGGTCACGGACCCGGCCAAGCGCTCCAAGGGCATCTCCGCCTTCGTCGTCGAGAAGTCGGACGAGGGCGTCTCCTTCGGTGCCCCCGAGAAGAAGCTCGGCATCAAGGGCTCCCCGACCCGCGAGGTCTACTTCGACAACGTCCGCATCCCCGCCGACCGCATGATCGGCGAGGAGGGCACCGGCTTCATGACGGCCATGAAGACCCTGGACCACACCCGCATCACCATCGCCGCCCAGGCGCTCGGTGTGGCGCAGGGAGCCTTCGACTACGCCAAGGGCTATGTCCAGGAGCGCAAGCAGTTCGGCAAGCCGATCGCCGACTTCCAGGGCATCCAGTTCATGCTCGCCGACATGTCGATGAAGATCTCGGCGGCCCGCGCCCTCACCTACCAGGCCGCGGCCGCCTCCGAGCGCGGCGACGCCGACCTCACCTACCTGGGCGCCGCCGCCAAGTGCTTCGCCTCGGACGTCGCGATGGAGGTCACCACCGACGCCGTCCAGCTCCTCGGCGGCTACGGCTACACCCGCGACTACCCGGTGGAGCGCATGATGCGCGATGCCAAGATCACCCAGATATACGAAGGCACGAATCAGGTCCAGCGGATCGTCATGGCCCGCAACCTGCCCTAGCGGTAAGGATCTTCGGGTCTGTTCGGAAAGGCGCCCTGCGGGGCGCCTTTCTGCTGCTGCGCCGCACCTTACGACCGGTCGGTCACATGCGCGCGGGGCCGGGGCGACGTAGGACGGAAGCATACGGGGTCTGCCCCGGGCCCCCGCCCTCCGAGGAGGAGTCATGACCCAGTCCCAGATGATGCCGGCGCTCACCCAGCAGATGCAGGAGTGCGTCGAGGCCTGCATGAACTGCCACAGCGTCTGCGAGGAGACCATGAGCTCCTGCATGCAGAAGGGCGGCCAGCAGCAGATGCAGGTCATGCGGGCCCTGATGGACTGCTCCGAGATGACCCGCATGTGCGCCGACATGATGATGCGCCGTTCGCCCATGTCCGCCGAGATGTGCACGCTCTGCGCCAAGGTGTGTGAGATGTGCGCCGAGGCGTGTATGTCCATGCGCGACGACCAGCAGATGATGCGCTGTGCGGAGGCGTGTCGCCGCTGTTCGGAGACCTGCCGTGCGATGGCGGGCGCCGGCATGTGAGCCTCGCCGCCGAGAGCCGGAAAGGGGCGAGGGCACCCGGACGGGTGCCCTCGGACGGTCACTGCCGCAGCGCCTCCAGCGGCTCGATGCGGGCCGCCCGCAGCGCGGGGTAGAGGCCCGCCGGCAGGCCGACGACGGAGCCCACGAGCGGGGCGGGCAGGACGGTCATCGGGTCCCCGATGGCGGTCCAGGGCCGCACCAGGGCGACGGTGACCACCGTGCACACCCCGATCGCCGTGCCGATCAGTCCGCCGAGTGTGCCGAGCGAAGGCGCCCACGCCGAGGACCGTGCCCAGCGTCGTGAGCACCGAGCGGCCGGGCCGCTGCACCAGGCCGGCGAGGGACTCGGCGAACATGTCGCGCACGAGCAGCCGGGACGGGGGCGCCGACGACGGTCGCCGGTCCCGCCCGGCCCGCCGGACCACGGCTGTGAACCGGCCCCCGGTCACGCGGCCGCCCGCCGGTCGGTGTCGGTGAGGATCCGGCCGTCGCGGATGGTCAGCACGCGCCGGGCCCGTTCGTCCACGGCGGGGTCGTGGGTGATGACCACGACGGTGAGTCCCGCCGCGTGGAGTTCTTCGAGCAGGTTCATCACGTGCGCCGAGGTCGCGGAGTCGAGGTTGCCGGTGGGTTCGTCACAGAGGATCAGTTCGGGACGGTTGACCAACGCCCGCACCACGGCGACGTGTTGGCGTTCGCCACCGGACATGGTGGGCGGCAGCGCGTCCAGCCGGTGACCGAGGCCCACGGTGCGCAGCGCCGCGACGGCCCGGTCGGTGTGGGCGCCGCGGTCGGTCGTGACGTACAGCTGGGCCAGGGCCACGTTCTCGGTGGCCGTACGGTGCGCCGGCAGGTGGAGGGACTGGAAGACGAAACCGGCCCGGCGGCCGCGCAGCGCCGTGCGCTCGTGCTCCCGGAGGGCGGAGACATCGGTGCCGCTGAACTCGTAGCGGCCGGCCGTGGGCCGGTCGCCGGTCGTGGCGGCGGCCGTGATGGTCATCCGTACGTTCTGTCCGTCGAGCCGGTTGTCCCAGGTCCCGGCGCGCGTCACCTGCACCGGCAGATAGCAGATAGGGGATGCCGCCCCAATCTCCACATCCGTGAACGGCCGTTGCCCGTCCTGTGGACGGCTGTAGCGTTTGCCGTGGGCATGGCCATAGGTCATGATCTTCCGGTCGATCCTGTGATCGACCTGTGGGGACTGACGGGGGATACGCGATGACCGGGCGCAGGCTGCGCGACCACGGAAGCTGACCACCGCGGCTCTCAGCACCACAGCTCTTCCCGACTACGACTGTCCGAGCGGCTTCTGATGATGCGCCGGCCGGTCTCCCGGCATGCGCAGGAGAAAGTCATGAACCTGAAGAAGCGAGCCCTCGCCCGCACCGCCGTCGTGTTCGGCGGCGTCGCCCTGTCGGTCATCGCCGCCACCGGTGGCGCGCAGGCGTACACCAGCGACGGCACCAGCCCGGCGTCCACCGGCTGCGCCGACGACGGGACCACGGTCGAGTCCGCGCCGATGACGAACAGCGTCGGCACCCACGGCACCATCGAGCTGCGCCACAGCCTGACCTGTCACACGGCCTGGGCCCGGCTCACCCTCAAGAACCCGCAGGGTGCGTGCGGAAACGCCTCCGCCGGGTACGCCTGCTCGGTCGCGACCGTCACCCGCAACAACGACGGACGCACCTACAGCTGCACCATCACGCAGGGTCAGACCCAGTGCTACACCCCGCAGGTGTACGACAAGGGCATGGCGTCCTACGCCACGGGCTACATGGACAGCGTCAGCGGTGAGATGCAGATACGTACCGCCGCGTACTGATCACCGCCGCGCAGCACGCCTACGGGGCCGCAACTCCTCGCGGAGTCGCGGCCCCGTCGTCGTACGCGCGGCCTGTGCGGTGACCGGGGCTGCCCGGTCATCGCGCCTTCCTCACCAGGTGAAGCCCTTCTGGACGGTCATGCACGCGTCCTTCTTGTCGCCGGGGAGCACGGCCGCCGTGGACGGCGCCTTCGTCGGCTCGGTGGGCGCCGTGTACGCGGTGCCGGTGCGCCAGTCGGCGCCCACGACCAGCGTGACGCCGGAGACGTCGGTCGACTTGCGCACCTGCTTGAGCGGGATCCCGAGTGCCTTGGCCACCGCCTCGGCGTCCCCTTCGAGGTCGGCGCTGGGATACAGGACGGTGGTCCTGGACTCCGAGGCCGGCGTGGTGTCCGCCGTGGCCTGGGTGAACCCCCTGCCCTGCAGGATCTGGACGACCCCGCTCGCCCGCTGGGGCGTGGGGGCCGCGTCGTTCGATCCGGTGCCGTTGCGGACCTGCACCGCGATCTTGCCGTCCGGGTCCGTGGGGGTCTTCGGCTGCTCCTCGGTCTTGTGCTTCACGCCGCGTCCGTCCAGCGGGGTGTCGTCGCGGACCATGGAGATGAGCTGGTCGGCGTCCCCGGGCGCGGGCACGAGCCGGGCACGGTTCTGCGACCACTCCACGGTCGGCAGCGTCGTCATCGTGATGCGCTTGGTGGGGACCTTCTTGAACTCCTCGGACAGGTCGTACAGCTTCGCGATCGTCCCCAGGCCCTCGTCGACCTTGAGGGCCTTCGTCGCGGTCTCCGCCAGACCGCGCATCGCGCCGGGGTTGGTCAGCGTCGCGTTCTTGCGCAGCTGGCGCACCATCGCGCTCATGTACATGTGCTGGGCGTGGGTACGGCCGAGGTCGCTGCCGTCCTCGAAGCCGTAGCGGGTGCGCAGCCACTGCAGGGCCTGCTCGCCCTTGACGTACGTCGTCCCCGCCTTCAGCTTCAGGCCGGAGCCGTGCCCGTCCGAGGTGTGCGACCAGACGTTCTGCTTGACGCAGACCGGCACGCCGCCGATGGCGTCCGCCATGTCGACCACGCCGGAGAAGTCGACCATCATGAAGTGGTCGATGTGGATGTTGGTGAGGCTCTGCCAGGTGGCGACGGTGCAGCCGGGGCCGCCGCGGGCCAGCGACTCGTTGGACATGGCCAGGGAGAGGGCCGGGTACTTGTGGCCGTCGTGCGGGTCGGTGCACCTGGGGATCGGGATCATCGTGTCGCGGGGCAGGCTGACCACGGACATGTTGGTGCGGTCGGCCGACACATGCACCAGCATCTGCACGTCCGCGAGGCCCGCGCGGCCCACATCCCCCTTGGACCCGCCGAGTTGGAGGTCCTTCGCGCTGTTCCGGCTGTCCGAGCCGATCAGCAGGACGTTCAGCGGCGTCTGGCCGGCCGCGTTCGGGGTCGCCTCGGGCACGTCCGAGTCGCCCAGGTTCAGCTTGTCCTTCTGGATGTTGGCGTTGAGATGCTCGTAGTAGAGGTAACCCGCGGCGGCGGTGCCGAGTATGACGACCGCCAGGGTCAACGCCGACCAGCGCAGTATCCGGCGTCTGGGGCGCGGTGATCCGGGCTCCGTGCGACCTTCGTGGCCACGGTTGCGCCGGCGGTCACGGCGCCCGCCCTCCGGCTCGCCCTCCACATCGGTTTCACCGGTGTGCCGAGCACGCGGTACCGCCCCCTCCTGGTCCACGCTGCTGCGTGTCATCTCCTGCCCTCCCGCCCTCGGCACCCTTACACCGCGGCTTCGTTGCGCGCCCACCGCCCTCCGCGGAGGCGTACGGCGCCCTTGTCGTTTGTGTGTCGGTCGTGTGCCGCGGTGACCGGGCACAGTCCGAAGCGCGGGGCCGGCCCCGGCCCGTGCCGTGGCGACGCCGCGCTCAGTTAGACGCAGAACCGGGCCCTTGCGTCACGAGGCGCATGTGTCTTCGCCGGCGGACGCCGAAAGGCCCGGGAGCGCCGCGAGTTCACGCACCTGCCCCATCGGGCCGGGAGGGTGCTTCGCCCGGGCCGTGCCGGTCGCCGCGGTGTTCCGCCGGACCGACGCGGCGCTGCCGTCACCCCGTCCACGGCCTTGTGTGTCCACGGTCGCTTCGTCCTCCGCCGGGCCGCGCGACGAGTCGCCCCCCAAGCCCCTCGATACAGTCGGTCGAACGGCGTACGACGGCACGGTCGTTCCGCGCCGGATCGCACACACTGTCCGCACAGTTCAGCGGCTGGACACGGCGTTGACAAACCCCGGACTCACACATCCGGTCGATTCGTCCGGTATCGGGGGAATGAACAGCGCGCCTTGATCGATGCTTTACCCCGCCGTGGACGAGTGCCTAGTTGCCGGAGACGGTGACCTTCTGGTCGTTGTTCAGCTCGTTCACCAGCGTCTTGACCTTGGCCTTGTCCCAGACGAGGTTGCCGCCGGCGGAGCCGGAGATCGGCATGTTCATGGACGTGCCGTCACCGCCCTGGACGCCCTTCATCGCCCAGAACATCGAGCCCAGGTCCCACAGCGACATGTCCTTGTCGACGATCAGGGAGTCCAGGCCCGCACCTATGGTCGGGTAGAACTTGAAGGGGTTCAGGACCGTTCCCGGCGTGGCCACCTGGTGGGCCAGGGCCGACAGGAACTTCTGCTGGTTCTTGGTGCGCTGCAGGTCGGAGGCGGCGAACGCGTGCCGGGTGCGGACGAAGGCGAGGGCCTGCTGGCCGTTCAGCGTCTGCTTGCCGGCCTTGAAGTCGGCGCCGGACCACTTGTCCTTGAAGCCCTTGTCGATGTTGATCTCGACACCGCCGACCGCGTCCACGATGTTGGCGAAGCCCTGGAAGCCGATCTCGACGTAGTGGTCGATGTGCAGACCGGTGTTGTACTCGATCGTGCGGACCAGCAGCGTCGGGCCGTCGTACGCGTACGCCGCGTTCAGCTTGTTCTGGCCCATGGCGGGGCGGATCTTGCCGGACGTGGAGCCCTGGAACGACGGGATCGTGACGTTCGAGTCGCGCGGCAGCGAGATCAGCGTGTCGCCGTTGTCGCCGACGTGCAGGATCATCATCGAGTCCGTGCGCTTGCCCTCGGCGGCGCCGGTGTGCAGCTTCTTCTCGTCCGCCTTGGACATGCCCTCACGGCTGTCCGAGCCGACGATCAGGTAGTTGGTGCCGGCGCCCGACGCCGGCCGGTCGATGACCTTGGACAGGTCGACCTCGCGGCGCAGCTTGGAGTCGGCCCAGAAGTAGGTCGCGACGGATGTGACGACCAGCACGGTCGCCAGCGTGATCACGGTCCACTTGATCCGGCGCCGCCAGTTCGGGCGCGGCCGGTACCGGTCGATTTCCGGGTCCGCGTCGTTGTCGTTGGGCACGAAACCGCCGGGTCGCCCACCGCCGCCGTACACCTGCCCGGTGTTGTAGCCGCTGTCGTAACCGGCGCCGTCGTCGTATCCCTGGCCGTCGACGTACGTCGGCTGCTGCGGGACTCCGGCCCCGTACGGCGGCGCCGCCGGGCCGGGGTCGCCGTAGGAGCGCTGCCCGGGCGGTACCGCCGGGCCGCGCCGCACCTGACGCATGACGCGGGCGCTCTCCGGCTGTGCGCCGGCACTGCCGCGTCCGTAGCGCGGGCCGCGGTTGTCGTCGGACCATCCCTCGGGCCAGTCATTCATGCGCCCCAGTGTGCAGGGCCTCGGTGTGAGGCTTACAAGGGCTGTCGGAAAATAACAGCGCCGCTGTTGCGAAGCCGACACAAAATCCGCGATTGTCACTTCGGCATAAGGTGGAGGGCATGACAGACCAGGCCACGGACGCGGAACCGGACATCGAACCGGATATCCCGGGCAAGCCGACATCCGCCTCGCGCACCACCCTCAGCCACATCATGACCCATAACGACACCAACCTGCTGGGGACGGTGCACGGCGGGGTGATCATGAAGCTGGTCGACGACGCGGCGGGCGCCGTGGCGGGCCGGCACTCCGGCGGTCCTGCCGTCACGGCCTCCATGGACGAGATGGCTTTCCTGGAGCCGGTCCGCGTCGGTGATCTGGTCCATGTGAAGGCACAGGTGAACTGGACCGGCCGCACCTCCATGGAGGTCGGCGTCCGGGTCCTCGCCGAGCGCTGGAACGAGTCGGCCCCGCCCACCCAGGTCGGCTCCGCCTATCTGGTCTTCGCGGCCGTCGACGCCGACGGCAAGCCGCGCCGGGTGCCGCCGGTGATCCCGGAGACCGACCGGGACCGCCGCCGCTACCAGGAGGCCCAGATCCGCCGCACCCACCGCCTGGCCCGCCGCCGGGCCATTCGCGAGCTGCGCGAGAAGCGTGCGGCCGAGGGCTTCGAGGACTAGCAACTCCCGCCTCTTTCAGGGGTTGTAGGAGAGTGGGAAAGGTCACGGCCGTCCGCTGTCGGTGATCTGTGCGGATATGGCGTGCGCACGTCAGGCCTGGATCGCGGCGACGGCTTCGACCCCGCTGACCAGTGGGTGCGCAACCCGCACACGGGCGAGTACGAGCTGCGGCCGGCCCCGTCCGCCGGCCGGCCGGAGGTGCCGGGGCCCCGGTCGGCACCGGATGGCGCGGGGGAGTCCCGGGGGCCCGGCCCTCGCCGCACGGCGGGCCGAGCCGGCAGCCGTGCCGGCGGCCGTGCCCGGCGCGGGACCGGAAAGAAGGCCGGCCGGAAGTCCCTCGGAAAAGGGTTCTGCTGTGGACCAGCGGCACGCTCGCCTTCGTGGCCGACCTCATGGGGCTGCCGGCCGCCGCGCTGGAACCGGGCCGGAGCGAGACCAACGATCAGGGACTCCCGGCGATCGTGCTGTGGCTCGGCGCCGACTTCCGGGGCGCGGGCATCCCCCTCACCGGTCCCGCCAAGCCCCCGTCCGTCCCGACGCACACGGCCGACCAGGTCAAGTGCGCCTCGTGGGCTAGACGCCCGAGCACACCACCTCGCTGCCGCGCACGGTTGTCTGCTGCGGCTGGGCGGGGTCCTCGAAGTGCACCCGGTGCACGTCCTTGAAGTCCGCCCCGGCGACCACCTTCAGCAGCGGGCCCTGGCCCGGTACGGCGCGCAGCCCTGCCCCCGGCAGGGCGGCAACCAGGGCGCGGGCCGAGCGGTACCAGCGGGGGTCGTAGGAGATGACGGTGTGCGGCACGCGGGCGGCCGTCACCGGCTGGTGCGTCGCGGCGAAGCCGGTCGCCGCGAGCGCCGCGTCGAGGCGTTTGCCGAGTCCGGCGGTGCCCGTGCCGTTCGCCACCTGGACCCGGACCTGTCCGGGGTCCACGTCGATGGTGGCAGGAGGCGGCACGTGCGCCTGAGGGCGGTGCGGGTGCGGGGGCGGGGCCACGGTGAGCGGCTTGTCGTCGCGCAGGGCGGCGAACAGCTGGTCCGCCTTGGCCTGGTCCCACTTCAGGGTCGAGCCGATGCCCTTGACGCCGTAGTTCACCTGCCCGATGGGCACGGTGGTGAACTCGGAGGAGGAGGGGGAGAAGTTCCGCATGGCCCGGCCCAGGTCGAGCAGCTCGTCGGTGCCGAAGCCCTCGTCGGCGCGGACCGAGCCGAGCACCGCGCGGGTCACGTCCCGGAACCGCATCGGGTCCAGCAGCATCCCGGAGGAGGTGGCCCGCTCGATCAGCGCGGCCAGGAACCGCTGTTGCCGCTTCATCCGGCCCAGGTCGCTCGTCGCGTCGACGTGCCGGGCCCGCACGTACTGCAGCGCCTGCCCGCCGTTCAGGGTGTGCGTGCCGGGGCTGAGGTCGAGCCCGCTGTACGCGTCCTTCAGCGGGGTCGGCGTGCACACCGTCACTCCGCCGAGGACGTCCACCGTCTTCATGAAGCTGGTGAAGTCGACCTCCAGATAGTGGTCGATCTTCACATGGGTCATGCTCTCGACCGTGCGGACGGTCAGCTGGGGGCCGCCCTCGGAGTAGGCGGCGTTGAGCTTGATCGGATGCGCCGGGTGCTGCTTCCCGGTCGCAGGGTCGGCACTCGCGGGCACCTCGGCGTAGGAGTCGCGCGGCAGGCTCACCACGGTGGCCCGCTCCCGGTTCTCCGAGATGTGCACGATCATCATCGTGTCCGTGCAGTGGCAGGGCGCCCCGCCCAGCCGGTACGCCCGCCGCTCCCGCTCGGTGATCTTGTCGCGGCCGTCGGTGCCGACCAGCAGGATGTTCATGCCGTGGCCCGCGAGTGGCCGGTTCTTCATGTCCTTGAAGGCGTCGACCCGGGAGATCCCCGCGTCCAGGCTGCTGATCACCGCGTGCCCGATCCCGGCGGAGGCGAGCACGACGACGGACAGCGTGCTCACCGCCCGCATGGCCCAGCGGGGCCGCCGTGGCGGCCGTACCGACCGCACGGGCCGCTGCTGCGGGCGCGGCACACGGCGGGGCGGCTGCGGTCGGCGCTGCGGACGCGCGGGGGACCGGGGCGGGCTTGCCAAGGGGGACACCTCCGGACGACGCCGTACGTGGGATCCGTGAGCACGGTAGGCCGATACGATCTCCAGCCCGGCCCCACGCCCCGGCGGCGCGCACCGGTGTCCCCCGTTCGCGGTAACGTGAGCCCCCTATGAACGCCAAGCCCGACGTGCGGCTCCCCGCTGTTTCCGTGATCATGCCGGTCCTCGACGAGGAGCGGCATCTGCGCGGGGCCGTCCAAGCGATCCTCGCGCAGGAGTACGCCGGCGAGATGGAGGTCGTGATCGCCCTCGGTCCGTCCACGGACCGCACGGACGAGATCGCGGCCCAGCTCGTGGCGGAGGACGCGCGTGTGCACACCGTCCCGAACCCGACCGGCCGCACCCCCGCGGCGCTGAACGCTGCGATCAAGGCCTCCCGGCACCCGATCGTGGTCCGCGTCGACGGCCACGGCATGCTCTCGCCGAACTACATCGCCACCGCGGTCCGGCTCCTGGAGGAGACCGGCGCGCAGAACGTCGGCGGCATCATGCACGCCGAGGGCGAGAACGACTGGGAGCACGCGGTCGCCGCCGCGATGACCTCGAGGATCGGGGTCGGCAACGCCGCCTTCCACACGGGCGGCGAGGCCGGGCCCGCCGAGACCGTCTACCTCGGTGTCTTCCGCCGCGAGGCCCTGGAGCAGCAGGGCGGCTACAACGAGGAGTTCATCCGCGCCCAGGACTGGGAGCTGAACTTCCGCATCCGTGAGGCGGGCGGCCTGATCTGGTTCTCGCCCGAGCTCAAGGTCTCGTACCGGCCGCGGCCCTCCGTCCGGGCCCTCGCCAAGCAGTACAAGGACTACGGCCGCTGGCGGCACGTCGTGGCCCGCTACCACTCCGGCTCCATCAACCTGCGCTACCTCGCCCCGCCGACGGCCCTCTGCGCGATCGCGGCCGGAATCGTCGTCGGCGCGGTGCTCACCCCGTGGGCCCTGGTCGTCCCCGGCGGCTATCTGGCGGCGATCGTCGCGGGCTCGGTCCCGGCGGGCAAGGGACTGTCCGCGAAGGCCCGGCTGCAGATCCCGGTGGCCCTGGCCACCATGCACATGTCGTGGGGCTGGGGCTTTCTGACCAGCCCGAAGTCGCTGGCGCGCAAGGTCATCGCGTCACGGCGGCCGGCGGTTCTCGCCGCCAACTGACCTTCGTACGAAAGAGCCAGGGCCCTTCCCGTGGGGAGGGCCCTGGCTCTTTCATGCCGCTCTTTCATGCCGTCGGCGCACCGCGCCGCCGCACGGCCCGCAGCTGTGCCCGAGTGCCTAGCTGGCGCACTTGACCTCGTTCGCCGTCGACTTGTCGATCGTCGGCGCCTTGACCGGAGCGGTGAGGGACACGCCCGCGCCCTTGAAGTCCTTGCCCAGGGTGAGCGTCATCGCGGGCAGACCCTGCGAGTTGATCACGCTCTTGCCGGGCTTGAGCGCGGAGCCCGGCAGGCCCATGAGGTGGGCCAGCTCCCGTGCCTGCGCCGCCTGGTCCGGGGCGTACTCCAGCGTGGTCTTGCTCAGTGCGGCCGGTGCGTTGCCCGCGTTCTCGGACTTGAGCACGCCCTCCTTGGTCTGAAGCCAGTCGAGGGTCTGCTGCGCGCTGCCGCCGACCGCACCGCCGTTCAGGACCCGCACCCGCACGTCGGAGGGCGCGGACCTGCTGCCCTTCAGGAGCGCGGCCTGCGCGTCCTTCGCCTCCTTCTGCTTCTTCTTCACCTCGGTGAAGGAGACGTCGTTCTTGATCGCGTCGAAGACCGGCGGGGCGGCACTCGGGTTGACGACGACCGTCTTGTGGTAGACGCCGTCGGCCGGGTTGTCGAGCACGGGCACGGTCACGAAGGAGATGTTCTTCGTCGGCACCTTCTTCAGCTCCAGCGCCACGTCCTTGAGCGTGCTCACCGAACCGATGCCCTTGTCGACGGTCAGCGCCTTCGTGGCCGCCTCCGCCAGACTGATCAGCTTGGTCGGGCTGGAGAGGGTGTCGCTGGAGGACATCTTGCGCATCAGCGAGGACATGAACTGCTGCTGGACCTTGATGCGGTCCAGATCGCCGTGGTTGCCCCAGCTGTGCCGGGTGCGGACGAAGGCCAGCGCCTGCTCGCCCTGGATGTTGTGCTTGCCCGCGGACAGCTTCAGATGCGAGCCCGAGTCGTTCACGGCGTGCGCCAGGCAGACGTCCACGCCGCCGACCGCGGCCGTCAGCGTCTTCACCGCGTTGAAGTCCACCATCATGAAGTGGTCGACCGTGATGCCGGTGAGCTGGTCGACCGTGCGCATGGTGCAGCCGGGGTCGCGGCCCAGCTGGCCGAGGCTGGTGTTGAAGCGGACGTTGTCGGAGCCGGGAATGACCTTGGTCGAGCCGTCGGCCTGCTTGGTCGGGCAGTCCGGCACGTTCACGATCAGGTCGCGCGGAATGCTCAGCGCGGTCGCGTTCGTCCGGTCCTTGGAGACGTGCAGCAGGATGTTGGTGTCCGCGTGCCCGACGCTGTTGGCGTCGCCGTAGCCCGTGTTGCCCTTCCCGGTCCGCTTGTCGGTGCCGATGATCAGTATGTTGAAGGCGTCGTCCTTGCTGAAGCCGCTCTTGCCCGCGCTGCCGACGTCCGTCGTGGTGACGTTGCCCTCGAGGTGCTTGAGGTAGAGATAGCCGGCGGTGCCGATGGCGACCAGCGTGAAGGCCGTCCCGCCGGCGGTCCACGCCAGCACCTTCTTCACCCTCGACTTCTTCTTCACCGGACGCCGGGCGGCCCTGCGCCCCTGCGGAGGCTCCGGCTCACCGCCCCGGCGCCGGGCCGACCGCGAGGGCGGTACGTCACCGCCGCGCGCCTGGCGCGGCTCGCGGGTCCCGCCGGGCGCCGATTCGTCACGGCGGCGCGGCGCGCCGACGCCGTCCCGGGCGGCGGGTCTACGGGGACCGGGAACCGGTGACTGCGGTGCGGAAGTGCCCAGTCGCAGTTCGTATTCACCGGTGTTCGGATTGAGCACCCACTGGTCGGCGGGATCGATGTTGTCCGCCCGCCCACGGCCTTGCGCGTCCACGGTTGTCCGAATCCTCCGTCGGGGCCACGCGGCGCCTTCCCCCTCAAAGACGCTCGGGTCTCGGTGAAACAGTGCACGACCCAGGTCGGACCTCGCGGCCAGGTGCACCGGATCGCTCACACTATCCGCCCAGTTCAGCGTCAAGCGACGCCGCTGACAAATTCCCCGTGCCTACAACTGGGCAATCCGCCGCATTTCCCGGACGTAAGTTCGGCGTTTTGATGTGCGCATTACTCACAGGTGTGTTCGGCGGCGGTGTTCCCGCGGAACGTCGGCGCGGGGGACGGGTCGCTCTTGCCGTCGGGCCCGCCGTCCGTCCCTGTGGCCTCCTGCGGCGTCTGCCGGGCCACCGCCACGGGCTGATCGGCCCGCAGTCGCGCGAACAGTTTCTCGGCTTCCGGCTCCACGAGTTGGTCACGATTGCTGTCGTAGATGTACGACTCCCTCGGCACGGTCAGGAACTGCACCCGTTCGGCGGGGATGTCGCGCAGCCCGCGCACCAACTGGTACAAGCCACGCAGACTGGCCAGTTCCGGGTCCGTGGTCAGCGCGGAGGTCGCCGCGTCCAGCACCGGATACAGCTTCACCGGGTTCAGCAGAACGTCGTTGCTCTGCACCTTGTCCACCAGCGCGCCGAGGAACCGCTGCTGGCGTTCCATCCGTTCGGTGTCGCTTCCGTCGCCCAGCGACTTGCGGGCCCGCACGAATCCCAGCGCCTGCTCCCCGTTGAGCCTGACCTTGCCCGCGGGCAGCTTCAACAGGGCCGCCTTGTCGTCGATGGGCTCCTTCAGGCAGACCTGCACCCCGTCGACGGCGTCCACCATCTTCTTGAACCCGCTGAAGTCCACGACCACGTGATGGTCGATCCGTATGTTCGTCAGCTTCTCGACGGTCCGTATCGTGCACGCCGAACCGCCCACCTGGAAGGCGTGGTTGAACATCGCGAACACCGGCTCGCTGCGGCTGCCGTCCTGCTGCCGGCAGCCGGGGATGTCCACCATCAGATCCCTCGGCAGGGAGACGGCGGTGGCGCTGCGCCGGTTGGCGGCCAGATGCAGCAGGATCGTGGTGTCCGACCGCTCGCTGCCCAGATCCCGCCCGTACGCGGAGTTCCCTTCCCCGGCCCGCGTGTCCGACCCGATCAGCAGGATGTTCTGCGCGCCCCGCACCAGCTCCGTGGGCCGCTCCCGCTCGTACCGCTCCAGTTCGCGGGCGGCCGCGTCGTCGGCGGTGATGTTGTTGCTGAGCTTGGCGTAGACGGCCCAGCCGGCCCCGACGCCCGCCACGACGAGCGCGGCCACACCCAGCGCCGTCGCCTTCACCCACCGCCGCCGATGCCGCCGTAGGAGCCCTGTGCCGGTGGCGGAGGCCCCCAGACCGGGACCGAGGGGCTTGCCAACGGTGTCGGTCACGGGTGGGGCACCCTTTCACGGCGTACGAGCGTCACGTCCTGCTCTTACGACCATGGCGGGGGAGGGTGGGGGAAGCGCCCTTTACTAGGCCGATCGGGGGAACCGCGACTGGCCGGGGGATGCGGGGAACCGCGCCTTTCAGCGGCGCACCGCCGTCACCCGCTCACTCTCGATGCGCTTGGCGAGAGCCTCCTCGTCCAGCCGGTCCAGATGCCGGCACAGCACCACGGACCCTCCGGCGGCCAGCGGCGCGTACAGCCCCGCGCTGACCCCTTCCCAGGTGTCGTACGACAGCCCGGACAGCAACCTCGATCCAGGCCCCGTCAGATCGAAGGAAGGCGCATCCGCGAGCGCCCGCTCGACAACCTCGGCCCCGCTGAACTCCGCCCCCGCGACGATCAGCGCGGGATCCTCCGCATCCACCGGGGCGAACGGCACGAACCGGTCCCCCTGCCCCGGCACTTCCACGGCGTAGTCGGCGAACCCGGCCGGGGTCTGGGGAAAGCGCCCGCCGAGCGGCCGTAGCGCGAGCGCCACGCGCTCCCCGCCGCACGCCCGCGCCGCGTCCAGCGCATCCGGCCCGCTGACGGCGACGTCCGCCGCGGCCGGATCCCCGCCGAGATCCGCCACCACCCCCACCGAGGAACACGCCAGCAGCCACACCGCCGTCTGCCAGTGCGCCGGCAACAGCAGCGCGACACGGTCGCCCGGCCCGGCGGCGAGGTCGCCCTGAAGCAGATTGGCGGTCTTGGCCACCCAATTGGCGAAGGTGGCCACGGACAGTTCGACGCGTTCGCCCGTGGCGTCGTCGTAGAAGGTCACCAGCGGGCGGCCGGGGTCCGCGGCGAGCGCGGAAGCCAGCAGGTCGGCAGGGGTGCGATCGGTGGCGTTCACCCGGGAAAGGGTACGCGTGGGCGGGCGTGCGCAGCGTGCGGTGGGGCCACCGGTTCGGCGGAACGGTCTCCGACGGACCGTCAGTTCACCGTCGCCTCACCGTTGGACAGATCTGTATGAGTATGTCCAAGATCATGACCATGCGTGGATTCCTGGCTTGGTCCATCGGCGCCCGGTCGATCGCCGCCCCCTCGGTCGGCGTCGCCTGCGCCGCGGCCCTCGCGCTTCCGCTGCTGTCCCCGCCCGCGGCCGCCGCATCCGCGGCACCCGCACGAACGGCAGAGGCCGGGGTCCCGGGCGGCACCCGCTCGCTGCCCCTCGTCCCCCTCTCCCGCGAGCGGGTCCTCGGCACCGCCCCGGAGCAGGGCCTGTACCGGCCCGACGGCGAGCACTTCTCGCTGCTCGGGGTGGTCTGGGAGGACCCTGACGCCGAACTGCGCGGCCGGGTCCAGGTGCGGACGCGGTCGGCGCGGACGCGGGAGTGGTCCGGCTGGCGGGACGTCGAGACACACGACGCCGGCCACGGCGCCGACCCGGGTACGGCGGAACGGGACGCGCGACGGGTCCGCGGGGCGACCGCACCGCTGTGGGTGGGCGACTCCGACGGCGTGGACGTACGGGTCCGCGCCGCCGGCGGGGGCGTGCGGCGCGGTCGTACGGTGGAACCGACGCCCCCGCTGCCCTCCGGTCTGCACCTGGAACTCGTCGACCCCGGTGAGGAGGCGCCGCCCGGGGACGCGCCGGCCGATCCGTCCCCCACCGGTCTGGACCCGGACGCGGCAGGCGCGGCCTCGGCGGTCAACACCGACCTGGCCGACTTCGGCGCCCTGGAGATCCCGGCGCTGGGCACGCGGGCCACCGAGCGGGAACTCGCCCGCCTGCAAGGCCCGGTGGGGGGCAAGCCGTACATCGGGCCGCGCCCGCGGATCGTCACCCGGCGCGGCTGGGGCGCGGACGAGTCACTGCGCGAACCCGGTTTCGTCTACACGAAGAAGGTCAAGGCGGCCTTCGTACACCACACGGACTCGGGCAACACGTACACGTGTGCCCAGGCCCCCTCCGTCATCCGCGGTATCTACCGCTACCACGTCACGAGCATGGGCTGGCGGGACATCGGCTACAACTTCCTCGTCGACAAGTGCGGAACCATCTACGAGGGCCGGGCCGGCGGCGTGGCGAAGGCGGTCCGCGGCGCACACATCCTCGGCTTCAACAGCGACAGCATGGGCATCGCCGTGATCGGCTCGTACGGTGCGGTGAAGCCGTCCGGGGCCGCGGTGCGGGCCGTCGCCCGGCTCACCGCGTGGAAGCTCGGTCTCTACGGGGCCGATCCACGTGGCAAGACATATCTCACGTCGGGCGGTGGCAACCTCTACCCCAAAGGTAAGAAGGTACGACTGAACGTGATCTCCGGCCATCGGGACGGATCCGCCACCGAGTGCCCCGGCAAACGGCTTTACGCCGAGCTCGGTAAGGTCCGTTCCAGCGCGGCGCGCTACCAGGGGCGCTGAGCCGGCCGGGGCGCGCGCTCGGCGCAGTCTTCGGGGGCCGCGCCGCTCTCACACCGTTCTCTCACCGATCTCGTGGGAAACCGCGTGGTTGTCAAGGGCGCCGCCGCTACGGTCTGCATACACTGACCGGCCGAAACGAATGAAACGAGTAGTTCGGCCGGTCCCGGCAGGAAGCAGAGACGACAGGTGACAGAAGCGATCCTCCTGGTCGGCGGCAAAGGCACCCGGCTGCGTCCCCTCACGGTGCACACGCCCAAGCCCATGGTCCCGGCCGCCGGGGTGCCGTTCCTCACGCATCAGCTGGCGCGCGCCAAAGCGGCGGGCGTGGACCACATCGTCCTCGCCACCAGCTATCTGGCCGAGGTCTTCGAGCCGTACTTCGGCGACGGCTCCTCTCTGGGGCTGCACATCGAGTACGTGACGGAGGAGGAGCCGCTCGGCACGGGCGGCGCCATCCGCAACGTCGCCTCGCGCCTGCACTCCGGCCCCGACGAGCCCGTGCTGATCTTCAACGGCGACATCCTGACGGGCCTGGACATCGGGGCCCTGGTCGACACCCACAGGTCGACCGGAGCGGACGTCTCCCTCCACCTCACGAAGGTGACGGACCCGAGGGCCTACGGCCTCGTCCCCACGGACGAGACCGGCCGCGTCCGCGCCTTCCTGGAGAAGCCGCAGACGCCGGAGGAGATCGTCACCGACCAGATCAACGCGGGAGCGTACGTCTTCCGCCGCTCGGTCATCGACACGATCCCGCTGGGCAGGCCGGTGTCGGTGGAACGCGAGACGTTCCCGGACCTCCTCGCGGCCGGCGCCCATCTGCAGGGCATGGTCGACTCCACGTACTGGCTGGACCTCGGCACCCCGGCGGCGTTCGTCCGCGGCTCGGCCGACCTGGTCCTGGGCCGCGCCCCGTCCCCGGCGGTCCCCGGCCGCTGCGGCGACCGCCTGATCCTTCCTACGGCGACGGTGGCGCCGGACGCCAAGCTGACCGGCGGCACCGTGGTCGGCGAGGGCGCGTTCGTGGCCGAGGGGGCGCGGGTCTCCGGCTCGACCATCCTCCCGGGCGCCGTCATCGAACCCGGCGCGGTCATCACCGACTCCCTCATCGGCACGAGGGCCCGCGTCGGCGAACGCACGGTCCTCACCGGCACGGTCGTCGGCGACGGCGCGATCATCGGCGCCGACAACGAGCTCCGCGAGGGAGTACGCGTGTGGTGCGACGCTCGCATCCCGGCGGGCGCGGTGCGCTTCTCCTCCGACCAGTAACGCCTGCCGCCCGGCCCACCCTCCACGGGACCTGCGCCCCCGGACCCCGATGGGGGTTCGGGGGCGGCGAGGCGATGAGGGAACGGTGAGGGCGGTAGGGGGGTCGCGCAGCCGTCCGCTTAGCTGCGGGCAGTCGTGCCGCTGGGGCGGCACGGGTGGGCGCAGCGGCACCCTGTAAGCGTGGGCAAGTGAAACGTCGCGTTGTCCAGCGGCAGCGCAGCGCACCCTGTAAGCGTGGGCAAGTGAAACGTCGCGTTGTCCAGCGGCAGCGCAGCGCACCCCGTAAGCGTGGGCAAGCCAAACGCCGCGTCGCCCAGCGGCAGCACCGCGCAGCTCACAGCAGCCCGATGTCCACCCGAGGCATCTTCGGCGCCCTGCGCGCAGGCACGTTCCCGCTCAGCAGAATCAACCGCACCGCCCGATGCCGCTGCCCGGCATACGGCTCCAGCAAGCGCAGCATCACCGCGTCGTCGGCATGACGGTCCCCCGCCAACGCCCACCCCACGATCCCCGGCAGATGCAGATCCCCGACCGTCACCGCATCCGCCGCCCCGTGACTCCGCTGCACCACCTCCGCCGACGTCCACGGCCCCACCCCCGGCACGACCTCCAACCGCCCCTGAGCCTCGACCGCCGGCATCCCCACCGCCTGCTCCAGCCGCGCAGCGACCCGTACGGCCCGCAGAATCGTCGATGCCCGCTTGTTGTCGACCCCGGCCCGATGCCACTCCCAGGACGGAATCAGCGCCCAGGTCCGCGGCGCCGGCATCACGAACATCGGCCGTTCCGCGGCCCCCGCCGGCCCGGGCGCGCGCTCCCCGAACTTCCGCACGAGCAACCGCCACGCCCGGTACGCCTCATCCGTCGTGACCTTCTGCTCCAGCACCGAGGGGATCAAGGACTCCAGCACCAGCCCGGTCCGCGTCAGCCGCAAGCCCGGCCGCCGATGCCGTGCCAGGGCCACGACCCGGTGCCGGGGCACGAACGCCTGCGGCTCGTCTGCCGCGCCGAGCCACTCGGGCAGCCGGTCCAACAGCCACTCCGCCCCCGGCCCCCACGCCTCGCCGAGCACCTCACCGCCGTACGCCCGCACCCGTAGCGTGCCCGGCCCGGCGGGCGTACGGCTGGCCCGCCACACGGATCCGTCCGCGGTGGCCCGGAAGGTGGGGTCGGCCGGCCCGCGCCGCAGCGGGCCGAGCACCAGCCCGAGGTCGAGCGGCCCGTCCGGCACCCAACGCCGTACCCGCGCCGGAGCGGCAGCCTGCCGCGGTATCCCGGCGGCGCCCGCGGGCACGCCGGCATGGCCGCCGCGCACGGTCGTGCGCGTGGGGCGCTGAGCGAAACGTCCTGCCACGAATGAGGTCCTGTGAAGTACTGGGGGAGCCGGTGCGTCCTTCGAGACTAGGCGGTCGTACGCGGGCCAGGGCCGCGTACGACGGAACTCACCGCACCTCTATGAACGCCCCCGCGTCCCGCTCCGGCCGCGGTCTCGGCTCCTCGGCCGGATGCCCGACGGCCACCGCGCCCATCGGCTCCCAGTCCGCGGGCAGGTCGAGCACCTCGCGCACCACGTCCCGGCAGAACATCGTGGACGACACCCACGCCGAGCCCAGCCGCTCCCCGGCCAGCGCGACCAGCAGGTTCTGCACGCCCGCGCCCATCGCGACGACGAACATCTCCCGCTCGGCGCCGTCCCGCCGCGCGTCCCCGTAGTGGTGCGAGCCGTCCATGACGAGGCACGGCACCACCAGACAGGGCGCGTTGCGCAGGACGTCCCCGCGCCGCACCCGCTTGGCGATGGACTCCTCGCTCGTGCCGTCCCGGCGCAGGTCGGCGATCCAGGCCTCCCGCATCGCGTCCAGCAGCCGTACCCGCGACTCCGCCGACTCCAGCAGCACGAACCGCCAGGGCGTGGTGTGGTGCGGGGCCGGCGCGGTCACCGCCGCCGCCACCGCGCGCCGTACCGCGCCTGCGTCCACGGGCTCGTCCGTGAACGCCCGGACCGTACGCCGCTGGGTCACCGCCTCGCGGACCGCCTCGGACGTGCCGAGCCGGAACATGTCGTCCCGCGCGGTCCGCACCAGGGCCCGCGCGCCCTCGCCGTCCTCGCGGGCCAGCACATGCGGCAGGCCGCGCACCACCGCGACCGGCCGGCCCGCCGCCTTGCCCTTGACCAGGTCGCCGGCGGCGGCCAGTTCGTCCGCCGTGGCGACGATCGTGGCGCTGAGCGGATTGCCGTGCGCGTCCGTGCCGCCACGCAGATCGTCCAGCACGCGTACGCCGGCGGCGCCGATCGCCACGTCCGTGAGCCCCGAACGCCAGGGCCGCCCGAAGGTGTCGGTGACGACCACACCGACGTCGACGCCGAGGGCGGCGCGCAGGCCGTCGCGGATCGCGCGCGCGGACGCGTCCGGGTCCTCCGGCAGCAACAGCACGGTGCCGGCGGGGGTGTTGGAGGCGTCGACCCCGGCGGCGGCCATCACCAGGCCCTGCCGGTTCTCCACGATCCTGAGGGCGCCGCGCCGGGCCACCACCCGGACCGTCTCGGCGTCGATGGCCGCCTCCCGGTCGGCCGCCTCGACGACGCGGCCCTCCGCCTTGGAGACGATCTTGGAGGTGACGAGCAGCACATCCCCGTCGGCCAGAGCCGGCTCGGCCGTGGCGATCAGCTTGGCGAGGTCGTCGCCCGGCTGCACCTCGGGAATGCCGGACAGGGCCCGGACCGTGTACTCCGGGCGCTCCTCGCTCACGCTTCCCGCACCTCCTCGGCCAGCGCCAGCGCCTCCCGCGCCATCTGCGCGGCCGCGTCGACGTCGGTCATCATCAGCGGTACGGCCCGGCAGCGGATGCCGTCCGCCTCGACCCGCTCGACAGCGGCCGCGTCCACGGTGTCGACCAGCCAGCCGTCCAGCAGTCCGGAGCCGTAGTGCTCGGCGACCGCGGCGGCCGTCGACTCCACGCCGACCGCGGCGAGCACCTTGTCGGCCATGCCGCGCACCGGAGCGTCCCCGACGATGGGGGACAGGCCGACCACGGGCACGCCCGCGTCCGCGATGGCCTCCCGGATGCCGGGCACGGCGAGGATGGTGCCGATCGACACGACCGGGTTGGACGGCGGGAAGAGGATGACGTCCGCCTCGGCGATGGCCTCCAGCACACCCGGGGCCGGCTTGGACTGCTCGGCGCCGACCGGGACCACGGCCTCGGCGGGGACGGAGGCCCGCAGCCGTACCCAGTACTCCTGGAAGTGGACCGCCTTGCGCTCGCCGTCCACCTCCACGGCGACGTGCGTCTCGACGCGGTCGTCGGTCATCGGGATCAGCTTCACGCCCGGCTTCCAGCGGTCGCACAGCGCCTCGGTGACGGCGCTGAGCGGATAGCCCGCGCCGAGCATCTGCGTGCGCACGATGTGCGTGGCGAAGTCCCGGTCGCCGAGGCCGAACCAGTCCGGCCCGACCCCGTAGGCCGCCAGTTCCTCCTTGAGGTGGAAGGTCTCGTCGGACCGCCCCCAGCCCTGCTCCTCGTTGATGCCGCCGCCCAGCGTGTACATCACCGTGTCCAGGTCCGGGCAGACCTTCAGCCCGAAGAGGTGGATGTCGTCGCCGGTGTTGCCGATGACCGTGACGTCCGCGTCCGGTACGGCCCGCTTCAGACCGCGCAGGAACCGGGCACCACCGATGCCGCCTGCCAGAACCACAATGCGCATGGCCCAAGTGTTGCAGGCGGGTACGACAACGCGTCAGGCAGTCACCGGACGAGCCTCGCAGTGCGGGGAGGTGTGCATCGGCATCTCGGTCAGACCGGGGTGGTACACGTGCAGGCTGACCGCCGGCTCCAGGGTGTCGTTGACGACCTCGTGGACGTACCTTGGCGCGAACACCCGCTGTGCTCCCGCCGTCAACGCGCGCGTGGCGCGATCGGTGCGCTCGGTGAGCGTGCCCTCCAGGACGGTCAGGACACCGGAAGAGCGGCCGTGGTCGTGCAGCCCGCTGCCCTGACCCGGCACCCAGGACAGCAGCCACACCTCGTAGCCGGGGCCGGTGCGCAGCCGGTGGTACCAGCGGGTCGTCGCGTCGTACCGCACGAGGTGTGCCCACTGGGAGCGGTCGGCGGCGATCCGGCGGGCGAGGCCGACGAACTCGGCAACGGTGGCCGGGTGCTCGCGCGGCGGCTGGAGCAGGTGCGGGACTTCGAGGATGTCGCCGGCGATCTGGAGGTCGTTGTCGCTGTTCATGGGTGGGGTGGTTCCTCGGTGGAGAAGGCCGGAGGGAACGGAGAGCGGAGAAAGCGGAAGCCCGGTCGCTCGGGACACGGGCCTACAACTGGAGCAAGGTGTGGCTCAACAGCTGCAACAGCGACAACAGCTACAGCGGGACCGGGCAGCACCGAGGGACCCGGCGGTGCGGGTCGAGGTGAGTGCCAGGTTCGCGAGCATGCCCACTAGGACATCGGTTCACACCCGCGGTGTCAACTCGACGCCCGGTATGTGGGACGGGTTTCACCCCATCCGGTGCATCTTGGAGATGAAAGGTTTGTTCACCAGGATGGCGGGACACATGGGGCACATCCGGGCGCTCAAGCCTCGCGGAACGCGATCGAACGTCACGGCGTCCTTCTCCGTATAGATGTCCGTACGGGTTCCGGACGCCCCTCCGGGCCTCGTCTGCATGCCACGGTTTATGGCGATTTGAACACTTTCCGCACGGCCTTGGTTCCGCAGAGTGAATAACGGGCTCAATAGCAGATCTCGGCTTGACTCGCCCGGAGCAGCACACTTGTAATTTCACTCGTGTCGTTCAGCCGAAATCGGTAACGGCAACGCACACGGGGACGCGAAAGACAGACGAGGGGCGCACATGACCGAGCTGGTGCAGCAACTGCTGGTCGACGACGCGGACGAGGAACTCGGCTGGCAGGAGCGCGCGCTGTGCGCCCAGACCGACCCCGAGTCCTTCTTCCCCGAGAAGGGCGGCTCCACCAGAGAGGCGAAGAAGGTCTGCCTCGCCTGCGAGGTCCGCTCCGAGTGCCTCGAGTACGCCCTCGCCAACGACGAGCGCTTCGGCATCTGGGGCGGCCTGTCCGAGCGGGAACGCCGCCGGCTCAAGAAGGCCGCCGTCTGACCACTCCACGCACTCGTATCCACACCAGAACGTCACGAACGGCCCGTCGCCGGTGGGTTATCCACAGGCGGCGGGCCGTCCTGATGGCCAGCCGATAGTGTGGTCGCTCGTCCGAGACGCCACGCTGTCCCCTCGGCCCCCCGAGAGGGCGCGGGCGTCCACCGCAGTCCATCGAACCGGGGCCCGTACCTCGATGTCCGTGCACAGCCACACGGCAGCCCAAGAGCAAGCTGCCACACCTGAGTTCCCGCGCCACGTGGTGACCGCGGTCCTCGTCTCCCATGACGGCGCCCGCTGGCTGCCCGACGCGCTCGCCGGGCTGCTCTCCCAGGAGCGCCCCGTGCAGTACGCGGTGGCCGCCGACACCGGCAGCGCGGACGACTCCGCCCGGCTGCTCACCGACGCCCTCGGCGACGCCAACGTGCTGCACCTCGCCCGCCGCACCGGCTTCGGCCAGGCCGTCGAGGAGGCGATCCGCACCGCCCCGGTCCTCACCCCGGAAGAGCTGCCGTACCTCAAGCGCCCCAGCGGCTGGGACCCCGTCACGCGCACCTGGCGCGACGACGCCTACGACCTGCCCGAACTGCCGTACGGCGAACCCATCCAGTGGCTCTGGCTGCTGCACGACGACTGCGCCCCCGATCCCGACGCCCTCGCCGAGCTGCTGCGCGTCGTCGACAACGAACTCGAACTCGGCCGCGACGACGTGGCGGTCGTCGGCCCCAAGCTCCGCGGCTGGTACGACCGCCGGCAGCTGCTGGAGGTCGGCGTCTCCATCGCCAACTCCGGCCGCCGCTGGACGGGCCTGGACCGCCGTGAACAGGACCAGGGCCAGCACGACCACGTGCGCACCGTGCTGTCCGTCTCCAGTGCCGGCATGCTCGTCCGCCGCGACGTCTTCGAACAGCTCGGCGGCTTCGACCGCCGGCTGCCGCTGATGCGCGACGACGTCGACCTGTGCTGGCGCGCCCACACCGCCGGCCACCGCGTCCTGATCGCCCCCGACGCCGTCGTACGGCACGCCGAGGCCGCCTCCCGCGAGCGCCGCACCGTCGACTGCGTGGGCCGCACCGCCGCCTCCCCGCACAAGGTCGACAAGGCCGGCGCCGTCTACACCCTGCTCGTCAACACCCGCGGCGCCGCGCTGCCCTGGGCGCTGCTGCGGCTCGTTTTCGGCACCGTCCTGCGGACCGTCGCCTATCTCGTCGGCAAGGTCCCCGGCCAGGCAGTGGACGAGATCCGCGGCCTGCTGGGCGTCCTGCTGCGCCCCGAGCGGATCATCGCCGCCCGGCGCCGCCGCGGACCCTCGCAGATCGACAAGGGCGAACTGCGTCAGCTCTTCCCGCCGCCCGGCGCCACCGTCCGGGCCACCGTGGAACAGCTCGCCGCCAACTTCACCAGCGGCTCCGACGACACCTTGCGGGCCGGCCGGCACGGCGGCGCCGTGGAGTCCGGGCCCGGCGGCGACGACGCCGACTTCCTGGAGGTCGAGCAGTTCGCCCGGCTCAAGCGGATCGCCCGCAGGCCCGGCCCCGTGCTCTTCCTCGTGCTGCTGCTGATGTCCCTGGCCGCCTGCCGCGCCCTGCTCGGCGGCGGCGCGCTCGCGGGCGGCGCCCTGCTGCCCGCCCCGGCCGGCTCCGGCGAGCTGTGGTCGCACTTCGCCGACTCCTGGCACCCGGTCGGCGCGGGCGGCACCCCCTCCGCACCGCCCTACCTCGCGATCATCGCGACCCTCGCCGCGATCCTGTTCGGCTCCACCGGACTCGCGATGACGGTCCTGCTGGTCGCCTCGGTACCGCTCGCCGGATTCACCGCCTACTTCGCCTCCCGGCCGCTGGTCACCTCCCGGCTGCTGCGCGCCTGGGCGGCCATCGCCTACGCCTTCCTGCCCGCCACCACCGGCGCCCTGGCCGGCGGCCGCATCGGCACCGCCGTGCTCGCCGTGCTGCTGCCGCTCATCGCGCGCGCCGGCATCGCCGCGAGCGGCCTCGCGAACCGCTCCGGCGCACGCGGCAGTTGGCGCGCCACCTGGGCGTACGCGCTGCTGCTGACCATCACCACCGCCTTCACGCCGATCGTCTGGCCCATCGCGCTGCTCCTCGGCATCGGCGTGCTCGTCCTGCGCCGCGGCGACCTCGTCGCCCACGCCCTGCGCTTCCTCGCCCAGCTCGGCACTCCGCTGCTGGTCCTCGCCCCGTGGTCGCTGACGCTGCTCCCGACCGGCTTCTTCAAGGAAGCCGGCCTGGCCTATGGCACCTCGGCCGCCTCCGCGCTCGACCTGCTCGGCGCCAGCCCGGGCGGCCCCGGCACCGTGCACGGCCTGATGCTCATCGGCATCGTGCTCGCCGCCCTTGGCGCACTCCTGCGCTCCGAGCGGCAGCTCGGCATCCGCACCGCGTGGGCCGTCGCCCTGGTCGGCCTCGTCCTCGCCGCCCTGTCCAACCGGTCCGCCTGGGCCGGACCGGCCACGCTCGTGTACGGCATCGCCCTGCTGGCCGCCGCCGCCCTCGGCGCCGACGGCGCACGCGCGCGGGTGGCCGAGCAGAGCTTCGGCTGGCGCCAGCCCGTCGCCGCCCTGATCGCCTTCGCCTCGGCCGCGGGCCCGCTGCTCGTCGCCGCCGGCTGGATGATCCGCGGTGCCGACGGCCCCCTGGAGCGCCGCGACCCGACCCAGGTGCCCGCGTTCGTCGCCGAGGACTCCACCACCGGCGACCGGGCCCGCACCCTGATCCTGGACAGCGACTCCACCGCGCGCGTGCGCTACACCCTGGTCCGCGGCTCCGGCGCCCGCATGGGCGACGCCGAGATCAGCGCCGCCGACGGCGAGAACACCCGGCTGGACAAGGTCGTCGCCAACCTCGTCGCCGGCTCCGGCGCCGACCAGGCCGACGAACTCGGCGGCTTCGCCGTGCGGTACGTCCTCGTCCACAAGGGCGCGCCCCGCGACATCACCCGCGTCCTCGACACCACCCCCGGCCTGAGCCGGCTCAGCCAGCAGAACGGCGGCGCCCTGTACCGCGTCGACCAGGAGGTCTCGCGGGCCGCCATCGTCCCCGCCGGCGGCTCGGGCACGGCCCAGCCGGTCAGCGCCGGACCGGTGGAGATCCACACGACCGTTCCCGCCGGCCCGGCCGGCCGCGTCCTGCGCCTCGCCGACAGCGCCTCCGACGGCTGGACGGCCACCCTGAACGGCCGTGTGCTCACCCGCACCACGCTCGACGGTTGGGCCCAGGGCTTCCAACTGCCCGCCGACGGCGGCAGGCTGGACGTCACCTACACCGACCCGATCACCCACACCGCCTGGCTGTGGGCCCAGGGCGCGCTCGCCGTGGTCCTGGTCGTCCTCGCCCTGCCGGGCCGTCGCCGCGACGTCGACGACGACCTGCCCGAGGAGGAACCGCTGCCCGCACAGGCGACCGCCGGCGAGGGCCGCCGCGCCCGCCGCCTGCGTGCCCAGGCCGAGGAAATGGCCGGCGAGGAAATGGCCGGCGAGGAGCAGGCCGGCGAGGACCAGCCGGCGGCACCGCCCCTGCCGGAGGATCCCCGGGCCGCCGTACCTCACCAGCAGTCCTACGCTCAGTGGGACCAGGGGACGTACGTGGACGCCGGATACCCGGGCTACGGAACCGACCCGTACCAGAACGGCGGCCAGTACCCGCCCTCCGGCTACGACCAGCAGGCGTACCCGGCCGCCGACCCGTACCAGACGGGCCAGGGCCAGGGCCAGTACGACCCCTACGCCTACGGCGGTACGGCCGACCAGATGCCGTACGAGCCGACGAGCTACCAGCAGGGCTACAACCCGGTCTACGACCCCGCCCAGCAGGGCTACGACCCGGCCCAGCACCCCCACGGCACCGGCAGCGAGCGCCCCGACGGGAGCCAGCAGTGAACCGCACCACCCTGTCCCTGATCGCCGCCGGCAGCGCGCTGGCCGCCGTCACCGCGTTCGCCGCGTTCGACGGCCCGTCCGCCTCCGGCGCCGCCGCCCCCGAGGCGGCCGCGAACCTCCCCGTGCAGCGCACGAGCCTGCTGTGCCCGGCGCCGAGCATCTCCGACATCGCCGGCACGTCGTACACATCGTTCACGCCCGTCACCCAGGGCGCGGCGAGCGGCGGAAAGGCCCAACTCCAGGCAGCCGGCGAGAACTCGGCGGACGGCACGGGCAACTCGCAGACGGGCAAGGGCTCGAAGGGGTCCAAGGGCGGGAAGAAGACGGCGGACCAGCCCGTCCTCACCCCGAAGGCGCCGGGCACCCCGGCCACCGGAGACACCTCCGGCGCCGACGCGCCCGCGCTCATCGGCACCGCGGACGGGAAGTTCGCGCCCGGCTGGACCGTCCAGGAGACCACCCAGGTCGCCGCCGGCACCGGCCGCGGCCTGCAGGGCGTCAACTGCGCCGCCGCGGACACCGACTTCTGGTTCCCGGGCGCCAGCACGGCCACCGGCCGCACCGACTACGTCCACCTGACCAACCCCGACGACTCCGCCGCGGTCGTCGACATCGAGCTGTACGGCAAGGACGGCGCGATCAAGTCCCCGCTCGGCGAGAACCAGACCATCCCGCCGCACGCGAGCAAGCCGATCCTGCTCTCCACCCTCACCGACGCACAGCAGGCCGACCTGACCGTGCACGTCAGTGTGCGCAGCGGCCGGGTCGGCGCGTCGGTGCAGGCCCTGGACGACAAGACGGGCGGCGACTGGCTCGCCGCGGCCGCCGACCCCGCCGGCAGCCTGGTCCTGCCCGGCATCCCGAAGGACGCCACCGACGTCCGGCTGATCGCCTTCACGCCCGGCGGCGACGACGCCGACCTGAAGATCCGCCTGGCCTCACCGGGCGGCCTGATCACCCCGGCGGGCAACGAGACCCTGCACGTGAAGTCGGGCATGACCACCACGGCGGACCTCGGCGCGGTGACCCGCGGCGAGGCGGGCTCCCTGGTACTGACCCCCACGGACCAGTCGGTCCCGGTGGTGGCGGCCCTCCGGGTGGTCCGCGGCAAGGGCGACAAACAGGAAACGGCCTACATCCCGGCCACGGCCCCCGTCGGCACCCGCGCGACCTCGGCCGACAACAGCGCCAAGGGCACGACTCTCGCGCTGTCCGCGCCCACCGCCACCGCCACGGTCAAGGTCACCGCGTCGGCGGGCAGCGAGGGCGGCACGGCGACGACGAAGACGTTCACGATCAAGTCCGGCACCACGGAGGACGTCCCCGTCCCCGTCCCCTCCGGCCTGCAGGGCACCTACGCCCTCACCGTCGAAACCGTCTCCGGCGGCCCGGTCTACGCCTCCCGCACCCTCTCCGCCACGGAATCCGGAATCCCCGGCTTCACCATCCAGACCCTCCCGAACGACCGGGGCATGGTGGCGGTACCGAGGACGACGCAGGACCTGTCGGTCCTGCAGAAGTGAGGGGTGACGTTTCGTGGCGCCGTCGGCTGCGCTGTACCCGCAGCTGCGGGCAGTCGTGCCGGCTGGGGCGGCGCCCACCTTGCCGGCGCCGTAGCCCCGCAGGGCCCCGCGGGGACTAGTCCTCCCCGTACCGCGGATCCACAGTCTCCGGCGTCAGCCCGAGCAGCTCGGCGACCTGCTCCACGACCACCTCGTGCACCAGTGCGGCCCGCTCGTCCCGCCCCTTGGTCCGGATCTCCACCGGCCGCCGGTACACGACCACCCGCGCCCGCCGCCCGTCCCGCGCGGCGACGACCCCGCCCAACGGGACGGCCTCGTCACTCCACACCTGCTCACCCCGCCCCTCCAGCCGGGGCACCTCCAGCACCAGGAAGTCGATGTCGGCAAGCTGGGGCCACCGCCGCTCGAGACGCTCCACGGAGTCCTGCACCAGGTCCGCGAACGCATCGGCACGACTGGCCGCCAGCGGCACCTGCGGCGGCGCGATCGGCCCTCGCATGCCCCTTCCGTGACGATCACGGCGACGGGGCCCGGGGCCGGCGGCACGGGGCGGTACACGGTTGTCCATCACTGGGGAAGCGTAGTCCCCGCACGCTCCCCCCGCCCGACCCCACACGGCAACCCACCCCTCACCCCACCCCGCCCAGGCACGTCCGACCCGCCACACCCGATCGGCCATGCGGGCGAGCGCATCCCCGGCCGATCAAGGCTCCCCGCAGCCGATCACGTCCCCGCCGATCAGCCCGCCCCCGATCGGCCCCGTTCGGCTCCGACCGGCCCTCTTCACCCCGTGTCGCAGGTTGACCGTTCCAGCCAACGTCTGGCTCGTTTCCGTAACCCTCCAAGACCGCCGAACTCAAGGCAATTGACGGTGTTTGTGCCGAGTCATGACCGTATCGAGTCGCGCCCAAAACCCGCCGAGAATCCGTCCATGCAGGTCAAGGCGGCCTCCTCGAAGGAGTGTGTGGGGTGTTTCACAGCCCGACACGGTGGAGTGACCTGGTGGAGAGTCGTCGCGGCCCGCTCAAGAGTGCGGTACCGTCCAACGTCGTGAGCCCTGTACGTCGCTGTTCGCGCACCGCCTGCGGCCGACCTGCCGTCGCGACGCTGACGTACGTCTACGCCGACTCGACCGCGGTCCTCGGCCCGCTCGCCACCTACGCCGAGCCGCACTGCTACGACCTGTGCGCCGAGCACTCCGAACGCCTCACCGCCCCCCGCGGCTGGGAGGTCGTCCGCCTCCTCGACGGCTCCGCCCCCGCGCGGCCCAGCGGAGACGACCTGGAAGCGCTCGCGAACGCCGTGCGCGAGGCGGCCCGTCCCCAGGAGCGCGCGGCCGGGGCGGGCGGCGGAGGCCGTACGGCGGACCCCATGGAGGTCGCCCGCCGCGGCCACCTGCGGGTCCTGCGCTCCCCTGACAACTGAGCCCACCGCTCCGCCCGTCAAGCCGGCGCACGGCACCCCGCCCCTGGTTACGACTGGGCCTCCACCTGGTGTCCGCACACCTGGCCCTTACCCCGGACGGGTAGTTTGTGGGCACCCATAGGACTTTCAGGAGGGTTGGCCGTGGCTGCTGATCTGTCGCAGATCGTGAAGGCGTACGACGTACGTGGAGTGGTTCCGGATCAGTGGGACGAGTCACTGGCCGGGCTCTTCGGCGCCGCCTTCGCGGAGGTGACGGGTGCGGCGGCCATCGTCGTCGGCCACGACATGCGGCCCTCGTCCCCCGGCCTGACCCGCGCCTTCGCGCGCGGCGCGGCGGACCGCGGCGTGGACGTCACCGAGATCGGGCTGTGCTCCACCGACCAGCTCTACTACGCCTCCGGCGCCCTGAACCTGCCCGGCGCGATGTTCACGGCCTCCCACAACCCGGCCCAGTACAACGGCATCAAGATGTGCCGCGCGGGCGCCGCCCCGGTCGGCCAGGACACCGGCCTCACGCAGATCCGCGAACTGGTCGAGCGGTGGCTGGAGTCGGGCGCACCCGAGCCGGTCGCCCAGCCGGGAACCCTGACCACCCGTGAGACGTTGGACGACTACGCGGCGCACCTCCGCTCGCTCGTCGACCTGACCTCCATCCGCCCGCTGAAGGTCGTGGTCGACGCCGGCAACGGCATGGGCGGCCACACGGTCCCCTCGGTCTTCGCCGGCCTGCCCCTGACCCTCGTCCCGATGTATTTCGAACTGGACGGCACCTTCCCCAACCACGAGGCCAACCCGCTCGACCCGGCCAACCTGGTGGACCTGCAGAAGCGCGTCCCGGTGGAGGGCGCCGACCTCGGCATCGCCTTCGACGGCGACGCCGACCGCTGCTTCGTCGTGGACGAGCACGGCGACCCGGTCTCCCCGTCCGCGATCACCGCGCTGGTCGCCGCCCGCGAACTCGCCCGCAACGGCGGCAAGGGCACGATCATCCACAACCTGATCACCTCCCGTACGGTCCCCGAGGTCGTGAAGGAGAACGGCGGCACCCCGGTCCGCACCCGCGTCGGCCACTCCTTCATCAAGGCCGAGATGGCGCGCAGCGGTGCGATCTTCGGCGGCGAGCACTCCGCGCACTACTACTTCAAGGACTTCTGGAACGCCGACACGGGCATGCTGGCCGCCCTGCACGTCCTGGCCGCCCTCGGCGGCCAGGAGGGCCCGCTGTCCGCCCTCACCGCGCAGTACGACCGCTACGTCGGCTCCGGCGAGATCAACTCCACCGTCGCCGACCAGGCCGACCGCCTCGCCGCGATCCGCTCCGCGTACGAGAACCGCGCCGACGTCACCCTGGACGACCTCGACGGCCTCACCGTCGCCGCCGCCGACTGGTGGTTCAACGTCCGCCCCTCCAACACCGAGCCCCTCCTCCGCCTGAACGCCGAGGCGAAGGACGAGGCCACGATGACCAGGATCAGGGACGAGGCCCTGTCGATCATCAGGGGCTGAGCCGCAGGGCAAAGGGCGTCCAGGGGGCGGTGCCCCCTGGACGGTACTGGCAGCCCGGCTCAGCCCGTCCACCAGCGGTACGCTGACCAGGCACATCCACAGACAGACACCCGCCCTCGAAGGGACAGCCCATGCCGCTCGAAGCCGGCCTCCTGGAGATCCTCGCCTGCCCGGCCTGCCACGCCCCCCTCAAGGAGCAGGACACCGAGCTGATCTGCACGGGCCAGGACTGCGGCCTCGCCTACCCCGTCCGCGACGACATCCCGGTCCTCCTCGTGGACGAGGCCCGCCGCCCCCAGTGACGACGCCTCTCACGGCGTAGACAACCCACACAGGACCCCGGCGCTCGGAGGCAACCGCCCATGCTGGACGAATCGCTGCTCGACACCCCGGAGGGCCTCGCCGAGGCCGACCGCCGAGGCCTGCTGCGCGGCGCCGCCGAGGCCGGCGCCCGCGTCCGCACCGCCGCCCGGCACGCCATCGAGGCCGGCGTCGGCGACCTCAAGCCCGACGGCCGCCCCCGCGCCGTCCTCATCGCCGGCCCCGGCGCCGCCGCCACCCACACCGCCGACCTGCTCGGCACCCTGGCCGGCGTCGGCAGCCCCGTGGTCCGCCTGGCCCCAACGGGCGTCGCCCCGGCCGCGGGCGCCCTGCGCTGGGAGCTCCCGGGCTGGGCCGGCTCCGTGGACCTCCTGCTGGTCGCCACCCCGGACGGCACCGAACCGAGCCTGTCCCTCCTCACCGACCAGGCCTACCGCCGCGGCTGCTCGGTCGTCGCCGTGGCCCCGGCCGGCACCCCGCTCGCGGAGGCGGTCACCGGCGCCCACGGGTTGTTCGTACCGATGGCGACGGCGCCGTACGACCAGGAGGAACCGCTCGCCGCGTCCTCCCCGGGCGTCTTCTGGGCGCTGCTCACCCCGCTGCTGGCGCTGCTGGACCGGGTCGGGCTGATCAGCGCCCCGCCGGACGCCCTGGAGAAGGTCGCCGACCGCCTGGACCACATCGCCGAACGCTGCGGCCCCGCCATCGCGACCTACAGCAACCCGGCCAAGACCCTCGCCGCCGAACTCGCCGACGCGCTCCCCGTGGTGTGGACGGAAGGGCCCTCGGCGGGCCCCGCGGGCCACCGTTTCGCCGCCGCCCTCGCCGAACTCGCCGGCCGCCCCGCGCTCGTCGCCGAACTCCCCGAGGCGCTCTCCGCGCACAGCGCCCTGCTGGCCGGCCCGCTGGCCGCCAGCGCCGACCCCGACGACTTCTTCCGCGACCGCGTCGAGGAGCCGCCCGCGCTGCACGCGCGCGTGGTGCTGCTCCGCGACCGCCCGATCAGCGGCCTCACGGCCGCCCCCGCCGCCCGTGACGTGGCCCTCAGCCATGACACGCCGATCAGCGAACTCGAACCTGAGGAGGGCGGCGAACTGGAGTCCCTCGCTGAACTGATCGCCGTCACGGATTTCGCCGCCGTTTACCTGGCGCTCGCTTCGAGGGCCTGATCTGGCTACGGGCCGGAAGACCCGCGCCCACCATCAGCACGGCAACCGGCGCCGTCACCGACGCCGGCCGGGCAGCCGTACGTACGGAGACAGAGAAGACACATGGACCGCCTCGACAACACCATCCGGCCCTACGCCTGGGGTTCCACCACCGCCATCCCGCACCTCCTCGGCGTCGAGCCGACCGGTGAACCGCAGGCGGAGATGTGGATGGGCGCACACCCCGGAGCCCCCTCGCGCACCGCTCGCGGGACGTTGGTCGAGGTCATCGACGCGGACCCGGAGGCAGAGCTGGGCAAGGCCGCCGTGGCGAAGTTCGGTCCGCGCCTGCCCTTCCTCCTCAAGATCCTCGCCGCCGGCGCGCCCCTCTCCCTCCAGGTGCACCCCAACCTGGAGCAGGCCGGGGAGGGTTACGCCGACGAGGAGCGCCGCGGCATCCCGGTCGACGCCCCGCACCGCAACTACAAGGACGCCAACCACAAGCCGGAACTGATCTGCGCGCTCACCGAGTTCGACGGCCTGTGCGGCTTCCGCGACCCGGTCCGGTCCGCCGACCTGCTCGACGGGCTCGGCGTCGCCTCACTCAAGCCGTACGTCGACCTGCTGCACGCACGCCCCGAGGACGCGGCCCTGCGCGAGGTGCTCACCGCGATCCTCACCGCCGACCCGGAGGAGATGGCGCAGACGGTCGCCGAGGCGAGCGCCGCCTGCGCCCGCCTCGGCGGTGACTACACCACCTACGCCGAGCTCGCCCAGCACTATCCGGGCGACCCCGGCGTCATCGCGGCCATGCTGCTGAACCACGTCCGCCTGCAGCCCGGCGAGGCCCTGTTCCTCGGCGCCGGCATCCCGCACGCCTACATCAGCGGCCTCGGCGTCGAGATCATGGCCAACTCCGACAACGTCCTGCGCTGCGGCCTGACCCCCAAGCACGTCGACGTCCCCGAACTCCTGCGCGTCGTCCGCTTCGAGGCCGGCGACCCGGGCGTACTGCGCCCCGAGGCCTCCCCGGCCGGCGAGGAGGTCTACGACACACCGATCGACGAGTTCCGCCTCTCCCGGTACGTCCTCGCCGAGGGCGGCGCCGCCCACGACCTCACCCTCGACACCCCGCAGATCCTGCTCTGCACGGCCGGCTCGGTCCGCGCCGGCGAACACGAGCTGAGCCCGGGTCAGTCGGTCTTCGTCCCGGCCGGCGAGACGGCGGAGATCTCGGGCACGGGCACACTCTTCCGTGCCACTGTGATCGTATGACCGGGGTTGTGGATACCTGACGCGGCGGAGCCCGGCCGGGCTGCAAGAATGGCCCACGGCAAAGGCCGGGCAAAGCCGGGGCGCGCCCGGCGGCGTGGACGTACGGGGGCTCCGAGGGCCTCAGAGGCGAAGGGACAACGCGGACTCATGAGCGCGTCAGGCGGTACGAAGGCGATCGTGGCGGCACTCGGCGCCAACCTCGCGATCGCGGCATCCAAGTTCGTGGCGTTCGCGTTCAGCGGCTCCTCCTCGATGCTCGCCGAGGGCGTCCACTCGCTCGCCGACTCCGGAAACCAGTTCCTGCTGCTCATCGGCGGCAAGAAGGCCCAGCGCGAGGCGACCCCGCAGCACCCCTTCGGCTACGGCCGCGAGCGCTTCATCTACGCCTTCCTCGTCTCGATCGTCCTGTTCTCCATCGGCGGCATGTTCGCCATCTACGAGGGCTACGAGAAGATCAGCCATCCGCACGAACTGGAGCACTGGTACTGGCCGGTGGGCGTCCTGATCTTCGCGGTCATCGCCGAGGGCTTCTCCTTCCGCACGGCCATCAAGGAGTCCAACGAGCTGCGCGGCAGACTGAGCTGGGCGCAGTTCATCCGCCGCGCCAAGGCCCCCGAGCTGCCCGTCGTCCTGCTGGAGGACTTCGGCGCGCTCATCGGTCTGGTCCTCGCCCTGCTCGGCGTCGGTCTCGCCGTCCTCACCGGCGACGGCGTCTGGGACGGCATCGGCACGGTCTGCATCGGTGTCCTGCTCGTCTGCATCGCCCTGGTCCTGGCCGCCGAGACCAAGTCTCTGCTGCTCGGGGAGGCGGCGGCCCTGGACGTGATCAAGAAGATCGAGGAGGCGACCGTCGACGGCGAAACGGTCACCGGCGTCATCCACATGCGCACGCTCCACCTCGGCCCCGAGGAGCTGCTGATCGCAGCCAAGATCGCCGTGCAGCACGACGACACGGCCGCCGAGGTCGCCGGCGCCATCAACGCCGCCGAGGCCCGCATCCGCGCCGCCGTCCCCATCGCCCGCGTCATCTACCTGGAACCGGACATCTACAGCGAGGCCGAGGCAGCCAAGGGCCCGGACCCGGAGGCCACCCCGGGCGGCCCGACCCCGCACGCCGCCGGCCACTGAGCCGGGACCTCAGCTCCCGCTCGGCGACACCGGCCAGGGCATCTGCGGCAGCTCCGGCACCCTCCGCCGCCGTACGGCGAGGAAGCCGATGCCCAGGCCGATGCCGGTGAGCAGCAGCACCCCGCCGAGCAAGAGGGCCGCCACCAGCAGGGCAGGGACCGTGCGGTCGTCCGTCACCCGGCCCAGCACCGCGTCCGCGGACACCGTCCCGCCCTGCTCGTCCAGGTGGAAACGCGAGTCCTGGGAGTCCGCCCGATAGTCACCGAGGAGGAACAGCCGCCCCTCCGGGACCTTCACGTCATACGGCCGGTGCACGCCGTCGGCGTCGCCGCCGTACACATACGGCTCCTCGACCGGCTTCCCGTTCACGGTCATCCGCTCCCGCGAACCCGCGACCGAACAGCACCGCACCCGGTCCCCACCCGCGCCGACGACCCGCTTCATCAGGGGCCCGTCGAACCCGTAGGACTCCGGCGGCGTGAACACCACCACGTCACCGCGCCGCACCTCGCTCCCGCCGACGCGCTCCCAGACGACCCGGTCACCCCGTCCGTACGTCGGCCTCATGCTGTTGCCACCCACGGTGGAGACCCCGTACGCCTCCCGCAGCCACCCAAAGCCCCCGACGGCCAGCACCAGCCCCAACACCCCCACCACAACCGCCGCCATCCCCAGCCCCCGCCCCCGTCTTCCGCCCGCCATGCCTCTTCCTCCCCGAGCGACCCATCCAAGGCCGCGGAGAATAGCGCCACCTCGTGAACGGGCTGTGCGGCGGGGGGATTTGTCGGTGGGGGATACTCGCACCCTTTCCCGCCCCCACCGCTCCCTTCAGCCGCGTCGGCTCACCCGGCCTCACCGAGCACGTCGAGCACCCCGCGCCCGTCCGGCGCCGCCAGCAGCCGCTCCCGGAAACCGGGATCCATCAGCTTGCGGGAGAGCAGCGCGAGGATCCGCAGATGCTCGTCGCCCGCGGCCGCCTCCGGTACGGCGATCATGAAGACCAGCCGGGCCTTCGTACCGTCCGGCGAGCCCCACTCGACCCCCTCGGCGGAACGCGCGAAGCCGACGACCGGGGCGGTCACCGCGTCCGTCTTGGCGTGCGGGATCGCGATCTCCTCACCGAGCCCGGTCGTCCCCTGCTCCTCCCGCCGCAGCGCGGTCGCCACCAGCTCGTCCACATCGGAGACCCGCCCGCTCCGCGCGAGCAACTCCGCCATCTCCCGGACAGCGGCCTCCTTCTCCACCGCCCGGAGCGCGCCCTTCACGGTCCGCTCACCGAGGTAGCCGGACAGCACCACGGACCCATCCCCCTCAGCCGCAGCATCTCCAGCCTGCCCGGCGCCCTGGGCTCCCTCCGGCTGCTCCGCTTCCTCGGAGTCGTCAACGGCGCCCACCCGGACCGAGCCCCCGGAGACCACGGCACCAGCACCGCCCCCCGAGGCCCCCGCCCCGGCCCGCCCAGCCACGACCACCCCCGCAGGCACCTGCCCCGACCCGGGAGGCCCCTCACCGACGCCTTCGGCACCCGTCGACGGCGAGAACCCCCCACCGGCGCCACCCGTACCCGACGACGATTGCCGCACGAGTGGTGCAGGCGGGAACCCGATCCCCACCACTCCTGAACCCGCGCCGACAGGAACAGCCCGCCCCCGGCGCCCACTCACCCCAACCAGACCCACGGTCACGAGCGCGGTCACCACAGAACCGATCACCACGGCGACGAAGAACATCGGCACCCCACTCACCGCACCCAGCACCGCCACGATCGGTCCCCCGTGCGGCACCGCATCCTTCACCCCGGCCGGCCCCGCAACCGCACCGGCCACCGCCCCGCCCAGCATGTTCGCCGGAATCACCTGCGCCGGCCGCGCCGCCGCGAACGGAATCGCGCCCTCCGAGATACCGAAGCACCCCATGAACAGCGCCGCGAGCCCCGTCTCCCGCTCCTGCTCGCTGTACAGCCGCCGACGGATCAGCGTGGCCAGTCCCTGCCCGAGCGGCATCACCGGGATCGCGGCGGCGCACATGCCCATCACCGTCTGGTTGCCGCTCGCGATGAGCCCGGCCCCGAACAGGAACGCCGTCTTGTTCACCGGCCCGCCCATGTCGAACGCGATCATCAGCCCGAGAATCGCGCCGAGCAGGATCGCGCTCGTCCCCGTCATCCCGCCGAGCCAACTCGTCAGATGCTCGAACACCCAGGAGATCGGCTTGCCGATGACGTAGACGAAGAACAGCCCGAGCACCGTCGTGGCGACGATCGGGATCACGATGATCGGCATGATCGGCTGCACGAACTTCGGCACCCGCACCTTCTTGATCCACAGCACCAGATACCCGGCGAGGAACCCGGTCACGATCGCCCCGATGAAGCCCGCGCCCGCCTTGGAGTCGTACAGCGCGCCCGTGTTCGCGATCCAGCCGCCGATCATGCCCGGCACCAGCGCGGGCCGGTCGGCGATCGCATAGGCGATGTAGCCGGACAGGACCGGGATCATCAGCTGGAAGCCGATCCCGCCGATCGCGTTGACATGCGCCCAGAAGGTGCCGTCCGGGATCACATAGCCCCTCGACGTGGCATGGCCGCCGAGCGCGAGCGACACCGCGATCAGCAGACCGCCCACGACCACGAACGGGATCATGTACGACACGCCGTTCATCAGCGCCCTGTACACCGGCCCCCGCTCCCGGCCACCACCGGAGGTCACCGCCGCCGAACCGCTCACGGTACCGTCGGGCGCCTGCACGGGCGCCGACCGCACCCGCTCGATCAGCTGCTCGGGATGGTGGATGCCCTCGGCGACCCCGACCGTCAGCACCCGCTTGCCGGCGAAACGGCTCAGGTCGACGTCCTTGTCGGCGGCGACGATGATCCCGTCCGCGCTTCTGACATCGTTGTCGTCGAGGACGTTCTCGGCCCCGATGGATCCCTGGGTCTCCACCTTCATCTCGATGCCACGGCTCGCCGCGGCCTGCGCGAGCCTCTCCGCCGCCATGTACGTGTGCGCGATGCCGGTCGGGCATGCCGTCACCGCCAGCAGCTTCACCTGCCGCCGCTCGTCATCGCGGCCACCCGTGGAGGGAGGGCCGGCCGGACTCGTCACGTCTGTCTCCTCACACCTTCGTCGCTACGAGGCACCGTCCCGGACACTCCCGCGAGCGGACCGGACGGCCCCGGTCCCCTGCATCCTGCACCACCCCGCCCCAGACCCAAGGGCGTGAAAGTCCCCTTTTGTTACGGTCCTTGGACTCCCGCCCCGCGGTCATTCGCACCTCCGCCAGCCCGCTCCTGCCCTCTCCCCACCCTCCGAAACCGCCTTCCGGACGGCTCGAACCGCACGGAGGCGGACTGGGGCCGAACGGGCCGTCCGGTGTAGCTTGGGACGGAGCCAGACGTCGCTGCTGATGGCGGTCGGGCGGTCCCTCGCGGACCGACCGAGGGAGAGAGGGCCTCCGACGGACTGCGCTGCGCGCACGTGGGCATGCCAGTGTCCTCATCTCGGGCACCCGTGTGTCCGCCGCCGCGCAGACCAGCCGTACCCCCACCTCGATCCGACACCGAGGAGCAGCTCGCAATGACGACTGTCGACAACCGACAGGACTTCAAGGTCGCCGACCTCTCGCTGGCCGAGTTCGGCCGCAAGGAGATCACCCTCGCCGAGCACGAGATGCCCGGCCTGATGGCGATCCGCAAGGAGTACGCCGAGGCCCAGCCCCTCGCCGGCGCCCGCATCACCGGCTCCCTGCACATGACCGTGCAGACCGCCGTGCTCATCGAGACCCTGGTCGCCCTCGGCGCCCGCGTCCGCTGGGCCTCCTGCAACATCTTCTCCACCCAGGACCACGCGGCCGCCGCCATCGCCGTGGGCCCGAACGGCACGCCCGACAACCCGCAGGGCGTCCCGGTCTTCGCCTGGAAGGGCGAGACCCTGGAGGAGTACTGGTGGTGCACGGAGCAGGCGCTGACCTGGCCGGACACCGTCACCGGCGGCCCGAACATGATCCTGGACGACGGCGGCGACGCCACCCTCCTCGTCCACAAGGGCGTCGAGTACGAGAAGGCCGGCGAGGTCCCGGCCCTGGACACCGCAGAGTCCGACGAGCACCTCGTCATCCTCCAGCTGCTGCACCGCACCCTGGGCGAGAACCCCCAGAAGTGGACCCAGCTGGCCTCGGAGATCCGCGGTGTCACCGAGGAGACCACCACCGGTGTCCACCGCCTGTACGAGATGCAGCGCGAGGGCTCCCTCCTCTTCCCGGCGATCAACGTCAACGACTCCGTCACCAAGTCGAAGTTCGACAACAAGTACGGCTGCCGCCACTCCCTGGTCGACGGCATCAACCGCGCCACCGACGTCCTGATCGGCGGCAAGACCGCCGTCGTCTGCGGCTACGGCGACGTGGGCAAGGGCTGCGCCGAGTCGCTGCGCGGCCAGGGCGCCCGTGTGATCATCACCGAGATCGACCCGATCTGCGCCCTGCAGGCGGCGATGGACGGCTACCAGGTCACCACCCTGGACGAGGTCGTGGAGACCGCCGACATCTTCATCACCACCACCGGCAACAAGGACATCATCCTTGCGTCGGACATGGCGAAGATGAAGCACCAGGCGATCGTCGGCAACATCGGTCACTTCGACAACGAGATCGACATGGCCGGCCTCGCCAAGATCCCCGGCATCGTCAAGGACGAGGTCAAGCCGCAGGTCCACACCTGGAAGTTCCCGGACGGCAAGGTCATCATCGTGCTGTCCGAGGGCCGCCTGCTGAACCTGGGCAACGCCACCGGTCACCCGTCGTTCGTGATGTCCAACTCCTTCGCGGACCAGACCCTGGCCCAGATCGAGCTGTTCACCAAGCCCGACGAGTACCCGACCGGCGTCTACGTGCTGCCCAAGCACCTCGACGAGAAGGTCGCCCGCCTCCACCTGGACGCGCTCGGCGTCAAGCTCACCAAGCTGCGCCCGGAGCAGGCCGCGTACATCGGCGTGGAGGTCGACGGCCCGTTCAAGTCGGACCACTACCGCTACTGAGCCGGCGACTCCGTAGTCCCGCCCGCCGGGGAGCACACCGGTGCACCAGCGTGCTCCCCGGCAGCAGGACCCCGAGGCAGGCCCCCGCACCCCCGTGCCGGGGGCCTGCCCCTTTGGCGGGTCCCGCCCGGACAGCACCGGAGGAACCGGCGGTCCGGCCGGACCCGTCAGCCCGTCGAAGACCCAGGACCCCCATGCCCCGCGGCCGTTATTCGCTCCACGATCCGCACGATCACACCCCCCTCGGCGAAGAACACTTCCAGTGCGCCCCCGGTCCCTCCGGCTGGCGCTATGTCTCCCGGCTGACCAGCCCCGCCGGCGATCACCGCGGCTCGGTCGACCTCGCCCTGGACGACCTCGGCCGCCCCATCCGCCTCGAACTCCACGCCGGGGAGTGGCAGGTGCGCGGAGCCGCCCTCGACGGCGTCACCTGGGTCCGCACCGATCCCACCGGAACCCATGCCACCGAAGGCAATGTGCGCGCCCACGCCTTCACCGGCACGTCCCCCGCGTTCCTCATCGCCACCGCCCGTCTCCTGCGCCTCACCCCCTCGTCCGCCGCGACCCGTGTACGCCTGGTCGCCTTCACTGACCCGGTCCTCGCCCCCCGCACCGTGGACCAGTCCTGGGCCCTGGTGAACAGCGAAGCACACGCCACTGACAATGGCCCTCTGGCCGTGGACGAATACCAGGTCACAGCCCTGGACACGGGTGAGCGGCACACCGTTCACATCGCCGGGGACGTCGTCCTGGCCGCACCCGGGATCGAGCTGGAGGACCTCCAGTCACCGCCCTCGAGGTTCGACTGAACGCCGGGACCCGAGAGACCGCCGGGCCAGTCCCCGCCCGACAAGACGACTGGAAGGACTGGAAGGAGAGGAGCGGACCCGCCGCTTCAACGCCTCCTACGCCGGTGGTGCGAAACCGGTGGCCGGGCGGTCCGCAGACGGCTCGTCCCGCGGAGGTACGGCCGACGGCGGAAGCGGCGCCTGCGGCGGCTGAGCCCATCCCTGAGGCCGGTCCGGCTGAGAGGGATTCTGCGACCCGGCCGCCACAGCGGGCGCCTGAGTTGCAACCGGCGGCTTAGCAGCGAATGGCGGCTGGGCGGAAACCGGGGGCTGAAAAGCGGCCGGTGCGCCGGGCGCGGCTGCCTGTGGGGCGAATCCCATCGCGCCGAAAGCCTGCCGGGCCTCACGCGACTGCCGCTCGTGCACCACGGCGGCCAGGAAGGCGGCCGCCGGAAGATCCCGCGGCACAGCAGCCCCCGTCCGCGCCGCGAGGTCGGCGGCGAGCCGCTGGGCCATCCCTGCCGAGACCTGCGGATCGAGCTGCCCGAGCCGGGTCAGGTACTGCCGAACCGCCAGCCACAGCCCGTCCGGCACCGCCGACAGATCCAGCTCGGCGAACCGCCCGGCCAGCCACGGAGGCGGCGGTGGAACAAAGCCGGCCCGACCGGCCGGTATCCGCTCACGCACGACCAGCGTGCCCGCGAACACGTCACCGAGCCTTCGGCCGCGTGCCGAGACCAGTGAGGCGATGCAGGCGATCACACCGAACGTCAGCAGGATCTCGACCACACCGATCGCGCCCCGCACGAGCGCGTGCCGGAACCGGATCGGCCCGCCGTCGTCCCGCACCACGCGGAGCCCGAACGCCAGCTTCCCCAGCGAACGCCCATGGCTGAGGGTCTCCACCGCGATCGGCCCGCCGACCAGCACCAGCAGAAACGTCGCGATCGACAGGGCCACCTGCGCGGCCTCGTCCAGCGACGCCGTCGACATCACCACCACGATGGTGACGACGACGTAGGCGACCACGGCCACCACGAGATCGAGCAACACGGCCAGCGCCCTGCTCGGCAGCTTTGCCGGCCGCAGTTCGAGCGCCACCGCCTCGCCCGTCACCAGCTCACTCACGCCCGCCGTCCTTCCCTGATCTGCCCCCGGAAGCGCAAGTCTGCCAAGCTGTGGGCACATCGCGCCCCAGTGCGACTATCTGACCGCGATCGAGAGCATCCCCGACGAGCAGTCGACGACCAGCCGAGGAGCAGGCAGACCCGATGGACCTGGACGTCTTCGTCTCCGTACACCGAGCCGAATGGGACCGCCTCGACACCCTGCTCCGCCGCCGACGCCGCCTCACCGGCGCCGAGGCCGACGAACTCGTCGCCCTCTACCAGCGCACCGCCACCCATCTGTCCCTCATCCAGTCCAGCGCCCCGGACCCGCAGCTGACAGGACGGCTCAGCCAACTGGTGGCACGCGCGCGTAGCGCCGTCACCGGCACCCGCCGCGCCTCATGGCGTGACGTCAGCCGCTTCCTGGGCCAGGACTTCCCGGCCGCGGTCTACCGCGCCCGCCACTGGTGGGTTCCCACGGCACTGGTCTCCACTGCCATCGCGATTCTCCTGGGCTGGTGGATCGGCACTCACCCGGACGTCCAGTCGTCGATCGCGGCGCCCGGCCGACTGCGTGACCTGACCCGCCCCGGCGGCGAGTACGAGACGTACTACTCCAGCCATCCCGCGGCGGCCTTCGCCGCCCAGGTGTGGACGAACAACGCGCAGGCAGCCGCGATGTGCCTGGTCCTGGGCGTCTTCCTGGGCCTGCCTGTCCTCTGGATCCTCTTCGAGAACATGCTCAACCTGGGCGTCGGCTTCGGCCTGATGTCCTCCGCCGGCCGACTCGACACATTCCTGGGACTGGTACTTCCGCACGGCCTGCTTGAACTGACGGCAGTCTTTGTCGCCGCGGGTACGGGACTGCGCCTGGGCTGGACACTCATAGACCCCGGCCCCCGCAGTCGGCGCACCGCTCTCGCCGAAGAAGGACGCGCGGCCGTAGGCATGGCGATCGGACTCGCCCTGGTCCTTTTCGTCTCCGGCGCCATCGAAGGCTTCGTCACGCCGTCCGGCCTGCCCACCTGGGCCCGCATCGGAATCGGTGTCCTGGCCGAGCTGGCCTTCCTGACGTACGTCTACGTCCTGGGCGGCCGAGCGGCACGCGGAGGTGAGACCGGCGATCTAGAAGCGGCGGACCGCAGCGCCTCGCTGCCCACCGCGGCGTGATGTGCGTTCCACCCCTGTGAGCTGCTAGTCTCCTCTTCGCTCCGCAAGACCCGTTGACACGGGTCGCGTGGGGAGGTAGATTCAAACAGTTGCCTGGAACTGGACAAGTTCACCGGCGAAGGTTAGACTCTACGAGCTTCGAGAGAAGTCGTGAACGACATCTCGAAGAAGCGTCTCCCGATTACTCAGAAATGAGCGGCCGGTCAGACCGGCCAAGAACTTCTGATAAAGTCGGAACCGCCGGAAAGGAAACCGCGAGAAAGCGCGGAAACCTGGAAAGCACCGAGGAAATCGGATCGAGAAAAGATCTGATAGAGTCGGAAACACCGAAGGGAAGCGCCCGGAGGAAAGCCCGAGAGGGTGAGTACAAAGGAAGCGACCGTTCCTTGAGAACTCAACAGC
>NZ_JBIAEC010000013.1:295379-310186 GCF_042868225.1 Streptomyces sp. NPDC007856 | reverse complement strand
CCATCCCCGCAACTACCTCGCCTTTCTTGGCCTCGCTGCAGCACTGTGCTGTTACAAGCGACTGCTCCGCCTCACCACATAGGACACCGTCTTAGCCACGCAGAACCGCAGGACGGTGACCAACTGACTGACGTCTTCGATGCGCCGTCGTAGGACGGGGTCGCTGTCGTCAGTCCGACGTTGGTCGAGCAATGCTTCCAACCGGGGCAACATCGCAGCGCATTGAGCAGGCGCGAGATCAGGGCCGTCGTCGTCTGGATGGTTGAGTAGCGGCGCCAGCGTGGTGGAGACGCTGGACCACTGACGTTCCCCGCCGAAGCCGTCCATCTCGGCGAGCGCGAACCCCTCGGTCTGGGCCAACCACTTCCTGAACGTGCTGAAGCCGGTGTAGGACCAGGAAACATCCGGGCTCGCCACGTCGTCGACACCTGGGAAGAGCATCAGTCCCATCTCGTCTCCCTTGCTTGCTCGGTGTCCAGGATCAACCGTGGGGAGGGACGTCGGCAATTGAAATGATCTCCGGGTGGCTGGTCTGATCACGGCGGCGGAGCCGCCTGGATAGTCCCGTTCACCGGGCTGAGCCCGCGTGCCTTGGGTAAGTTGGTGACCCAGCTGCGGAGAGAGTGAGCCGGCGCTCCGAGTCGCGGGCGGCCATGGAGGCTGCCACTGGCGGACCGTGTCCTGCTGGCCGCCGCGTACTGGCGTACCAACCTGACGTTACGGCAGCTGGCACCGCTGTTCGGTGTGTCGAAGTCTGCGGCCAGTCGCGCCATCGAGAGCAATGCTCAGGACTTGTGGATCGGCCTGGGAAGGTAGTGGAAGGCGTACCTTCCCAAGTGATTGATCAACCAGTCACCGAGTAGGCCCGCGTTCCAGCGCGGGCCGGGAAAGTACGCCCGTGCTGAGCGTAGTGAACGCCGACGGCGGCATCGAGTCCGGCTCCCTGATCGACGAGATCGTCCGCGAGGCGCTCGCCGGATGCTCGTCGCGGCACTGGAGGCGGAAGTCAATCAGTACATAGCCGGGTTGGCGTCCGAGCGGGACGAGCGCGGGCATCGCCTGGTGGTCCGAAACGGCCATCACCGGCCCCGCACAGTGGTCACCGCAGCCGGCCCGCTCGAGGCACAGGCACCGCGGGTTAACGACCGCCGCGTCGAGGGGGCCACCGGCGAGCGCAAGAGGTTCTCCTCGAAGATCCTGGCCCCGTGGTGCCGCAAGTCCCCGAAGATCTCGGAGGTGCTGCCGCTGCTCTATCTGCATGGGCTGTCGTCCGGGGACTTCGTCCCGGCGCTGGAGCAGTTCCTCGGCGGCACGGCCGGGCTGTCGCCGGCCACGGTGACGAGGCTGACGAAGCAGTGGAGCGACGACCACGCCGCCTTCCAGCAGCGCGACCTCGCGGACCGAGACTTCGTCTACGTGTGGGCCGACGGCGTGCGCCCGAAGGTGAGGCTCGGCCAGGCCCACTCGTGCGTGCTGGTGCTGCTCGGGGTGCGGCTGGACGGCACCAAGGAGCTGATCGCGCTCGCGGAGGGACTGCGGGAGTCGACCGAGTCGTGGGCCGCCCTGCTGCGCGACTGCCGTCGTCGCGGCATGCGCGACCCCGAACTCGTCATCGGCGACGGTGCGATGGGCCTGTGGAAGGCTCTGGCCGAGGTCTTCCCGGCCGCCCGGCATCAGCGTTGCTGGGTTCACAAGGCTCGAAATGTATCGAACGCCTTGCCGAAGTCCGCGCAGCCGGGTGCGACGAAGGCGCTGCAGGAGATCTACAACGCCGAGGACCGCGCGTACGCCGAGAAGGCGATCGATGCGTTCGCCAAGACCTATGGGGCGAAGCGGCCCAAGGCCGTCGCGAAGATCATCGAGGACCGGGAGGAGCTGCTGGCGTTCTATGACTTCCCCGCTGAGCACTGGATCCACCTGCGGACCACGAACCCGATCGAGTCGACGTTCTCCACGGTCAAGCTACGGACCAAGGTCACGCGCGGGGCCGGCAGCCCGGCCGCGGCCCTGGCGATGGTGTTCAAGCTGGTCGTGTCCGGCCAGGAACGCTGGCGGGCCATCACCGGAGCCTCCCTCGTGGCTCTGGTCCGCTCCGGCGCCCAGTTCAGGAACGGCGTCCTGGTCGAGCGCGAGGAGGCCGCTGCAGCGAGAACAGCAGAGCCTATGCTGCGGGAATGATCAAGCCCATTGAACTCGTCATATTCGACTGCGACGGCGTGCTGGTCGACAGCGAGCGCATCGCCGCACGCGTCCAAGTTGCCCTCGGAGCCGAACTTGGGTGGCCGCTGACCGAGGACGAGGTCGTGGACCGGTTCATCGGGCGCTCGCACGCCGCCATCCACGAGCAGGTTGCTGTTCAGCTCGGCTCGGGCACGGCCGCGATCTGGGCGGAGAGGTTCGAGCAGCTCCACCGCGAGGCCGTGGACGCAGGGCTTGCCCCGGTGGATGGCTTGCCGGAAGCACTCGACGCACTCACTCTGCCGACATGCGTCGCCTCCAGCGGCTCCCACGACAAGATGCGGCACACCCTGGGCCGCACCGGGCTCTACGAACGCTTCGCAGGACGCATCTACAGTGCCACCGAAGTCTCTCGGGGCAAGCCCGCCCCCGACCTGTTCCTCTACGCCGCCCAGAAGATGGGCGTCGATCCCGCAACCTGCGTGGTAGTCGAGGACAGCCAACCCGGCGTCCACGCTGCCCGCGCCGCCGGCATGCGAGCCTTCGGCTACGCCGGCGGACTGACCCCGGCCGAACGCCTCGACGGCCGCGACACCACCGTCTTCTACGACATGCGCGAGCTGCCCACCCTCATTGCCGAGCGGCAGCCACCTCTCCACCAGGCACTGCCCACCCGCAAGATTTGATGCGATGAAGGGCGAAGTCCCGCCCTCCGCGGGTGGTCTGGGTAGACGCCAGTCACCCACTACGTGACGGCGAAGGAGCTCAGGTGAGCGAGTACGACGGACACCAGTACGTCGGTGTCGACCTGCACCGCAGGCGGTCCGTGATCGTGCGTCAGACTGACGACGGCGTCCAACTGAGCGCAGTACGCATCCTCAACGATCCGGTGGCACTCGGTCTGCGGATCGAGAAGGCCGGGCCCGATCCCGACGTGGTCCTGGAGGCCACCTATGGCTGGTACTGGGCGGCCGATGTCCTGCAGGCCGCCGGGGCACGCGTCCATCTGGCCCACCCACTGGGCGTGAAAGGCTTCGCCTACCGGCGCGTGAAGAACGACATCCGCGACGCTGCGGACTTGGCGGACCTGCTGCGGATGGGGCGGCTGCCGGAAGCCTGGATCGCGCCACCGCAGGTCCGTGAGCTGCGCGAACTGGTTCGCTACCGGGCCAAGCTCGTCGCGCTGCGGTCCGGGCTGAAGTCCCAGGTGCACGCCGTGCTGGCCAAGGCCGGCGTACTGATCCCGGCATCCGACCTGTTCGGCATCGACGGCCGAGCCCGACTGGAGCAGACCGCGCTGGCCGGCCCGTATGCCCAACGCGTCGCGTCGTTACTCAAGCTGATCGGCGAACTCGATGCTGAGGAAGCCCTGTTCAACGGTCGCATCACGGAACGGCTTCGCGACCACACCGGCTACCGGGCCATCCAGCAGCTGCCCGGCATCGGCACCACCCTGGCGGCCGTACTTGTGGCTGAGATCGGCGACGTGCACCGCTTCGCCTCCGCCGACCGGCTGTGCTCGTGGGCGGGGCTGACCCCGCGGCACTACGAGTCCGACACCGTCGTTCGCCGCGGGCACGTCACCAAACAGGGCAGCAAGCTGGTGCGCTGGGCCGTGGTGGAGGCGATCCAGCGCAAGACCACCCCCAAGATCACCGAGGACCGGGCCCGGATCGAGGCCCGCCGCGGCCGGAACATCGCCAAGATCGCCGCGGCACGCAAGCTGCTCACACTGGTCTACTACGGGCTGCGCGACGGACAGATCCGCGCCCTGGCCCGCCAGGCAGCGTGAGCACCTCGGACGCGGCAGGCGCGTGGTCGGGCAATTGTCTGACCCCCTGCACGGCGCGGTCGCGGTTTTGATTGACCCCGCCTGTCGCACGTCGCATCGCTCCATGCGGCCCCGCGCCGCGAAGGAATGACCGGCAGCCGAGCACGGCCCTGCCGTCACGCCATCAAGGGCTGGAGAACAACGACCCCCACAACCGCATATCCGACGAGCAGCCCCATCCCACCCACCGTCACCAACCGACCGACGGCGAGCCGGTCAACGCTGCCCAGAACCACCGACAACCATCGGAAATACCCCGCTTGACGCACTCCGCCCCTTCAGGAATGACAATTGCTCCGTCATCGATCACCTTGGCCCGAAGCTCGCGCTCACACCACGCAAGCGGTTTGCGAAGGACGCGGTGCTGATCGTGGATGGCACCCTGGTACCCACCCGTGACCGCAGCATTGCCGAACAGTCAAAGAGCTATCGGTACTCCACCGCCCACCAGGTCGTCATCGAGGCCGACCCGGGCGGTCGTGATAGTCGGCCGGCCCGCGCCTGGCAACCGTCATGACTCCCGTGGCTGGGAGGAGTCCGGCGCCAAGGCCGCCGTCGTTCACACCACGACCATTGCCGACAGCGGCTACCAGGGCACCGGACTCGTCATCCCGCACCGCCGCGCAAACGGCAAGGAACTCCCGGCCTAGAAGGAGGAACACAACCGCTCCCACAAGCGAGTTCGGGCCCCCGTCGAGCACACCTTCGCCCGCATGAAGAGCCTGGAAGATCCTCTGCGACTGCCGCCTGAAAGGGAACGGCGTCCACTACGCCATGCTCGGCGTCGCCCGCCTGCAAACCTCGCCCTCACCGGATAGCCGCGCCCCGGTCACCCGCGTCCACACTGCCCCAAGATCACTTACGGGCGGTCGCCCCACACGCTACGACGCCGTTGGGGACGTCGGCAGCAGTACGGGCACAGGGCCCGGTGATCATGAAGTTGCGACGCTCCGTGATCGCTGGGGAGACCTGTGCCCGCGCTTCGAGGATGCGGTCGGATGCGGGAACATGTCGAGCGTGGCGGCCGCCCCTGCCGACCGCGGCGATCTGTCGGCCGCGCTCATCCGCCGCGACGGCATCGTTGCCTGGGCCGCCGCCCCGGGCCTGCCCGCGGACACCACAGCTCTGGCGCTCGCGCTGTGCACCTGGTTCGGCGCACCGCAGACACGTATGGCGAACGGCCAACAAGGTGAACCTGGCCAGCCTGAAGACAGGAAAAGCACCGGGCAACGCAGAGGGGGCGTCTGATGGTGTGCGATCCACTCTGACGGTCGGTTCGGCACAGATCTGCCCTGATGCTGCCGAAAGGCCGTCGCGCCTCCGCACCGGCAAACCTCCGAGGAGCAGGAACAACGATGGCATCCGATCCGGCAATCTCCCAGGTGACCATGACCCTGGCTGCCCTTGCAGCCACCGGGGCCACCCCACGTCCGTCCGGGGAGACCCTGGAGCAGCAGACCAAACGCATCATCACCGGCATCGACGCGCAACTGCGCGATCCCGCCCTTGCGACGCAGGACGAGTGGGAGCTGGTGTGGCTCGCCCTGAGCGAGGCCAACGCCAATATGGCCTACCTCGTACGGAGCACCAACGGCTCGAACGAGTTCGCCGTGGTCGCTCGCGGAACGGACGCTGATCTGACCGACATCCTCGAGGACCTCGATGTCGGCACGGTCGTGCCGTTCCCCGAAAGCGGATCGCCGACGCCCGTCTTCGTGTCCAAGGGGGCAAAGGACGCGTTCACACGAGTGGTCACCGCCCGCTCGATCGCCTCTCCCTCCCTGAACGCCACGCTCGCTCAGGCGCTCTCCGTTGCGCTCAAGGCGGCGCCCTCCTCGCCGCAGCCGACCGTCTATCTGACCGGTCACAGCCTGGGCGGTTGCATCGCCAGCATGCTCGCGCCGTACCTTCAGGCACAGACCTGGCCGAAACAGCCGAAGTTCGCGGTGATGACCTATGCCGCTCCCACCGCCGGCGTGCAGAGCTTCGTCGACTACTTCGACTCCGTGCCGTGGGTCATCGACGAGCGCCAGAACAATGCCTACGACCTGGTGCCGCACGCGTGGGCCGATCTCGACGTCACCACCGGCTGGTACCCGAGCCCGGGACCGCAGGCGACCGAAGAAGTGAAGCTGCTCATCGCGGCGATCTCCAAGCGCACCAACGGCAACGTCTACGTCCAGCCCGGCACTCTCTGCCTGATGAACACCGGATACACGAGCCTTGCCGAGAAGCTGGTCAACAAGACCACCCAGGACTTCCTCGGTCAGATCGCCTACCAGCACGCCAACTCCACCTACCTGGAGCTGGTGGGGGCGCCTGAGGTGCCTTCCCCGCCGGTGGTGACCGACGTGAGCCCCACCTTCGGCGCCGCAGGCGACACGGTGACGATCAACGGCAAGTATTTCAGTCAGGACAGCATGGTCGACTTCGGCCACTTCGCATGCACCGAGCCGCCCACCATCGACCCCTCCGGCCTCAAGATCACCGCTAAGGTCCCGAACGGAACGGGCGTCGTCCACATCCGCGTCACCAACACCCTCGGCACCTCCCCGGCCGTCGCCATGGGGCAGTTCGCCTATGGCGGACCCGCACCTGTGGTGGTCAGTTCGGTCAACCCGACCAGCGGTAAGGTCGGCACCCCGGTCACCATCAAAGGCTCGGGTTTCGCCGAGGGAGCCACCGTGCACTTCAAGGACAAGGCGTCCGGGTCGGTCAAGTTCGTCTCCGCCGGCCAGATCACCGCAACCGCGCCCGATCTGTTCGACGTCCACCAGACGGTGAACATCACCGTGACGGTCGGCAAGGCCACCTCTCCCACCAGCCCGGACGACGAGTTCACCTACACCGGACGGTAGCGTCCGCAAGCCCCGTTCCCGGGTGACCCTTCGAGCAGCCCCGGGCCCTTGCCGCCGACCGGCCGAACCGTGCTCGGGCGAGGGTCGCCGCAGGACCATTCGCCCTGCGGCGAGCTGGCTTCCAGAGCTGGTGCTGATGGCGGGCTCCATTGGCGAGGGGCCGCCGACGCCGGCCACGGTCAGGGCGAGCCGTAGTGGGATGCCGATCAGCACGGACCAGGTGAACAGGACCCAGCTCGTGCCCAGCAGGGTGTCACCGACGATCGCCGCCTGGTCCTGCTGGCGCCGGCCGTGGCCGCGCACCATCGCAAGCGGCATACCGACGAGGCCGAGGACGAACAGGGCGGTGCCGACCATCGTGCATCGCCTGATCTGGTCGGCGGTAAGGGCTGATGCCTTCTTCCGGGTGTCGGCGGGCAGGGCGTCGAGCTTCTTCTGCGCCGCGTCCTTGTCCCGCTGCGCCTCGTTGATCCATTGGGTGACGACGCTTGGATCGGCTCCGGCGTCGAGGGCGGCCTGGCTGCACTGCTCCAGAACGCACTGGAACCCCTGGACACCCTGCTCGCCGAGCCGGCAGTCGATCAGGAGCGGCTGGCACAACGCGGATCGGATCCTCCCCCAGCTGGTGTGCTGGATGAGGCCGGCCAGTCGGTGACCTCCGGTTGAACTGTCTGTTCACCAGGGAGACTTGCGCGATGGCCTGCCCATTGTTCCGGGAGCAGTCGCGGACAGCGGGTGCACGCCGGGCGTGCCCGACGCTTGACCGGCTACACCACTCCAGGGCAACGCCAGTGCGTTAAGCATGTGTGCGCCCTGTCAAGAGGGCGGGACCTCTGGTAGTTCGCATGGTGTCGAAGCCATTGCGAGTGTCCCGGAGGTCCCGTTGCCGCAGAATTCTGTCAGCGTCCGGTCCGGCGCGACAGCCCTGGACGTGTACGCGCCTGGCCATCTCGGCGAGTTGACCGAGATCATCGACCCCGAGTTAGTCGACGCGGTCCTGGAGGACACCGGTGTCCGCACGCAGCGGGTACGACTGCTCCCGGCGCGCGTCGTGGTGTACTTCGTGCTGGCCCTCGCCTTCTTCGAGCGATCCCCCTACCAGGCGGTATGGGCCAAGCTCACGGCGGGACTGGGCAGCGTGCCCGTGGCCCGCCCGTGCCCCTCGTCGCTGGCACGTGCCCGGCGCCGGCTGGGAAGCGGACCCCTGCGCCACCTGTTCTCGATCCTGGCCGGACCAGTGGCCGACCACTGCCAGTCCTGCGCCTTCTACCAGGGCCTGCGCCTGGTCGCCGTGGACGGCACCACCCTGTCCGCTCCCGACGAGGAAGCGGTGACCTGGCATTTTCGCAAGCACATCGGCAGGGTCCGCGCGTTCGGCTACCCACTGGTGCGCCTGGTCGCCCTCGTGGAGTGCGGCACACGGGCTCTGGTGGACGCGGTCTTCGGACCCGACGACATCGGCGAACTCGCCTACGCACGCCGTCTGCTGGGACGTCTGGACGCATCGATGCTCCTGCTGGCCGACGCCTACTACGACGCGTTCGACTTCCTTCAGGCCGTGCAGGGCACCGGGGCCCGTTTCGTGCTGCGCTCGGCCCGCAAACGTCGCCCGATCGTGCGCCGCCCCCTGCCCGACGGCTCCTATTTCACCGCGGTCCTGCCACGCCGCCACCGTGCCAGGGCGGGCGGGCAGCGGGTGGAGGCGCGGGTGATCGAGGCGTGGCTCACCGTCGTCCTCGCCGACGGCACGCGGCGCACGGAGCTGTGGCGGCTGCTGACCAATCTTCTGGATGCCGAGCGCCATCCCGCAAACGACTTGCTGCGGCTCTACCACCGGCGCTGGCAAGCGGAGACCTGCTATTTCTCGCTGAAGTCCACGATCTTGGACGGGCGAGTCCTGCGTTCACGCAGTGTCCCCGGTCTTGAGCAGGAGATCTTCGCACTACTGACGGTCTACCAGGCGCTGATCCGCTTGGCCGGCGATGTCACGACGGCCACGCGGGGACTTTCCGTTCAGCGGGTGAGCTTCACCGTTCTGTTCCAGGCCGCCGCGGACCAGATCATCGGCCCCGGGGCCTGCCCGGGGCAGTACGACGTCGTTGATCGGGGCTATCGGCCGTGCCGTGCTGGCCAACCTCCTGCCCGAACATCGCCGCCGGCGACTGAAGGCCCGCTACCGCAAGACGTCCAGCAAGTACCAGTTCCAGCGGGACCAACATCCGCGCACCGTGCAGGCGTACACGCTGGACTTCAAGATGGTTAAGGACGGAAACATTGACGCCGGGCCTGACGGCTAAAGCAACGGCGTTGCACTCCAGGGGACACCATGGTTGGTGTCAGCAGGTGCACGCTTTCCAACTGTGGTGGTGGGGTGTTGGGGTGCGTGCAGGGGCGTTCACCTGGGTTCATGGGCGGATGGTCGGTGCGCGGGAGTGGGCCGCTGGTGCCCGGCGCGATTCGCGTGATCGCGCTGCTCGGTGAGGAAGGCGTGGGCGGGGGTGACCAGGGTGGCGTGGTGGTGCCAGCCGGGCCGGGAGCGGCCTTCGAAGTGGTCCAGGCGGAGGCCGTGTTTGAGTTCTCGGTAGTCGTGTTCGATGCGCCAGCGGATCTTTGCCAGGCGGATCAGGTCGGCGATTGAGGTGTCGTCGGGCAGGCAGTTCGCCTGCTTGCCCAGCGCACCGCAGTACTGGTGGGCGACTCCGACCGACATTCTTCCGTCCTTGGGGAACGACACGTCGTCGACCGCCCAGGCGTCCGGGCCGATCTGCGGCACCAGCCGCTCGGCGATCCGCCTGCGCACCGGCACCGCATCCCACGTGGACTGGTTCACGAACTGCTGCAGGTTCTGCTCGTTGCCGTCCGGAAGCCGCGAGGCCATGGCCTGGATGGACTTGCGGCGGCCGTCCATCATCAGCCCCCCCCCAGACAGCAGTCGCTCTTGGCTCGCTGGTCCTTGCGCGGCACCGAGGCGAACACGTCCGCCACGAACAACGCCAACGTCGCCCGAACTCGATTGACTTCATGTGCGTCCACACGGTCCTCATGCCACTGCAGGCAGACAGACCTAACGAAGTCCTACTAGGGCAATCGCCTGAGCCACAACACGGCAAGGCCGTAGGCGACAGCCGACACAGCAAGTCCCGCGAGGACCGTAGCGGTGTACGCCCAGTCGGGCAGCGCCTGACTGAAGAATCCGAACGTGACGTCGCGAGTTATGAGGAATGCCGCGACGGCGGCGAACGTCGCACCCGCTGACTGCTGGGTCCACCGTCCCGGCTTCGACACGATGCGGCCATCCGGGCGAGGGGCGAGAGGTTCTTTCACTCGTCACTTGTACCGGTCCCGATACGACTCATCAATGGCAGCCGGTCCGAGCTCGCCCGCGGCAGGGCTTCGGCGGCGTCGCACGATCACGAACCGGATATCCTGCGACTAGGCCGAAGCCTTGGGGCGGTGGCCAGTGCCTCGCTTGGGGGCGCCACGGAGTTGGCTGCCTTGCCGCGGCGCATCCGCACGGTGGCGATCACCGGCCGGGAGGTGGGCGTGCAGTTTTCGTGCCCCGCCTGGGCCGGCGACCGCCTCGGCACGGCGTCAGCCCAGTGCGTTGGTCGCGTCGCGGAGCATGGTGAGGACAGGGGCGTACATGCGCGTCTTGATGGTTCCGAGGCTGTCGCCGGCCTTGCTCGCGTGGGCCTGGGCAAGTTCGAGGGCGGCGGTGCGCAGGGCGCCCTCGTCCACGGCCTGATCGACGATTCCGGCGGCGGCGGCTTCCTGGCCGCCGAAACGGCGGGCGGAGACCATGGCGTGCTGGGCCGTTTGCGGGGTCAGCCGGGACTGGATGAGGGCGGACATGCCGGAAGTGAAGGGGATGTTGATCTCTGCCTCGGGCAGGCACCAGAAGCCCCGGTCGGCGCGCATGAGGCGGAAGTCGTGGGCCAGGGAGAACATCGCTCCGGCGGCGAACGTGTGTCCCTGCAGCGCGGCTACGGTGATCAGCGGGAGGGACAGGACCCTTGCGAACAGGCCGTGGACGGAGTTGACGTAGTCCAGGCGCTCGTCGCTGTGCGCGGCGAGCCATTCGAGGTCGAGACCGTTGGAGTAGAACCTCCCGGTCGCAGCGGTCACCAGGGCGCGGGGGCCTTCGGACTTCTCCACCTCGTCGAGGGCTGCGTCGACCGAGGCGATCCAGTCGGGGTGGAAGCGGTTCTCCCCGTCGCCGAGGTTGAGAACGAAGACGGCGTCGTGGCGGTCGAGCGTGGGCATGAGGGCTCCTTGGAGAGGTTTCGGTGGGGCAGGGCACATTGGCCGGGTGGGGTCGGGGTCTGCTGGGCCGCAGACCGGGGCTGCGGGCTGTCACCTTTCGGTGAAGCGGGCCGGTCCGCGCTCGAGGAAACGCGGTGATGCCTCTGGCATGCGCCTTTCCGTCGCCGGAGGGGAAGTTAGCTGGGAAGCACTCGCTGGGCACGGTGGCGCAGGGTGGCCGTGGTCAGCAGACACAGCGCCAAGGTCGCACCGGCAAGGAGGATGCCGGTGAGGGCCGACCCTCCGCGAAGTGCGGACGCGTGTATCCAGCGAATGGTGAAGTTGGTGGATGCCGCGACCGGGAAGCTGAAGATCCACAGGCCCGGATGGAACGAGGGCTGGCGCAGCTCGGGGAGAAGGAAGGCGACGAGGAGGACGGTGAAGAGCAGGGTCCCGGCGAAGCCGTAGCCGACGGCGTCGAAGACGCCCTTGTGGGCAGCGGTCCAGGCGATTCCACCGGTCGCTGGTGGGATGGTCAGGACGGTGAGGGCCGGGCGGGCGGGCCCGGGCAGGGGGCCACCGGTGACGAGGCTGCCGAGGATGACGGTGCCGAAGGCGAGCCAGTACAGCAGCCCCACCGCGAAGGCGGCGTCGGCGACACCAGGCAGTCTGAGGCTGGAGGCGACGGCGCTGGCGACGAAGGGTGCCGAGGAGACGGGCAGCAGATAGCCCGGGTGCAGAGCGGTGGTGCTCAGGGTGCCAGTGAGCCAGTGGGCGAGCAGGCGTGTAGCAATGAAGGCGGCGAGGGTGAGGAACACCGCGTAGACCCAGCGTGCCCCGGTGAGCTCGAACCGGGAGAAGTGTCCTGTGATCAGCATGCCGATGATGGGGACGTACCCAAGGGTGAAGCCATCGCGGGGATGACGCATGTCGTGGCGCAGGTTGTGCCATCGGGTCCCGCCATGGCGCAGGTACTGGGCCAGCAGCACCAGCCAGATCAGTCCGCTGAGGATGAACAGCGCGTCGCTGACCTGCAGAGCGGGCGGAAAGGTGGTTACGGCCGCCTGCCAGGCTCCGCCGAGGCCGGCGGTGCCGAGGGAGACGGACAGCAGCCTGATCCGTGCGGCGCGGGTGGCGTGGGGGCCGTCGACGTTGGAGACGATCTCGGCGGCTGGACGGGCGGCCCGCTGCCGCGCGGGGCCGTGCTGGTGTGCTCTGTCGTGTCGAGCATGTCGGTCATGGGGGGAACCTCAAGGGGATTGCCAAGGGCGCGGGCCGGGACTCGCCTGCCCGGCGGCGTGGGTCGTGGCGGGGTCAGGCGTCCATGTCCAGGACGACGCGGAAGCGTGCCTTGCCTGAGAGCATGCGCTCGTAGGCGTCCATGGCGTGGGTGAAGGGCATGGTCTCGGTGGCGGGGCGGATGCCCTGGGCGAGGCTGAAGACGAGGTTGTCCTCGTTCTCGATCGACGACCCGGTCAGGCTGCCGGCGATGCGGCGGGTGCCGAAGATCAGGTCGGCCGTGGCGACCGTCAGCGGGTCGGGGGCGGCACCGACGACCACCAGCGTCCCGCCCGGGGCCAGTCCGCGGACCAGGGGGTTCATGGACGAACCGCTGGATGCCGTGGCGACGATGACCGACGCGCCGCCCAGGTCGGCAAGCGCCGTGCCGGGGTCGGTGCGGGTGCTGTCGATGTACTCGTGGGCACCCAGCTGCCTGGCGAGTTGCTCCTTCTCCTGGCCGCGGGCGATGGCGGCGACCCGGTGTCCGAGGCTGCGTGCGTACTGCAGGGCCAGGTGGCCCAGCCCGCCGATCCCCTGTACGGCGACCAGGGCGCCGGCGCGGGTGGGGGCCTGCTGGAGCGCGGTGAGGGTGGTCAGTCCGGCGCACAGCAGCGGAGCTGCCTCGACGGCGGGCATGCCGTCCGGGATGCGCACCAGTCCGCTTGCGCGGGCGTAGGCCACCTCCGCGTATCCGCCGTCGACGGTCGTTCCGGTCTGCTCCTGGTCGAGGCAGTTGACGAAGTCGCCCCGGCGGCACGGTTCGCACTCCCAGCAGTGCCCGTTCAGGAAGCCGACGCCGACGCGGTCGCCAGGCTGCCAGGCGGTGACGCCCGCGCCCACGGCATCGATCACACCGACGATCTCGTGGCCGGGGACGACGGGGGTTGACGGGTCGGGGCGCAGTCCCTCCACGGCCAGCACGTCGGAGTGGCAGACACCGCACGCCTCCATCCTGAGCCGGACGTGCCCGGGCTCCGGGTCGACCAGCTCGCGCTCGACGAGCCGGAGCTGGTGGACACCGGTGGCCTCGAACGCTCGGTACGCGGACATGACGCTTCTCCTCGGTGCTGCCTCTGCCGACACGGGGAGGGCCGAGGACTGGGGTGGGGACCGGCATCAATATGACCGGTCACTTCAATATGACCGGTCATTTTAGACTTAGTCAAGCAGGTCCGAGAGCCGGGCCGTGGGTCACGTGGTGGTGGGGGCGGGCGCCGCTTCCCCGGTGACCTGGGTTTGACCTGCGGCAAGGCGACCGGACATATTGGAACGGAGGTGGTGGTGAGGATGGCACGCGCGTCCAAGCGCGAGGAGATCGCGCAGGCAGCCCTGGAGCAGTTCCGCACGCGGGGCTTCAATGCCACCGGCATCAGCGACATCACATCGGCGGCCGGGGCGCCCAAGGGCTCGTTCTACAACCATTTCGCCAGCAAGGAGGAAAGCGCCCTCGAGGCGCTGAGCCGCTACGCCCGCGGCTTGCGGTTCGACCTGCTCGACACGCCCGGACATCCTGCGCTGGAGCGGCTTCGGGCGCACTTCGACTTCCTGGGCGCGGACACGGTCGCCAGCGGCTTCGCCCGCGGATGCCTGGTGGGCAACCTGGGCGCCGAGGTGGCGGACCACTCCGAGGAGATCCGCTCCGCCGTCCAGGGCGGCTTCCAGCGGTGGGCCGCGCACATCCGGCGGGTGCTCACCGAAGCCCAGGAAGCAGGTGAGCTGGACGCTGCTCTCGACGTCGAGGAGGCCGCGCTGTTCATCCTCAGCGCCTGGGAGGGCACGCTGATCGCAGCCCGGGCCGACAAGTCCTCCGCCCCCTTCGACGCCTTCTTCCGCATGGTCTTCGGCGTCCTCCTGCGCTGATCGCGGCCGTTCGCTGAAGACTCGCAGCCGCCGCCACCGACACCAAGGCTCCCCCGGCCCGTGAGGCAGGCGCGGGCGAGCCTGGGCGCCTCAGTACACGACTCGTTGTCGGGGCCTATGGGCGCTGTGGGGGGAGAGCTTGCTCGGTCCAGACCGTCTTCGCGTCGTTGGTGTAGCGGATGCCCCAGTTGTGTGCGAGCTGGGCGCAGATGAACAGGCCGCGGCCGCCTTCGTCGACCGACCGTGCGTGGCGCAGCCGCGGGGCAGAGGTGCCGCGGTCCTGGACCTCGCAGGTGAGGGTGCGGTCGTTGATGAGGCGCAGTCGTACGGTGGGGCGCCGTACCGCAGGGCGTTGGTGACCAGCTCGCTAACGATTTCCTGCGTGTCGTAAGCGGTGTCCTGGTCCACGCCCCAGGCTGCGAGCTGGTGCCGGGCGTGCCGCCGTGCGAGGGCGGGGGTGGTGGGCTCTTCGTCCAGCGGCCAGGTGGCTACGCAGTCGGCGGGGAAAGGGTGGGTGCGGGCGAGAAGAAGGATGGCGTCGCCGGGCAGGGCGTCGG
>NZ_JBIAEC010000013.1:0-295285 GCF_042868225.1 Streptomyces sp. NPDC007856 | reverse complement strand
GTCGGCGCGCAGCCGGTACAGGACGTCGTCGCACAGGTCCTGTGCCGGGCAGGGCGTCGGCGCGCAGCCGGTACAGGACGTCGTCGCACAGGTCCTGTGCCGGGCAGGGCGTCGGCGCGCAGCCGGTACAGGACGTCGTCGCACAGGTCCTGGAGGGGCCGGTCGGCGTCGGCGAGCATGCGCCGAAGCGGCTGCGGGTCGCTCGTGCCGTCCTGGCCCTGTACGGCGGACAGGAGCGAGGTCGTGTAGAGGGCGAGGACGTCTCCGTCGGCCAGGGTGACGGTGGTGGTGGCGTACGGGGGGCCGCCTCCGCCGCCGAGGGCACCACCGGCGGTCAGCTCGACGACTCGGGTGCCGGAACCGGGGCCGGCGACGACGGGCGGGGGGTGTCCGGCGGAGGCGATGGTGCACGTGTGAGTGAACGGGTTGTAGAGCACGCACAGGCACGTCGCGCTGAGGGGCTGCCCGCGCAGGGGATCTCCGGGTGGCAGCGCCCTCCGCTCCCGCGCGAGACGTGCCGTGGCGTCGTCGAGTCGGGCGAGAAGCTCGTCGGGTTCCAGATCCAGTGCGGCGAGCGAGATCACGGCGGTCCGCAGTTGCCCCATGGTGACGGCGGTGTGGATGCCGTGGCCGGCCACTTCCCCGACCACCAGGGCCGTTCGGGCGCCGGGCAGGGCGCAGGCGTTGGACCAGCCACCCGCCCCCTGGTCGTCGGCCACGTACAGGCCGGCGGTCTCGATCGCGGTCTGCGAAGGAGCTGCCGGGGGCAGCAGATGGCGCTGCAGTGCCGCGGCGATGGTGTGCTCGCGGGTGTAGCGGCGGGCGTTGTCGATGCCCAGGGCGGTGTGCGTGGCCAGTTCCAGGGTGAGGGCGTGTTCTTTCTCGTCGAAACCGTCGGATCGCTGGCTGCGGTAGAGGCTCAGCAGCCCGAGCACCTTTCCGCGCAGCGTCAGTGGTGCGACGAGCAGGGCACGTGCGCCGGATGCGCGAATTGCTTCGGCTCGCGCCGGATCGGCCGCCAGCCAGGGCGTGTTGGGGCCCAGGGCGATCGTGCGTGGCTTGAGGTCGGCCAGGGCCTGGGCATAAGGGGTCGGGAACGGCAGCGCACGGACGTCTCCCACTGGATGCGCGCGGGCCTGCTGATCACCGCCGGTGTTCCCGAAGGCGGCCCGGCGCAGTGGCACATCCCGTCCCAGGGGGCTCAGTGGTGGTTCCTCTCCCCGCACTACGGGCTCCACCACTTCCACTACGGCGATGTCGGCGAACTCGGGGACCAGCGCGTCGACCAACCCCTGGCAGGTGGCCACCACATCCAGGGTTTGTCCCACCCGCTCCCGGACGGCATACAGGGCCTGGACCGCGCGGCGTGTCTTCTCCTGACCGGTCACGTCGTGTGCCACGACCACCGCCCCCGGTGCATCGTGCAGGGGCAGCACCGAGACGGTGGTGCCCGCCTTGTGCGCGTTGAGGGGCTGCTCCAGACGTCAGCAACGCTCGGTTCACCTGACATCGGGCCTGTACGTGGCGCGTGCCGAGCGGGACTGGTGGCTGCGCGCTCCGTACCGTTTCAACGGCGGGCTCATCCACCAAGGTTGGCCAGCCAACGCAACGCGCTGAGACTCGGCAGGAACAAGTACTCGCCTCCACGGGTGATGACGAAGCGCTCGACGCCATGCAGGCGACGCCGTACCGGGCGCTGGGGGATCGTGAAGACGCCCGTGCCGTCGTTGTCTCCCGTGAGCAGGTCCTTCTCCACATCGAGGCCGGTGAAGTTGCCGTCGTTGAACCATTGCGACTTCACGAACTCGAACTGGCGGTCGGGGTGTGCGTTGACGGCGATGAACACGATGCCGCGGTCGGCGCCGTCGTCGTCCAGGGTGCCGGCCGGCAGCGGCGGGCCGTAGCTGGTGCTCCGCCGGATCAGGCGGTGGAGGTCGACGTCACCGATGATCTCCGAGTCGCGCGGATTGGCACGCCTGGCGTGTGCGCCACGGGGGCAGACCGCGCCATGCGGATCGGACGCGTAGAGGAAGTCGTTGTTGCGCTGCTCGTCCGCCCCGAGGTCCGGGTCGTCGTGCTCGGGTGCCAGGATCAACGGGGCACCGCTCGGCCAGCGGCCCACGATCTTCGCGGCGAGCAGCGACTCCTCTTCCGGGTTTCCGGCGTTGTCGTGGAGATAGCGCCGGAAGGCGGCGACGCGTGTGTGCAGCTTCCGCCAGACCACGAACGTGCCGTTACGGCCCAGCACTTCCGGCTCCGGTATCGGGGGCAGGTTTCCGGTCTGGTCGGGATAGCCCAGCACGAACTCGCCGGCCTTGAGGACGGGACCGCCACCGGGTGGGTTGTCCGCGCCGCTGCCTTCCACCGCTGGGTTGCTGATGCCGTCCTTGTAGCCGAAGCTGGTGTGCCCCGAGGTCAGTTGGTACAGGTCCTGCCGGTACACCACTTGAAGGCCGGGAAGCTGCGCGCGCGCCTGGCGGGCCCGTTCGAGGACGACGGCCAGTGACTCCTGGTCGGCGGCGACGAGGGACAGTACGACGTGCGCCTGGCCGGTGCCGAAGGGAGGTTCCCAGTGTGTGGGTGCGCTCTCGCCGGTGTCGCCCAGGAACTCGGCCCGTGCCGCCATGCCCTGCCGGAACTCCTCCGGGAAGCTGTTCAGGGAGGTCTGCGGCACCTGGAGCGCTTCGAGCCCCCGGTACGTCACCGCGACGTTGAGGAGTGCCGGGAGCGGTGGCTGCCACCAGTTGGCAGCGGAGTCGACCAGCCCGGCCAGGCGTCCCATCAGCTCACGGCCGGCGCCGGGGTCGTCCACACGCAGCAGGATGTAGGTGCCGACGTACGGTGACGGCCGGGTGCGCAGCACAATGCCCTGAATCTCGTCCAGCTGCAGGGCTGGGCCTTCGACCGTCGTCATGTCGTCCCCTCGATCAGATTTCGGCCGATTTGTATCAATTTTCGGATCTATCGGTGCTGTCCGACACGGCAGGTCGCGCGATCCACGAGCGCTCGGGCGCGTGGGGTCGGCCGAAGGGCGAGGTTCTGCCGGGCAAGGTCAAGTGCCCGCTGAGGGTCGGCGCCGACCGTCAGCCAGAACTCCGCCGCGTGATCGGCGTACGCCTCAGGATGGCGTGTCATCAACCTCTCGTAGCGAGCAGCGGCGTGGGCGCGCTTTGGTGACGATTGCGTCGTGTGCGGGCTCGTTGGACCAGATCCACTCCTCGCGGGGGTTGTGGGTCATGGTGGTGCGGTGGCCGAGGGCGACGTCGTCGATGTTCCGACATAGAGGGTGAAAAGATGCGCAGCCCAGCCCGGTCCACCAATGCGTTCACCAGACCGGCGGTGCAGCCGAAGTGTTGGTAGAGGCTGCCGAGACGCGCGCTCTGCCCGACGCCTCACGTCACCGTCTGGGTGGACAGGGGCGGAGGCGCTCAAAGCTCTGCGGATCCTGACCGTTCTCGGGGAAATGGCTGACGCGGGTGCGGCGCGGATGTGAGATCAGGGCCAGCAGAAGTTGCGCCATCTCACTGATCGCCGGAGAGGCGGTATGCCGCATAGGCGCCCCTGTGCGCGCTCGGCCGACACTCGCCGTCATGAAACCTCCGCCATGACTCGATGACGAGGATTTCCAACGCAGTCGTCCCTGCGTCGCTGCGGCCGTTCGGCGCGACACCGCATGGTCGTTACCGGTGTTTGCTGAGTCCGGCCGACCGGCCGGTAAGGGTCAGGTAGCCAGTCCACCTGCGGCAAGGCGATCGCTCATGTCGCTCACCAACCCCTTACCTGAACGCTCGGCTCTGGCGACGAGCGTCTCGAAGGCCCTGAGGCGACGAAACGTATCCGCATACACCATCTGCTTCTCCAGGGGAAGCTGGAGTACCTGCAACCGCCGGATGTCGACCCGGGAGGAGCTGGAAGCATGGGTGCCTGCCTGGCGCCCGTTGGCCGGAGCGCGCAGACAGCCGGCGAGGAAGTGGGGGTCGAGCTTCTCCGAGTCCACCCGCAGGGTGTAGAGCTGCGGGCCGAGAGCCATCGGTGCGCCCTCATGCACCCACGCCTTGAAGGCCCGGATCACTCCGGCGACCACTACATCGCCCTCTTCGGCAAGGGTGTGGGCCGATTGGGCTGCCAGCAGCCCGCTGGGCGCACCGTCGAGCAGCAGGTCGGCGATGGTGAGGAACGGTACGGCGGTCCCGCTGAGAGGTGCCGTCTTCTCCGGAGGCTGCTGACCGGCGCGCAGCGTCAGCGCACCTGCTTTGACCAGGTCTCCCACGGTCGTCGTGGTCTGCTGGGTGCCGGTCTCGACGTCGAGTACGGACAGATGTTGTGCCTGATCGGCCAGATCGGTCAGCAGCGACCCGAACTCGCTCCACTTATTGGCAAGTTCTTTCGACGACGGTTCGGACGTCGACGCGGTGTAGCGTCCCGGGGTGACGTCCACCTCGTCGTCCAGAAGGTCGAGCAAGGGAACGCGCGCGGCGCTCTCCGGCGGCTCTTGATCGGAATGGTCGAGGTTCGCCAGCGCGGTGAGGACGAAGGAACCGAGAGCGTCCCAGTCGGGGCTCGGCTCGCGTGTTCCCGGTCGTGCGAAGCCCGTGGCGTCCACCAGGAGGGCGTCCTGGCTCGGAGGAGGGGCGGCAGGGCCGTCCGCCGCGGCTCGCAGGACCCACAACTGCAGTGACACGCTGTGAGGTTGGGCACTGCCCGGGGGCAGGGACACCACCGCCCGAAGTGCTCCGGTGCGCAGCAGCGAGCCGCGAATACGCCGACCCGCCTTGCGTGATGCCACGGCGGGTGGGAGGACCACCACGGCGACTCCGCCGGGCTTGAGGTGGGAGAGGAGGTGCTGCACCCAGGCCAGTTCGGGCTCGGTCCGCGGGGGCAGCCCATGGGTCCAGCGCTGGTCGGTGGCGAGTTCCTCGTACCCCCAGTCCCGTTCATTGAACGGCGGGTTGCACAGTGCGATGTCGGCCTTGGCCCCGGTGAAGGGGTCCTCCCGCAGCGCGTCGGCCGTGGCGATCTGTGTACGGATGTGACGGTCGTCCGCGACGAAGCCGAGCCGGGCGGACGCCAGCGCGGCCAGCGCCGGATCCCGCTCGCACGCGAGCAACTCGAGGCCCGGGCCGTCGTACTCCTGAGCGGCAGCTGCCGCCAGGTGTCCCGTGCCGCACGCCGGATCCAGGACGGTCAGTCCGCCATCCTGCGGACCGAGACGGGCGGTGAGGGCGATCCGGGTCATCAGTGTGGCGAGTGGTGGTGGCGTGGTGCTGAGCTGTCGGACATGGGTTTCCAGCCACCGTTGCAGCAGGAACTCGAAGGTGTCGCGCGGCCCCTCCGTCCGCCCCAGCTTCGCCGCCTCGGCCACCAGCTCACGAGCCTGCGGAGAGAGCTCGGCATGGGAGATCCGTGCCCTGGACGACCGCATCCGGCGGGCGGCCTCGGCCACGGCCAGCCCCGACTCGTTCCGGCTGCCGAGCAACTCGAAGCGCGGCCAGAGGAGTTCCTTGCCGCCGACGTCCCTCAGCTTCCCGTTGTCGCGCAGCCACTGCTCGACCTCGGCGAGCGAGAACTGCGGGCTGACGTCGGTGCCCCCGATCCGTGTGGGGAAGGAGTCGTGGCGTCGGCGCCAGTTGCTCACAGCGGCTCGCCCGACGCCGGCGATCCGGGCGATCTCGGCCAGGCTGACGGGTACGACGTCGGGGGTACTCATCGATCAGTCTCCGAGGTACTTGGTGGCTGGCGGGTGGTCGGCTCCCCAGCAACCGATGAAAAGAAGGCTACTACGCTCATTGACTCTGTTCACAGAGTTTACGTTCCACTGTGATGTGTGGGAGATGTGGAGGTCGGGGAAGATGCCGGGTCTCGCGCCGGGAATGGTGCTTGGTGGCCGCTATCGGCTGGAGTCGGTTCTGGGCCGCGGTGTGATGGGGCAGGTGTGGCAGGGGCGGGACCTGCCCCTCGGCCGGCCCGTCGCGGTCAAGACCGTCGCAACGGAGCTGCTGGCCGTGGCGAGCAGCCGCGAAGCGGCCCTGGCCCGGTTCAGCAGGGAGACGCGGGCGGCCGCACGCCTCGACCATGCGAACGTCGCCACTGTCTTCGACGCATCGCTCACGGACGACACCTGCTGCCTGGTGATGGAACTGATCGAAGGCACCACTCTCGAGTACCTCTTCGACCAGCAGGAGGACGGGCGGTTCGACCTCGCCTCGGCGGTCGCCGTCGCGGCCCAGCTCTGCGCGGGACTGTCCGCGGTCCATGCCGCCGACCTCGTCCACCGGGACCTGAAGACGCAGAACATCATGATCCGGCGGGACGGCGTCGTGAAGATCCTGGACTTCGGGCTGGTCAAGCTGCTCAGGGACACGGATGCGCGGCTGACGACGACCGGCGAGGGCATCGGCAACCTCTTCTGCGCCTCCCCCGAGCTGCTGGCGGGGCGGGACCAGCTCGACGGCCGCAGCGACCTGTATGCCGTGGGCTGCCTGCTGCACCACATGCTGACGGGTGAGACTCCCTTCCCCACCCATCAGCCCGCGCTGTTGTCCTCCCACCATCTCGCGTCACCCCCGCCCCTCGTCGCCGACTCCGGGGTGGACGTGCCCGGCGACCTGCAGAACCTGCTCACGGCCCTGCTCGCCAAACGGCCCGAGGACCGCCCTTCCTCCGCGGCTGAGGTCTACGCGGCCCTCGCGCCCCACCTGCCGCAGCCGCGACCCGAGTTGGCTGTCAGGCGCACAGTGCCCGAGGATCCCCGCCGACCGTTCCTGGTTCCGCAGGGCCCGATGCCGCTGTGAGGCGTGCCCCCCTTCCTGGCCGCTCCGGGGGTGGTTGTAGAAATCATCTTTCTGGGTACCCAAGGGCTGGAAGTGCCGTGAGCCGGTGACACAATGATCTCGTCGGCCGGGTGCCGTGACGTCCCCGGCTGCCGAGAGGCGGCGGGCGCGGGGAGCGCCGGGACTGGGGACGGGGCGCGATGGGGCGAAGCCTTGGGCGGTACGAGCTCACGCACGAACTGGGCCGGGGCGGCATGGGCGTCGTCTGGGCGGCGCACGACCAGGACCATCACCGCGACGTGGCCGTCAAACTCCTGGCCACCCGCGGCCGCGGTGCCGAACCCAGCACACTGGAACGCCGCTTCCTGCGCGAGATCCGCCTGACCAGCCGCATGCGCCACCCGGGTGTCCCCGCCGTCCACGACCACGGCAACCACGAAGGTGAGCTCTACCTGGTCATGGACCTCGTCCCCGGCCGAGCCCTGGACGCCGTCCTCAAGAACGACGGACCGCTCGGCATCGAGCAGGCGGCGGACGTCGCCCGCCGCGCAGCCGAAGTGCTCTCCTACGCCCACGGTCAGGGCGTCGTGCACCGCGACCTCAAACCGTCGAACCTGATGATCACCCCGGACGGAGACATCAAAGTCCTGGACTTCGGAGTGGCCTCGGCCCTGGAACCGCAATCCGGCGAAACGCACTTCACCGCCTCCAACGCCACCCCGGGCACGGTCGTCTACATGGCGCCCGAACAGGCCGTGGGCCGAACGGTGCCCGCGAGCGACCTCTACTCGCTGGGCTGTGTCCTGTACGAACTCCTGACCGGCGCACCGCCGTTCACCGACAGCAGCCCCTTCATGCTGTACCACCGGCACGCCAACGAGCCCGCCCCGCCGCTCGCCGACCGCCGCCCCGACGTGCCCGACGGCCTGCGGACCCTGGCCGAGCGTCTGCTGGAGAAGAGGCCGGAGGACCGGCCCGGCTCGGCCGCCGAGGTGGCGGCCCTGCTCACCGCCTGGGCGCCCCGGCCGGCTTCCGTAGCCGAGTTGGCGCCCCCTCATCCACGCCTGGCCGAGATCGAGGCCCTGCGCCGCGCCGGCCGTCCGGCTCATGCCCTCGATGAGTACCGGGAACTGATGGATGCCCCTGGCCTCGACCGCTCGGGCGCGCTCGCCGCGCGGGCCGGAGCCGCCCTGTGCGTGGGCGCGCTCGGCCGCACCCGGGAGGCCCTGGACGAGCTGAAGTCGGTACTCGCCGAACAGCGCAGCCTGCTCGGACCGGGCCATCCCGCGGTGCTGGACACCCGCTACGAGATCGCCGTATTGCTGATCCGCACCGGAGAAAGACATGCCGCCGAGGAACTGCTGCGGCGCCTGGCCGACGAGGAGGACGCGGTCATGCCTACTTCTGGGCACGGGCGCAGCCGGGCGCTGCTGGAGCGGTTGCGGCGGATGGGCTGAAGCAGTCACATTTCAGCCGCAACTCAACTTTGTGAGCTCTGTTCACAGTTGACGGATCGTGTTACGCTCCGTCGCGCCGTTCCGGTGGGGAGACAGATCACGGTCTACGGACGGCGCAGGAGACACCGAGGGGATCAGCGCCCATGACGTCGGCAGTTCAGCGTGCGACCGAGCGGACGGGGGCCGAACAGCTCCCCACGGAAGGCAATCTCGTCGAGGTCCGCGGACAGTCGTGGGTGGTGGCCCGAGTCGAGCCCTCTCCACGAGCCGGTGACGGCGACGACGACCGCCGCGGCGCGACCCTCGTCCACCTCCAGTCCGTCGCCGACGGCCGCTTCGGCGACACCCTCTCCGTCATCTGGGAGGTCGAGCCCGGACGCCGGGTGCTGCCCGCCGGCTCCCTCCCCGACGCCTCCACCGACTCCTACGACTCCCCGAACCGCCTCGCCGCGTTCCTCGACGCCGTCCGCTGGTCCGCCGTCGCCTCCGCCGACGCCAGGACCCTCCAGGCGCCGTTCCGTTCTGGCGTCGCCGTCGAGCCGTACCAACTGGAGCCGGTGTCCCGCGCGGTCGGCGCACCTCGCGTCAACCTCCTCCTCGCCGACGACGTCGGCCTCGGCAAGACCATCGAGGCCGGACTCGTCGTGCAGGAACTCCTGCTGCGCGGCCGGGCGCGCCGCGCCATGGTCGTCTGTCCGGCCGGCCTGACCCTCAAGTGGCGCGACGAGATGGCCGAGAAGTTCGGCCTGGAGTTCACCATCGTCGACTCCGAGCACTGCGCCCGCCTGCGCCGCACCCACGGCACGGCCGCGAACCCCTTCCGCGTCCACCCCCTCACCATCGTCTCCCTGCCGTGGCTGCGCGGCCAGAAGGCCCAGCGCCTCCTCGACGAGGTCATCGGCGCACCCGAGGAGCGCGGTGACGGTGACCACAAGCGGTTCTTCGACTTGCTCGTCCTCGACGAGGCCCACCACGTCGCGCCCGCCGCGCCCAAGCAGGTGTACGCCGTCGACTCCCAGCAGACCAAGCTGATCCGGCGCCTCGTCCCGCACTTCGAGCACCGGCTGTTCCTCTCCGCCACACCGCACAACGGCTACCCCGAGTCCTACACCGCCCTGCTCGAACTCATCGACGACCAGCGCTTCGCCCGCGGCGTCGACCCCGACAAGGAAGCCCTGAAGGACACCGTCGTACGGCGTCTGAAGTCCACCGTCACCAACGCCGACGGCACGCCGCGCTTCCGCACCCGCCGCACCCGCGAACTCCCCGTCGACTACACACCCCAAGAACGCGAGATCCACGGCCTGCTCGGGGAGTTCGCCGAGCAGCGCCGCAGGAAGCTCACGCCCAAGGCCCGGGGCGGGCGCCGCGCCGCCGACCTGGTGACCCTGCTGCTGAAGAAGCGCCTCTTCTCCTCCCCGGCCGCCTTCCTGCACACCGTCCAGGTGTACCTCTCCCACCTGGAGGACACTGGCCCGACGAAGGGACGCGCGGCCGCCGCCGAGGTCCCCGAGTGGCTGGAGGAGTTCGCGGACCTCGTCGCCGACCTGGACGACACCGGTCTCGTCGACGCCGAGGACGACGCCCTCACCCGCTCCACCTCCCTCACCCCTGCCGAGGACGGCCGGGAACTGGACCTGCTGCAGGAGATGGAGCGCTGGGCCCTCACCCACGAGGCCGCGCCCGACTCCAAGGCCGAGGCGCTGATACGCGAGATCAAGGCGATCTGCCGTCCGTCCGACGGCACGTTCTGGACCAACGAGCGGGTCGTCGTCTTCACCGAGTACCGCGACACCCAGGAGTGGCTGCACGACCTGCTCCAGCAGGAGCAGCTCACCGACGGCGGCCGCGTCGAACGCCTCCACGGCGGCCTGTCCGCCGAGGAACGCGAGCGCATCCGGCTCGGCTTCCAGGCCGACCCGTCCTTGCCCGAGGGCAAGGTGCGCATCTTGCTCGCCACCGACGCGGCCGGCGAGGGCATCGACCTCCAGAACCACTGCCACCGCCTGATCAACTACGACATACCCTTCAACCCCAACAAGCTCGAACAGCGAATAGGCCGTATCGACCGCTGGGGTCAGAAGCGGGACCCGGAGATCTACCACTTCATCGGCTCCGGATGGCAGCAGGCCCAGGCCGGCTCCTACGAGGCCGACCTCGAATTCCTCTCCCGCGTCGCCAAGAAGGTCGCGCGCATGGAGCACGACCTCGGCTCCGTCAACGCCGTCCTCGCCGACGCCGTACAGCGCCGCATGACCGGCGACACCGCCCCCGTCGACATCGAGAACGCCAAGCCCAAGCCGATCAAGGGCCGCCGCACCGGCGGCGAGGTCGCGCCCGAGCAGAACGTCACCGCCCAGACCAGGCGGCTTGCCGACCAGTACGAGGGCACCGTCTCCGCCCTCGGCCTGACCCCGGCCAACGTCAAGCGCGTCGTGGACACGGCCCTCGCCCTGGACCACCAGCCGCCTCTCCTGCCCTCCACCTTCCGCGCGGAGCAGTTCGAGCCCGGCGACCTCTTCGAGGTGCAGCCCCTCTCCGGCAGTTGGGAGCGCGCCACCCGCGGCCTCGCCCACAAACTCCGCGAGGGCGAGCAGCGTCCGCTCACGTTCTCCCCGGTGGTTGCCGCGCAGGCCGGTGACGACGTGGTTCTCGCCCACCTCAAGCACCCCCTGGTCGCCCTGTCGACGCGCCTGCTCACCGCCGCCGTCTGGAACGCCGACTCGGTCGGCCTCAGCCGCGTCACCGCCGTCGTGACCGACGACCCGTCGGTGACGACCACCCTGGTCTCCGCCTACGCCCGCTACGTCCTCGTCGGCACCGACGGCACCCGCCTGCACGAAGAAGTCCTCTACGCGGGCGGCTGGTTCGGCGACACCGGCCGCTTCCGCCGCTGGGAGTCGGTGAACGAGCAGGGCCGGGTCCTCTCCCAGGCACTCACCGGGGGCGCCGAGGCCGCCCCGCACCTGCGCAAGGAACTCACCGAGGCCTGGCCGGTGCTCCGCGACCCGCTCTACCGGTCCCTGGAGGCCCGCGCCTCCGAACTCGGCCGCCAGCTGGAGAGTCGGCTCGCCGACCGCCGCGCCGAGGAGGAGCGCCGCATCACCGCCACCCTCGACCGCTTCGAGGCCACCCTGCGCGCCAAGCTCAAGGAGGAGGGGGACGGCGACGGCGAACAGCTCGCCCTGCTCTCCACCCACGAGCTGACCGGCCACGAGCGCCGCCAGTTCGAGGACGACCGCCGCCGCTGGCGCGAACGCCTCGAAGGCCTTCCCGCCGAACGCGAGCGCGAACTCGCCGCCATCGCCGCCCGCTACCGCGAGCCCCGCTCCCACCTCTTCCCCGCCGCCGTCGTCTTCGTCGTCCCCGCAAAGGAGGCCCGCCGATGAGCCCCCGCCGCCCTGCGAACTCCGGCATAGCCGCAGCCAAGGCACAGGCCGCCGACGGCCGCCGCCAGCACCAGGAGTGGCTGGACCTCACCGAGGTCTCCGGCCCCTTCCTCACCATGCCCGTCCTGCTGCGCGCCTGGCCCCAGCTCGACGCCTTGGAGAAGGACGAACGGGCCCGGCTGCGCGCCCGCCACGCGGACTGGCAGACCGACACGACGGCGGGCCGCGACGAGTGGGTGGCGTACATCCTGAGCCGCCTCCTCGGCTGGAACGACGCCCTGACGCTCCGCGTGGGCGACTCGGAGCACCACGGCCTGGACCGCCTCACCCTGCGCGTCGCCGAGCACAACACCGAGGTCCGCCCCGACTTCGCCCTCACCGATCCGGGCACCGACCTGGCGACCGAGCCCAGCACCGAGGCCGCCGCCAAGCGGGTACGGCTGCTCGGCCTGACGGTCCCGGCGGGCACCGCGCCGACCGCACGGGCCGGCGGAGGCGGCGACTGGGCGGCGGCCCCCGCCGACCGCCTCGCCCGCCTCCTCCGCCACCACGGCGTGCCGCTGGGCCTGGTGACCGACGGCCGCTGGTGGTGCCTGGTCTGGGCCCCGCTGGGCGGCGTCACGACCACCGCCGTCTTCGACGCCATCGGCTGGAACGAGGCCGCCGAACGCAACGTCGTCCGCGCCTTCGTCTCGCTGCTGCGCCGCCGCCGCTTCTTCGAGTACGACGAGCCCGAGACGCTGGTGGGGCTGCTCAAGGAGAGCCTCGCGGCCGGTGAGGACGTCACCGAGGCGCTGGGCGTCCAGGTCCGCCAGGCTGTGGAATTGCTCGTGGATGCGATCGGCCGCGCGGACGTACGGGCGATGGAGGAGGGCGCCCCCGGCCTGCACGCGTCGGGAGTGAGCGCCGGCGAGGTGTACCGAGCCTCGGTCGCCGTCATGATGCGCATAGTGTTCCTGCTCTTCGCCGAGGAACGCGGCCTGCTCCCGGCGGACAACGAGGTGTATGCGCGGTCGTACTCCGCCCGCTTCCTGCGCGACGAGCTGAAGGCCCGCGCGGACGAGGAGGGCGAGGCTTCGCTGGAGCACACCAGGTCGGCCTGGCACCGCCTGATAGCCCTGTTCCACGCGGTCCACGGGGGAGTGGACCACCCCGGCTCCGGCCTCCACCTCCCCGCGTACGACGGTTCGATCTTCGACCCCGACGCCTACCCGTGGCTGGAGCGCACCACCCCGCTCCTCCCGATAGACGACCGCACGGTCCTGCACATGCTCCAGGCGGTACAGGAGGTCCGCGTAGGCAAGGGCAAGGACCGCGAGGTCCGCACGCTCAGCTTCCGCGCGCTGGACGTCGAGCAGATCGGGTACGTCTACGAGGGCTTGCTCTCGTTCGACGGCCGCCGTGCGACCGAGCACATGGTGGGGCTGATCGGCCCGGAGGGCCTGGAGCACGAGGTGCCGCTGAGGGAGCTGGAGTCCCTGGCGGCGAAGTCGGGTGGCTCGCTGAAGACGCTGGCGAAGGCGATCCACGAGAAGTGGAAGGACCTGAAGCCGCCCGCGACGGCGGGGCAGCTGGAGAAGAAGCTCGCCCCGGTGGGGGCCGAGGCCGCGGCGGAGACGCGTCGCCGTCTGAACGCGGTGACGAAGGATCCGGCTCTGACCGAGCGGCTGCTGCCGTTCGCCGGCATCCTCCGCGACGACCTGCGGGGCCTGCCGACGGTCATCCCGAACGGCGCGCTGCACGTCACGGAGTCGTCGTTGAGGAAGAACACGGGCACGCACTACACGCCCCGCTTCCTGGCGGAAGAGGTCGTGCTGCATGCGCTGGAGCCCCTGGTGTACGAGCCGGGACCGCTCCAGACGGCGGACACGGGGGAGTGGCGGCTGAAGTCCTCCGAGCAGATCCTCGACCTGAAGGTCGCGGACATAGCGATGGGCTCGGCGGCGTTCCTGGTGGCGGCCTGCCGTTACCTGGGCGACCGTCTGATAGAGGCCTGGGAGAACGAGGGCCGCGCGGACGCGATGGTGTATCGGGCGGGGCGCGCTGTCGAAGCTGTGACGGCGGCCGACGCGGAACAGGACCCGGTGGTCGTCGAGGCCCGGCGCCAGATCATCGAGCACTGCCTGTACGGAGTGGACATCAACCCCATGGCGGTGGAGATGGCCAAGCTGTCGCTGTGGCTGGTGTCGATGGACCCGGGGCGGCCCTTCACGTTCCTGGACGACCGGCTTGTGTGCGGGGACTCGCTGCTGGGCGTGCACAGCATGGAGCAGATCCAGGGCGTGCACATGAAGCCGGAGCAGCAGGCTGACATCCTGGCCGAGCAGGCCCGGCAGTTGGTGGATCAGCTGACCCGGGAGCGCCTGGCGATCACCGCTATCAAGGGCGTGGACCTGCCGGCGCTCCAGAGGAAGCGGGAGCGGCTGGAGGAGGTCAACCGGCACTCGCGGCGGCTGCGGCTGGTGGGCGACCTGATCGCGGGGGCGGCGCTGGCTACTTGCGCTTCGGGGCGGGTGCCGTGGTACGCGGAGGACGGTGGGGAGCGGGTCCGGGACCTGTTCCCGCAGGCTGCGTGGATCGTCCAGCGGATCATGGAGGACGGGGTCGGGGACGACTCCGAGGTGGTGCGGGAGGCTCGGGCAAGGGCGGAGGAGTGGCTGGGGGTTGAGCTGCCGGAGGGGGCGCTGGAGCGGCGGCCGGTGCATTGGCCGTTGGTGTTTCCGGAGGTGTTTACTCGGCGGGGTGGGTTCGATGCGATCGTGGGTAACCCTCCGTTCCTTGGTGGGAAGAAACTCACCGGAGCGCTCGGCGAAGCATATCGTGAATACCAGGTTAACTACTTGGCCTCCGGTAGAAGAGGAAGTGCTGACCTCGCCGCTTATTTCGAGCTGCGGGTGCACGAGCTGCTCAACATGGGGGGGCAAAGTGGTTTGGTAGCCACTAACACACTAGCCCAGGGTGATACGCGCGAAGTAGGCCTGGATCAGCTTGTCGATCGAGGTGTAAGTATTCGCCGAGCGGTGAAAAGTGAACCATGGCCGTCACGCTCTGCAGTTTTGGAGTATTGCACCGTGTGGACGAGTAGGGCACCTTTGGAAAATGGTGCGGTCTGTGTGCTTGGAGGGCTCCCGGTTCCAAGTGGAATATCAACTGGATTGAATCCCAGGACCAGAGTGTCGCCGTGGGTGGAGCCCCTTGGTGTGAATAAGGGGATCTGCTTTCAGGGGGCAATACTGCTCAGTGATAATTTTTCACTGTCGGAGAGCGAGGCCGCCGTGTTGATCGCAGAAGAACGGCGATACTCTGATGTCCTTTTCCCGTATCTCAACGGTAAGGACTTGAATGGATCTCCTGGGCAGAAGGCCAGCCGATGGGCGATCAACTTCCATGACTGGTCAGAGTCGCGAGCTCGAGAATACGGGAAGGTCTTTGATCGCGTTCTTTCGCTTGTGAAGCCTGATTTCGAGAAGAAGGACCCCAAATCCTATGCCGGCCTCATGGAGAGGTGGTGGCAGTACTGGCGGCCGCGTGGCGATATGGCGGATGCCATCCGTGGACTTGACCAGTGCATTGTCATCACTCTCGTGAGTAAGGTGGTGATGCCTGTCGTGGTGCCTGCCAGGCAAGTGTTTGGAAATGTTATCGGCGTTTTTGCCGCAGACGACCCTGCCTTGCTCGCCGTCTTGAGTAGCTCACCCCATTATTGGTGGACGATCGACCGCGCTTCCACCCTTGAAACACGAGTCCGGTATACGCCGACTGATGTATTCGAGACTCTCGTCCTGCCTGCGCTCACCACTCGCCTCCGGAGTATCGGTCACCGCCTCGACGTCTACCGTCGTGATCTGATGCTCGCACGCGACATGGGGCTTACGGACACCTACAACCTAGTTCACGATCCCGACTGCGAGGACAGGGACATCGTCGAACTCCGTGGCATCCATGAGGAGATCGATAAGGCAACCCTCGAGGCATACGGCTGGCACGACCTCCTGGACGACTCCGGGCAAACCCCGCCCGCCGACCCGACCCATGAGAGGTTCCCTCTCGACCACGGCTTTCACGAGACCGACCAGGGCACCCGCTACACCATCGGGCTGCTCGCCCGGACTGAGATCATCGACCGGTTGCGCCAGTTGAACCACCAGGAGTACGCCGACGAGGTTCACCTCGAGCTGCACAAGGGAGTGACGGAGATCAAGGCGAGGGAGAGGCACCCCGACCTGCCCTCGCCCTCCCCGGTGGCCATCCGGAAGCGCAGGGAGCAGCTGGCCGCACGAGGTGGCTCGGATTTCGGTGAGGGCGCCGAGGGCGCCCTCTTCTGAGCTGGTGGCATGACAACGGGCTTGCTCACGTCACTCCAAGTGATTTGAGCGAGCCCGTTGTTCCTCTCAGAAGCCTGCTCGCTCTACTCCACCGCGAGCGCCACGAACGCCGCCCACTCGCCCCGGCCGACCCGCAGCATCGGCCCGGCACCCGCGGCCTTGGAGTCCCGCACGTACACGGCGTCCACACCTGCGGCCACCTCCAAGCAGTCGCCGCCGCCGGACCCGCTGTAGCTGCTCTTGAACCAGTGCAGCCCGTTCACGTTCTCGGATACCTGCTCCACGCTCACGTCTCTCCCACCAGCTGTTCGATGAGCCGCGCAGACTCGACAGCGTTCAAAGCCTGCGATCGCAGCTTGCCATACCGCAACCCGAAGGCGCTGACCTCCGCCGGATCTTGGACGACGCACCCGACTTCCTGGGACTCGATATATCCAAGATGCCGGTGCTCCTTGGTCTCCAGCATCACGAACGGCCCGTTCAGACCGGAGTGGAAACCAGGCCCGGCAGGCATGACCTGCACCTCGACGTTGCGCAACGCACCAACCTCCAGCAGACGATGCCACTGCTCGCGCATGACCTCCCCGTCGCCCACCGGATTCCGAAGCGCCTCCTCACTGATGATGAACGACAACTCGGCGAGCGGCACCCGCGTGAGCAGTTTCTGCCGACTGAGCCGCCCCTCCGTGTGCTGGTCGACAATCTCCTCGCTCAGCGGCGGGCAGTGCCCGGCGAACACCGCCCGCGCATACGCCTCTGTCTGCAACAGCCCCGGCACCAGCAGCGGATCGTACGAGAACCGGCTCACCACCTCCGCCTCGATCACCGCGAAGTTCCGGAAGAACCGAGGCAACTTCGCCCGGTCCACTTCGTCCTGGAGCACCAGCAACACCCCACCGGCCTCCAGCACCCGGTCAGCCGCCGCCGTGAACGCCGCCTTCGCCGGCCGCCGTCCCTGCTCGACCGAGGCCACCTGCTCCAGCGAGTATCCGATCGCGTCCCCGAGCTGCTGCTGGCTCAACCCAGCTCGCTTGCGGAGGTGTTGCAGCAGCACCCCGTACGCCGCCCACACGCCCGGCAGGTCCGGCCCCTCCTCGTTCGCCTTCACCGCCCGCCTGTTCCGCGTATCCCGTACCGTCGTCACGCGCCCACGCCCTTCCGTCCCGAAGCAGACCCCGCCCACACCACCCACGGCAGCGCGCGTCACCCCGCACACCACCGGGGCCATGTCCAACGCGGCCCGAAGAAACAGGGACACGGCCCGAGACCCGTACAACGGCCGTACAAGCCCCGTACAACCGACGCCACCCCACACCGTGCCCTCCGTACGACGCCCGCGACGTACGGCCGTGGTACCTGGTCACCGCCTCTTCCACCCCGTCACGCTGACGACGTGACAAAGCCCCACCTCGCCGACGAGGCGCAGCGCCGCACCCCCACCCACGACCTCACCCTGCGCTTCAGCAGCACCAGACGCGGCGCCCGGCTGGCCCGCCAACTCGCCGTCCAGCAGTTCACCGAGTGGACCAGCCTCCCGTACGACTCCGACCCCGCCCGAACCGTCGCCCTCGTGACAGCCGAACTCGCGGCCAACGCGATCCGCCACGGCAGCCTCCCCGGCCGCGACTTCCGCCTGACGCTGCTCCACCTGCCCGAGACCTTCCGTGTCGAGGTGACCGACACCCGCCCGGAACGCCTCCCCGGCCGCAAGACCAGCGAGCCAACGCCGCCCGACGCCCCCGCGGGACGCGGCCTCCTACTCGTGGAGGCGTACGCCGAACGCTGGGGCTGGGAGCGCCGGGACGCGTACACGAAGACCGTCTGGGCCACGGTGGCGCTCCAACCGCCGTACCCGTCGCAGGACCGAGCGGAAGGACATGACCAAGCAAGGCCAGCCGGCGCTCGAACATCACCGGCGTAGGGGGAGCAGGCCTGCCACATTTCCCAGAATGCTTGGACATCTCGATCGAGGGCCGCGCACGGACCTGCGCCGTCAGGACGCTCTCGCCCGCATCGCAACCGGCTTCGGAATGTCTGTCGGCGCTCCCGCCTATGTCACCGCCGTGGTCGGCCTGCTGGCCGACCACGCCTCGGGCCTTGTCGTCCGAGTTCGGTCAATTGCCTACCGTGGGCGAACAACGCGGCCTCCACTTGGTCCGGCAGGACACCCGCTCGCCGTGCGTGGTCATGTGCGAAAGCCAGGTACCGTTCGTAGCACGGTGTGGTCCAGCCGCCTCTGCGCCACTTCTCCTCGGCGTCGACGGCCCCCAGTGCGATGGCGACGAAACGGTCGAGAATCAGAGGACGCCGCGCCCCCACGAACTGTTCGTGACCGGCGAAGTACAGCACCTTGGAGAAGAATGCCGGGCCCAGGTACTTGATCCGGTGGTCGTTGTTGAAGGCGTAATACGCCGCGATGGCTCCCTCCTCCCGGAGTATGCGCAGCCCGGTTTCCAGGCGCGCGTCAATGTGTTCAGGGGTGCACTCCTCGAAGATGCGTGCGCGCCGGGCGACCGACTGGGCCTTGGTGCCGGTGCCCCAGACCAGGGCGGCGGTCAGAAGATGCCGACGGCCTTCGGTGGTGTCCGAGCGGCGGGCGATGCCGAACACTGTGCTGCGGTCGACTCTTGGTCGACCTGCCTCCACTCGGCAGCCGTCGAGTTCCGAGGGCCACCAGTCGTGGCTGGGGAGAAGGGTCAGCCAACGCGCCGGATCGAACGGGATCGCCTGGCCGAGCACATCCTCACGGGCGGGGACGGAAATCCCGGGCGGCGTCATGGTCGCCTTGGCTGCTTTCGTGCTTTCAGGGTTCTGCATCGCATCATCAACACCTCGGTTCGGAGTGGTAGGGCATGGGCTGCGGGCCATACTGGGCGCATGCTCGTTCCCAGCGGCCCACTCTCTCCGCTCCAACAACACCTCTTGCGGGAATTGGACCTGTGTGACCTCCCGGCTCCCGAGACGGCGCCGGAGTCCTACGCGGCCCGAGACTTCGACACGGACGAGGTCCGGGACGCCCTGCCAACGCTGCTGTGGTCCGGGCTGGTCGAGCAACGTGGCGGCGACCGAGGCGCCCTCGCGCTGACTCCGCTCGGCGCGGCGACCCTGCGCGAAGCCGAGTGCGACAAGCTGACGGCCCGTCTGAGCGCGGTGGCGTCCTTCGCGGACACCGTGTCGAGGGGTGCGCCGCCCCGTCTCACCGGGCACGCCCTGAAACGACTCGCAGAGGGGACGTGGAACCTGGAGCAGGCGGAGGCCTATGTGCGCACGGGAGAGGCGGGCGGCGACCGTTCATGACTCGTCCGTCTGACCGAAGTCCAGGACGACGCGGCGCCGTGCCCGGCCGGCCCCCGGCTGCGGCGGGAGGACGCCCGCCGATGTGAGGTCGGCGACGGTGATGACCGGCGAACTCACGATCTTCGTGGTGAGCGCCTGCTGCGCGGGTGCGAGGTCGACCAGCCGCCGGAGGACGCACAGCAGGTCGATCAGTTCTTCCGTCCACGGGCTCGGCCACGCCGTGACGTGGATGTCGTCGAGCGGGCTGGTCCTCCGGCTGGTGGGGGACGCCTTGCGATAGCCGAACCACTTCTTCACGACACGCATGCCGCCGACCTCGTACGTCCACACGCCAGGCGGCACGCCCGTTAAAGCACCCGGGCCCACGTGCAGAGTGCTCTGCTCCTCGTCGTACGCCAGGGTGTCGGGCACCTCGGTGCCTATCCCGGTCGAGTACCGCACCTGCCGTACATCTCCCCGGGAGAAACGGACGCCGTCCTGGTCGGAGGGCTGCACCTCACCGGGTATGGCATGCTCACCGTAGGTCGCCGCCCACAGGAACTCATGGCCGACGCGGACCGCCTCCCTCCACAGATCCGGGTCACGGGTCAGGGGCAAGCGGACTCCAGGGGTGAGCAGGTCCTCGGCGAAGTGCTCCGTGAAGGCGCTGTGCCCGGCGACGGCCACGGCGTAGGCCGCGAGGTCGTGCACAGGCACATCACCCACGTCGAGAACGCCTGCCAGGTACCGGAGCAGCCCGCTGGGCACGTTCGCGGTGCCGTCCGGATGGAGGACGGGGTGCACTCTGCCGCCACGTCCGTTGAAGTGGTGCGTGTCGGGTAGCAACGCGGTGGCGACAAGGGCGGGGCCGGCGCTGATCTCGTGGCTGCTCTGCTGGTTGAGGAACAACTGCCCGGATTGCAGGGACTCCCACAGATCCGGCCGTGGGCGGTCGAGTACCCGGTTGTCGGCGATGATCCAGTGGCGGTCGAAGCTGCGCTGGGCGATCCGGAGCAGCCGCGGCTGAGTGCCTGACTCCTCAAACATGGTCCGGTCAGGGTGCGCGAACCCCGGTAAGCACGCGGGCCGGCTGCCGAGTTGCCGATCTCCTGTCTCCTTGAACAGCAGCGCCTTCATCTCGGAATCGGACTCACCGGTGAGACGCGCCCACCGGCGCCGCAGGACGGCGTCGGAGGGCGAGGTCACCCACGACCGGTTGGTCTTGTTGCCGGGGCTGCCCCAAGGGAACAAATCGTCCAGCGCCGGATAGTCGTCCCACCCCGACAAGGTGGCCGGCGTAAAGGGCCGTACCCCCTGCGCGTGCGCGTCCCGCCAGCCCCCGTCGTCGAGGTGGACCGCCCGAAGCTGGGCGAACTTCTCCGTGCGTCTGCCGTGCAGCGCCCGGTAGTGGATGCGCGCAGGACGCTCGGAGTCGTGGTCAGCGCGCCGTACGAAGACGCAGATCGACAGCGGCTGGGCGACGTGCGGAAACACCCGGGTGGCCACGTCCGGTCGCTGGCCCTCCGGAGACAGGCTGATGATCCACCCTTCGTCGCACGTCCTGCGCAGATAGCCGCGCATGCCCCGTCCGGCGGGGCCGGTGGCGAACGCCGATGGTGTGATGAAGCAGACCACTCCGTGGCGGTCGAACGCATGGGCGTCGAAGACCTTCCAGGTGGCCCAGCGCCAGAAGTAGACGTACATGTTCTTCAGCGCGTGCTCGTAACGCCCGTTGCCCGAATGCCGGAAGTCGTCGAGGGGAGGGCGGCCTTGGCCCTTCACCCGTTTCTCGATCCACCCGCCGCGGTTCTCGGCCTTGTCGTCGTACGGTGGATTCGAGATGACCACGGTGACGGGGACGTTGGCCTTCACGTGGTTGGCGCGGGCACGGGACACCGACAGCGCCGCATACGTGGACGCGAGCTGTTCCTCCTGGACGTACGGGTCGTCGAGCGTGTCCGTGACATGGAGGTTGAGCCCGCCCGGCGGGAGCTGGGCTCCGTGCTTCTTCAGCAGGTCGGCGGTGCGGAGTTCGGCGACGGCGAACGGGCCCATCTGGAGCTCGAAGCCGTACAGGCGCTCGGCGAGGCGGCCGATCGCGTCGGGTGCCATGGCGTCGCCGTACCGCTCGGCCGCCTGCCGTGCCACCCGCTCGATGATGGTGTGCAGGTAGGTTCCGGTGCCCATCGCGGGGTCGACGATGCGCACGCTCTCGTCGCCGTAGCCGCGTGCCTTGCCCAGGCGGGTGCGCAGCACCTCCTCGGTGAGCCGGACCATCTCCTCCACCACCTGGTGCGGCGTGTAGTAGGAGCCGCTGCGCTGGCGGAGGCCGTCGTCATAGACGGAGAGGAACGACTCGTAGAGGTGGAGGTAGGCGTCCCGATTGCCTTGGCGGATGGTCTCCCACCCGACGGCCTCGACGGTACGGGCGAGCAGGTCCAAGGTGACCTCGAACCGCTCGTTGACGTTGTCGGTGAGCAGTTGGAGGGCCTTGCCCATCAGAGCGTGGCCGGCGTTGAGACGGCGGCCGATCTCGTGGAAGCTGGTGCCGGTCACCGGGATGCCCTCGGTGTGAGCGAGGAGCAGCGCGAAGGTGACCGTCTGGGCGTAGCCGTCGGCGAAGGTCGCGTCGGCCGCGGTGGGGAAGAGGAGCCGGCGCCAGTCGCTCCGCAGACCGGTGAACGGACGGTCGGCGGCGGAGTCGGCCGCGTCCAGCCCGGCCTCGGCCCGCAACTGCTCCCGTACCGCCTCGCGCAGCAGGCGGCACAGTGGCGCGATGTGCTGGACGAGTACCGAAACGCGCCGGATCTCCGCCGGTTTCCAGCTGAGCACGGCCTGGGCCAGCGCATCGAAGGCGGCCAGGTCGCCGGCGGTCAGCTTCTCTCCGGTGCTCTTCAACGTGCCCTGCAGCACGACCTCTTCACCGATCTGCACGCCGTACTGGAAGAGACGCCAATGGGTGCCGTTGGTGTAGAGCAGGTTGGGGAGGTCCCGCAGGCGTTCCCACTGTCTTTTGTCGTGACCCGTAAAGGAGCCGGGGTCGATGCTCTTGCCCGGCCGCTTCACCTCGATGTAGCCGGTCACGTTCGTGTCGACGCGTACGGCGTAATCGGGACGCACACCGAGGTGTGGGATGCGGGTCTCCGGGTGCCAGCTGATCTCGGGTATGGCGTGGTGCGTGGCTATGGTGCGGAACAGCTGCTCCAAAGGGCTGCGGATGGCTGCCTCGCGGTCACCGGGACCCGTCAGGTTCCGTTTGCATTCCGAGCCGAAGACGGAAACGGCTTCGCGGAGCCAATGAAGACGTGCGTCAGCCATCGATCGCCCCCCAACCCCCAAGCCCCGGACGAACTCGGGGCCACCCTTTCGAAGTATGGGGCAGGTACACGGAAAGAGGCAGAGGCGTGCAGGAGTTCCGTTCCGATACGCCTGCGCTCCGTAGCACCTTCGTGGTCAAGTCGGTTGTGTGGCCCGACCGATGGTGTCTTGTGAACTCAGTGCACAGAGCGCATACTGCGACTGTCGCGTCGAGACTGCATTCCCGGGCGCGAGGCCTTGAGGGGGGCGCACATGACCTACGCGGACAGCAGGCTCGTGCAGACCGCGGTGATCGGCAGCCGAGGGTCCGACCGCGCGATCATCCTGCCGACGGACGCCGATGAACTCGCTCGGTGGCGTCGTCGTCACCCCACCTACAGCTACTGGTGCGGCACGCTCCTCGGCGGCTGCGGTAACGAACTCTCCGACCGCCTTTACCGGGACAAGGTCTGCCACTTCGCTCACCACGCCCACACCTCCTGCCACCGCACGGCCACCGGAGCGAGCAGTGCCGACCACCTTTTCGTCAAGGGCGACCTGACCGCTTGGGCCGGCCGGCGGCGGCTGAAGGCACGCGCCTCGCTGCGCAATCTGGGCACCGGCCCGGGTGACGCCGTCGACTTCCGGGTTCGGGAGGCCCGCCAGCACGTACGGTTCCAGTTCCGAAAACTCGCCCATGCCGAATGGGCGGATGCCGCCGGGCGCCTGATCCGGGACTCGGTCACTGTCGACTGGGTGTTCGGACCGGGTGCCGCACATCCGGCGACGATGGAGGAGCTGTACGACGTGCACGGCTACCTGCTCAGGTTCCGTTGCGAGACACAGGGCGCCGCACGCCGTGTCCGCCTGCGCGCGGAGGATCCGCGGCGCAGCACCGACTGGGTGCCGCTGGACGCATGCGTGATGACGCCCGAGGGCCTACGACTGCCGGGTATGAGGGGACCTCGCCGCCATACCAGGCCTGCCGTCTCCGTGCCGAAGGTCCCCGCCCCCAGCGCCGCCCGGATGCCCCAGTCGCGCGAGGAACTGGTGGCAGCCGTGCGGCAAGCGCTCGTGAGTGCGGCGAGGCTGCGGACACGCCCGACTTGGGAATCACTGTCCAGAGCCGCTGGCCTGGATCTGTCGGCGATCTGCGACGCAGAGCGGGTTCGGCTGCTCGTGGAGGTAGATGAGACGGCGGGACGGGAAGGCAGGCCACTGCTGTCGGCGTTGCTGCGAACCGATGAGGGCGGCACACCGGTCTACCTCGAACAGGTGAGCCGGGCAGTCGGCTGTGGATCACCGGCGACGGCCGCCGTCCTGAAACATTGGTGCCAACGCGAGGTGGACCGTGCCTTCGCGGTGCACGGGACCCCGCCCCGGACGCCTCCTCCTCGGCTCGAGATCGACAGGGACGGTCACATCGCTGCGGACAGCGCCCCGCCGCAACAGCCCCGCGTCATCGTGCACAGCAGAGGCGAGCTTCTGCAGGACGACCGGTACCGCCAGGCTCGTGACCTCAACCGTGCGGAGAAGCTCCGACGGGACCTTGCAACGGCGCGCAACGACCGAGCCCTCAGACTCGTGGCCGCGCTGATCAGGGAAGGTGAGGAGGTGATTCCCCTCTTGTCCAGGGCGCAGAGTGCTCAGTTGCGCGCCGAGGTCGTCGACGCCCGGAATTGGCTGCGGAGCCACCTGGCCAAGGGAGCGAGGAAGGGCAAGAAGAAGAACGCCAAGTCCGAGCAGTCCGCACGGGCCGCTACCGCACGCAGCGCCAAGAGCAAAAGGAAGAGGCAGCAGGGCCGGATGAACGGCGACCGCCCACTTCCGGGCCACAGGTGGTAGGCGGTCACAGTGGTCGAGATGACCGAGTCAGTCCTCCAGACGGACCGGCATCAGCAGCGAGAACGTCAGCTCGTCGTCGACCCGGCGGATCGCGAGGGGTGCCGTGGGGGCGCCGAACTCCAGGAGCAGTTCGTCCCTGGCCCCGGCGGCGAGCGCCTGCAGCAGGAACTCGCGGTTGACGGCGACGTTGTTGTGGCCGCCGTCGCCCTCCTCGCAGAGGGCGACCGTGCCGTCGTCCGTCATCCTGAGCACACTGAGGTCGTAGGACACGCCGTCCTGCTCGCGCACCTCGCTCGCCCGGACCGGGCCGGACTCGAGCATGTTCCGGAAGGCCGTCACGCCGACGAGGGCCCGCCGCCCGGCGGGCACGTGGATCAGGCGGCGGTAGTCTGGGAATTCGTGATCGAGGCACTGGCCGACCGCCCGGCGGTCATCGGCCTCCAGCGTCACACGGTCACCGTCCACGGCGAGCCGGACGGGTACCTCGCCGCTCAGCAGCGCCCGCATCGCGTCGGCGAGGGGGAGGGGCACGACGACCTCCACGCGGGGACCGCCGTAACCAGTGGTGCCCGCGTGTGCCACAGCCATCCGGTAACGGTCGGTGGCCACGACGCGGAGTTCCCCGCCCTCGATGTCGAACAGGATTCCGCCGAGCACCGGCAGCTCCGGGTCGGTACTGGCAGCGAAACGGACCGCGTCCAGCGCGGCGGCCAGCTCCGGTGCGGGGACGGACAGCCGGACGGTGGCGGTGCGGAGCGACCTCATGGGGTTCTCCCTGCGGTCGAGAAGGGCTCGGAGGGTGGAGAACTCGCTGTGGGCGTCGGACAGTCCCAATTCGAGGCGGCGCAGATGCGCCTGCAGAAGCCCGCGCACCAGGTCCGTGTCCGCGCCGGCCCAACCGGCCAGCACCAGGCGAATATCCGCCAACGGCATACCGGCCCGGCGCAACCGGGCCAGCAGCCGGGCCTCTTCGAGCTGCTCCGGCTCGTACCAACGGTACCCGCTCACAGGGTCCACCCATGCAGGGATCAGGACGCCGGCACGGTCGTAGAACCGGAGCGCGCTCACGCGCAGTCCGCTGTCCCGGGCCATCTCCCCGATGCTGCGCATCTCGTTCTCCACACCCGGAACTCTGGGCCCTCGACAAGGTCGAGGGTCAACCCCGCCTCAACTCCGGCCTACCGCTCAGGCAGGGCAGGCGGCCCCTGTGGTGGCGTTGCCCCAACGCATCATCAGGTAGTGGTTGCCGCCGATCTGCGCCACGGCGTAGCGCGCGTACGGCCATGCGTCACCCGCGACTTCCCGTTGGGCCACCAGAGCCCGGCACGCCTCGCCGGCGGCCATGGCCGCCCATGACTCGGCCTTGCCCTGGGCCCACGGTGCGTAGTCCGACCAGACGTACATCACCGAGTTGCCCGGGTCGAAGCCCACTTTGATCTCCGCGTTGCCGAGCACGCGATCGGTGCCGAGGACCTGGCGCATGGAGTTGCTCCGCTGGATGATCCTCCGGGCGAGGTGGTCCGCGACCCGGATCTCGTCGCCGTCGGTACTGGGGATCATCGCCTGACCGAGGCCGTTCTCGTCCGGTGCCCAGTCCTGCGCGTTGCCGTTCGAGTCCTGCCCGGTGCCGTCGTCGGCTGCCACCTGGCACTTGGAGTTGGTGACGAAGTCGTCCTGCCAGGTGACCTCGGGATCCCGGCCGGGCTCCTCCTTCACCATCACGTACCGGCGGTACGGAAGGTCCGGGTGCAGACGGAGTACGACATCCCGCGCCGTCAGACACATGTTCCTGGCGATCTCCGTCTCCGCGTACATCGCGCCCTGCTCGTCGGAGCTGAGCGTGTACGAGAGGTAGACCTCCCGGCGCGACTCGTGGAACCGCACGGCCTCCGGGGAGAAGTGGGCGCCGGCACTCAGCTCCTGGGCGACGACACCCTCGTCGTGCAGGACCGCGCGCGCCACGTCGTGCTCGCCCGCGCCCTGAGCCTCCCGCGCCTGGCTCCAGCTCTCCGCGGTCGCCGAGTCGCCGCTCGCGGTCTGCTGCTTCGCCGCCGCGTCGCCCTTCGCCGTCTTCGCGGACGGCTGCGCGGATCCGGCCGAAGAAGACGACGAGGACGACGAGGCCGAGGCCGCCGACGACGACGCGTGCGTGTCGGTCCCCGTGTCCCCGGGCAGCAGCGCCGCCACCCCTCCGGCCAGGCCGCCGATGACGCCCGCCGCGAGGACCAGGCCGCCGATCAGCTGTTTCCTCGGCCGCTTCCGGCCCGCGGTCAGATGCCATGAGGGATCATCCCCGGCCGGCACATGCCACACTGCCGCGACCATGTCCACGGCCGTCGCCGGTCTCGAGCCGGCGCTTCCCACCTGGGTTGCCTCGGAGGCCAGCCGGACCGCGCACTCACGGGCGGCTTCGGCGGCCGACGGGCGGTCGGCGGGTTCCTTGGACAGTGTCTTCTCCACGACCCCGCGCAGGGCGGTGGGGACGCCGTCCAGATCCGCCTCACCCGACATCACACGGAAGGCCACCACGTCGGGTGCGCCCACCCCGAACGGCAGCCGCCCGGTGGCCGCGTAGGCAACGAGCGCTCCCCAGGCGAAGACGTCGCCCGCCGGACCCGCGGTGCCCTGACGGTACTGCTCGGGGCTGATCCAGCCGGGGGTGCCGGTCATCACCCCGGTACGGGTGACGCTGGTGCCGTCGGCGGCGTGGGCGATGCCGAAGTCCAGCACACGGGGCCCGGAGGGGGTGAGGAGGACGTTCTGCGGCTTCACGTCGCGGTGCACCACCCCCGCGGCGTGAATGGCGGCCAGCGCCTGTGCCGTGGCGGCGGCGAAGGCGTAGAGGCTTCCTTCGTCGAGGGGCCCGTGCGCGCTCACGTGCTGGTTCAGCGTCGGCCCGGGCACGTAGGCGGTGGCCAGCCACGGTGTCGGCGCGTCCGGATCGGCGGCGAGCAGCGGGACGAGGTGCGGCCCGGTGACCCGGGAGGACAGTTCCACCTCACGCCTGAACCGGGCCCGGAACTCAGGGTCCTGGGCATGCTCGGGGTGAACCACCTTGACCGCCACCCGCATTCCGTCGGAGGTGACTCCGGCATGGACGGTGCCCATGCCTCCGCCGCCGAGACGGCCGACGATGCGGTAGGGGCCTATGCGGGTGGGGTCGCCGGGGCGCGCCGGCTGGACTCTGCCGGCGGGGCCGAGTTCACTCACGAATGTTCCTCGAAGTGCGGTGGCCTGAGCAGGACTCAAGGACATGACGGGCTGGTCAGAGGCAGGAGTCAGCAGCCTGAGCGGGCCGGACACGCGCGACACCGCGCTTCCGCATTGAGCGGCCCCCTCCCCGACCGTCGCCCCTTGTACTGACGAGCCTATGCCTCGTAGACGTCAATGGACAGCCTGAGTACCGAACTTGAACAAGAATCATTGTGAACTGAGTACATGCGCATCATACTGAGGATGTTCGCGTTAGCTGCCCTAGGGCGCGATGCTCAGTTGCCCCGGGGATCCGCTTGTGAGGTCTCATGTACGACCACCGTCTCGTACAGACAGCCGTGATCGGCAACAGGAACTCGGATCACCCCGTCATCCTGCCGATGGACGCCTGGGAACTGGACAGATGGCGCAAGGCCCATCCGCACTACACCTACTGGTGCGGGCTGCAACTCGGCGGCTGTGGTGGCGAGCTGAGTGACCGGCGCTACACGACCAAGGTCTGCCACTTCGCCCACCACCCGACGGCCCCCGTCTGCCGCCGAAGGAACACCGGCGAATCGAGCGCGGACCACCTCTTCATCAAGCGTGGTGTCCAAAACCTCCTTAGCAAGCGCAAGTTGCGGGGACAGGTGAAGACGCGGGACCTCGGCACCGGCCCTGGTGACGCCGTGGACGTGCACTTGCCGGACAGCCGGCGCCGCCTGCGCTTCCAGCTCAGCTCCCTCGACTACCGGACATGGCGCCGGGCCGGTGACGAACTCGCTGCGGACGCTGACGACATCGACTGGATCTTCGCGGCCGACGGGCCAATCACCCAGCAGTTCCTCGGCCGTCACGGCTACTGCCTCCGGGTCCGCTGCGAGACCGTGGGGGGCGAACGCCGCGTCCACGTCGGTGCCGAGACACGGGACCGCACGGTGTCCTGGACGCCGTTGGAGGACTGCGCGCTGACACCGTCCGGCATCGTCACACCGGCCACCGAACGGATCCGGTTGAGTCACCCCCGGCCCAGGCCGGCCGCATTCCCCCTCCAGGGTGGACTCGTCTTCGCTCTGGCGCCCGATTCCGAGGCACCCGCCGACTCCCCGTTCGCGGCCGGGGACCGGCACCTGCTCGTCGCCGACGTGAAGCCCGTCGACAGCCCGATCGTCCGGGCCCTGGTCTCCCTGCCGGCAGACACCCAGGCACCACCCGCCGAGCACGTCTACCGGGTCGCCGACGGAGCACGGCTGCTCGTCGCCGAGGGCACAGCGGGCTGGGCGATCGAGGCGAACCGGTACGTACGTCTGAACGCTCACGAGGCCCAGCGGACGGGGCTGTGGACGCCTGCGGTCGACGCCGTGCGGGAAGAGGTGGTTGTGCCGGCGCCCCGCCGAAGTGAGTCCGCGTCGTCGGCGGCGAAGCGCTCGCCCGAGCCCGCGTTCACTGCGACAGTCGCTCCCGTCGACGGTGCCACTGCGGCCCGCGAACCTCTCACCAAGGCCGCACTGGTCACCGCCATGCGTGACGCTTTGGCCCACCACGCGCGTCAGCAGACCACCACCACATGGCAGACCCTGGCCCGCACGGTCAGCCCCCAACTGGCCGCATACTCGATCGCTGAACGGCAGGCGCTGCTGGTCGAGGTCGACAGCCCGCTGCGGGAGCACGTCCCCGTCCTCTCCGCACTTCTCCGGGAGAATGGCGAGCCGCTCCCGTACCTGCCTCAGGTGCTTTCCCGGATCGGAGTTCTGTACTCCGGCGTATCGACCCGTATCAAGCGCTGGGCGGCCGTCGAGACCGAGCGGGCGTTCGCGGCATACGGTGTTCCGCCGCGCGCCATGCCGGCCCGGCTGTCGCTGAAACCTGCACAGCCCACGACTTCCCGGCCGAGGAGAACGGTCGAGATACCGGCGCGCCTGAAGTCGGCCAGGACTGTGAGCACCCACCCCCCCCCGTGGATCGGCAGGCGCTGCTGCTCCGGCACCAGCGGACCGCCGCCGCGCCAGGCGCGTCCATGGTGCAGTACCTGCGTTCCCTCGTGCGCGAACTGGAGGGTCTCGTGCCGAACCTGACCAAGGCACCGCGCAAGCGGGCACGGAGAGCTCTCAGCGCCGCGCAGACCTGGCTCGCCCAGCACGACGGCGCCACGCTTCCGCCGTCACAGCGGGCGGTGGTCGCGGGCATGACCCTGGGCCACTACGTCAAGTCGACGGAGGAGGCGCTGAAAGAGGCAAGGGAAAGCGCCGGAGCCGCCAAGCGGGCTCAGCAGAACCAGGAGGCGAAGCAACTGGCCCGGGCTGAGCGCCATCGACACGTGGAGGAATTGGCCGCGCGCGCCAAGCGCCCCGCCGCACCCCCTCGGAAGGAAGATCCTGTCGGAAGGCTCACCCGCGAGCTCGTCGATGTGGCGGCCCGAGGCGGCACGGTGACGTTCGACAGCCTGAGCGCCGAGTCGGGGCTCCTCAGCGCCCGGGACGTGCTCGTCGCCGTCGACAGGACACTCGCCCCCGGCGTCCCGCTGCTGTCGGCCCTCGTCACCGGGGCAGAGGGCGGCCCCGTGGCTTTCTTCCGCGATGTCCTCAGGTCCGCCGGACTCGCCGTTCCCCAGACGGACGAGGCTCTGCAGGCGATCTGGCTACGGGAACAGGAACACGCGCATGCCGCCTACGCGAACCCGTCCCGTCCAGTGCCACCCCGGCTGGTGCCCCCGGCGTCACAGGTGCCATCCACGATGTGACGGCCCGTCGTGCGAGTGTGGGGGTGAAGGTCCTCAGCCCTCCTGGCTTCAGTCCCGCCGAGCCAGATCCAGTGCCGCCACTCCCACGAACCAGTCCAGCACCTCGCAAATCTCGTCACCGTGCTCGGCGAAGACCGTCACAGGGAAGGAGGGGCGCAGTTCCAGCTTCGCCTCGGGCAGGTCGATGCCGTCGATCTTGTTCAGGCGGTTCAGCAGTTCCCGGCGCTGTTCGGTGTCGTCGAAGGGGGTGCGGGACTTCAGGTACTGGAAGACCACCTCGACCGTGCCGCTCACCGGATAGATCGCGAGCGGCCAGAGCAGGTGGGGGCTACGGCTCGTCCCGGCGTCCAGCATCGGGAAGCAACTGGTCTCCTCATGGCGGCCGTAGTTGACGTAACCGCCCTGTCGGCGCCAGAACTCGAGGGCCCCCATGACGCCGGGGTGCGCATCCGGCCAGTGTTCCTGCAACTGGGTGTGGAAGCGCTCGGCCGCCGCCGCGTCCTCGCCTTCGGGGAGCGGATCGTGCGCCGCGGGCTCCTGTGCCACGTCCTTACCCAGCAGCGTCGCCAGCTCCGCCGCCGTCAGGCGTTGTGAACGGTGCGCCCGGCCCCAGGTGTCGAAGCGCACGCCCTCGCTCGTCAGCAGCTCCTGCGGCGGCTGCCGGTCGTCGCCGTCCGCCCAGCGGAAGGAAGGGGAGATCTTGCCTTCCGAGGTGAGCACTCGGTAGGCGCCGATCACCGTCGAGTTGCCGCCCAGGTACGCTCCGACGGCCACCGGGTGGCTGCCGATCAGCTCGGCGACATCGCCGTACGTGGTCCACGTGCCGCTCGGCATCGCCACCAGCGCGGCCCGCAGCTCGGCCCAGCCCGGGGACTCCTCACCGGCTGGCTTGACCCCGCCGATCGGGCCGGGCCACAGCTCCACCGCGCGCTCGGACAGGCGGTCGGCACGCGCCAGGATCTCCGCCTTGCCCCAGCGCTGCGCCGAGGCGATCTCGAGGTTCATGCGCAGGGCGCTGGAGTCGAGGATCTGCTGCTTGCGCTCGAAGGGGTGGTTGGACAGCTTGCCGTTGTCGCCGGTCAGTGTGAGGTTGCCGAGGGTGTGCACCAGCAGGTCGTGCAGTTCCTGCGGAGTCTGGTTCGGCTCCGTCTCCTCGGAGAGGAGGTCGAACCACGCCGGAGCGGGTCGCTGCGGCAGGACGTGCTCCACGCTGAGGGACGCCTTGGCGAAGTCCACGGGCTCGGAGGGACGGTAGCTCTCCTCCAGGCGGCGGAGGATGTAACTGCGCTGTGGAGGACGGCCACTCCAGTAGAACGGCTTGGTGCGGATCGCCTCGCGCAGCTCCTCGTCGCTCGGCCAGCGACGGCGACGGCCGGACAGGAACCGCCGTACCGCCTCGGCGGCGGGCCGGTCGGCCTCCAGCTCCTTCGGCGCCTCCATGAAGATCCGGTTGAGGCCGGTCGTCGGCGTCTGGCAGATCAGGCGCCGTACCAGATAGGACTCGACGTAGCCGAGCGCCTGCGCCGCGTCGTCCGGAGTCGTCCGGCCGGCCGCGAGCAGGTCCAGCAGGTGCAGTGCGAGCGGGTAGTGCGTCTGACCACCCCAGGCGGCCAGGCGTTCCAGGACCGCGCGCAGGGCGGGGGACTGCTCACGGGCGGGTTCGACGATGCGCAGGAACCTGCCGGCCCGCTCGGCCAGCTGCTCGATCTCGTGCTGTAGCGCGTCCTCGTCGCCGGCCAGCGGCTGGAGCCGTTTCTGCTGTTCCCGGTAGATCTCGCTCTGCTTGGTCTTGTAGTGGCCACGTACCACCAGGTCGAGCCAGACCAGCAGTTCGAGGTTCTTCGGGCCCAGGCTCTGCTGCATGGGCAGCCACAGCTCCTGGTAGATCCGTTCGCCTCGCTTGGGCAGCAGCATGAAGACGTAGTTGCGCAGCAGGTCGCTCTGGCTGAGCCCGACACCCGTGTTGTTGATCGACTCGAAGATCCGGTAGACGTTGTCACCGGACTCGGCGGTGATCTCCACGATGGACAGCAGATCCTCGAGGACCGTCTCGACCGTGGCGGTGCACCGCTCGTCGCCCGCCTCGTGACCCTCGGCGAGCGCACCGCGGAAGAAACGGTAGGCGGCTCCGATGTTGTCGCTGCCGCCGGCCTCGGCCCGGGACTGGACGCAGGCGGTGTACGCCTCGCGGTCCGCCTGCGTGGGAAGCAAACGGTAGTGGTCCGCACCCTCGTGGAACTCGTTGACCAGTATCTGGCGGTGCACCCGGTCCACACCCCGCGCGTCACCCGTCTCCTTCAGATGGTCACGCAGCGCCGTGAAGGCCAGCATCAGCGTGGTCAGACGCTGCTGCCCGTCCACCACCAGCCATCTCTGCACGCCGCCCGCCTGGATCTGGCCCGGTGCGAGCACCACCGAACCCAGGAAGTGCGGCGCCGCCGCCTCACCGGCCAGATGCTGTTCGACGAGTTCCCCGACGTCCTCCCACAGCCGCTGGAGCTGTTCCCTGCCCCAGCTGTACGTGCGCTGGTAGAGCGGGACCTGAAACTGCTTGTCACCTTGGACGAGCTTGAGGAAGGTGATCTCCTGGGCGCGCATGCGCCTCCTTTCCCATGTGTCCCCCTGCCGAGTGCCACAGGCCCGGCCCATCCATGTCCCGGCGTTTCTCGCGCCAGGGGCGGCTGTCCGCTGAATCTATGCCTCTTCAGGCGCTGTTGTCCGCCGATGTCAGGGCCGAGCGACTGGAGACGCGGGGCATGGTCTCGTTGGGGGAGCGGCGCAGCAGCTTGATGCTGCGGCCCTCCACCCACGCGTTCCACGCCTTGAGGTAGTAGAGCAGGTGCTCACGTGAGTCGTCCCGACGCCGGTGTGCGTTGCCCAGTGCCAGGCTGAGCATGGTGTTGCGCAGCGTGAGACGCGGGTCGCCCGGCTCCAGACGCGCTCCGGTGAGGACTCCCTCCTCCCAGGCGGACTGATCGATGTCGGGCCGGGCCTCGGTGGTGACGTACCAGCCGATCGTCGCGGCCGTGACGGTGATGCGGCATCCGCGGTTGAAGGCGATGCCGTGCTGCAGGGCGTCGCGGACACCGGGGTGCTTGGCGAGCACGTCCAGGAGCTGGTCGTTGCTCGTGACCGACGATCCGCCGCTCCACGCGGAGTTCGGTGCGGTCCGATAGAGATGCAGTCCTCGCAGGGCGGCCGCCAGATGGGTCGCGTTGGCCTCACCCGCGAGGGCGAGTGCGTCGCGGCCGGTGCGCTTGCGGCCTGTGTCCATCACGGTGAACGCCGTGCGCGGCACACCGCGCGCGACGGTCAGCTGCACGGTGACTCCCGCCTTGACGATGGCCGCCAGGCGGTGCTGCCCGTCGATCAGGACACCGTCTTCGTCGAAGGCGATGCCCTGGTGAGTCAACTGCCACTCACCACGCTGGATCTGGCCGGCCAGTTGCTGCACCGTGCCCTTGCTGAGCGGTCGGTTGTTGGTGTTTCGGGTCAGCCACTGTGCCGCCAACTGGGGCGAGACGTCGACCACTTGCATGTCCATGGCGCGATTGCCCTTCTCCGGGAGGGACGTCACGCACAATGCACGGGTGACGCCATCGAGATCCTGCCGTGAGGTTGTGTACTGAGTCAATGGCCTTTCCGTCGCCGACGCCGACGTCTGTCCTGACGCCGGGGCGCCCTGAAGTCGCTGCTTGATCGCTCAACGTTGAGCTTGCGGCCCGGCTGGTCTCAAGGCGGCAGTGCTGTCAGGAGTTGCTGATACGCTCCCCGCGTGTGCTCAGTTCACACTCAAGTTCGCGCGCTGGGGGGCGCCTTGTGGGCGGCTTGAGGCGGCTGGGCGAGATGTCACTGAACGGGTCATGAGCTGGCCCTCAGCACACAGTGGGGTGGGGCGTGTGAGTCAGGATGAGAGCGTGCCGGGTGACGGCCTGCGGCCGGTCGGTTCCGTCTACCAGTACGACGACGGCCTGTATGTACGGGTGGACGACGTCATGCCCTACGATCTGGCCGACGCCGACGACAGTCACGGGTATCGGCCGGGTGACGACTTGGTGCGCTGCACCCTGCACCTGAGCAACGGCACCGGGCGGCCCGTCGACGTGGACGGGATCACCCTGCTGGTGCGCGGCGGCCCGTACGGCAAGACGGCCCGTCAGGTGCAGGACTACAGCGGTGATCTGCTCGACGGCGAGCTGGAGGGCACCCTGCGCACGGGACGCAGGCTCTCCGCCACGTGGGCCTACAGCATCCCCGCCGGAACCGCCGACGACCTGGACATCGAGGTCCGTTTCCGGGGGACGCACGACCGGGAGAGTGTCACCTTCACCACGGCCGCGACTGCGGTGCCGGCCACCCTGGGCACCGCCGCCGCGTCCTTGTCCCGTGTCAGCCCCACACAGGCAGAGCCCGGCGACCCCGGCATCCGCACCGGCGGATTCGGGCAGCAGCACAGCGCCCGTGCCACGCTCGACGCCGTCCCCGCGCAGCCGGCCGGCCCGGGGCGCCAGGCCACGCCGTCACCCGCACCTCAACTCTCCGCCGACGAGCTCGACGCCGCACGCGTGCGGCAGATCTTCCGCTTCCTCGCCGAGGCGGAGGAGTCGAAGACACGCCCCGTGCGTACGCTGGACGGCGCGGCCGGCACCGTGTGGTTCGACGAACTGCCCGACGACGACGGTGTCGAGGTGATGATCGACGGCATGCTCGGCACCGACGAGCCGGCCTGGCTGACCGTCACCCGCCCCGAGCGCGAGGACGCGCCGCACCCCAAGGCTCTGCTCGCCCCCTGGGTGGACGAGAACCGCATCCGCGACTTCAAGCAGACCAGCGCCCCACACCTGCGCCGGCGCATCGAACCGGAGTTTCCCGACTGGTCGCAGGGCATCCCGCTCGACAAGACCTACCACGAGCTGGACGAGCACCCCCAGCGGGAGAAGATCGAGAAGCTGTACGCCGCCTGGGCACAGGAATGGCTCGCGTGGGCGGAGCGGCGCCGCGCGATCGACCCCGTCGTCAGGCTGTATGACCGGCTGCACAAGATGCACGAGGACGCCGCCAACCTCGGCGAGGCCTACGAACTCGTGCTCGGTCTCGGCCGCCTGACCTGGCAGACGGCCGCGGGGCAGCGGGTGGAACGGCACCTCGTCACCCACCGGGCCACCCTCCGGCTCGATCCGTCCACCGGCACGCTCACCGCCGCCCCCGATCCGACCGGCGCCGGACTGGAACTCGAAGAGGGCATGCTCGAAGGGGCCCAGCACGTGCCGGGTCCCGTGCGGGAGAAGATCGTCGAGGTACTGGAAGGCGCCTCGGACGTAACGGACCCCGAACACCTCGACGCCGTGCACACCGCCCTGCGCAGCTGGGTCAACGCCGCGCACAGCGCCGGCGGCTACGCACCGACCGTGGAGCGCGCCAAGCCGCGCAGCCTCGACGTTCCGCAGGTGGGACTCACCCCCGCGCTCGTCCTGCGGGAACGCAGCCGCCGCTCGACCATGGACGCGCTCAAGTCCATCGCCCGGCAGATCGACGCGGGCACCCCGCCCACCGAACTGCTCAGCTACATCGCGGGCCGCGACGGCGCGCTCACCGCGGCGGACCTCGCGGCGGCGGAGGGCGGGACCGCGACCGACGGCGACGAGATGTACTTTGCCCTGCCCGCCAACGAGGAGCAGCGCACGATCGCCGAACGCCTGCGCGCCAACCGGCTCGTCGTCGTCCAGGGTCCGCCCGGCACCGGCAAGACGCACACCATCGCGAACCTGGTCACGGACCTGCTGGCCCAGGGCAAGCGGGTCCTCATCACCAGCCACACCCCGCGTGCCCTGCGCGTGCTGCGGGACAAGCTTCCGGAGTCCGTCCGCGACCTGTGCGTGAGCCGTACCGAGGACGGCGCGGCCGCCCAGCGCGAGCTGGAGGCGTCCGTGCACAAGATTCTCAGCGAGTACGCCGGCTACGACGAGAAGGCCTCCTGGAAGGCGGTCAAGGCGCTCCAGTCCCGACTCGCCAAGGCCCGCGCAGCTCAGCAGGCCATGCTGCGCGACCTCGCGGTGCTGCGCGAGCAGGAAACCCACCGCTTCGAGGCGGAGATCGGCGACTACAGCGGCAGCCTCCAGGAGATAGCCGAGCGGCTCACCGCGGAGACGGGACGATACGACTGGCTCGGCCCCGTCCCGCAGGAGCAGCCCGCCCTGACCGCCGACGAGGCCCTGCGCCTGCTGCACGCCACCCGCGCGTACACCCCGGACCACCAGGCCCTGGCCGCCGAGGTGCCCGGACCCTCCGAGCTGCCGAGTCCCGGTGACTTCGAGGAGGCCGTGCGGGTCGTGCGGTCGGCTGAGGACGCGCATGCCGCCGCGCGCCGGGATCCCCTGTGCGCGGAGCACGACGCCGCGGTGCGGAGCCTGAGCGAGGCCGAACAGCAGCGGCTGTCCTCGGCGCTCGACGCCTTCTCCGCCGCCCGCGCCCGTGCCGCGTCCCTCGCCGCTCCGGCCGGCGACTGGGCCGCGGTGCTGCTGAAAGAGGTGACCGAGGGCCAGGATTGGCAGGCGCGCAGCCGGCGGGCCGCCGTCTCCGATGCCCTCGCCGCCGTCGACGCCTCGCTCGCCACGCTCGGCACGGCCATGGTCAGCGGCCTGGACCAGTACGACCCGGCCACGGCGCTCGCCCAGGCCACCGCTCTGCACGACGGGCTCGGTCAGGGCCAGAAGCTGCGCGGGCCCCTCGGCATGCGCTCCAAGCTGGCGAAGACGGTCGGCGCGTTCGTGGACGCCGTACGGGTCGACGGACGGACTCCGGAGGACGTCCCGACGGCGGCTGTCGTCCTCGCCCGCATTCGGCTCGAACTGCGCCTGGCCCAGGTGGAGTCCGAGTGGGGCACTCCCGCCACCGCCTGGCACGGACACGGGCCCCGTCTCGCACGGCTGCGTCAGGAGGCGGAGGTGCTCGACGCGCTGCTCGCTGTCGCCGCCGCGCGTACCGACGTCCTGACCGCCGCGGCCACCTCACCGGCGCTCGCCGTCGCCACCTGGCACAACGCCTCCATCGAGCACGCCGTGCGCACCTTGCTGCGCGCGGCGACCACGCTGCGCGCGGCCGAAGAGTCACGCAAGGTCATCGCGGACACCGAGGAACTGCTGCGTGCCTGGAGCGACCGGCCCAGTGCCGCACCCGCGGTCGTGCGCGCCCTCGAAGCCGTACGCGACCGGGATCCCGAAGGCTACCGCTCGTTCAGCGAAGAGATGGCCGAGGTGCGGGAAGCCGCGCGGCTGCGGGCCGAACAGGACACGGCCCTCACTTGTGTCCGCGAGGCGTTTCCGGCTCTGGCCGAGCGCATCACGGCCACCCACGAGGACACCGCCTGGGACACCCGGCTGCCCGCGCTTGCCAAGGCCTGGGCCTGGTCGGCGTGGCGTGAGCGCATGGAGCGGCTGACCGACCCCGAGGCCGAACGTGCCCTGCGCAAGCGGTTGACGGAGGCGGACGACGAGGCCCGCATCATGCTCGCCCGGCTCGCCGCCGCCCGTGCCTGGCACCGCTGCCTCGGCCTGCTCACCGGCGACCAGTCCCGGGCGCTCAGCGCCTACCAGCAGGCCGCCCGGCGCATCAAGGGCAAGTACCAGCACCGCTACCGGCGCGACGCCCAGGCCGCACTGCGCAAGGCACAGACGGCGGTGCCGGCCTGGATCATGCCGTTGCACCAGGTCGCCGAGACAGTGCCCATGGACCGGCCCGGCATGTTCGACGTCGTCATCGTCGACGAGGCCAGCCAGTCCGGCCTGGAGGCCATGCTGCTGAGCTGGCTCGCCGACCGGATGGTCGTCGTCGGCGACAGCAAGCAGGTCAGCCCGTCCAACGTCGGCCTCAAGCAGGACGAGTACTTCCACCTCAGAGACCGCCTGCTCACCGCGCTGGAACCGGACGTCCGCAGCCTGTTCGGCCCCGACTCCAGCTTCTTCGACCTCACCGAAGCCCTTTCGGCGGGCCGCGGCACGCTCATGCTCAAGGAGCACTTCCGGTGCATGCCGGAGATCATCTCCTTCTCCAACGACCTCTGTTACAACCGCGATCTGCTGCCCCTGCGGCAGTACGGTGCCGACCGGCTGCCCCCGGTCCGCACCGTGCACGTCGAACACGGTGAAGCCCTCGGCGCCAACTCCCGGCTGTGCAACCCCGCCGAGGCCGAGGCGCTCGTCGACGCCATCGTGCGGTGCTGCGCCGACCCGGCCTACGACGGGAAGACGATGGGGGTCATCAGTCTCCGCGCCAGCAAGGGCCACCTGGCGGAACTGGAAAACCTGCTGGCCGACCGCCTCGACTACGAGCAGCGAGAGGAGCGGCGCATCCGGGTCGGCGACGCCGAGGACTTCCAGGGCGACGAGCGGCACGTCATGTTCGTCTCCTGCGTCAACTCACCGTCCACGGGCGCCGGAACCGTGCCGGGCGGCTTCAACGGCAAGACCTACGAGCAGCGGATCAATGTGGCCGCCTCGCGCGCTCAGGACCAGGTGTGGGTGTTCCACAGCGCGCGCGCCGAACAGTTCCACGAGAACGACCTGCGCCGACGGTGGCTCGACCACCTCACCCGGCCCGCGGAGGAGGACACCGCCGCCGTCGAGGGCGAGGTCCTGCCCGACGCCAGGCACGAAGCGTTCGACAGTCTGTTCCAGCAGAAGGTCTACCTGGAACTGACGGCTCGGGGCTATCGGGTCCGCCCGGGATACAAGGTGGGGCGCCACACCCTCGATCTGGTGGTGGAGGGCGGGACGCGCCGGCTCGCGGTCGCCTGCGACGGCGACGCCTTCGCCGAAGGCGAGGACGCCTCCACCGCGGCGGCCCGACAGCGAGACCTGGAACGCGTCGACTGGACGTTCGTCCGGATCCGGGGCAGCCGGTTCCACCTCGACCGCGAGCAGGCGCTGGCGCCCCTGTGGGCCGAGCTGGAACGGCTGGGCATCGAGCCGGTGCGGGAGGAGACGGAGCAGTCGGACACCGCACCCGACACCGGGCGCGGCGGGACGCAGCCGGACGACGAGAGCGTGGTGACCGAGCGCGGGAGCGAACCGAGCGAGGACTGGGGCGGTACGGCAACGGCGACGGAAGCCGCCGCCGTCGCCGTGGAGGCCGTACCGGCGCCCGTGGATCCGCGCGACTCGCTGCGCGGACCGGTCCTGGAGGCGATGCCGGCCCCCGCGAAGCCGTCCATGGTCTCTTCGAAGAACCGAGCCGGCACCGCGCCCTCCGGGGGCCCGGCCCGGCCGGCGGAGGGTCCGGTGCCGGCGCCGGTCACGCCGGGCTCACTACCGGTCCGGCAGATCCCCGCCGCGGCCTTCCAGCGGCTGGTGCGGGAGGCGCAGCAGTTGCAGGCGGCCCTCGACGCCCCCGACGAGACACCCGACGGGGCCGACGCGGCGCAGCTCGTCTTCCTCAGGAAGACGCGGGCCGACCAGCGTGACCGGCGCACGAAGCGCCTCGCATTCCTGCGGACGTTCCTCGACGCCGTCGGCGTCGGACGGGAACCGACCGCCCCGGACGTGGTGATCCCGGGCGCGCTACTGGTCCTGGAGTTCGACGGCGAACTCGAAGAGGACACCCTGTACACCGTCGCCGAACTATCCACCGAGGAGGCGGACATCGTCTCTCCGTCGTCCCCCCTCGGCCATGCGCTGATGTGGCAGCCCGCCGGACGCGAGATCTCGTACGACGCGTCCCAGGGCAAGAAGCGCTCGGTCGTCGTCCGGGAGATAAGGGCCTGAGCTCTTCGACCGTCGGCCCTGTCACACGTACCGCGCAAGTGACAGGGCCGCGCGTGTCTCAGCCGGCGACCGGGTCCAGCAGGCGGCTGCGCTGACCGCTCCAGGAGATGGCCAGTGCGTCACGCGCCCGCGTGCAGGCGACGAAGAGCAGGCAGTGCTCGGCCAGCAGATCGGAACGGTGCTGAACGGCGTCCTCGTCTGCGGGCGTCACCTGCGGAGCGAAGGGGAGCACGCTCGACGTCACGCCCACGACGGCCACGCAGCGGAACTCGAGTCCCTTCATCGCGTGCATCGTCGCCACGCGCACACCCGACACGTGCGGGCCCGGGTCGTCCTTTACCGCGACCACCGGGAGGCCCTCCCGGCGCAGACGCGTGATGACGGCGTCGACCAGCGTGTTGAACCGGGCGCACACCGCCACTTCGGACAGCTTGACGCCGTCCTGGTCCACCCAGACCCGGATCTGCTCCACCAGCGCCCGCAGCTCGTCGTCCTGGCCGGCGTGGCCGCGGGCCACCGGAACGCGGCCGTGCAGCTCTGACCGGTAGCCCCGCAGCGAGTCGGGGGCGCCCTCATCGTCGTCGTCCTCACCGAGCCGACCCACCGGCTGACCGTCCAGGAGCGACGCCGACCAGCGCAGGATCTCCTCAGTGCTGCGGTAGTTGATGCGCAGCCGGGACGTGCGTCCCCGCACATGAACGCCCAGCGAGCGAAGCGAGACCCGGGAGTCGTAGATGCGCTGGTGGGGGTCGCCGACGAGGAACAGGTCATCGTCCTGTTCGGCGACGCAGGCGCGCAGTACCCGCCACTGGGCCGGGTGCAGGTCCTGCGCCTCGTCCACCACTACGTGACGGTAGCGCGGCCCCTTCTCGGCCAGGATCCGGGCGGCCTGGTCGCAGAGCATGGTGTACGTCGCCGAGTCGCGCGCGGTCAGGTCCGCCGTGAACCGTTCCATCACCCGCCACAGCCGCGCCCGTTGCACCCGTCCGACCTGCGTCCCGCGCCCCCTGCGCACGCAGCGCAGGTACTCCTCGGGCGTCCGCAGGCCCTGAGCCAGGACGACGCTCCGGAACTCCTGGGAGAGGAAGCGCTCGGACCAGGGCAGGTCCTCGCGGGCGGCGGCACGGGTCCAGGCGCTCTTCTCGGCTGCCGCTGACAACGGCTTCGGCGAACTGCCCCTCGCCTCACGTATGACCCGGGCGGCCAGCGAGTCCACCGTCGTGACGTCGACCCGGTCGAGCAGGTGGGCGTCGGCGTCGCCGAGCAGCAGGGCGAGGCTGTCCCGCAGGGCGGCCGCCATGGCGTTGGTGAAGGTGGTGAGCAGGATCCGGTCGCCCTCGTGCCCGGAGCGCAGCAGATGCCGGACCCGGTGCAGCGCGACGACGGTCTTGCCGGTGCCTGGGCCGCCCGTCACCTGAGCGGGTCCGTTGAATCCGGGATGGTAGGCGTACCGGCGCTGGGCGGGGTGCAGGAAGACGCGCCAGCGGGTGAAATCCTCGGTGAGGATGCGCTCCAGCTCACCGGGGCCGGTGACTTCCACGATGCGGTTCGGCGTGTTGAGGATCGCCTCGCTGAGCGTGACGGACGGCCGGTCCTCGGCCGTGCGGACCGTCTGCCCGCGCGGAGCGATCAGCTGCTCCCAGACGTCCTCGGGCGAGTAGCCTGCCGCCAGGTACTCCAGCACCTCGTACTGGTCGGAGGGCATCATGGGCGGCGCCATGACGGTCAGGTCGTCCGCCGTGACGCACACTCGCGCCAGCCGCAGCACCTGATCGTCGATGCCCAGGTCGCGCAGCACGGTGTCGGAGTGCTGGGCGAACAGACGTGCCGGTACCTCGACCGCCTTCGTTTCGAAGTAGGTCTCCATCTGTTCGAGCGCCTCGACATTGCGGACCTCCAGTCCGCCGGTGGCCCCGTTGACCGAGTAGGCGCGCTTGCAGGCCCAGTTGATCGCCTCGTCGTGCGGTGCGACCCGCAGCAGCGTGTACAGCCCGCTCCCGTCGTCTGGGGCGAGGAGAACCCCTCGGTAGAACCGGGTGATCCGAATCGTGCGGATCCGGGGGTCGCGCGCTCCTTCGAGCTTCTCCAGATGCATTCCCTTGCTGGCGTGAAGTTGAGGCACGGTCAGGCCCCGGAACATCTGGATCGCGTCGTTGACGTCCTTCTGAACCGGTCTCTGCAACGAGATCAGATCCGCGACGAAGTCGTCGGAGAGGGCGAGACGGGGCATGGGCGTCCTCGGGTCACGGGCGGACGGCGGGCGGGCACCAGACTAGAGACTGATCGGGATGCCGGGAGACGGAGCCTCCGGGAATCATTGTGTGAACTCAGTCAACATTCTATATTTTTGATGCCGTCACACCATCGGCGCACGCCCGAATCCCAACGGACTGTCCGAAAGGACCCACCGTATGCCGGCCCAGCCTGCCCAGGCCGCTGTCCCACACCCCCTCGACGAAGTTCCCCAGACGTTCCGGGCGGGGGACTCCTACGCGGTCCGGGACGCACTCGTCAGCTACATCCGCCGGGACCTGCTCGGCCCCTGGGACGGCGAGACGGAGACCCTGCCGAGTGCCTCCTCCGGGCCGCGTGACCGTTACCTGGTCGGCATGCTCGGTCCCCGCCCCCAGGCCGTCACCACGGAACGGATCGCCCGGGCGGCGGCACAGAGCGCGGACGGCGAGTCGGGCGACGAGCAGGAAGGTGACGACAGCGACCTGCAGGACCGGCTGAGCCCGCAGGCCGCCGGGCATATCTGGGCGTCGTCCATGGGGCTGTCCTTCACCGTCCCGGCCTCCGTCGGCACGCTCAGCGCCGTGGTCCGCTGGGGGCGGTACACGCAGTCGGAGGAAGCCACCGAGCGGGGGACGACCCGCAGGGTCTGGTCGCGTGAGCCCGTGGAGCACCTGGTGGACATCGACGTGACGGGCTGGGGCGACCGGGCCGTCGAACTCGACGGCGAAGCCGTCGTCCTCGACGTGCAGGTACGCCGGCACACTGGCCGCACGGATGCCGAAGACCTGCGCATAGTCGAGCTGGCCCTGGTGAACCGGCAGCCGGACAGCCGGGACGCACGCGACGCCCACTGGCTCTTCCAGACCGAGATCGACGTCACCGCCTTCCCCGACGACCAGGCCGCGGTCTTCCTGCCGGTCGACGATCCGCTCGACACGGCAGGCCCCGGCAAGGTTCCCGAGGACCCCGAGGAGCGGCGGCTGCGTCTCCTTTACCGGGACAGCCTCAGCCAGGCGAAGGGCCGCAACGTGGCCGTGCACGCGCACGTCCGTGACGGCGAACGCAACGCCCATCGCCTGACCACCGTCTGGCTCCCCGAGTACGACGTGAGGGCCACGACCGCCCCGGCACTCGAGGACCAGGGCCTGCTCCGGGGGCTGGAGTTGGGCATGGACGAACTGGCCGCGCTCGCCGTGCCCGGCCGCCGGTCCGATCTCGGCGCGGCCCTCGCTCCGCTGGCCGACGGGTACGGCGCCTGGCTGGAACAGCAGCGCCGGGCAGCCCGCTCACTCCCCGGCGACCTGCGCGAATCGGCCGAGGTCGCGATCGAGCAGGCACTCGAGGTCTGTGACCGCATCACCCTCGGCATCGACCGGCTCCTGGCCGACGAAACGGCCCTGGCGGCCTTCCGGTTCGCCAACCGGGCCATGGCCCTGCAGCGACGCAACACCGCCGTCGCGGCCGCCCGTGCCGGCCGCGAGAACGACCCCCTCTCCTACCGGGAGGCCCAGGAGGAGGTCCACGCCAAGGGCAAGGCGGCAGCCAGCTGGCGCCCGTTCCAGCTCGCCTTCGTGCTGTTGAACATCGGCTCCCTCACCCAGCCCGGACACCCGCACCGCGGCACCGGCCGGGCAGCCCTCGTCGATCTGCTCTTCTTCCCGACCGGCGGCGGCAAGACCGAGGCGTATCTGGGCCTGGCCGCCTACACCTTCGCGCTCAGACGCCTGCAGGGGACGATCGGCTCGGGAGCCGAGGCCCGCAGCGGCGAGGCCGGGGTGGGCGTGCTCATGCGCTACACCCTGCGACTGCTGACGGCCCAGCAGTTCCAGCGCGCCGCTGCACTGGTGAGCGCCTGCGAGGTGCTGCGCCGCGAGGAGTTCGGACGGGACCGGCGCTGGGGCTCCACACCCTTCCGCATCGGGCTCTGGGTGGGCACCTCCGTCTCGCCGAACTGGTTCGACGAGGCGAAGGAACAGATCGCGGAGGCCAAGGAGAGCGCCAGCGACAAGCACGCCCGCGTCCTTCAGGTCCTCACCTGCCCCTGGTGCGGCAGCGGACTGACGGCCCGCTCGAACATGGAGTACGACGAAGGCCGCCGTCGCATCCTGCTGTACTGTCCGCGCGGGGAGGGAGAGGACTGCTGCCCCTTCTCCCGTCGCGAATCGCTCGGGGAGGGTATTCCGGTCCTCACCGTCGACGAGGAGATCTACCGGCTGGCGCCCTCGCTGCTGATCGCCACGGTCGACAAGTTCGCCCAGCTCCCCTGGAACGGCTACGCGGGCCTGCTGTTCGGCAGGGTCACCGAGCTCTGCCCCCGCCACGGGTACCGGCACGACGACCTGGACGCCAAGACCGGCTGCGGCGGCCGGCACAACGCCCGGGGCGCCCTGCCCGGCGTCACCGCCCAGCCCGTCACCCGCCTGCGACCCCCGGACCTGATCATCCAGGACGAGCTGCACCTGATATCCGGGGCACTCGGCACCACCGTGGGCCTCTTCGAAGGCGCCGTCGACCAGTTGTGCACGTGGAGCTTCACCGACGCCCACGGACGACGTCAGGAGACCGGCCCCAAGATCGTCGCGTCCACCGCGACCACCAAGCGGGCCGCCGACCAGGTGCGCGGTGTCTTCGGCCGCGAGGTCGCCGTCTTCCCGCCCCAGGTGCTGGACGTCGGCGACACCTTCTTCTCCCGGCAGGTGGAACTGAGCCGGGAGAACCCGGGCCGTCGCTACCTCGGAGTGTGCGCGCACGGCACGCGACTGAAAGCCGCCGAGATCCGCGTCGCGGAGATCCTGCTGCTCGCCGGACAGCAGCTCTTCGACGACTACGGCAGCCCCGCGGACCCGTACATGACGCTCGTCGGGTACTTCAACGCGACCCGCGAACTCGCCGGCATGCGAAGGTACATGGACGACGACATCACCACCCGGGTGCGTGCCAACGGCAGCCGCAAGGGCCAGGACACGCTCTCGGACCGCATCGTGAGCAAAACGGGGATGCTCAGCATTCAGGAGCTGACCTCCCGAATCTCCTCGGCGGACATCGGAGCCGCCCTGAAGCGGCTGGAGATCGAGTTCGATCCCGAGCGTGACACCTCGGTGCGACGGCGCGCCTTCATCCGCGAGTACGCCGCCGCCATGAAAGAGAAGCGAGAGCCCCGCGCCTCCATGACACCGACCGTCCGGCAGGCCGTCGACGTGGTCCTCGCCACCTCGATGCTGCAGGTCGGTGTCGACGTCTCCCGCTTCGGCCTCATGCTGGTCGTCGGCCAGCCCAAGAACACCGCCGAGTACATCCAGGCGTCCTCCCGCGTCGGCCGTGACGCCAGGCGCCCAGGACTGGTGGTGACCCTCTACAACTGGTCGCGGCCCCGCGACCTCGCGCACTACGAGGACTTCGAGCACTACCACGCGACGTTCTACCGTCAGGTGGAGGCCCTCTCCGTCACCCCGTACACCCGCCGCGCACTCGACCGTGGCGTCGCCGCCACCTACGTCGCCGCGCTGCGGCACGCGGCCTACGACACCTCCCGCAACCTCGACGCCCACCACGTCGACCTCGACGGGCCGCTCGCGCAGGACATCGAACGGCGGCTTCTGGAACGCGCCGAACGGGTGGGCGGCGACCGGCCGCGCCAGTACCTGAGCGAACGGCTGGACCGGCTGAAGGACGAATGGCGCCGCAAGCGCGACGAGAGCAGCTCAGCGCTCGGCTACCGCAAGGAGAAGCACAAGACGACCGTCGTGAACGGACTGCTCAGACGGGCCGACGGATCCCGGTGGACCGAGCTGACCGTCGGCATGTCGATGCGTGAGACGGAGAACGAGATCAACCTGCTCCTGCCCGGCGGCGGAGCGTTCCTGGAAGAAGCCTCGGGCGGTGGACCCGCCTGGACGTTCGGCACGCCCGCGACCGACTCCGACGCCGACCCCGAAACGGTGACCACCGTGGACAGTGACGAGTACGGGCCCCTCACGGCCGACACGACCAGGAAGGCACAGCGATGAGCACCCATGCCGGCAACCGCAGGGTCGGTGCTGTACGGCCCAGCCACCTCATGTTCACCGCCGGTGTCGGCGCCCTCGTCGACCTGCCGAACTTCTCGGTCCTCATCCGGGGTATCGATTCCTGGAGCCATTCCGGGATCACCGACTACGACATCGACGAGCCCCGCCTCCGCGCCGCGGTCAACCGGTCCCTCCAGCGCTACGGCCGCGGCCAGGTCGAGCAGTTGCGGGCCGCTCCCTGGCTCGAGGGCGCCGACACGGATCCGAAGGGCTGGGCGGCCCAGGGAGTCGGCGTGCCCGTCACGCCCTTCCCGCAGTGGCTGCGCTGCACCGCGTGCAACGTGCTGGCGGCCGTCGACTCCGGAGAGTTCGCGTTCTTCAACTCCAACCCACGGACACCTCACGAGGCCAAGTTCGTCCACGACTGCAAGCGGGGCAAGCCACTCGCTGTGGCCGCCCGCTTCACCCTGGTCTGCACCGCAGGGCATCTCGACGAGTTCCCGTACACCGCGTACGTGCACCACGGCCAGCCCTGCGGCAAGACCCCACGTCCGAAGCTGCGCATGAAGGACCACGGCGGCAACCAGGCGGCCAACGTCACCATCGAATGCGTCGCCTGCGGCGTCAAGCGCAACATCCGGGAAGCCATGGGGGAGCGGGGCCGCCGCAACCTGCCTTCATGCCGCGGGCGGCATCCGCACCTGGGCACCTTCGATTCGAACGGCTGCGCGCAGGAGGCCGTCCTGATGGTGGCGGGCGCCTCCAACCAGTGGTTCCCGCTGACTCTCAGCGCGCTGGCCCTGCCCAAGGTCCAGGGCGGAGACATCGACAAGCTCCTCGACGACCACTGGCCTGACCTCGAACTCATCGAAGACCGGATCCAGTTCGACTTCATGGCGCGCATGCCGAAGTTCGCCTTCCTGAAGGAGTTCGACGCCGACGCCGCGGTCGCGGCCATCGCAGCGCGCAAACAGGGGACGGCCGGACCGGCTCCCTCCGCGCCCGACGTTCAGGCCGACCTCTTCGGCCCAGAATGGGATGCGCTTTCAGGACCCGTCCCTGCTCCCAGTGACGACTTCGCACTGCGGCAGGTCCCGGTGCCGGCCCGTCTGAGCGAGTTGTTCGCCGACATCAGGCAGGTCGAGCGGCTGCGTGAGGCACGGGCGCTGATCGGTTTCACCCGGCTCGACGCACCTGACCCGGAATCCCCGGAGATCGCCACGCGAGTGGAACTGTCCCGCGGAGTCCGCAACTGGGTGCCAGCGAGTGAGGTCCGCGGCGAGGGTATCTTCCTGCGCGTGCGGGACGGTCTGATGGCGGAGTGGGCCGTCCGCATGGAGAAGTCCGCGCAGATGGAGGCACACAGAGAGGCTTACGCACGATTCCGGGCCAACCGGAAGTCGGACCGCAAGACGAGTGACTTCGACCCCTACTACGGCTGGCCCGGAGCACGGTACATCGCCCTGCACACCCTGTCCCACCTGCTGATCCGCACCATCGCCCTGGAATGCGGGTACAACTCCGCCTCGCTCGCCGAGCGTATATACGCGGGAGACGAGCAGAATCCGAGGACGGGCATCCTCATATACACCGCGGTTCCCGACTCCGAGGGCACCTTGGGTGGTTTGGTCTCCCTCGCCGAGGAGCGCGAGTTCGACCGGATCGTGCGCCGGGCCCTGACCGACGCCGGTCACTGCTCGGCCGATCCGCTTTGCGCCGAGCGCCTTCCGCACGATCCGGCCGACTTCCTCCACGGAGCCGCGTGCCACGTCTGCCTCTTCGTCTCGGAGACGACGTGCGAACGCGGCAACCGGTTCCTGGACCGTCGTTTCCTCGTCCCGTTGGCCGGGGACAAGGAACCGGTGCTGACGCCGGTCGGTCTGCTGCCGTGAGCCGACCTGGGTTCGAGGCCGCTGCCGAGGCCGCCGTGGCGGCCCTCGGGCTCTCCCGCACCAAGGATTTGGTCGGGCTGCTCGCTCAGGCACGCTCCCGGGAACGGATCCTGACTGCACTGGCCACGCCGGCGGCCGGCGAGGCCGTGGCGCGACTGTGCGACGCCATCGAGTCGGAGTCGGTGCCGCCGGCCGAGGCGGCTGCCTATCTGCGCGGCTACGTCGCCGCCCGGCAGAAGGCCCGGGACACCGTCCGGGTCCGCACGGTGTGGAGTGGTCCCTCCACACCTGCCGTACCCGTCCGTGCCACCGCCCAGGTGCTCATCGAGGTCATCAACGCGGCCGAGCACGAACTGCTGGCCATGACGTACGCGGCTCGTCCCTACCCCGCCCTGATACGTGCCCTGACAGAGGCCGTGGACAGAGGCGTGCAGACGCACGTCGTGGTCGAGACCCTGGCCGGTGCCGGCGGACTTCTGTCGGGGAAGGAGCCCGCCGACGCGTTCGCGTCGGCGCCCGGCGTGAAGCTGTGGACCTGGGCCCGGAACCCGGCCCGGCAGGCCCGCTCCCGTCAGCACGCCAAGCTCGCCGTCGCCGATCGTCACACCCTCTTCCTCGGCAGCGCCAACCTGACCGAGTCCGCCGCAAGGCGCAACATCGAAGCCGGTGTGCTGATCACCGGCGGGGAAGCGCCCCGACGTGCAGCCGAACACATTGTGGAGTTGCAACGCCTGGGCGTACTGAAGCCTCTTCAGCACTGAACGGCCGAGAACGTCTGGCTCAGTTCTTTGGGCACTCAGAAGAAGCCAAGTTTCTTCGGCGAGTACGAGACCAGGAGGTTCTTCCTCTGCTGGCGGTACATCTGGCCGCCCTGGTGACACGCCGTTGGCCGTGGCGATGAAGCATCACACCTCGTCAGAGGTGGACCCTCCCTTGCGCCACGACCGTATCGTCAGCCGTCAACTCGCCCCACCGACATGAACCGCACGACGGGCGGATCGGTGCAGGCGATGGTGAAGAACGAGTGCGGGGCGAGGTTCGCCGTCTCGCCGTCCGGCGCGAGCGTCGAGACCCAGGCGATCGGCCGGGGTACGACGACGGAGGTGAGCAGACGGTAGAACGCCCCGGTCGTCATGGACTCGGGTGAGTAGTCCACGCGCATGACAGCACGCCAAGCGGTGGCGCCCGGGGCCGTGCCACCCGGCCCACCGTGTTGATCACCGACGGGGCGCCACCCTAGGGTACGAGGACAGCCGTACCGGGAGCCGATAACCATCAGTCAGTGCCTGACACCTCGTGCGCGCGCCGTCCTCGCCCTGGGCCGGGGACTCGCCGCCGTACCGGCCCCGGGGCTCGTCCTCGGCGGAATCCTCGGCCTGCAGGGCGGAGCGGCGCTGACGACCCGTCTCTACCCCGCCGTGGGACCGGCCGGAGTGGTGACTCTGCGGCTGACCATCGCCGCGCTCGCGCTCACCGCGCTGTGGCGGCCCCGGATCCGCGGCGACCGGGCCGTCCTCGGTATCGCGGCTGCCGCTGGAACCCTGCTCGCCGTGCACCACCTCGCGTACTACGAGGCGGTCGCCCGGCTGCCGCTCGGCGCCGCCACCACCCTGGAGTTCCTCGGTCCCTTCGCCATCGCCCTGTGCGGTTCGCGCCGCGTCCCCGACCTGCTGTGGGCAGGCCTCGCCGTCACCGGCGTCCTCCTGCTCAGCCGCACCGGCACGGCCCTGGACGGGACCGGCATCGCCTGCGCCACCGTCGCGGGATGCTGCTGGGGCGGATACATCCTGGCCGGCAAGCGGCTGGCCGGCCGCGTCCCCGACGGCCGCGGCCTGGCGCTGGCCGTGACCTTCGGAGCGCTGCTCAGCCTTCCGTACGGCATCACACAGGCGGGCACCCGCCTCCTGGACCCGGGCACCCTCGCCGTGGCCGCGGCGGTCGCCGTGCTGTCCAGCGTCGTGCCCTACACGTTCCAGCTGGAGGCACTGCGTCGCCTGACACCGCGCGTCTTCGGGGTGCTGACCAGCCTGGAACCGGCGGTCGGCGCGCTGATCGGACTGGTGTTCCTGCGGCAGCACCTCGCGGTGGCCCAGTGGACGGGGGTCGCGGCGGTGGGGCTGGCCTCGGTGGGGGCGACGCGTACGGACGGGGAGGCCGGTACGCAGGACCTGAGCGATGCGGCGGAGGCCGCTCGGGAGTGAGGGAGCGCCCGGCCACCCGGATCGGGCCGGCGTCGGAGTGGTCGCGTGGTGTCACCTCATGCGCTCCGCGGTCGCCGCCCGGGCCTTCCTGGGCGAGGATCGTCGGGGTCCAGCGGTCCACCGTGTCCTCGTCGCCGCGCTTCAGGGCCGGTGCGACCAGGCCGAGCGCCGCCGGTCGCGGACGGGCCGGTCGCGCGGACCGCCCCATGCCCTACCGTGACCGGCATGAACGCGTCGGGACGGAGCCTTCGGAGCTATCGATATGTCGGCCCCGAGGACGTGAAGGCCGCCGTCCGGCCGGGAGACACCGGCACCGTCATTCGTACGGCGGACGAGTTCGCGGACTGGGCCGCCACCCGGCCGCGCGAGGAACTGGCCGAGCCTTTCACCTACGTCATCGGCCTGGACGGCGCGCTACGGCTGGCCCCGCGCCGGTCCGAGCATGTGGCCTGTGCCGGCGGCGAGCCGGTGCTGAGCGCGGGAGAGATCCGCTTCGGCGAGGACACCGGCCGATGGGTGGTGCGGGAGGTGAGCAACCAGTCGACGGGCTACTGCCCGGACACCGACTCATGGCCGGCGGTCGCGCAGGCGCTCGACCGGTCCGGGTTCGAACGCCCCGGGGCCTTCACCCATGAGGTGGTGTTCCGCCGGTGTTGCACCTGCGGGCAGCACAACATTGTCCGGGAGGAGCATTTCGTCTGTGTCTTCTGTGACGCCGACCTTCCCGAGCGATGGAACCTCGACCCTTGAGCCGGCCCAACGGGCGGTCACCGGCCCGGAAGTGGCCGTACCGTGAGCGTCTGCTGGGCCTGGCCGACCGGGCCGTGGACGTCGTGGAGGACGCTGCTGGTGAGGCCCTGGCCGGTGGGGCCGAAGGCGACCGTGGTGTCCAGGCCGACCCAGCGGCCCGCCGGCTGCCGGTGCAGATGGATCGTCAGGTCGACGTTGGGGAACATCCACTCGGTCGGCGGCCGGCGTACGGCGATGCCGTTGGCCGTGTCGACGAGGGCGACATAGGAGGCGACCGGGCTGCACGGCTCGCCGGCGACGAGGTCGAGGTCCGTGGAGATCCAGACCGTGCCGCGGCCCGGCTCCGAGGGGGTGACCGGCCGGACGTCCACGGACGCGCAGTGGCCGCCGGGCCAGAGCGAGGCCAGGGAGTGACCGGCGAGTCCGTCCGGCGGGGTGAGGCGCGCCTCGGCATCGCCGGCCACTGCGCTGGTGTCCACCTCGGTCAGCAGCCAGGCGCGGGCCCGCACCACCGGCCGGTCCGCGATGCGGACGACCGCTTCGAGCAGTTCGATGGTGCGGCCGGGCCGGATCGACTCCACCTGGATCTCGCACTCGTCCAGGGCGAGGCGCCCCAGGATGTCGAAGCTGATCCTGGACAGGAGCAGTCCGCTCGCCGGGCGCTCGGCGCGGTACTGGTCGATCGCGTGGATCACGAGTCCGCCCAGCGGGCTGAAGTGCATCTCGTCGGTGTCCCACGCGCCGCTCGCGTGCGGGGTGGGCTTGTAGCGATGCTGATCTATGCGCTCGAAGTAGCTGGCGGCCAACGGGTGCCACTCCTCAGGTGTCCGTGCACGGGGGCGTTGAGCAGGTCGTTGCACAGTACATCCGTGGCCGCGACCGGTTCTCGGGCCGGTCTCGATCGTCCGCATGGCGACCTCCGGCCCCGGTTGCCCGCCGGGACCGTGGGCGGTCCTCGTCGCGTACGGCCTGCGCGACCTGCCGCTCACCCACGCCGCCGCACCGCCCCCGGCGCCGCGTTCAGGACGGCGCCGGGGCCGGGGTGGATTGGTCAGGCCGCCAGGCGCTCCGCGAGCTGCTTGGCCTTTGCGGCGGCCTCCTCCAGGGCGCGGTCGCGGGAGGCCTCGTACAGCGGGATGAGCTCGGCCATCGCCGGGTTCTGCGGGGCCATGGTCAGCTCCGGGACGATGAAGTCGAGGTCCAGGCCGAGGGCGTCGGCGAGGACGGCCGAGAGGTAGTTCTGCACGTACTCGTATCCCTCGCGCGGGGTGCCCGGCCCGTACGCGCCGCCCCGGCTGGCGACGACCGTCACCGGGGTGCCCTTCGCCGACTGGGTCTCGCCCGCGGTGCGGCCGAAGAGGATCACGTTGTCCAGCCAGGCCTTGAGGGTCGAGGGGATCGAGTAGTTGTACATCGGGGCGCCGATCAGCACCGCGTCGGCCTGCTCCAGCTCCTCGATCAGCCGGACACGCTCGGCGAAGGCCGCGGCCTGCTCCGGGGTGTGCGAGGCCGGGTCGGCGAAGCCTGCGGTGTGCGCGGCGGCGCTGATGTGCGGGACGGGCTGCGCCGCGAGGTCGCGGTGGACGACCGTGCCGTCCGGGTGCTGCTCCTGCCAGTGCGCGCGGAAGGCCTCCGCCACGGCGCGCGAGGCCGAGGCCTCGGTCGGGAACACGGACGAGTCGATGTGCAGCAAGGTGGCCATAGTGACTCCAGAAAGAAGACAAAAGGGACAGGGCTATCCCCGTGGCTCAGCACTGGCTGAGTTTTCGTACAGGACTATCTTTAGCACAGGGGCTTACTTTTTTTCATCCCCCTACATCGAGGTAGTACCCTGATCGCATGGCGGCGGACGTGACACACGACAGCGCGGCGTGCAAACGGGTGGACGATGGCATCACCCGTGTCTTCCAGCTGCTCGGAAAACGCTGGAGCGGCCCGATCGTGGCCGTCCTGGTGGAACAGCCCGCACACTTCGCCGACCTGCGCCGGGCCGTCCCCGGCATCAGCGAGCGCATGCTGTCCGACCGGCTCGCGGAACTCGGTGCGGCCGGACTCGTGCTCCGCGAGGTCGACGAGGGACCGCCGCTGCGCGTGTCCTACCGGCTGACCGAGGCGGGGGCCGCCCTGGAGCCGGCGCTTCGGGAACTGGGCGAGTGGGCGAAGGCCCACCTGCCGGACACCCCGCCGTGCCCCGGCGCGTAGCGCCGACGGCCGGCCGGCTCGCCCGCGTAGGGCGCGGTCCGGCCATGGACATCACCGCACAGTGGGTGCGGACCGTCTGGACCAAGCGGTCACGCGGTGGCGCGGCCGCGGCCCGGCGGAACGCGGTGCCGGTCGGATTCCCGTTGCCCGACGTGCCGTTGGACCGCGCGCACGTCGTATGGGTGACCGAGCGGCAGGACTTCACGGCCGAGGAGAGCCGGACGGATCTCGACGGCATGCCCGTCAGCCTGTGCGAACGGGACTGCGGCCTCCGGGTGTTCGCCCACAGCGTGTGCCGCTCCGGCCCCGCAGGCCGCCGGCGGTGCGGCCGCGGCCCGGCCAGTGGGTGCGGTGGCAGCTCAACCACCGCCACAGCAGCAGCTCCGGGACGGCGGACTGGTCGTACTCGCTCAACACCTTCAACGTCGCCTACGGCCCGGTCGACGGTGACGTGTTCCTCGGGGAACCGACCGTGCTCGTCGACGAGTGCGGGCCGGTGCGATAGCCCACCTCGTGGGCGACGTCAGCCGCCTCAAGGGTGACACCTCACGGCAGACCGGCTTGGTGCGGCTCAGCAGGCTCAGTCCACCGGCCACGTGTGGACGGGCGCGTTCAGATGCATGTAGTCGATGTACAGCTGGGTCATCCGGCGCAGCGCCTCATGGCGGCCGGCGCGCGTGGTGGCGTCGAGGTGGTGGAACATCTCCTTCTGCCACACCGCGCCGTTGCGTGCCGTCACACAGCGCTGCTCGATGATGCCGAGCAGCGGCTCCCGCCACGCCTCGTCCATGCCGGCCTGCTCCAGCCCCTGGTGCGCCAGCGGCAGCAGCCGGCGCAGTACCAGCTCCGGCACCGGCACCTCGCCCATGCCGGGCCAGTACAACGGGGCGTCGATGCCGCGCCGGGCGGCGGTGTGCAGATTGTCCTCGGCGGCCGCGAACGACATCCGCGACCACACCGGCCGCTCCTCCTCCACCAGGGCCCGGGTGAGGCCGTAGTAGAAGGCGCCGTTGGCGAGGGTGTCGGCGACGGTGGGGCCAGCGGGCAGCACCCGGTTCTCCACCCGGATGTGCGGGAGGTCGTGGGAGACGGCGTACACCGGGCGGTTCCAGCGGTAGATCGTGCCGTTGTGCAGGGTCAGTTCGCCGAGCTCCGGGATGTCCCCGCTGTCCAGGGTCTCCGCCGGGTCCTGTTCGTCGCACAGCGGGAGGAGAGCGGGGAAGTAGCGCAGGTTCTCCTCGAACAGGTCGAAGACGCTGTTGATCCAGCGCTCCCCGAACCACACCCGGGGACGTACGCCCTGCACCTTGATCTCTTCCGGGCGGGTGTCCGTGGCCTGTTCGAACAGCGGGATGCGGGTCTCGTGCCACAGCTCCTTGCCGAACAGGAACGGTGAGTTCGCCGCCAGCGCCACCTGGACCCCGGCGATGGCCTGTGCCGCGTTCCAGTACGGGGCGAACTCCTCGGGGGACACCTGGAGATGGAACTGCGTGCTCGTGCACGCGGCCTCCGGGGTGATGGTGTCCGCGTAGGTGCGCAGCCGGTCCTCGCCGTCCACCTCGATGCGCAGGTCCTCGCCGCGGGCCGCGAAGATCTGGTCGTTGAGCAACTGGTAGCGCGGGTTCTCCGACAGAGTCTCCTCGCCGATGTCCTGCTGGCGCAGGGTGGGCAGGATACCGATCATGATCAGCCGTGTGCCGATCGACCTGGCCCGCTCGTCCGCGTGGTTCAGCGCGGCGCGGATCTCCGACTCCCACGCGTCGGGTCCGCCCGCGGTCAGCCCCCGGGGCGGCACGTTGATCTCCAGGTTGAACCGGCCCAGCTCGGTGGACCAGGCGGGGTCGGAGATCGCCTTCAGCACATCGGTGTTGCGCATCGCCGGCTCGGCGTCGTCGCCGACCAGGTTCAGCTCGATCTCCAGACCGACCTGCGGCCGCTCGGACTCGAACCGTGCCTCGCGCAGCATCTGCGCCAACGTGTCCAGGCACGCGTGCATCTTGATCCGGTACCGGCGGCGGTCCTCGCGGGTGAAGACGAGCGCCGGGACGTCGCGTCCCATCGGCCCTCCAGGATGCCCCTCGTCGCAGACCTCTTCACCCAGCGTCGCACCAACACGCGAGCCTCACCAGGCACGGCCGGCACGTGCGGGCCGACGCCGTCCCCGGGACGCTCCGGTGCCGTCCCCGGCGAGGCGGCGCACGAGCACGGGCACGGCGGGCCGAGGGCCGTGTGCACGGCCGTGCACAGCCCGTGTCAACGCCGGATGCGGTCGACGAGCGGAGCGCAGCCGTGGAAACCGCGCCGGCGAACAGTGCCGGTGCACCCGCGCCTGAAACCCGGTGATCCAGGTTTCAGGCGTTCTTGCGGGCCACGCCGCCGTAGAAACCGATGGCCTCGGAGCCGGGCGGCGGGGTGGTGTCCGGGCGCCAGAAGGGAACCTGGGCCAGGCCGGGCTCGACCAGTTCGAACCCGTCGAAGAACCCCTCGACCCTGTCGCGGGACCGCAGGTTCATGGTGGCGGTCGCGCTGTTGTAGACGGCCTCGGCCGCGCTGCGGTCGTCGGCGAAGTCTCCCGTCGCGTGCGAGAGCACCAGGAAGCTGCCGGCCGGAAGCGCGTCGCGCAGGGTGGCCACGATCCGCTCCGGCTCGTCCGTGTCACGGATGAAGTGGAGGATGGCGACGAGGAACAGGGCGACCGGCCGGTCGAAATCGATGATCCGGCGGACCTCGGGATGATCGATGACGGACTGCGGATCGCGCAGGTCGGCGAGCACGATACTGGTCGTGCCGGCCCGGCTGAGCAGCGCGTCGCCGTGCGCCTTCACGATCGGGTCGTTGTCGACATAGGCGACGCGCGCGTCCGGAGCCAGCTCCTGGGCGACCTCGTGCACGTTCGGCGAGGTGGGCAGCCCGGTGCCGATGTCGAGGATCTGGCGGACGCCGCTGTCGATGACGTACCGGACCGCACGGTGCAGAAAGGCGCGGTTGGCCCGCACGGAGATCCACACCTCGGGGGCCGCCGCGGCCAGTTGGTCGCCCGCCAGCTGGTCCACCTCGTAATTGTCCTTGCCGCCCAGGAGGTAGTCGTAGATCCGTGCGGGATGCGGCTTGCTGGTGTCGATGTGCACGGACTGGCCGCCGTCCTGAGTCACGCTGTGCTCCTCTCCACGACCGTCACGGCCTCGGTCCCGCAAACGGTTGGCCAAAGCTTCCCACATCAACTATCCGGGGTGCGCGGGGAGTTCCCCGAGCTCAGGATGGTGCGGTGCGGCGTGTGGCGGCTGGCAGTGGCAACGGATCGGGTGTGCGCCCCGGGGACGTCCTGGGCTCGGGCACCTGCGGCAACGACGGTTGCCTGGCCGAGCTGTGGGGCGTTGGCCAGGCGCAGCGCGACCGCAGTGCGAGCGCGTGCGAGCTTCTCGTGTGGGTCTTCGACAGCCAGGCCGACGTCGATCCGGCCGCCGAGACGCGCGAGTTCACCCTCCTCACCTCCGCCTACGGCGTGGGCGTGACCGGTGCCGCCCTCGCCCGCGCCCTGCCCAGGAGGCGCTGGGCGTCCGGCTCAGCCGGCAGCGGCGCTGTCCAGCGCGGGCCGGCACCGAGACCAGCGGAGGTTCCGCCGAGTGGAGCCGTCGGACAGGGATGAGGGCCCCGTCCTGGGCGATGGGGACGCAGTGGTGAGGGGAGCATGAGGCACACCTGGGAGGCGGGGGCGGGGGCGGAGAACGGCCAGAGTTGCTGCCCGCCGGGCGCGGCTCATGCGGCGGCTCCATCTGCCTCTCTCCGCCGGCCAGGGTCCGTCCGGCGCGGGATGTCGCAAGCGGCATGGCTCCGGACCCCGTGCGAGGGTGGGCGCCGTACGCCTGCTGCCTGGCTCGGCGTGGTGTCGCCCGTGGCCTGCTTCCGGTCACCGTGCGAGCGGAGGCGGCATCCGTGGCCGGCCTCAGCGTGACGTGCGCGGCCCAAGTGTCACCCGCCGTCCCGCCCCCTGTACGGGGCGCCCCTCAACCGCCGTCCCGTCCCCTGCGCGGAGGGGCCCGTCACCCGGCCGGACCGGCTCCGCTGGCCTGCACGTCGCGGGCGTCGGAAGGTCGGAACAAGATCGGTGAGTCGAAGCTTCGTCCGACCGGTCGCGGGTCGTCCCTCCGTGTCCGTGACGAGGCGGGCCGACGCGCCGGGGGCGGGGAACGGTGAATCCATTGCGCTCGGGTCGTTCCCCGCCCCTCCCACCCCGGCTCGTCCGGGCCTCGCCGCCGCTCGGTGCGTGCGCCGGGGGTGTCCGCGCTCCGTGGTCTGGTCCTGTCCATCCGGGTACGTCGTGCGGTCTGGTTGTGGCCGTACAGGTCAGGGCGTCGCACGGGCCGTCCTCGCCGGTTGCGCCCACTGGGCAGGGGACGACCTACAACTTGCAGTCCACGCAAGCGCTGTACTTCAGTTTCGCCCGGTACGGGCTGATCCGGGCATCCACGAGCACCGGCGAGACCGGCGAACGCGTTTCGGGCTGCACGGCGAGCACGTGCTCGGCTCCCCTGCGAGAGCGGAGTGGCCCAGGCTCGCCGCCGCCGCGGCGCCGCCCGCTCCGGCCGGCGGACCCGGCGCTCGCAGCCAGGCCGCGTCGATCACCACGCCGCAACCGGCCTGGTCTGGTTGGCGAGCTGAGCATGAGGGCGGTGCGTTGATCTCCGTTCGGCGACAGTGCGGATGTCGTTGCAGAGCGGATGCGTAAGATCGCCGGCATGGCGCTGCGACCGGTTCTGGTGAACGTAAAGGCTCTTGACGACTCGGCGGTCGGCCGGTTCTGGGCGGAGGCGCTCGGATGGAGCGTTTCCAGCTCGGAACCCGGCGCGACCGCCGCCAAACCCGCCGGCTTCGATTGGCTGGACCCGGTCGGCGTCTGCGTCGACGTCATCGCCGTGCCGGAACCCAAGACGGCCACAAAGAACCGTGTGCACATCGATCTCGCCACCGCCTCCGCAGCCCATCGGGCGGAGTTGGTCGCGCGCCTCCGGGATCTCGGTGCGACGCCCGCGCACGTCGGTCAGGGTGACGTGGCGTGGACGGTTCTCGCCGACGTGGAGGGCAACGAGTTCTGCGTGCTGGAGCCGCGGGACATCTACCGGGACACCGGACCGATCGCCCGGGTGGTGGTCGACTGCGCGGATCCGCGGGCCATGGCCCGGTTCTGGGGTGAGGCGGTGGACTGGACCCTGTGCGAGGTGACTGACGATCATGCGGTGCTGCGCTCCGCCAAGGGTGTCGGCCCGTATCTCGAGTTCCTCCGCACGCCCGGCGTGAAGACCGTGCCGGACCGCGTCCATCTTGACCTGGTGCCCTGCCCCGGTGACGACAAAGCAGCGGAGGTGGCCCGGCTGCGGGCCCTCGGCGCCACCGACCTCGACGTCGGCCAGGGCGACGTCCCGTGGACGTGCCTGGCCGACCCGGAGGGCCACGAGTTCTGCGTCCTCGCCCGGTCCTGAGGCGCAGCCTGGTCAGTGACGGAAGCGAACGTCCGTCCCGCCTCTCCCTGGACAGCAGGGCGCCGATCTTCATAGAGTTCGAGTCCAAGAATGGAAAATCCGTCCAGGCAGCTTCCGGAGACCGCCATGGCCGCCGCTTCGCCCGTAACGTACGACGACATCCGTGCGGCCGCCGCGCGCCTCGAAGGCGTCGCGCACCGCACCCCCGTGGTCACCTCCCGCACCCTGAACGCCCTCGTCGGCGCCGAGGTGTTCATCAAGTGTGAGAACTTCCAGCGCGTCGGCGCCTTCAAGTTCCGCGGCGCCTACAACGCGGCCGCCCAGCTCTCCCCGGACCAGCTGGCGAAGGGCATCGCCGCCTACTCCTCCGGCAACCACGCCCAGGCCACCGCCCTCGCCGCCCGCGAACTCGGCACCAGCGCCGTCATCCTGATGCCCGAGGACGCCCCGCGCCTCAAGCGGGAGGCGACTGCCGGATACGGTGCCGAGATCGTCACCTACGACCGCTACACCGAGGACCGCACCGCGCTCGGTACGGCGCTGGCCGAGGACCGCGGGCTGGCCCTCATCCCGCCCTACGACCATCCCCACGTCATCGCCGGACAGGGCACCGCGACCCTGGAACTCCTCGACGAGACAGGCCCGATCGACGCCCTGCTCGTGCCCGTCGGAGGCGGCGGCCTGATCGCCGGCAGCGCCACCGCCGCCAAAGCCCTGCACCCCGCTGTCCGGGTCATCGGCGTGGAGCCGGAGGCAGGGGACGACACCAAGCGGTCCCTGGAGAGCGGCGCCCGCGTCACTGTGCCCGTGCCCAGGACCATCGCCGACGGGCAGGCCCTGTCCACGCCCGGCCAGATCACCTTCGAGATCAACCGGCGCCTGGTCGACGCCATCGCCCTCGTCAGCGACGCGGAGATCGTCGCCGCCATGCGCTTCGCCTTCGAACGCCTGAAGATCGTCCTCGAACCCAGCGGCGCCACCGGCCTGGCCGCACTCCTGGCCGGACGCGTCGAAAACCTCCCGCGCCGCATCGGCATCATCGCCTCCGGCGGCAACATCGACACCGGGCGGTTCACCGAACTCATCGGTGGGTGATGGCCGTTGTGACGCGGCGCACGCAGAAGCAGCTGCGCCGCTCGGATAAAAAGTACATGCGCCAGGGGCGAACCCTCGAGGTCGCGCACCGACCGAGCGCCACCGGCACGTGCCGGCCGCTGTCGCGGGCAAGACTGGCGGCGGGACTGAAGCCCGGACCGCGTGCTGTTGCCGCGGCTCTGCCGACCTACCAGCCCGCCACCGCCGTGGCCGCGGTGGCCACCGTCACACAGGCACCGGCCGGAGCCGTCGTGGTCGAGTGCGTGCAGGACGGCGGCCGACTCCGGGTGCATGTGGTGTCCGAGGGCTACGACACCTCCTGGAACGTCCAGTTCCCGCGGGCGATACGCCAGCCGGGCGCCCGCTACGTCGTGGACGCCCTGCACCCCGCGGCCGGCGGCTTCTACCGCGTCCGCGGCGACATCCGCCGCCTGCTCTGACGCTCCCGCTCTCCTGCGCCGTTCGGTCCAGCCGGCCGGCACCTCAAGGCCGCACGGCCTGCGCCTCAGCGAGCCCTGCCCGGTTGCGGAGGGGCGCCTCCGCCGCGCTGCCCGCCCGGTTGCGTCGGGGACGTGACCAGGCCGCCTCCATCGGAGATCACCACCGACAACAGGTACCGCCTCGCCCGGGCAAGGCGGTCGGCGCGTCAGCGTCGCGCGGCCGCTTCGTCCAGTACTTCCCGTGCCACGGCCAGCGCCTCGGCGCGATCTTCGGGTACGAGCCCGATGCGGGTGCGCCGGTCCAGGAGATCCGACTCGTCCAGTGCGCCCTCGTGCCGTACCGCCCACAGCAGTTCCGCGCGGGTGACCGGATGGCCCGGCAGGACCCGCTCGGCCAGGGCGGGATCCTCGGCCGCGAGGGCGTGGACGGCCTCCGCCTCCGTGCCGTAGCGGCGGACCAGGCGCCGGGGTGCCGACAGGGTGCGCAGCCGGTCGGGTGCGGCGGCGCCGACCAGCGGCAGCGCGGCGGTGGGGGAGGGCGCGGCGGGAAGGCCCCGCGCGGCGGTCGCGGCGTCCACGGCGTCCTGGGCCATCCGCCGGTAGGTGGTGAGCTTGCCGCCGACGATGGTCGTGATGCCGTCGGGGGACGTCAGCACGGCGTGCCGGCGGGAGATGTCGGAGGTGCGGGCGGGGGCTCCGTCTCGGGCGTCGTGGCCGGAGGTGTCCAGCAGGGGGCGCAGTCCGGCGAAGGCGCCGACGACCTCGTCCCGGGCCACCGGCGTGTCCAGGACCGAGCCGAGCACGTCCAGCAGGAAGCCGATGTCGGTCTCGGGAACCTCAGGGACGTCCGGGATCCCGCCGTCGACCGGCTCGTCGGTGAGACCGACGTACACCCGGCCGTCGCCCTGGGGCAGGACCAGGACGAAGCGGTTGGTCTCGCCGGGGATGGGGATGTGCAGGCCGGCCGGCAGGGTGCCGAGCCGCTCCGAGCGCAGGACCAGATGGGTGCCGCGGGAGGGCCGGATCCGGATGCCCTCGACGAGCTCGCCCGCCCACACCCCGGCCGCGTTGATGACGGCGCGGGCCCTGATCTCGCCCTCCTCGCCGGTGAGTTCGTCGCGGATCCGGGCGCCGGTGCCGGTCAGCTCCAGCACCCTGACCCGGGTCAGCACCCGGGCGCCCTGCGCGGCGGCCGTCCTGGCCAGGGCCGTGACCAGCCGGGCGTCGTCGGTCACCTTGCCGTCCCAGGACAGCAGTCCGCCGCGCAGTCCGGCCGAGCGCACCGAGGGCGCCAGATGCCGGGCCTCCGTCGCCGACAGCCGGCGCGGGGCGGGCAGCACCTGGCGCGGGGTCCGGGCGGCCAGCCGCAGCATGTCCCCGGCCCGGAACCCGGCCCACGCCAGCGAGGCCTGGGCCCGGGACACCAGGGGGGTCAGCGGCAGGACGAAGGGCTGGGCGGCCACGAGGTGCGGGGCGGTGCGGGTCATCAGCACCCCGCGCTCGACCGCGCTCTCGTGCGCCACGTCGAACTGCGCGGAGGCCAGATAGCGCAGCCCGCCGTGGATGAGCTTCGAACTCCAGCGGGAGGTGCCGAAGGCCAGGTCGTGGGCGTCCACCGCGACGACGTCAAGGCCGCGGGCCGCCGCGTCCAGCGCGGCTCCGGCCCCGGTGGCGCCGAGCCCGACGACCAGGACGTCGGCGACCCTGCCGTCGGCGGCCTCGGCCAGTTCCCGGCGACGGCGGTGTGCGCTGAGGGACGAGCCGGCGTCGGCCCGGGTGTGACTCATGGCGTGAGGGTCCTCTCCAGGAGGGTGCGCAACTCGCCGAGGAAGGCGGCGGAGTCGAGCTCCGGATCGTCCTCGTCGGTCATCGTGCGCAGGGACAGGGTGAAGGACTGCACGGTCAACAGCAGGGCGCGGGCCTGCCGTTCGACATGCCCGGGGCGCACGGAGCCGTCCGCGTGGCCGTCGCGCAGCCCGTCGGCCAGCAGCGCCAGCAGCGCCTCCTGGCTGGCTCCGCGCCGGTCGAGCACATAGGGGAGCAGCAGTTCCGGGTCGACGTCGACGATCTTGCGGAAGAGCGGGTGCGCCCGGAAGGTCTCGACGCCTGCCACCAGTCCGTCCACGATCCGGGTGCGGGTGTCCGTGCGGGAGGCGGGCTCGGGGATGGCGCGGGTGGCCACGTCGATCCACTCGCGGGTCATCAGATCGCCCACGAGGGTCCGCAGATCCGGCCAGCGCCGGTACAGCGTCATCCGTGAGACACCGGCGCGGCGGGCCACGTCGGCGAGGGTGGTGCGGCGGACGCCGACGGCCAGCACACAGTCGCGTACCGCGTCGAGCACATGATCGTTGTCCGAGCCGTTGTGACGAATAGGCGTCATGTGTCACAGTGTAACGCCCCGGGGTCGGGCGGAGCAGACACCGTCCCCCCCGGCGCGGCCCGCCGGCCGTCGCGTGAACCGAGGACACCGAGTACACCGACCTGTGAGGACGACCGTTCAATGGACATGCTGTGGAACGGCTGGGGCGACCCGGCCAAGGCGGCACCGCTGCCCGACTCGGTGACCGGACTGCTGCGCGACCTGCTCGGCGTCAAGCCCCGCACCACCCCCGCCCTCACCCTCGAGGACATCGAACTGCCCGCCAGCACGGCCTCCCCGGCCGCGCTCAAGGCGCTCGCCGAGGCCGTCGGCGGTGAGGACCACGTCCGCACCGACAACGAGAGCCGCATCCGGCACACCCGCGGCAAGTCCACTCCCGACCTGCTGCGCATCCGCACCGGGGACTTCGCGGACGTCCCGCAGGCCGTGGTCCTGCCAGCCTCCCACGACGAGGTCCTCGCCGTGCTGCGCGCCTGCGCCGCACACGGCCTCGCCGTCGTCCCCTTCGGCGGCGGCACCTCGGTCGTCGGCGGACTCGCCCCGCAGCGCACCGCGTTCATCGCCCTGGACCTGCGCCGCATGAACGGCCTGCTCGACCTGGACCCCGTCTCGCGCACCGCCGTACTCCAGCCCGGTCTGCGCGCCCCCGAGGCCGAGGCCCTGCTCGCCGAACACGGCTTCACCCTCGGCCACTTCCCGCAGTCCTTCGAGTGGGCCACCATCGGCGGCTTCGCCGCCGCCCGCTCCAGCGGCCAGGCCTCCGCCGGATACGGCCGCTTCGACGAGATGGTCCTCGGCCTGACCCTCGCCACCCCCGAGGGAACGATCGAGACCGGCCGCGCCCCGCGCTCCGCCGCCGGACCCGACCTGCGCCAGCTGATCCTCGGCTCGGAGGGCGCCTTCGGCGTGATCACATCGGTCACCGTACGGATCCGCCCGGTGCCGCGGGCGCGGATCTACGAGGGCTGGCGGTTCGCCTCCTTCGAGGAGGGCGCCGCCGCGCTGCGCAGGCTGGCCCAGGACGGACCCAGGCCGACCGTGCTGCGGCTGTCCGACGAGACCGAGACCCTCATCGGCCTGGCCCAGCCCGACGCCATCGGCGGCGACCTGGCGCAGAGCGCGGCCGGCTGTCTCGCCATCACCGGCTACGAGGGCACGGCCGAGGACACCGCACAGCGCCGGGAGCAGGCGGCGGCCGTCCTCACCGCCTGCGGCGGCACTCTCGTGGGAGCGGAACCGGGCGAACGCTGGGCCCATGGCCGCTTCTCGGCGCCGTACCTGCGCGACGCCCTCCTCGACGTCGGCGCCTTCGCCGAGACGTTGGAGACCGCCGCCTTCTGGTCCCGCATCCCCGACCTCTACACGGCCGTACGCAGCGCGCTCACCGACACCCTCACCGAAGCCGGCACCCCACCCCTGGTGATGTGCCACATCTCCCACGTCTACGAGAACGGCGCCTCGCTGTACTTCACGGTCGTCAGCGCCCAGGGTGAGGACCCGGTGGCGCACTGGACGCCCGCCAAGCACGCGGCCAACGAGGCCGTACTGGCGGCCGGGGGAACCATCTCGCACCACCACGGAGTCGGCACCGACCACCGCGACTGGTACGTCCGCGAGGCCGGACGGCTCGGCATCTCGGCCCTGCGTGCCGTCAAGCGCCGCCTGGACCCTGAGGGCCTGCTCAACCCCGGCGTCCTGCTCCCCACCGACTGACCCACCGATCCGCTGACCGACCCCACCCGATCCGCCTGCTTCGGAGGCACACCGATGCGACAGTTCACCGCCGTCGTCAACCCCACCGCGGGCGGCTCCACCGGGGCGGCGACCCTGCTCCACCTGGCCCGGCTGCTGCGCGAGGCCGGGGCCGAACTGGAGACGGAGTACAGCAACAGCCTCGCCCACGCCCAGGACATCGCCCGCCGCGCCGGTGAGCGCGGCCGGATCGTGCTGGCCGTCGGCGGCGACGGCATCGCCGGCGGCATCGGCGGCGCACTCAGCGGCACCGGAACCGTCCTCGGCCTGGTGCCCGCGGGACGCGGCAACGACTTCGCCCGCGCCCTCGAACTGCCCGCCGACCCCGCGGCACTCGCCGGCATCCTGCTGCACGCCGAGCCACGGCCGGTCGACACCATCGAGGTGGAGTCGGCCGTCCACCCGCGGACGGTCGTCCTGGGCAGCGTCTACGCCGGCGTGGACGCGGTGGCCAACCGGCACGCCAACCACGCCCGGCTGCTGCGGGGTTCCGCCTCCTACTACGCGGGCGGCCTGCGTGCCGTCACCACGTGGCGGCCGGCCGACTACAGCGTCACCGTCGACGGCGAGGAACACACCCACCGCGGCTACACCGTCGTGGCCGCCAACTCCCCTTACTACGGCTCCGGTCGGCTCATCGCCCCCGACGCGCGTGTCGACGACGGCCTGCTGGACGTGGTGATGATCCGCGAGGCACCGCGCAGGCTCTTCTTCACCCTCATGAACGAGCTGAAGACGGGCGGTCATGTGCACCGCCCCGAGGTGCGCGTGCTGCGCGGCAGGGAACTGCGCATCGAGGCGAACAGGCCCGTTCCCTACGGCGCGGACGGGGAGGTCGACGCCGCCCTGCCGGTGACGGTGCGGGTACGACCCGGAGACCTGCCGGTGCTGTACTGAGCCCAGCAGCTGGAAATGACACGGCGCTGGTGCATGACCTGCCAGGTCTGGGTAGGCGGAGGGGAAACCGGCCGCGCGCGCCGGGGGATTGGTGGTCGGTCATGACGCTGGAGCCCGCCGAGGGCGTGGTGCAGGCGGTCGTCCTGTACGACGGCCGGCTGCTGCTCGTGGAGGACGGCCACGGCTGGGCACTGCCGTCCGGCACTCCCGACCCGGCCGAGCCCGCCGAGGCCACCGCGGCGCGCGTCGTCTACGAACTCACCGGGTACCTCGTCGACGGCACGGAGTCCCTGGCCCGACACGACGGTCCACCCCCGGACGGTACGGCGGCGGTGGTGTGCCAGGTGCTGAGCGGGACGCCGTCGGACGGGGCCGCTCTCACCCCGGAGCAGGTGCGCTGGGCGCCGATCCCCGAGACCGCCGACGTCCAACTCCCCGCGGCCGTACGCGAGTACCTTCGGGGACACACGCCCGTATGACGAGCCCGGTCGTCAGTGGTCTGCCGAGTCCAGGGCGCGAGCAAGGAACCGCTGCCGGTCGACGACCGCCCGGTCGATCTCGCCCGTGGCGACCAGCCGGCCCGAGCTGTCGACGGCCCGCACCACGAAGGTGAGGCGCCCGCCCGCGACGGAGGCGGAAGGTTCGGCGCTCACCTCCACTCGGCCGCCGACCGGCGTGGCCCGCAGATGCCGGACCCGCACCTCGGTGCCGACGGTGGTCCGACCGGAGTCGCTGAAGCAGGCGGCGGCCCGCACGGTGGCCGCCTCCAGCCACGCGATCAGCCGCGGGGTGGCGAGCACCGGCACGTCACCGCTGCCCACCGCCACCGCGGTGTCGGCATCGGTCACCTCGTGCTGCATCCCACCACGCTAGGCCTGGGCACGGCGGATGTCGATGTTGCCCCAACCCGTCCGGGCGCGGACCTTGACGGTGTCCTCGGTCTGCTCCGGGGCCTCGGACGGGGTGAACGTGCTGCGAAGGGTGCACCATTCTGGGTGGCACCGGTTGGCGCCGCCAGATGGCGCCAAATCGTGCCGTCGAGCTGGGTGAGTGGCCGGCCTCACCGGCCGGGCAGCTCCAGCACGTCCACTCCGGTGCCGGCCGGCACGCCGGCCGCCGGCACCACCGCGAGGCCGTCCGCCAGGGCCAGGCCGCGCAGCATCGCCGGACCGTCGAACGGCAGCGGCGTCACCTCCTGCCCCGTGGTGAACACGGGTAGCAGCCGGGTGTCCCGCGGATGCCCCGGCAGGGCGGAGCCGGCCACCAGCCTGACCGGCTCGGCGCCGGAGTGCCCGCCGAGGTGGCGCAACAGCGGGTCGGCCAGCGTGACCATGCCGGCCACCGCGGCGAGCGGGTTGCCGGGCAGCCCGACCAGTCGGCGTGCCCGGCCGTCGGCCGTGGCCGGCAGCTCGGCGAGCAGCATCGGGTGACCCGGCCGTACCGCCACGGAGTCCACGAGCAGCCGGGCGCCCACCGCCCGGAGCGTGTCGTGCAGGAAGTCCACCGGTCCGGCCGCTGTGCTCCCCGTCGTGACCACGACGTCGGCGGGCGAGCGGCGTACGGCCTCCCGGAGCGCGTCGAGGTCGTCGGCGAGCAGACGATGGCCGATCAGCTCGGCGCCACACGCGTGCAGCCACGGCGGCAGCAGCGGCCCGAGCGCGTCCCGGACCCGTCCGCCGCGCGGCACGCCGTGCCGGAGCAACTCGTCGCCGAGGACCAGCAGTTCCACACTCGGCCGACGGTGCACCGTCAGCCGGTCGTACCCGGCGGCGGCCGCCAGGCCCAGCACCCGTTCGGTCACGGTGGTGCCGGCGGGCAGCAGCGGCTCACCGGAGCGGCACTCCTGGCCGCGCGGCCGGATGTCGCGGCCTTCGGGCACCGGCGCGGGGGAGCGGTCGTACAGCAGGCCGCGCTCGGGGTTCGCCGCGCCGTGCTCGCGCCGCAGTACGGCGGTCGCGCCGGCCGGCACCGGCGCGCCGGTGGCGATGGGCACGGCCGAGTCCGGCGCGAGCGGCCCGGGTTCCCGGCCGGCCAGGACGCCGGTGCCGCCGAGCCGCCACGGGCCCGGTCCGGCCACGGCCCAGCCGTCCATCGCGGCGGTCGCGAACGGGGGCAGGTCGGTGAGCGCGACGAGCGGTTCGGCCAGTGCGTGGCCCAGCGCGTCGGTGAGAACGCGGGGGACCGCGGGCAGCGGGTGCCCGGCGCAGGACCGGGCGATCGCGCGGGCCGTCTCCCAGGCCCGCGCGGCCCGGAGCGGGTCCGGCTGGGTTCGCGGTCCGTGCGGTGCCGGGCCATCGGCCGGGTGCGTCCGGGATGCCGTCATGCGGGTCATCGTTGGTGAGCCGTCCGAGGAAGTCAAAGAGGCCCCACTTGGGTGCCGATAGGTGGCGCCTATCCGATAACCCGCGCTTATCACGCCATCGAAAACACCTCTTTGACGTGTCTCCGGAAAGAGGCGGATGCTGCCCCGCAGTGCCCATCGGAGAAAGAGGCGGACCGGAAGATGAGCGGTAACGAGGACCCCGTGGACGATCTGTCGGTCACCCCGCCCAAGCGCTGGGCGACCGGTGTCCCGGCGGTGACACACGCACTGGAGTACTCGCTGGGGCAGACGACCGTACGACGTACCGCGCTGACCCTGCTGAACATCAACCAGGTCAAGGGATTCGACTGCCCGGGCTGCGCCTGGCCCGAGCCCGCACCGGGCAAGCGGCACCTCAACGAATACTGCGAGAACGGCGCCAAGCACATCAGCGACGAAGCCACCTCGCGCCGGGTCACCGCCGAGTTCTTCCGCCAGTACCCGATCGCCGAACTGGGCGCCAAGTCGGACTACTGGCTCAACCAGCAGGGTCGGCTGACCGAGCCCATGATCAAGCGGCCCGGTGCGGAACACTACGAACCGATCGGCTGGGACGAGGCGCTCGACATACTGGCCGACGAGCTCCGCCGGCTGGACTCCCCGGACGAGGCCCTCTTCTACACCTCCGGCCGGCTGAACAACGAGGCCGCCTTCCTGCTGCAGCTCTTCGCCCGCGCCTACGGCACCAACAACCTGCCGGACTGCTCCAACATGTGCCACGAGTCCAGCGGATCCGCACTGATGGAGACCCTGGGCATCGGCAAGGGCAGCGTCTCCCTGGACGACATCCACACCGCCGACCTCGTCTTCGTCGTCGGACAGAACCCGGGCACCAACCATCCGCGGATGCTCACCGCACTGGAGGAGACCAAGCGCAACGGCGGCAAGGTCATCGCGGTCAATCCGCTGCCGGAGGCCGGACTCATCCGCTTCAAGCATCCCCAGAAGGCACGCGGAGTGGTCGGCCGGGGTACCGCGATAGCCGACCAGTTCCTGCAGATCCGGCCCGGCGGCGACCTCGCCCTGTTCCAGGCCCTCAACCGGCTGCTGCTGGAGGCCGAGGACGAGCGCCCGGGCACCGTACTCGACCACGGCTTCATCAGCACCCACACCACCGGCTTCGCCGACTTCGCCGACCACGCCCGGAAGGTCGCATGGGAGGACGTCCTCACCGCGACCGGGCTCACCCGGGAGGAGATCGAAAGCGTCCACGACCGGGTGCTGCGCAGCGGGAAGATCATCGTCTGCTGGGCCATGGGCCTCACCCAGCACAAGCACGGTGTCCCCACCATCCGTGAGGTCGTCAACTTCCTGCTGCTGCGCGGCAATGTCGGTCGGCCGGGCGCGGGCGTGTGCCCGGTGCGCGGCCACAGCAACGTCCAGGGCGACCGCACGATGGGCATCTGGGAGCGCATGCCCCAGACGTTCCTCGATGCCCTGGGCCGCGAGTTCGGCTTCACCCCGCCCGCGAAGCACGGACTGGACTCGGTCGACGGCATCCGGGCCATGCGCGACGGCACCGCGAAGCTCTTCCTCGGCGTCGCCGGCAACTTCGTCCGGGCCACCCCCGACAGCCATGTCACCGAGGAGGCGATGCGGCGGTGCCGGCTCACCGCGCACATCTCGACCAAGCTCAACCGCTCCCACACGGTCTGCGGTGATACGGCCCTCATCCTGCCCACCCTCGGCCGCAGCGACCGCGACATCCAGGCGTCCGGCGAGCAGTTCATCACCGTCGAGGACTCCATGAGCGAGGTGCACGCCTCCCGCGGCCGCCTGGCGCCGGCCTCCCCGCACCTGCTCAGCGAGGTCGCGATCATCAGCCGGCTGGCCCGCCGCACCCTCGGCGACGAACCCGCCATCCCCTGGGAGGAGTTCGAGGCGGACTACGGCACCGTCCGCGACCGCATCTCCCGGGTCGTACCGGGCTTCGAGGACTTCAACGCCCGGGTCGCGAGGCCCGGCGGCTTCCGGCTGCCCAACCCGGTGAACCAGCGCGTGTTCCGGACGCCGAGCGGCAAGGCCGTCTTCACCGTCAACGAGTTCACGATGCCGGACATCCCCGAGGGCCATCTGCTGCTGCAGACGCTGCGCTCCCACGACCAGTGGAACACCGTGCCGTACGCGATGGACGACCGCTACCGCGGCATCCACAACGCCCGCCGGGTGGTGCTTGTCAACCCCGCCGACCTGGCCGCCCTCGGGCTCGCCGACCGCGACCGGGTGGACCTGGTCGCCGTCTGGCACGACGGGCTGGAGCGCCGGGCGGAGGACTTCCGTGTCGTCGCCTATCCCGCCAGCCGCGGCTCCGCGGCCTCCTACTACCCCGAGACCAATGTCCTGGTGCCGCTGGACAGTGTCGCCGACATCAGTAACACCCCTACGTCCAAAGGCGTGTTGATCCGCCTGGAGCCCACGCGCGCCGCCGGCTGAGCGACCTGGAGCACCTGGGATCCGCAGGAGAGGAGCAGGTCCATGGGACGAGTGACGGTACGGCGGCGGGTGCTCCGGATCCGCGACGGAGTACCCTCCGCCCGGCCGGACACCCTGGCCGCCGAGGAACCGATGGAGATACGGGTCGGCGGGCGCCCCCTCACCGTGACCATGCGCACCCCGGGCGACGACTTCGACCACGCGGCCGGATTCCTGGCGGGCGAGGGCGTCGTCCATGCCGCCGGCGAGGTGACCGGCATCCGCTACTGCGCCGGCGCCACGGCGGACGGCCGCAACACCTACAACGTGGTGGACGTCGGCCTGGCCCCGGGCGTGGCCGTGCCCGGCGCGTCGCTGGAGCGGAACTTCTACACCACCTCCTCGTGCGGGCTGTGCGGCAAGGCCAGCCTGGACGCGGTGCGCATGGCCACGAGGTGGTCCGTGGCCGAGGACGCGCTGCGCGTGGGCCCGGAGCTCCTCGCCTCCCTGCCCGGAAAGCTCCGTGCGGCGCAGAAGGTGTTCGACAGCACCGGGGGCCTGCACGCGGCCGGACTGTTCACGGCCGACGGCGAACTGCTGTGCATGCGGGAGGACGTGGGCCGGCACAACGCCGTGGACAAGGTCGTCGGACACGCCCTGCGCTCGGACCTGCTGCCGTTGCGCGGCACCCTGCTGATGGTCAGCGGCCGCGCCTCCTTCGAGCTGGTGCAGAAGGCCGTGCTCGCCGGAATCCCCCTGCTTGCGGCCGTCTCGGCCCCCTCCTCGCTGGCCGTGGACCTGGCGGCCGAGAGCGGGCTGACCCTGGTCGGCTTTCTGCGCGGTACGTCGATGAACGTGTACGCCGGTGCGGAACGACTCCAGCCGCAGCCGGTGGGCTGACGTGGGCTGAGGCGGGTTTGACGTGGGGCGGCGGGCGCCTGAAGTGTGCTGGTGGGGGGTCTGACGTGTGCTGGTGGGGGTTTGAAGCGGGCTCACGCGAGGGCTCACGTGGGGGCCGACGGGGGCGCCCGGCGTCGCCGGAACCGGGCCGCGGCCTTCGGCGACTGCGGGGCTGGGTTGCCGGGTGCGGCATCCTGTGGGGTTGAGTGGCCGCGCTCGGCATCTGCGGGGCTGAGCTGCCAGGTGGCACCTGCTGGGTTGGGCCGTGGCGCCCGGCGTCGCCGAGTCGGGCTGCGGCCTTCGGCGGCTGCGGGGCTGGGTTGCCGGGTGCGGCATCCTGTGGGGTTGAGTGGCCGCGCTCGGCCATGCGCTGCTGATCTGCCGTGCCCGGCGTAGTCGGAGCCGGGCCGCCGCCCTCGGCACTGGCGGCGCTGATCCGTCGCGCGTGACCCCTGCGGGGCTGAGCCGCGGTGCCGGGTATCGCCGGAGCCGAGTGGCCGTGCCCGGCGGTCGTGGAGCTGAGCTGATGCGCCCGGCGGTCGTGGAGCTGAGCTGATGCGCCCAGCGACCGGGGGGCTGGGCTGCCCAACGACCGCCGAGTCGAGCCACCGCGTCCGGCGGCCGCGGGCCCGGGCCGTTTGGCCGACAGCTCCGCGGGACCGGGCGGCAGACACCAGTCGGCCGTTCCAAGGCGACGGCAGTGCACGCCAGGGGAGCCGCAGCCGCGCCCGGCGCCGTCGGCTACCGCCCCGGATCCCCCGGCACGCGCTCCAGGGCCGAGGCCACGTCGGTGGTGCGGGCGATGTCCGTCAGCGCCCTCGCCATCACCGAACCGGGCTCCCTGGCGGCGACCACCAGGCCCACGGGCACGGCCGCGGCGGGTTCGATCAGCGGCACCGTCCGCATACCGTGCGGGACACCGAACACATGGAGCCAGGCATGCGGCACGATGGCCGCCCACTGGCCCGTCCTGACGTGGGCGAACAGCGCCGCTACGGAGTCGGTCTCCAGTCGGGGCGAGGGCTGCGTCCCCGCCTGCGCGAACAGCTCGTCCAGCACCCGGCGTCCCTGCATCGCCGGGGTCAGCATGCACAGCGGCAGTCGCGACGCCTCCGCCCAGGTGGCCGACGTACGCCGGGCCAGCCCGTCGGCGGTCGTGAGCAGCAGCACGTACCGCTCCTGGTACAGGGGCACCGTGTGGAAGCCACCCTCCGACACATCCTCGCGCAGATAGGTCACCCCGGCATCGAGCTCGAAGTTCTGCAGCTGCCGCAGGATGTCCCCCGACTGCATGTCCGCTGTCACCTCGACCGTGACCAGCGGGTGCGCCGCGCAGAACGGGCCGGTCAACTCGGCGACGGCACCGGACGCGGTGGGCACGGTGCCGATCCGCATCCTGCCGCTCAAGCCGTTGCGCAGGACATCCACCTCGTCCTTGAGGGCGTCCCGGTCGGCGAGGATCCGCTGCGCCCATACGACGATGCGTTCCCCCTCCGGGGTGAGGCCCTCGTACTTGCGGCCACGCCGCACCAGCGGCACGTCGAGTTCCTCCTCCAGCTTGCGCAGCGCCTCCGACAGAGCGGGCTGGGAGACATGGCAGGCCTGGGCGGCACGGGCGAAATGCCGCTCCCGGGAGAGGGCGACGAGGTATTCCAGCTGACGAAAGAGCACGGCACGGGTGTACCCGACCGCTCCCCGTAAAGCCAACCCCGGCCCGTCGGCCCCTCCGCCGGTCGCGGCGCCGGACTGCGTACGACCTGCCGAGCCGACCGGGCAGCGCCATGCTGGAACGACTTGGTTCCAAGGACCCGACGACTTGGTTCCAAGGCCCTCGTGTCTCCAGGACCTCATGAGGAGGCGTACTGCCGTGGTCGAACCGCAGCCCGTCATCGTCCCGCCGGCCAGGGCGGCGGTGTTCCTCGTCGCCACCATCGATCCGGGCGGGGAGGACACGGTCCGCGGCCTGCTCGAGGACGTTTCGGGGCTGCGCCGCTCGGTGGCCTTCCGCGCGCCGGCCGAGGAACTGAGCTGTGTCGTCGGCATCGGATCGCACGCATGGGACCGGCTGTTCAGCGGCCCGCGCCCACGTCAGTTGCATCCCTTCACGGACCTGGTCGGCCCCCGCCATCGAGCGCTCGGCACACCGGGCGACCTGCTTTTCCACGTCCGCTCCCACCGTATGGATCTCTGCTTCGAACTGACCCGGCTGCTGGGCGAGCGACTCGCGGGAGCGGCCACCGTGGTCGACGAGGTGCACGGCTTCAAATTCTTCGACGAACGTGACCTGCTGGGCTTCGTGGACGGCAGCGAGAACCCCGAGGGAAACGTCGCGGACGACGCCGTGTTCATCGGCGAGGAGGACGCGGAATTCGCGGGCGGCAGCTATGTGATCGTGCAGAAGTACCTGCACGACATGACGGCCTGGAACGCCCTGTCGGTCGAGGAACAGAACCTGGTCATCGGGCGCACCAAACTGGCCAACATCGAACTCCCCGACGATGTGAAACCGGCCGATTCCCATGTCGCGCTCAACACCATCACCGACGAGAGCGGCGACGAACGCAAGATCGTACGGGAGAACATGCCCTTCGGTACCGTCGGCAAAGGCGAGTTCGGCACCTATTTCATCGGATATGCCCGTACCCCGGATGTGACGGAGGAAATGCTGAGGAACATGTTCCTCGGTAGGGATCCGGGCCGGCCCGACCGGATTCTCGAATTCTCTGTGCCGGTCACGGGCTGCCTCTTCCATGTGCCCACCGTCACCTTTCTCGACGACCTGCCCGATGCCCCGAGCGGCTCGTGACCCAGCGTTACCGGAACGGCAATGCGTGTCTTCCGTTTGCGGTGCCGTGCACAGCGGGGTTCAGTGATTACGGACCCCCGGAACAACCACCCCGCGGATTATCGACCTCCCGCGCGCTCAGGAGCTGTCATGTCGATGTCGTTCGGTGCACCGTTCGGTTCGTCGGATCCCTTCGGCGAGTTGTTCAGCCGTTTCTTCGGGATGTCGCCCGCGTCGTCGCCTCCCGCCGTACAGCGGGTGCCCATCGGCCGGCTGCTGACGGAGTCGTCGCAGGAACTGCTCAACGTGGCCGCGCAGCGGGCGCTGGAGGACGGCACGTCCGACCTGGACACCGAACATCTGCTGTGGGCGGCCACCAAGGTCGAACCGTCCCGGAGACTGCTCTCCAAGCTGGACGTCGATCCCGACACGCTGGCGGCCGAGCTCGACAGGATCCTGCCCCGGGAGTCCGGCGAGCCGTCCGCGCAACCGGGCCTGACCCCCGCGGCCAAGCGCACGCTCCGGGCCGCCTACGCCTACTCACAGGCGGCCGGAGTGTCGTACATCGGTCCCGAGCACGTCCTCGGCGCCCTGCTCGGCGACAGTGAGACGGGCGCCGCCAAGCTCCTGCGTGCCGAGGGCATGGACACGCAGAAACTGGCCGGTCTGACCGAGCAGGCCGCTCGCGGCGACGGAGCTCCCGCCGAACGGAAGAAGGCACCGGCGACGACGCTGGACGAGTACGGGCGGGATCTGACGGAGGAGGCGACGGCGGGGAAGCTGGATCCGGTGGTGGGGCGTGGGGAGGAGATCGAGCAGACGGTCGAGATCCTCTCGCGGCGGTCGAAGAACAATCCCGTGCTGATCGGCGAGCCGGGAGTCGGCAAGACGGCGATCGTGGAGGGGCTGGCACAGCGGATCGTGGCCGGTGAGGTGCCGGACACCCTCAAGGACAAGAGGGTCGTGGCTCTGGACCTGTCGGGGATGGTCGCGGGGGCGCAGTACCGGGGCCAGTTCGAGGAGCGGTTGAAGAAGGTCATCGAGGACGTCCAGGCCGCCAAGGGCCGGATCATCCTGTTCATCGACGAACTGCACACCGTCGTGGGCGCGGGGGCGACGGGGGAGGGGTCGATGGACGCGGGCAACATGCTCAAGCCGGCCCTCGCGCGCGGTGAACTCCACGTCGTGGGAGCCACGACGATCGACGAGTACCGCAAGTACGTGGAGAAGGACGCGGCGCTGGAGCGGCGGTTCCAGCCGGTGATGGTGCCCGAACCGACGGTGGAGGAGACGGTGCAGATCCTGGAGGGTCTGCGGGACTCCTACGAGGCGCACCATCAGGTCCGGTTCGACGACGGAGCCTTGGCGGCCGCGGCCGAACTGTCCGACCGCTACATCACCGACCGCTTCCTGCCCGACAAGGCGATCGATGTGATGGACCAGGCCGGTGCGCGGGTGCGGTTGCGCAGCGTGGGCCGGTCCACGGAGGTGATCAGCCGCGAGGACCGCATCGCCCAGCTCCGCCGTGAACTCGACCAGGCCGTCTCCGGGGAGGACTTCGAGAAGGCGTCGGAGCTGAAGCGGCAGATCTCCGAGGTGGAGGGCGAACTCGCCGGCATCGAAGAACGCCGCGAGGGCGTGGTGTCGGTGACGGCCGCCGACATCGCCGACGTGGTCTCCCGGCGTACGGGCATCCCGGTGTCGCAGCTGACCGCGAGCGAGAAGGAGAAGCTGCTCAGGCTGGAGGAGGAGATGCACGCCCGGATCGTCGGCCAGGACGAGGCCGTCACCGCCGTCTCCCAGGCGGTACGGCGCAACCGGGCGGGCATGGGGGATCCGAACCGGCCGGTGGGATCCTTCCTGTTCCTCGGTCCCACGGGTGTCGGAAAGACCGAACTCGCCAAGACCCTCGCGGCGTTGCTGTTCGGGGACGAGGACCGGATGATCCGGTTCGACATGAGCGAGTTCCAGGAGAAGCACACCGTCGCCCGCCTCGTGGGCGCCCCTCCCGGATACGTGGGTTATGAGGAAGCGGGCCAGCTGACGGAGAAGGTGCGCCGACGGCCCTACAGCGTGGTGCTGTTCGACGAGGTGGAGAAGGCGCACCCGGACGTCTTCAACACCCTGCTGCAGATCCTGGACGACGGCCGGCTCACCGACGCCCAGGGCCGCACCGTCGACTTCCGGCACTGCGTGATCATCATGACGTCCAACATCGGCGCGCACCGGATCCTGGACCACAAGGGCGATGTGTCGGAGCTCAAGGACGAGTTGATGGAGGACCTGCGGACCAGGTTCCTGCCGGAGTTCCTCAACCGGATCGATGACATCATCATCTTCCACGGGCTGACGGAGGAGGATCTCGGGAAGATCGTGGACCATCTGCTGGACCACAGCAAACGCCGCGTCCACGCCCAGGGCATGACGCTGGAGGTGACCGATGCGGCGAAGAAACTGCTGATTGCCCACGGCCACCAGCCGGAGTTCGGTGCCCGGCCGCTGCGCCGCACGATCCAGGCGGAACTCGACAACCGGATCGCCACGCTTCTGCTCAGCGGCGAGGCCGATCCCGGCGACACCATCGTCGCCGACGTCGAACACGACTCCCTCCACTGCAGGGTCCGTAGAACCGACTGAGGGCTGACTCCCCAGCGTTCATCCCTGCTCGCCGTGTTCCCCGATCGACATCACGACCACGCTCGACGGGCCGTCGGGCGTGTCGAAGTGGACCGAGTCACCGGGGCGGTGTCCGAGCAGCGCACGGCCGAGCGGACTGTCGGAGGTGACCAGGTTCTGGTCCAGGGCCTCGGCGAGTTCCCCGATCTGGAGCGTCTCCACCGAGCCGTCCGGGAAGCGGACGGTGACCGTGCTGCCCACGCCGACCACGTCCGTGGGGGCTGGCCCGGCCACGTCGGCTCGGCGCAGCCGCTCGGTGATGGTCTCGATACGACGGTCCAGGCGGTCGAGCTGATTGGCGCGCTGCAACTGCTCGGCCTGGTCCGCCTGATCGCCCACCTCCGTGCGGTCCTGCAGAATTCCGGCGACGAGCCGGCGCTCATCACGCAGGTCGGCCAGCTCCTGCTCCAGCGCGCGGCGGGCAGCGGCACCGATCGGCTCCGGGTCACCGGTCATTTCCGCTCCTACGGTCCAGGGAGAACATTCACGAGTCGGACATTTTTCGCATCGTATCAACGAGAGCCCGGGGGCAGTGCTGCCATGCACTGGCGGTCGGGGGCGGCGGCTGCGGTGGAGGCCCCGAGTATCCCGATATACGGTGTTTCCAGGTGTTTTCTTCACCGGTTTCCCTCTCCTTCCAGGAGGTATCCATGTCCTCGAAGCGACGCCGTAAGAAGAAGTCGCGGCGCAACCATCGCGCCAATCACGGCAAGCGGCCCCAGTCCTGACGACCTCGGACGCCTGGGACTGATGCCAGACTCAGGCGTATGAGGATGACGACGGCACCGCCCGCCCCCACGGCCGCGACCACGTCGAGGTGCGCCAGATGACCTCCGCCGTGGTGGTCGGCGGCGGGCCCAACGGCCTCGCCGCCGCTGCCCTCCTCGCCAAGGTGGGACTGCAGGTCACGCTCCTGGAAGCGACGGACGAGGTCGGCGGCGGCACCCGCAGCCACGAGGCGATCCTGCCGGGACTCGTGCACGACCACTGCTCGGCCATCCATCCCATGACCGTCAGCTCCCCGGCGCTGCGCGCACTCGGCCTCGAACGGCACGGGCTGCGCTGGCTGTTGCCGGACGTCGACTGCGTGCACCCGTTGGACGACGGCAGTGCCGGGGTCCTGCTGCGTTCCGTGCCGGACACCGCCCGCATGCTCGGCCCGGACGGTGACCGGTATCGCGCGCTCCTCACCACCCCGGTGCGACACTGGGACGCCCTGGCACACGATGTGATGGGCCCCCTGCTGCGCATCCCCTCGCACCCGCTGCTGCTCGCCCGCTTCGGCCTGCCGACCACCCTTCCCGCCTCCCTCCTCGCCCGCCTCTTCACCACCCCGCGCGCTCGGGCCCTGTGGGCGGGCGTCGCGGCACACGCCTTCCGCCCGCTGTCGCAGCCGTTCACCTCGGCCATCGGGCTCGGCATCCTCACCGCGGGCCATGCCGCCGGCTGGGCCGTGGCCGAAGGCGGCTCGCAGTCCATCGCCCGCAGCATGGAACGCGTGCTGCGCCTGCACGGGGGCATCGTCCACACCGGTGTGCGTGTCACCGACCACCGGCAGCTGCCACCCGCCGATGTGACCCTGCTCGACCTCGACCCCGGCCAGGTCGTCGCCCTCTACGGCGACCGGCTCCCGGCCCGGGTGCGCCGTGCCTACCGGCGGTTCCGGCGGGCCCCCGCCGTCTTCAAGCTCGACCTGGCCGTCGAAGGGGGCGTGCCCTGGACCAACGAGCACGCACGCCGGGCGGGCACCGTACACCTCGGCGGCCCGCTCGCCGAGGTGGCCGACGCGGAGCGGGCCGTGGTGGCCGGCCGCCTGCCGGAATGCCCCTTCGTGCTGGTCGGCCAGCAGTACCTGGCGGACCCCTCCCGTTCGGTGGGCGACGTCCACCCCGTCTACTCCTACGCCCATGTCCCGTACGGCTACGACGGGGACGCGACCGAGGCGATACTCCGTCAGCTGGAGCGGTTCGCCCCCGGAGTCCGCGACCGCATCGTGGGCCGCCGGGTCACCCCGCCCGCCCGGTTCGCCGCCGCCAATCCCAACTTCGCCGGCGGCGACATCATCACCGGGGCCAGTACGATCCCTCAGCTTCTCCTGGGCCCTCGCCCGACCACCGAGCCGTACTCGACCGGCCTGCCGGGTGTGTTCCTGTGCTCGGCGGCGACCCCGCCCGGTGCCGGCGCGCACGGCATGTGCGGCGCCGGAGCCGCGGCGGCCGCACTGCGCCACCTGGGGGTGCGGGCCGCTCGCTGACACATGAGGACGGCCGGCGGCACCGCCTGGGGGACGGTGGCGCCGGCCGGAGTCGACTCGGGCGGTGTTCGCAGATGGCGGCCGGGGCGGCGGTCACGCGGCTCCGGCCGTCCCGGGCAGCTCTGTGGCAGGTGTGCCGTGGCGCCGCGCCAGGCCCTTGCGGTCGTAGGCGAGGGTGCCGAGGAGGCCGGCCCCGAGGCCGAGGACAAGAGCCGCCGCGGCGGCGGTCACCGCGCGACCGAGGCCCGCGTCCCAGACGGCGCCGAAGTACAGCACCGAGCGGACGCCGACGTAGATCTGGTGCAGCGGCTCGAAGGTGCCGAGGAAGCGGACGACGGAGGGAGTGGCCTCCAGCGGGGCCGTACCGCCGGCGCTCGGGACCGAGAGGACGATGAACAGGAAGAGGTTGACCACCATGCCCAGGCCGCCGAGCAGGGCGAGGACGCTCTGGACGACCACGGCCACGGCGGTGATCGCGAGCACGCTGAGCCCCCATCTGAAGCTCACGAGCGAGGAAATCGACCGCGCACTGCTCGACGTGGCCCCCTTTCGTGTCTGCCCGGCACGGATTCGTCCAGGGGCCCGTCCAGGCCATCGCCGACGCCGCCGGCTACTCGAAGGCCGCCGTCCTCAAGGGCTTCGGGTCGAAGGAACGCATCCAGGCCGCCGTCGTCGCCCGCACCGAGGAACACATCACGCGCGTCGCCGCCGCGGCCGCCGGACTCCCGGTCGGAAAGCGGCGCGACGCGGCCCTGCTCAACGCGCTCGTCGAAATGATCGAGGAGTGGCCGGGCACGGGCGCGCTCATCGTGGGCGCCTTCTGGCTCACCCGCGACCCCGAGATCCTCGAACGCCTCGCACAGGCCCAGGAGCGGCGGGTGCGGGTGGTGTCCGCGATCGGCGCGGTGACCTCCACCATGATGGCCAACCGCGACACCCGATGGACGGAGCTGACGGACGTCGTGGTGGCCGCGGGACTGGGCGCCCTGGGCCACGCGTCCGCCACCTGACGGCCACCGTGTGACGCCCGCCGTCGGGCGGAGTGCCTCCCTGATACCGCGCAGGTTGTACGGGGCGGGCGGAGGCCCAGGGCCTCGGCAGTGCGGAGAGGGCAGGATTCGAACCTGCGTGGACCCTACGGATCCGACCTCGAGCCAACGCTCACCGGTCCCCGATCAACCACTCCGGGCACCTCTCCTCGCTCCCGGCTGCGCGGTCGCCCGCTCCGCCGTTCACATGGACAACGGTGCCGGAACCGGCTGACACCACGCTGACGCGCCTCCAAGTGCGGTCCGTGCGTCGCCTCTTCGGTACCGCGCGGATCGGAAGCGATGAGGGCCCGAGGCGCGGAGATCAGAGGTGGAGCTTCTGCTGGGCGGCGAGCATGGCGACGAACTTCTCGATGCGCGCCGCCCGCGTCTGCGGCTTCTTGGCGTCCTGGACGCGGTAGAGGATCGCGTACCGGTTGTGGCTGTCCAGCGTCGCGAAGAAGTCCCGGGCCTGAGGACAGGCCTCCAGAGCCGCCCGGAGGTCCTCGGGCACCGTCGCGGCGCGCTGACCCTCGTACGCCGCCTCCCAGCGGCCGTCCGCCTTGGCCTTCTCCACTTCCCGCAGGCCGGCCGGTCGCATCCGGCCCCGCTCCGTGAGTTCGGTGGCCTTCTCCCGGTTCACCTTCGACCACTTGCTGCCCGGCCGCCGCGGGGTGAAGCGCTGCAGCCAGTGCCGCTCGTCCAGCTTCTTCTTCTGCCCGTCGATCCAGCCGAAGCAGAGCGCCGCCTCCAGCGCCTCCGCGTAGCCGACGCCGTCGAGCCCGGAGTCTGCCTTCGGGATCTTCAGCCAGATGCCCGGCACATCGGTGTGATGCTCCTCCAGCCACATCTCCCACGCCTGCTGCGTGGCGAAGGCCATGACCGGATCGGCCCCGTGCTGTGCTCCACCCGTCTGTGCTTCACCCGGCATGCGCCACATCAAATCCCACGCCGCCCGCGCGGTCAATCAGGAGGCACGCCCCGATGCCGGCACAGGGTGCCGGGCTCAGTCCGCCAGGTCCGTCCTGCCGAACAGGGCGGCGTAGCTCGACGGGAGCTGGCTGAAGACCTGGTTCAGCTCTCCTCCGCTGACGCTGTCGGCGACCGTGGTCAGGACCGCGCCGGCGTCCCACTGGGCCGTACGCGGCCTGCTCCCGATCCGCTCGGCGACCCGGCGGTGGAACTCCTCGACCCCGAACCGCTCCGGCCGGGGCTGCTTCGCGTCGGCCAGACTCGGGCCCAGCGGTCCGGGCAGCTGGGAGGCGAGGTCGTCGATCTCCCCAGGGCTGATCCGCTGCGCCAGCACACTCAGCACGGCCTCCGTGACCTGCGCCGCCTCATCCTGGCTGGGGTACTCGCCGCGCTCGCGCACACGGGCGAGGAACTCGTCGTACCTCATCATCGTCACCTCCACTTCGGTGCCGTTTCACCGCTGCGCCCGTGTCCCCGGCACCCGAGCCGTCTCAGGCGCGCCCGCTCATACGTCGGACTTCTCGGTCCCAGTACCCAGCCCACCGCGGGATGCACGGCCGGATCCGACGGGCACACCTGCTTGGAACCGCGAGCCCGGGTTACCCGGCCCGCATGCCGAAGCCGCATCGTGCCGGGCGCAGCCACCGCCACAGCGACGACGCACCGGTGCCGCGTGTGCAGGCGCCGCAGGACGCCGGACCCGATCCACGGATTGAGCGGGCCGCGCCCGACACACCGGCGCAACTGCCCAAGCGGGCCTGGGGTGCGGTGCTGAAGGGCTCCCTGCGCGAGTTCCAGGACGACGAGCTGACCGACCGGGCCGCCGCCCTGACCTACTACGGGGTCCTCGCCCTCTTCCCGGCCCTGCTGGTCCTGGTGTCACTGCTGGGCATCGCCGGCAGGTCGGTCACCGGCAAGGTGCTGGCCGATCTCCGGCACCTCGCGCCCGGCTCCGCCCGGGACATCGTCATCAGGTCCGTGGAGCAGCTGCAGAACAACGCCGGCACCGGATCGGTCATGGCCGTCGTCGGCGTCGTACTGGCGGTCTGGTCGGCCTCCGGGTACGTGGCCGCCTTCATCCGGGCCGCCAACGCCGTCTACGACATGCCGGAGGGCCGCCGGGTGTGGAAGATCCTGCCGCTGCGGATCGGCGTCACCGTCATGCTGACGGTGCTCGCCGTGGCCGGCGCGCTGATGGTCGCCCTCACCGGCGGCCTGGCCCGCCACGCGGGTCGGGCGCTGGGGCTCGGCGACACGGCCCTGACGGTGTGGTCGATCGCGAAGTGGCCGGTGCTGGTCCTGCTGGTCACGGTGATGATCGCGATCCTGTACCGGGCGACCCCGAACGCCAGGACCAAGGGCTTCAGGTGGATCACCCCGGGCAGCGTCCTCGCCCTGGCGATCTGGATGATCGCTTCCGCCGGGTTCGCCGTCTACGTCGCGAACTTCGCCTCCTACAACAAGACCTACGGCCCCATGGCCGGCGTGATCGTCTTCCTGGTCTGGCTCTGGATCAGCAATCTGGCGATCCTGCTCGGCCTGGAGTTCGACGCGGAGACCGTGCGGCAGCGGGCCGTCGCCGGCGGGCATCCGCCGGGGGCCGAGCCCTACACCCAGCCGCGCGACACCAGGAAGTGGCACGAGGACGACGTACGCCGACTGCGCCAGACATGACCGGTCCGGCGGTTCAGAACGGGGCGCCCCGGGGCTCGGGAGCACGGCGCGCCCCGCTCGCTCACGCCGCGTACCCGCCGTCCACGGAGAGCTCCGCTCCGGTCACGTACACCGCCTCCGGCCCCGCCAGATAGGCCACGGCGGAGGCCACTTCCTCGGCTGTGCCGAAGCGGCCGAGGGCGGTCATGGCCGCCTGAGCGGACGCGAAGGGACCGCCGGCGGGGTTCATGTCGGTGTCGGTCGGGCCCGGATGTACGACGTTCGCCGTGATCCCGCGCTCGCCCAGCTCGCGGGCCAGTGCCTTTGTCAGCCCGACGACGGCCGACTTGCTCATCGCGTACAGGGTGGCGCCGGGGCCCGGCGCGTGATGGGTGATACAGCTGCCGACGGTGATGATCCGGCTGCCGGACGCCATGAGCGCGGCAGCGGCCTGGGCGGCCAGGAACATCCCGCGGATGTTCACGGCGATCAGGCGGTCCACGTCGGCGAGGGTCAGGCTCTCCAGCGGCTGCATCAGCCCGACGGCCGCATTGTTCACGAGGATGTCCAGACCTCCGAGCGCCTCGGCCGCACGTTCCACCGCGCCCGCCGCCTCCTCCGCGTCCGCGGCGTCGGCGCGCAGGGCCACCGCCCGCCGCCCCAGGGCCTCGACGGCCCGCACCACGTCCTCCGCTGCTTCCTTCCCGTGCACATAGGTCACGGCCACATCCGCGCCCTGCCGTGCCAGGCGCAGTGCCGCCGCCGCACCGATGCCCCGGCTGCCGCCGGTGACCAGGGCCTTCTTACCGTCAAGGGGTGCCTGTGAAGTCATGCCTCCATCTCACCGGCGAGGCGAGAGGAAGGCTGGCGGCGAACGGACCTCGACCTGAGGTCCCGGAAGAACGGCGTTGTCAGTGGCGCGTCGTAGTGTGCCGAGCATGACCGTTCCCTGATGGTGGTGCGCAGGCCGGTCGAAGGAGAAGTCCACGTCCACTACGGCCAGCTCTACGTCGAGAGCGATCCGGAGAGTTACGGCCCGGACCTCGCCGAGGCTTTCGCAGGCCAGGGTTCCGGGCTGTGCGGCGCGGCGATTCCCGGGACCTTGTGGCTGACGACCGGACTTCATACGGGTCACGTCGGCTTCACCGTCGAAGTGCATGACGAGGCCCCGCCGTCGGACCTGGACTGGGAGGACGTCGTGGAGGTGTCCTTCCGGCCGGTCTCGGACAGTACCGCGCTCGTGCTGTGGGGAGGGGAGGGCTCCTGGGAGCTGGACCTGGAGGAGACCGACTACCGGGTCCGCTACAGCGCCAAGGGCATGGACGCGGCACACGAGGAGGACACCCGACTCGACGACGAGCCGCAACTGGACTGCTATCTCCTGCAGTTCTGGCCCGCACCACCCGCGCCGGACCGTGTCCTGCGGCAGACCTCGAAGATGGCGGCGTACTGGCACGACTACGCCCGTCGGCTGCCGCCGCCGCCCACACCGGCCGAACGCGCCGAGGCGCTGCGCCAGGCCCGCCTCAAGCAAGAACAGGCGGACAGAGAACGTGAACTGGCCTACGAACGCTGGGAGTGGGGCGGGCGCTCGCCGAGCCCGGCGCTGCGCGCCGTCGGCGGAAACGTGCGCGGCCTGCTCGCCTTCGACGCGGCGCTCGTGCACGCCATGGACGCGGGGGGCACCGTCACACAGCGGGCGGTGGCCCTGCTGGCCGCGCGCCGCGCGTGCGAGGCGGCGGGGCTCGTGGAGCTGGACTGGATCGCCGCGGGACTCACCGCCGTCGCCGAGGGCCGGCCGCTGCCACCGCCGCTGGACGACGGGGACCAGGTGTGGCGGGCCCTCGAAGGCGACCCGAGGGTCCCGGACCGGACCGTCGGCCAGGCCGTGCCGCCCGAGCGCCCGCTGTTCGAAGCACCGGCGCCGGACTGGGCCGAGGTGTCCTTGCCGATTCCCGAGTCCGAGCCCACGGCGCGCGGTCCCGCGGCCGACCGGGCGACGGCACCGACGCCGCCCGAATGGCCGGTACCCGAGCCCACGGGAGCGACGCAGTACACCGTGTGCGTCACGATCGGCGAGCCGAGACCGTCGCTGCCCGTCTCACAGCCGCACATGGCCGTCCCCGCACTGCTCGGCGCCGCGGATCCCGACCCGCTGCGGGCGGCCCTCGACGCGGTGTACGCGGGCATCGCCACGTACGGCGAGGACTACCCGGCCCTGCTCCGGGAGGTCTGGTCGATGTGCGAGGGCAGCCGCTCCTAGCCGTCGAGCCGTGGTGTCCGCGCCTCAGGTGGTGTGCAGCCGCGGCGAGTTGGTGTGGCTTCTTCGCGCGCTGCGGTGGGCCGCGACCCGTTCGCGGGTCGCGCAGCGCCGGGAGCAGTAGCGGCGTTGGGGGCCGGGGCCCTGGGTGACGAAGACGTTCCGGCAGGCGGCCGACGCACAGATCCTTCCGGGCGGGAGTTGGCGGTCCCAGACGAGTACGGTCAGGGCCAGGCAGGACGAGGCGAGGAGCCACTCTCCCCAGGGAGCGTCGTCGTCGCTGTCGAGGTGGGGATGCCAGGGCGTGTCGCCACCGTGTGAGGTGAGTCGGAGCGGACCCGTGTGTTCGCCGAGCAGTCGGTTGAGGACGGCGGCGGCCTCGTCGGCGCCCTCGGCGGCGAAGACCTCTCGCAGCCGGTCCGCGGCCTCCCGCATCTGCGCGACATCCCGGGAGGTGAGGTGCACGGGGCCCGTCTCGCCGTAGGCGAGCAGCACCTCCGCCACATGGCCCGGGTGGGGGCGGTCCTCGGCGAGGGCGTTGACGAGAGCGGCGGTGCGGCGGGCCATGGTCAGGACGGAGTGCCGGGTGGACCATTCGCCGTCGACGCCGTTGCTGGGGGACACCAACGCACTGTAACGCATATTGCGGAGTTTTGAGTTACCTCCGTAACGTCGCTCGGGTGACCAGGCGTTACGTGCTGACCAGGTATTTCGCGGGGGCGACGATGGCCCGCGTCGGGGACGAGATGTCGGGACCGGCGCTGATGCTGGCGGGATACGCGGTCGCCGGCTCGGCCTCCGAAGCGGCGGCGCTGCTCGCGGGCATCACGGCCGCGGCGGCCGCAGGCGGCCCCGTGCTGGGCGCGGTGCTCGACAGACAACGGCGGCCGGGACGGCTGCTGGCCGCCGCGCTCGCCCTCTACGCCACCGGCGTCGCGGTGATCCTCGTGGGGCTCGGCAGGCTCCCGTTCGCCGTCACCGTGCTGATCGCCGTCCTGACCGGCCTGCTGGGGCCGGCACTGTCGGGCGGCTGGACGGGTCAGCTGCCGAGGGTGGCGGCAGCGGACCGGCTGCCACGGGCCAACGCGCTCGATGCCATGACCTTCGGCGTGGCGAGCCTGTCCGGTCCGGTCCTCGCCGGTGGCCTGGCCGAGGTGCTGGGGGCGCCGACGGCCGTCGTGGTGTCCGCGGCGCTCATCGGTTCGGCGGCACCGGTGGCGTGGACCCTGCCGGCGCCTTCCGCGCGGGCGCGGGAGCGGCAGCCCGGTGCGCTGATCGGTGACCTTGCCGCTGGAACGCGGGTCATCGTGGGCAATCCCCGGCTGGCGCGGGCGACCCTGGCCTCGGTCGTGTGCTGTGCCGCGCAGGGCATGCTGACGGCCTGCGTGCCGCTGCTGGGAGAACGAGTCCTCGGCGCGGCGGGGCGCGGCGCGCTGCTGCTGTCCTGTGCGGCCGTCTCGGCCCTGGTGGCCAACGCCGTAATCGCACGATTCCCGCAGTACGTCGCGCCCGACCCGGTCATCTGGGGCGGCGCCCTGATCCAGGCCGGCGCGTTCGCCCTGGCGGCGACAGGCCGCCCGGCCGTGCTCGTCGTGGCCCTGCTGCTGGCCGGGATCGGTGAAGGGCCGCAGCTCACCGCCCTGTTCGCGATACGCCACCGGGAGGCTCCGGACCGTCTGCGCGGCCAGATCTTCACCACCGGCGCCAGCCTGAAGATCACCGCCTTCGCCATGGGCGCGGCGATCGCAGGCCCCCTGGCGACCTGGTCCCTTCCCGGCACACTGGCAACCGCAGCGGGCGTGGCGGCCTGCGCGGCGCCGGCCTTCTTCGCAGTACCACTGCACGCCGGCGAAGCGTCCGAAGAGTGTTTCCGGCCAGGCTGATCTGCGCTGTAGCGGGGGCGGCACAGCCGCCGGGAGTCACACGCCGACCGCGCCGTCGATCCGTTCGCGGATCAGGTCGGCGTGTCCGTTGTGACGCGCGTACTCCTCGATCATGTGGATGAGCACCCAGCGCAGCGAGACCGTGCCGCGCCAGGGGTCGTGGCCCTCGATGTCGAGGTGCGAGGCCTCGGCGACGAACGCCTCCGCGAAGGCGACTTCGGCCCGCCAGGCCGCCCAGGACTCCGCGACGACCTCGGGGTCCTGGGCGGCGCCGTCGAAGTCGCCCTCGGGCACGTCCGTGGAGGAGAAGCGCAGTTCGACGTCGTGCCCGGCGAGCACGGCCCGGAACCAACGGCGTTCCACGTCGGCCAGGTGCCGGACGAGGCCGAGCAGGGAGAGCGAGGATGGGGACACGGACCGCAGGGCCAACTCCGGCCCCAGCCCGGAGCACTTCAGCTCCAGGGTGGCGCGCTGGGCGTCCAGCACGGCCACGAGCACGCTTCGCTCGTCACCGGTCGCCGGGCCCGTGAACCGGTGCTCGCTGCCGGTGCCGGTGAACAGTTCGATCCGTCGGTCGGGAATCTTCATGGCCACATCATGGGCGCCGGGCGACGGTCACCGGAACCCGCGGTGGGGCTCCGATGCGCCCGCCTCCGACCCACTCATTGATCACGACTCCGCACAGGACTAGCCCGCCGTTGCGTCCGGCCGGGCGGTGAAGTCCGACAGACTGCGGAGATACGACAGACCGGGGCGGCCGGAGAGCCGGGTCTCGCCGACGACGGCGAACCCAGAACGGGCGAGTACGGCCCGCGATGCCGCATTGTCGAGGTGGTCGCGGCACGCAGGGCCGTCAGCCCGTAGCGGTGGGCGGCCAGGTGGCAGATCTCCCGCACCGCCCAGGTGGCGATCCCCCGGCCCGCGGCACGTTCTGCGATCCGGTACCCGAGGTCGGCGCCGCCATCCGCGACGTCCACGAGATTGATGCGGCCCAGCACCTCGCTCCCTTCGTCCCCCAGCACATGGAAGAAGCAGGGACCGGCCTCCTGCTCGGCGAGCAGGGCACGGAGCCGCTCGTCGAACCGGGCGAAGTAGTCGTCACCCCGGTCGGGGACGGACGCGGCGAAGTAGGCCCGGTTCTCCTGCTCGAAGGCGCACAACGCGGGGGCATGAGCCGGACGGAGCGGCTGTATCTCGGGCATGGACGGGAATATGGGCAAGTTGTACGTGTAAAACCATAACGATCTCGGCCCAGACCTTGCGCGCCCACGGATCCGCCCTAGCCTCCGCACATGGCATTTCTTTCCAGTCGCCGCAGAAGGGCCCGCCTTGCTCCCGAGCTCGATGACCAGGACCTGGGCAAGCTGCTGAAGTCACTTGTGGCGACCACCAGGACCGGCACCATCGCGACCACCGAACTGTGTGTGGCGCAGATGTCCCGCCTTCTGGGGCAGGACCCCGGCGACTGGGACCGCCGGACGCATCGTATGGACGTACTCGCGGGGTACCTCGTCGGATCGCATCTGCCGCGGTCGTGGGTCACGCGCGAGCCCCGCAATGTGGACGCACTCGTCCTGCAGGCCTGGACCCAGGTCGCGCAGGCCCGCGCACAGGGGTACCTGGAGGACCCCGCCGGCGCGGTCGATGTCTGTCTGCGCGCCGCCGAACTCGCCCCGGAGGACCCCACTCCCTGGGTGGCCCTCCTCGCCGTGGCCCGCCTGGACCGCCGGGAGCAGTCGCAGGTCTTCGGGCTGTGGAACGAGGTGCTCGCTCGCGATCGCTGGAACCGCGAGGCGTATCTGAACATGCTGGCCTACCTCAGCCCGGACGAGGCCGGATCGCGCATCCAGGTCCTGGAGTTCGTGGACACCCTGCGCGCCCGCATGCCCGCCAACGCGCCGTGCGTGGCGACCGAACTCACCGCCCAGGTCCACCAGTACCACGCCATCCTCGACCGCGGCGGGCTGGAGGCGCTGGTCGCCCGGAACCACTGGTCCCAGCTCATGGCCACACAGGCCCTCGACCGGGCGGCGCACACGTGGACCCAGCCGGGGTTTCTGCGCCATGCCAAGGCGCTTGCCGACCTCAACCTCCTCGCCTACGCCCTGGTCGCCGCGGACCGGCGCGCCGAGGCGGGCTCCGTCTTCGAGCAGATCGGTGGTGTCGTCACCGCGTGGCCCTGGCAGACCGGCGGCGATCCGGTGACCGAGTTCGACCAGACCCGGCAGAGGGCCACGGCCGGTTTGTGAGTCGTGGTACCACTTTCTGATTCATCGTCAATTCGAGCGAACAACCGTGCGCTGGGCGGAGCGGGAGAGTCAGATGCGCTGAATCGCCCCGTCCGGACCCCGTTGACACTTGTCGATGGGGGACGGGGCGATGTCGCCACGGCTCATTCGGCCGCGTCAGGCCGGGACTCCTCCGGGTTCGACGCCGCCGAATCGGACGCGGGGGTGAGGGTGTAGAAGACGGACGAGCCCTGCTTGGTGCGCTGGGCGGTGTTGCGGGCCACTAGGTTCTCCAGAGTGGTGCGGATGACCTTGGTCTGGATCTCCCGCTCGGGATGTGCCTTGTCGAGCGCCTCGGTGACCTCCGCCGCGGAGCGGGGCTCCTGCTGTTCGGCAAGGTGGCGGCGGACCAGTTCGATGAGGGTGAGCTGGGCCGACTGGGCGGTCGCCTTCTTCGCCGAGGACTTCGTCGCCGCAGGCTTCTTGGCGGGCTGCTGCTTGCTCCCGGACTGCTCCGGAACCGTCTTCTTCGGCGATCGGCGCGTCCCGGACTCGGTGCCGGACTTTGTGCGCGGGGCGGGCACCACGGCGCCCTCGGCCGGGGCGGGCGTGCTCACCGGGGTGGCGACACCGAGTGCCTGTCGCATGTTCACCAGGATCGTCTGGTCGTGCTGCAGGGCGGCCAACTGCTCCTGAAGCGCCGAGATTTCGGCGGTGATGCGTTCCTGCTCCTTGACGTTGTGCTCGAGGTCGTTGGTCACCTGGCTGACGTACTGGGAGGTCAACTCGGTGACGGGGGCGGTGGGCTCAGGCATCTGTGGCTCCAATCGTGACTCTGGTGCGCTCCGTCGCCCGCGGTTGCGGCAGGCGGGGAGCGGGAGTTGTCCTGCGGATCCCCCGACACATGGATGATACGGATGGTCCGGCGGGTTTCCACTGAGTGAACCCTGTGCGTTGCGCCTCGATGTGCCGTTCTTCCGTGTGCCGTCGCACCCCTGTGCCATCCCTGTCGCCCAACGTGTCCCCCGGGAGCCACCCGGCGCGACACTTCCCATGGCTGGACGCGGCCGACCGGTGGTCCCCGGAGCCGGCCCGAATCCCGCCGCGCTAGCATCGAGATCATGGCGGACTGGGAGATGCGTCCCGCATCGGCGGCGGACGCCGAGGCGGTGGCCGCGCTGCGGGCCGTGGTGCTCAGAGCGGACCTGGAGCGTCTCGGGCGGTACGACGAGTACCGGGTGCGGCAGCGGCTGCGGGACGGGTTCGCATCGGAGCACACCTGGGTGATCGAGACGGGCGGAGTCCTGGCCGGATGCGTGGCGCTGCGGCCGGCGGACGACGCGCACTGGCTGGAGCATTTCTACCTGGACCCGAGCCTGCAGGGCCGGGGCATCGGATCGGCCGTGCTCCGGCTTCTGTTGGAGTGTTGCGACCGCGACGGCACCCGGATCCGGTTGAACGTGCTCCGGGGCAGCCGGGCCCGACGGCTCTACGAGCGGCACGGATTCGAGGTCGAGACCGAGGACCCGGTGGATGTGTTCATGGTCCGCGAGCCTATGCCCGCCCAAGTGTCCGCAGGCCACGTCCGTGGTGCGAGCGAAGAGCCATAGCCGCCGAAAGCCGAATGCGAACGGCGTGGCACCCGGCACTCAGCCCCGCACCGACGCCCGCTCGTCGAGGAGGCCTGCCGCGACCAGGGAATGCCATCGCCACCTGGCAGAGAGTCACACCATGTGCCTCGCACACGCCAGCGATCTTCCGTGCCTGCCGCAGGCCCCCGGGTGAGGGCGGGGCATGGTCGAAGGACGCTCCCTGGGCGGGACGGGTGTGGCGAGCAGGCCGGAGTGGAAGATCGAGGCGGCGAGGACGGACACCCCGCGTGAGACGCAGGCCGACAGCAGGTCGTCGAGCGTGCTGTGGGCGGTACATGCCGGCCCTGACGGCGCCCACCCCTGCGCACGCAGCTCCGCCGGCGCCGGATACCCCTCGCGCAGCGCGTCCTCGAAGTGCCCGATGCCGTAGGAGGGTGACATGTCGAAGTAGCGGATGCCACAACTCCAGGCGGCCGTCGGCGTGTTCCCGGCGGTGTCGTCGGCGAGCGGTGCGAAGAGGCCGCCGAGAGGACCGCCGCCGAAGCCAGTTCCGTGACCTCCACCGCGCTGCGCCCCAGCCGGGTCGTCCTCATCCGCCCGGTCCTCCCTGTACGGCATCCACGCACGACCAACGGAGTGTCGCGCCGCCGGACCGGGCATTCCAGTCGTTTCCCAGCCCTGCACCGGCACCGGCACCAGCACGCGGCCGTGCACGGAGACACCATGGGCCGTCGCGAGATCCCGCCGAAGAGGGCCGGCACGCTGTAGTCCGGCCGCCGGGCCGGCGTCGGCAGGCCGGTCCGGTGCCTACAGCGGGTTCTCGCGCAGCCAGGTCAGCACCTGCTGGGCGTGCTCGCTCGGCGGGAAGACCGGGTGGAAGACATGCTCGATGACTCCGTCGCGGAGCACGAGCGTCAGGCGCCTGAACAGCCGCATCCCCTCGACCTCGAACGTGGGCAGACCGAGCGCGTCGGCCACGCCGAGGGCGGGGTCGGAGAGCATGTCGAAGGGCAGTCCCAGCCGCTCCACGACCTCGTGCTGGTAGTCGGTGTCCTGGCTGGACAGCCCGTAGACACGGCCCGCGCCGGCTTCGAGCAGGTCGTGGAAGTGGTCGCGGAAGCCGCATGACTCGGGTGTGCAGCCGCGGGCTCCGGGAATCGAGTTCCAGCCTTCGGGAAGGTCCGTGCCCGGGCGGCCGGTGAGCGGGTAGACATAGACGACCGTGCGCCGTGGGCCGAGCAGGTCCAGGCGGACCGTTCGGCCCGCCGTGTCGAGCAGGGCGAGACCAGGCACCTTCATGCCGGGGAGATGGTCCGCCGCACCGTCGTCCTCGGGGACGGGCAGATCCGCGGGCAGTGTCAGATAGTCCAGGCGTCCGGTGCCGCTTTCCTCGGCCGGTGTGCCACCGCTGCCCCGGTGCGCGGCCGCGTTCAGGTTGGCGATCAGCATCGCGCGGCGGGTGGTCAGGGACTCGATGCGCCCGGTGAGCTCGTCGATGGCCTCGCGGTAGCTCGCGAGAGAGGCGGGACAGTCGTCCGCGTGCGCCCGTCCGGCGGCCAGGCACTCGAGGAAGGGCCGGGTGCGCTCGACGGGGATACCGAGCCGGTGGAGCGTCCTGATCTCCCGTACGAGGCGTACGTCGTCCTCGCCGTAGTCCCGGTAGCCATTGGGCAGGCGCTCGGGTGTGATCAGCCCCAGCGACTCGTAGTACCGCACTGCTTTGGTCGTCACACCGGCCTGCCGCGCCAGCTCACTGATCCTCATGCCGTTCACCTCGCTCACACGCTAAACCCTGCCCCCAGCGGCAAGGTCAAGGCGTTCCGAGGCGCGGCCCGTCCTCCGTGTCGGCGAACGCCTGGCGCACCCGACTTCGGAACAGCATGGAGACCGACCGCGGCGACAGGGCGGAGAACCGAGTGGCCACGAAGCGACAGCACGAGCCGCACCTCCCAGCGGCCGTCACCGTACGGCCGGGGCACCGCCCACTGCGGCACCGTCATCGACGGGTCAGGAGGAGTCGTGCGCCAGTTGCCGCAGGACGTCCACGGCCTCTTCGGCGCGGTCGTAGGGCACGAAGAGGTGGTCGTGGTGGAAGCCGGCGACGACGTTGCAGCTCAGCTCCGCGTCGGCGAGGGCCCGGGAGACAGCGGCGGTCAGCCCCACCGATGCCAGCGCGGAATGGACCCGCAGGGTGATCCATCCGGCCACATAGTCGTACGCCATCCCCGCCGCGTCCGCGTCCGCCTGGGGCACGACGAGGGTCAGGCCTTCCTGTTCGGCCACCGTCACCACCGGGGTGACACCGGACGGCACGCCGCCCTCCGCCATGGTGAAGACATAGCGGCCCGGATTCAGTTCCGGACGCATGCCGCTGAGCAGTGTCTGCAGATCAGTCTCGCCGGTCACGGCTCCAGCCTACGGGCCGACCGGCCGCTCGCCCCGGAGGCGGGCGGTGCCGGTCATGGCGTCGCCGTCGCCTCCCGGTCGCGATCAGATGCGTGCCGGTGTGCCGGCGGTCGTGCCGTCGCTGATGTGCAGGACCGCGTCCACCGCGTCGAACGTCGCCCGGTCGAGCGGGAAGTAGCCCTGCCGGGGATGTGTGTCCGTCCGCGTGTGGGCGGACGGGGGAGTGGTGGCCGCCTCCAGACCCCAGGTGGGTATACGGCTCTGGAGGAGGCCCTCGTAGGTGTCAGGGGCGGGGTCCTGAAGCCCGAGGGCCTCGCTGCGCCCCAGACTGCCGGCGACACAGACGTACCGCTCGCCCAGCAGGGACGCCACGATGGCACCGGCGCAGAACCACTCGGCGCCCCGGTCGCCCAGCTGCCAGATGCTGAGATTCCGCTGCAGATGGAGGTTGTGCGCGAAGACCAGGGTCGCGCCTCGCCTGTCCTCGGTGCTCCGGATGTCCAGGAGGTTCTGCGCCATGAGCGCGTCGCGGGTGGCGAGCAGGCCGGCGATCCGGGCACTCGGCTCCAGGGGCCGTGCCGACTGCCTGTGGTAGCGCAGCAGGCCGAGGCCGGCGGTGAGACGGGTCCTGGCCCTGAACCACTCGTCGCGTGAGGTCGCCGCGATCAGTTCCGGGGCGCGTGCGTGGAGCGTGGTGAGCATGTCGTCCGCGATCGACCGCAGCCGCTCGGCCTCAGCCGTGGCGCCGGGTGACATTGCGGCGTCCAGGACGGCCTCCGGTCGGCTCCACCGAGTGTCGTCGCCGGTGAGGCCGGCGATGTCGAGGTCGAGTGCCAGGTAGTCGCGGGCGTGTTCCAGATAGGTCCGGGGGCTGGGTGCGCAGGTGTTCTCCAGCGGCGCGTCGAAGCCGTGGAAGGCCAGGCGTTCGGCCGGCGGCCGGTGCCGGTTGTAGTCCCGCATCCAGCCGACCAGCCGCCTGTTGGCGTCCTGCTCCCCGAACCGGTGGGAGAAGCCTTCGCGCATGAGTGCGTCGAGGTTTCCGGCTCCTCCCTGGACGTAGTCGTTCACGGCGAGCGCCGCCACGCGGTCGGTCTCGAGGGCGATCGACCGGAAGCCGTGCCCGGCCAGCCGGGCGAAGAGTTCGTTCCGGATCCGCCCGAAGGCCGGTTCCAGGTGGGTCGGCTCACCCAGTGCCAAAAGGTCGCATGACAGGGTGACGAAGTCTCGGATGTCCTGACTCATGAGCCTCAATCGTATCCTTGAAAGGACGGTTGAGACTTTGCGAGCCTTCGGCGGTCAGATAGGCCGCTCGTGGTAGTCGTGGCCTGCGGTAAAGTCTCAACCGGTGAGTACCTTGCGACCGACCGACCTCGCGCGCGAGCACGGCCTCTCGACCCAGGCCGTGCGCAACTACGAGCGGCATGGATTCATCCCGCCCGCCGAGCGCACCCCCAGCGGCTACCGGATCTACACCGAGGCGCACGCGGCAGCGCTCCGCGCCTACCTCTCGCTCGTCCCGGCGTTCGGGTACGCGGCCGGCGGCCAGATCATGAACGCCCTCCACCGGGACGCACTCGACGAGGCGCTCGCGATCATCGATCGTGGCCACGGTCAGTTGCTCCGCGACCGGGACACCCTCGCCGCGGTGCGCACCGCGGTGTCCCATCTGACGGCGGAGTCCGAGGCCCCTTTGGCTGCCGCCCGGGATCCCGGTACCCGCACGGTCGGCGAACTCGCGCACCGACTCGGCGTCACACCGGCGACCCTGCGCAACTGGGAGGACGCCGGCATCCTCACGCCCACCCGGGACCCGGCCACCGGATACCGCGTCTTCCACGCCGACGACATCCGCGACGCCGAACTCGCCCACCTCCTGCGACGCGGGGGCTATCCGCTCGACCACATCGCCACCGTGGTCCAGCAGATCCGCACCGCAGGCGGCACGGAGGCACTCGCCTCCTCCCTGGCGGCCTGGCAGCACAAACTCACCGCCCAGGGCCTGGCCATGCTGCACGCGGCCACACAGCTCAACGCCTACCTGGCTCATCTCGACAGCCGTATGCCAGGGCCGAGTTGAGGCGATGAGCTTCGCGTTCAACGGTCACCCGGCGATCCTCGTCAACATGGCCGCCACCCTCGATGCCAACTCCCACGGGCGGCTGGAACTCGGCTAGGGCGGTGCCGCCGGTACCCTGCGTCGGATGCGAGTCGGTACCGAACAGACCCGGCTGGTGGTGCTCCGTGGGAACAGCGCCTCCGGCAAGTCGTCCGTGGCGGCGGGCATCCGCGACCGGTTCGGGCGTGGGCTGGCGCTGGTGGCACAGGACAACCTCCGCCGGGTCGTGCTGCGGGAGCGGGACCGGCCGGGAGCGGCGAACATCGGCCTGATCGACACGGTGGCCCGCTATGCCCTGGACGCCGGCTATCACGTGGTCGTCGAGGGCATCCTGTACGCCGACCGCTACGGCGACACGCTCGCGCGGCTGCGCGCCGACCACCGGGGGCCGACCCACGGCTACTACCTCGACGTGCCGTTCGCCGAGACCCTCGCCCGCCACGCGACCAAGTCGATCGCCACCCGGGTGAGCGAGGCCGACCTGCGGGACTGGTACCGGCAGCGCGACCTGCTGCCCGGCGGAGTGGAGACGGTCATCGGCTCCGACAGCTGCCTGCCGGAGACGGTCGACCGCATCATGCGCGACACCGGGCTGGCCGGCCTTCCGCCCAGGGACTTCTGACCCTCCTCTCATCCATGCCTGCGTCGACGACCGGCCCCGGGCCGAGGCGGCCGTCCGCGAGGTGAGCGGGCTCTATGCGCAGTGCGCTTGGTCATCGGCCCGGTGGCGATCGGCAGCTACGGCCGGGGCGTCGAGCCCGGCGATGTGCCGATCGCCCGTTTCCTGCCGTAGGCACTCGGCGTCACGGCACCCCCGGGCGACCAAGTCCCCGTCAGGCGCCGGTGGCAGGGGCGTGGAAGTAGTGGCCCTTGTCGAGGTCTTCGAGGAGATCCGGCTGGGTCGGCTTCCAGCCCAGCAGTTCGCGGGTCACCGTGCTCGACGCCGGAAGGCCGAGGCCGATGAAGCCGGCCATCCAGCCGAAGTGCCCGGCCGCCTCCTCGGCTGCCACGGAGGCCACCGGCACGTCGAGGTGCCGGCCGATCACCTCGGCGACGTCACGGATCGCGACGCCCTCCTCCGCGACGCCGTGGAGCACCGATCCGGCCGGGGCCTGCTCGGCCGCCAGCCGGAACAGATGCGCGGCGTCGAGGCGGTGGACGGCCGGCCAGCGGTTGGCGCCGTCACCGATGTAACCGGAGACGCCCTTCTCGCGGGCGATGGCGACCAGTGTCGCCATGAATCCGTTGTCCCCCTCGCCGTGACAGGTCGGCGAGAGCCGTACCACGGAGGAGCGGATGCCGCGCGAGGCGAACGCCAGCACCTCCTGTGCGGTGGTGGCGCGGATCGAGACCGGCGAGCCGTCGAACGCGGCCCTGTCCCGTTCGGTCGCCACCCGTCCGGGTGCGAGACCGGCCAGGCCGGAGGCGAGGACGAAGGGCCGGTCGCTGTCGGCGAGCGCCTCGCCGAAGACGTCGACGGCGCGGCGGTCGGCCTCGGCGGCGCCCTGAAAGTCGCCGCTGAAGGCGATGTCGTGCTTGAAGGCGAGGTGGATCACCCCGTCCGACGCGGCGGCCGCGTCCCGCAGCAGGTCGAGGTCGTCGACCGTGCCGCGGACGACCTCCGCGCCCGCCGCGGTGAGCGCGGTGGCCGAGGTGTCGGAGCGGGCGAGCCCGACGACCTGGTGACCCGCCCCGATGAGCTCGGGTACGACGGCGGATCCGATCCAGCCGGAAGCGCCGGTGACGAAGATGCGCATGAGGAGACCCCAGACCTTTCGATGTCAGTGACTGTCATAGACCCTACACCTGATGTCAGTCTCTGTCATCACGTAAGATCTCGGCATGGGTAGATGGGAGCCGGACGCGCGCGGACGCCTGGCGAAAGCCGCGCTGGAGCTCTACGCCGAGCACGGGTACGAGCAGACCACCGTGGCGGAGATCGCCAAGCGGGCCGGGCTCACGGAACGGACCTTCTTCCGGCACTACGCCGACAAGCGCGAGGTGCTCTTCGCCGGCGCGGGCGAGCTGGAGGACCTGTTCGTCCGGGCGGTCGCCGGCGCTGCACAGACCGCGGTCCCGCTCGACGCCCTGACGGTCGGGCTCGACGCCGTCGCCGAGTTGTTCGCCGACCGGCGCGAGTTCGCACGCCGGCGGCAGGCCGTGATCACGGCGAACGCGGAACTCCAGGAGCGCGAGCTGATCAAGCTCGCGTCGTTGGCGGCCGCGCTCGCCGACACATTGCGCGGCCGCGGCATCCCGGCGCCCACCGCGAGCCTGGCCGCCGAGGCTGCGGTCGCCGTCTTCAAGGTCGCCTTCGAACGCTGGATCGCCCCGGGCGAGGAACGCGCCATGCAGCAGCTGATCCGGGAGTCACTGACCGAACTGAAGGCTGTGACCTCGGGCGTCTAGGCCACGCACGGCAACCGGTGCTGCCCGGCCCGGTCGTGCGCGCGACCCAACCGCCCCGTCGGCGCAGGGCAGTTCGGCCGCTCGTGCGCGCGAGGGATCAGCGGTAGCAGGTGGTGATGCCCGGATGCCAGGGGCAGGCGACGCCGGCGAAACCGCCGTTCGCGGTGGTGTCGACGGAGAACGCGTCGCCGCCGCGCAGCACTCGCCGGTCCAGGACGAGTCCGTCGGTGCCATCCCGGATCGTCTCGACCAGCCGGCGTCCAGGTCCGATCGACAGCGGGACCTCGGCCGTACGGGCGGCGCTCGCGTACACCCCGCCGAGAAACCAGCCGTCGCCGCTGCGCCGGGCGAGGACGTCGGCGGCGGAGGCGAAGGACAGCCGGATCTCGCGCATCTGGACCCTGCGGTCGAGCCGCTTCCCGGACGTCGTCCGGTAACGCTCCTCGACGGTACGGCCCTTGCGCTGCGCGAAGTGCAACCCCCGTGGCAGACCGGCCCGTTCGGTGACGATACCGAGGGACGACGGCTCGCTGACCGTACCGGATCTCGCCCTGGTCAGTGGAACAGCCGCGGGAATCCTCCCTTCTGGACGGCGGTCACGGCAGGCCCCATGCCGCGCCCGGCTCGCTGACGGCGACGGGCGCGATGACGAGGTCGGGCCGGGCACCGGGGTGCACGAGTACCTCGCGCCCCTTGGGCAGGTCGATGGCGAGGGTGCCGTCGCCCAGGTCCAGGGTGGGGGCCGGGGTGCCGTCGTCCAGCACCGCGGTGAGGGTCCCGCTCAGACCGTGCCGGAGCCTCAGCGGCTCGCCCGCCAGGCTCCTGACCCGGATGAACCGGGTGGCCCCCGCCTTGCGCACTGCACTGACCAGAAAGGCGCCCTGCGTACGGAAGTTGTGCAGGGTCACGTCCTTCCAGGCGGACGGAACGGCCGGGAACACCCGGACCACACCGCCCCAGCTCTGGCAGAACATGTCGTGCAGCGACTGGGAGGCGGACAGCGGCGTTTCGATCACCGGACCGGCCTCGGCGTAGTGGGTGTTGGCGCGGCACGGATACCGGGTGCTGGGGTCGAAGAACTTCCGCAGGTAGCCGATCGCGGTGTCACCGTCCCCGGTCATCGCGTAGATCGAGGCGGCGCCGGTGTAGCTGTAGCCCCGGTGGGCTCCGGTCAGCGCGTGCCAGTGGACCACCGACTTCGTGATCAGGTCGCGGTTCTCGGGCTGGTCCCAGTTGACGAGGTGGAGCGGGTACACCATGAGCAGGTGCGAGTAGTGCCGGTGGGACTGGGCATACGGGGTGCCGGCGCCGATCATGAAGCCGTTGTCGTCGACCGGGTACGGCGTGAGCCGGGCCAGCACCTCCTGCCAGCGCGGCTCCAACTCGTCGTCGATCCCGAGCAGTTGCGCCGAGTCCAGGAGCGTCTGGCAGCCCCAGCGGATCAGGGCCAGGTCGTAGTTGGTGTCCTGCGGCGGTACGACGGGATATTCCGGTGAGAGTGTGCTCGGCAGGTGGAGCTTGCCGTCGCTGCCCGGGGTGAGGAAGTGCAGGTAGTAGTTGATCGTCCGGCGCAGCAGGGGGTGGATCGTGTCGCGCAGCAGCGACGTGTCCATGGAGTGCCGGTACGACAGCCACACGTTGTGCAGCGCCCACGTGAGGTCGCCGGTCTCGGCTCCGGTGCCCGGTTGTCCCACCTCGCGGTCGCAGAACATGTCGGAGCTGCGGCCGATGCCCGAGCTGTCCGAGCGGTAGGCGGCGGGCACGTTGGCGGTGAGCTGTTCCTGGCTCTGGCGCAACGTGCTGGCGAGCGAGTCGAGTTCGGGGTGGTTGAAGCCCTGGATGAGCCAGTACTCCAGCTGGACGTTGAGGTTCCACCAGACCGCCGGCCAGGGCGTGGGCTCCAGCCACGGCCCGGAAGTGGCCATCACGGGGCCGCCCGCGCGGCTCGCGGAGGCGACCTTGTAGAGCTGGATCCAGTGGAAGCTCTGCAGCCGCTGGTCGGGGAACGACACAAAGCTCTTCCGGCAGAACGCGTGCCACCAGCTGGTGTGCCGGCGCCGCAGGACGCCGTAAGACGGCGCGCGCCGGAGGTTTCGCAGCGAGTCGGCCTCGGCGGCGGAGGACGAGGGGAAGCTGTGGCCGACGCTGAGCAGGAGGTCGTCGCCGGAGCGGCGGTAGGAGGTCGCGGTCTGGCCGCCGCCGGTCAGCGGCTGGAGCACCTGTGCGGTGCCGTCCGCGGTGGTCCGGGTGGTCCAGGGCGGGTTGCCGGTGTAGCCGGCGGGCGGGGCCTCCTGGATCTTGCGGGGGCTGATGGCCTCCTCGGGGTGGAACGTCCAGGTGACCTTCTCGCCGCCGGCGGCCGTGACGCGGGCGGCGAAGACCTCGTCGTGGATCAGGGCGGAGAGGGTGAATGTGCCGGCGGTGGTGGTCACGGTGCCGGTGAGTTCGGCGTTCCACAGGCTCAGCCGCCAGTCGACGGCGGTGATGGTGCCGACCGGATCGAGCGTGAGATGCCCGACCGGCAGCCGGCAGGTGCCCCAGCCGCTGCCGAACTCGGGCCGGTGGTCCTGGACTCGGCCGTGCTGCACGGTGAAACGGATCCGGTTGGCGCCCGGCTCCTGGTAGACCATGCTGCCGAGCAGCCCGTCCCCGAGGAACGGGCCCTCGTACCAGAGCGTCGGCAGCCTGGTCCACAGCAGGTCCTGGCCGCGCAGGAACTCGTCCCACGCGCTGTCGGAGGTCATGGTGTCGCGGAGTCTCCAGGGCCGGCCGGCGCCTTCGCCGCTCGATCCGGCGCCACCGGACGGCACCGTCCCTGCGGTCTGTGCGGCGCGGGCCGTCCCGGGCAACGCCGCCACCGCCGCCCCGCCCAGCGCGGTACCGAGTAAGGATCTGCGGGGGACCGGCGAGCGTTTCTCCGGCTGCGAGGTCATCGTGGCCCTCCAAACCTGACGGTTCATCGAAACATCGGGTGTATCGGGGACCGTAGGGATGGCCCGGGCGCGTGTCAATGAGTTCGGCAGTCGCTACCGGTCAACACCTCCGACGTATATGGAGCGTTGTCGGGCCGTCAGCTCGGGCAGCGGTCGAGGTCCGGGTCCGGGCCGAGTTTCGGCCGGGCGCTGAGCAAGCCTGTCATTCCGATAACGATCTACCGAAGATCAGCACATCCATGCATGGGACATACATACGATCCTGCACATGAACAGAGCTGTGAAGATCGGCGTAGCCGGTACCTGCACCGCGCTGCTCGTTCTTGGGGGAATCGGTACGTACAACATCCTGCACGGCCTGACCTCGGGCTCGGCAGGCGGCAATGACTCCCGGGACGCGCGCGCTTTCGACCCTTCGGCGCTGTCCAGCACGCCCCCGTCGGACGCCGAGGCGGTGAAGCGGGCCCGCGCGTTCCTGGACGACTGGTCCCGGCAGCACCTGGAAGGCGCGGCGGGGGACACCGACGTGGCCGCTACGGCCTCGCAGGCGCTGCGGGGCTACGCGGACGGCCTGCACCTGAAGAAGCTGTCGTTCGGTCACATCATGTCGGTGGGCCCCTCGTCGGTGACGCAGGGCGCCACCAAGGTCACCTTCGACGTGACCGCCCAGGTCGCGGGCGGCACCTGGAGCTACCCGAGCGCGGTGGCCGTGCTGAAGAGCGCGAACGGCGGGACGGCGGTCCACTGGAACAGTTCGGTGCTCTATCCGGGCCTGAGCGACGGCCAGTCGCTGACCGCGGGCGGGCTGCCGGCCGGCGTGGGCGGCACGAAGGTCGTGGCGAGCGACGGCAAGACCGATCTCTCCGGGTTCGCTTCGCTGCGGGACATCGCGGCCACGATCGGCAAGAACGCGAAGCCCACGGGTGGCACCCCCGGAACGGGTGTGGCCGTCGTCGACTCCGGCGGCGCGGGCGTGAAGTCGCTGAAGGTCTTCTCCAAGGGCCGCCCCGCGGTCGTCAGGACCACCATCGACGCCGGTCTCCAGGCAGTGGCCGAGCGCGCCGTGAAGGATGCCCACCTTCAGCAGAAGCCCGCCGGCACCGTGGCGCTGGACTGGCACAACGGCCACATCCTGGCGATCGCGCACTCGGGCGACGACGGCGACATCGCCATCAACGGCATCAAGTCCCCCGGCTCCACGATGAAGATCATCACCTCGGCGGCCCTCTTCGACAAGGCGGGTCTCAATCCGAGCAGCCCGGCGCCGTGCACGGACTCGCTGATGGCCAACAGCCAGTTGTTCCACAACGACTCCGGCGTGCGGGCCGACCCCGGCTCCTCCCTCGCCCAGGCGTTCACGGTGTCCTGCAACACGTCTTTCATCAAGGACGGCTTCCACTACCTCGTGCACGACGGCGACGCCTCCGCGCTGCACGACGAGGCGGCGAACGTCTTCGGCATGGGTAACTGGTCCATCGGCGGGGGAGTCGCCACCACAGACCCGAGCATTCCGCCGGACGTCCAGGGCGGCGACCAGGCGGCCCAGTTCATCGGCCAGGGCAAGGTCACCGCCACGCCCCTGTTCATGGCGTCCGTGGCGGCCACCGTCCGGGGCGTCGGCTTCGAGCAGCCGGTCATCCTGCCGGGACAGCACCAGGAGACGGCGTCCCGGCCCATCTCCGCCCGCACGGCCGGCTATCTGCAGTCGATGATGCGCAACGTGGCCACCAGCGGTACGGCGGCGCCGCGCCTGGGCGGGCTGGTGGGTGTCGGTGCCAAGACCGGCACCGCGGAGGAAGGCGACCACACCAACGGCTGGCTGACGGCCTACAACTCCCGTATCTCGGCCGCGGCGCTCGTCGAGGGCGGCAGCTCGGGCGTGGACTCGGCGGGTTATGTCGTACGACGGCTGCTGACCGGCAGCTGAACCGTGACCCCCGGCGGGAGAGTGACCCCTCCTGCCGGAAAGCGGCGTCCTCGGCGGCGGTCGGCGTGCCGCCGCCGGCGGGCGTTGATGTCCCGCCGGTCACGCACGCAAGTGAAGCGGCGCACGCCCTGCACGCGCGGGTCGTCGCTCGCCGCGTCGGTGACCGCGGCCTCGCGGACCACGTTGTCGCCGTCGATGATGCTCCCGAGAGTGAGCCTCAGGGGCCACTCCAGGTACTCCGGGCCGGAGGGCCGGCCGGCCCCGCGGATCGTCGCCTTCGTGCCCGGTGTCGTCACCGCCGACGTCGAGGCGGTGCGCAAGGCCGCGAACGAGTCGCTCTCCTGCTACGAGAGGTTCCCCTCCTACCGGCGCGTGATCGAGCTGTCCGGCGGCACCCGGGCCGTCGACCTCGCGGTCATCGGCGACGAGGAGACCGTCGCCGCCGAGATTCGGCGCTACGGCGAGGCCGGAGCGACCGAGGTGGTCTTCACCGCGACCGATCTGGGTGGCGAGGCCGACCAGCGGCGTACCTGGAAACTGCTCGGCGCCCCGGCGGACGGCTGAGCCGCCTCGCGTCAGGACGGCGGCGCGGTGAAGTGCGTGACCGGGCGTGCGAGGCGCTCACCGTCCACGGTGATGTCCACGGCTTCGTTGTAGAAGGCCAGCAGCCCCTTGACCGCGCCCACCGCGGGCAGCGGCTCGGGGTAGCTCCACACGATGTCGGGCGGAACGTCCGCCTCGCCTTGCTCCCCGTGCCAGGACCAGTACTCGGCGGTGCCCTTGTAGGGGCAGCCGGTGTGGTGGTCGGTGGGGCGGAACAGGTCGAGGCGGACGTCCTCGCGGGGAAGGTAGTAGCGGGTGGGCAGGCCGGTCTCGAACAGGAGCACCGGACGGCGGGTGTCGGCGACGACCCGCCCTCCGATCTCGACGACGACATGCCGGCTGCTGGGCAGGGCGTCGACGCGTTTGTGCGGGTCGCGGGGGTGGACGAAGATCTCCTCTTCCTCCTCGTACCAGTGGTCCAGGCCCCGGCCGGTGCGCTCGAACCACTCGAAGGCGAGGTGGCCGGCCAGATCGGCGGCGGGAAACGTCCATGCCGCGTTCTCCAGCAGCTCGCCGTCCACTTCGAGGTCGTAGAAGACCGTCGACCCGGTGTGCGCCCCGGCCGTCGGGTTCCTCGCCGGCCGCAGCAGGTCCTCGCGGATCTCCGCACGCGGGAAGGCGTACAGCGGCACGGGGACGCCGGGCTCCCACACCAGGACGGGGTGGCGGCTGTCGACAACGGTGACATCGCCCTTGCGGCCGCGCACCCAGCGCGCACTGGGCTCCCAGAGAAGTCCTTGCGGGGTGGTGCGCGGGAACTGGGCGGTGCTGAGCATGGCCATGACCGGGTCTCCGGAGGGGTGTCTTCCGTGGCGGTTCCATGGTTTCGCGTACGGGGGCCTCTTACCAGGCGGGAGTGAAAAGAGGTTCACACGGTTGCCTGCCGGACTATGCATGGGCATGCGCAATGATGCATACTCTTCCTATGTCCAAGGTTCTCACTTCCCTTCCGGTCGGCGAGCGCGTCGGCATCGCCTTCTCCGGCGGCCTCGACACCTCGGTCGCCGTCGCGTGGATGCGCGACAAGGGCGCCGTCCCGTGCACCTACACCGCCGACATCGGCCAGTACGACGAGCCTGACATCGCCTCGGTCCCCGGCCGTGCGACGGCCTACGGTGCCGAGATCGCGCGCCTGGTCGACTGCCGTGCGGCCCTGGTCGAGGAGGGACTGGCCGCGCTCGCCTGCGGCGCGTTCCACATCCGCTCGGGCGGCCGTGCCTACTTCAACACCACGCCCCTCGGCCGCGCCGTCACCGGCACCCTCCTGGTCCGAGCGATGCTCGAGGACGACGTGCAGATCTGGGGCGACGGCTCCACGTTCAAGGGCAACGACATCGAGCGGTTCTACCGCTACGGTCTGCTCGCCAACCCGCACCTGCGGATCTACAAGCCCTGGCTGGACTCCGACTTCGTGACCGAGCTGGGCGGCCGCAAGGAGATGTCCGAGTGGCTGCTCGCGCACGGGCTGCCGTATCGCGACAGCACGGAGAAGGCGTACTCGACCGACGCCAACATCTGGGGCGCCACTCACGAGGCCAAGACCCTGGAGCACCTGGACACCGGTGTCGAGACCGTCGAGCCGATCATGGGCGTGCGGTTCTGGGACCCCACGGTCGAGATCCCCGCCGAGGACGTCACGATCGGCTTCGACCAGGGCCGCCCGGTGACGGTCAACGGCAAGGAGTTCGCCTCGCCGGTGGAGCTGGTCATGGAGGCGAACGCCATCGGCGGCCGGCACGGCCTCGGCATGTCGGACCAGATCGAGAACCGGATCATCGAGGCCAAGAGCCGTGGCATCTACGAGGCCCCGGGCATGGCCCTGCTGCACGCGGCCTACGAGCGCCTCGTCAACGCGATCCACAACGAGGACACCCTCGCCCAGTACCACAACGAGGGCCGCAAGCTCGGCCGCCTCATGTACGAGGGCCGCTGGCTGGACCCGCAGGCGCTCATGATCCGCGAGTCGCTGCAGCGCTGGGTCGGCGCCGCGGTCACCGGCGAGGTGACGCTGCGGCTGCGGCGCGGTGAGGACTACTCGATCCTCGACACCACGGGCCCGGCGTTCAGCTACCACCCGGACAAGCTCTCCATGGAGCGCACCGAGGACTCCGCGTTCGGCCCGTCGGACCGGATCGGCCAGCTCACCATGCGCAACCTCGACATCGCCGACTCCCGCGCGCGCCTCGAGCAGTACGCCGGTCTCGGCATGGTCGGCACCGAGCACCCGGCCCTGATCGGTGCGGCCCAGGCCGCCTCCACCGGCCTGATCGGCGCCATGCCGCAGGGCGGCGCCGAGGCGATCGCCTCCCGCGGGGAGATCTCGGAGGAGGACGAGGCCCTGGACCGCGCCGCGATGGAATCCGGCACGGACTGACCCCGCTCACCGGCCGCACACCCCTTGGGCAGCGGGCCCCGTCGGACAGCACCGACGGGGCCCGTCGTCGTACGCAGCCCGGCTGAGAACCCGGACGCACGGGCCTCGGCGAGTGCACGGAGACGGAGCCCGGTCGCGGAACCGCCGCCGATCCCGGCAGCGTCTCCCGAGCCTCTCGTACCCTGTGTCCCGTGCCGTCCCCCCGTCTGCAACGCGTCGCCGTCCTGGTCCTCGAAGGCGCCAAACCGCTCGATGTCGGGATCCCCGCGCAGGTGTTCACGACGCGGGCGAGCATGCCGTACGAGGTGCGGGTGTGCGGGGCGGAGCCCGGGCTGGTGGCGGGCGGTGACGGGCTGTCGTACCACGTCGCCGATGGGCTCGACGCACTCGCGTGGGCGGACATCGTCTTCATCCCCGGATACCGGTTCCCGGACCGCGAGGATCCGCCCCGGTCCGTCGTCGAGGCACTGCTCGCCGCCCACGCCCGGGGCACCCGGCTCGCCGCCATCTCGACCGGGGCCTTCGCGCTCGCGGCCACGGGGCTGCTCGACGGCAAACGGGCGACGACGCACTGGCACTACGCGCGGGCCCTCGCCGCGAAGCACCCGCTGGTCCGGGTCGACGAGAACGTTCTCTTCGTCGACGAGGGCAGCGTGCTGACCTCGGCCGGCGCCGCCTCCGGTATCGATCTGTGCCTGCACATCCTGCGCAAGGACCTCGGGGTCGCCGTGTCGAACCACGCGGCACGGCGCCTGGTCGCAGCGCCCTACCGCAGCGGAGGCCAGGCCCAGTACGTGCCGCGCAGTGTGCCCGAGCCGCTCGGCGAGCGGTTCGCCGCGACCCGCGAGTGGGCGCTGCACCGCCTCGGCGAGCCGCTCACCCTCACGGTGCTCGCCCGGCATGCCGCGGTCTCCCCGCGCACGCTCTCCCGGCGCTTCGTCGAGGACACCGGATACACGCCCATGCAGTGGGTGATGCGCGCCCGCATCGACCTGGCCCGCGAACTGCTCGAACGTTCCGAGCGCAGCATCGAGCAGATCGCCGCCGACGTCGGCCTCGGCACCGGCACGAATCTGCGGACCCACTTCCAGCAGATCCTCGGCACCACCCCGAGCGAATACCGGCGCACCTTCACCCAGGGCGAATAGCCGCCTGGCGCGATCCTTGCGAACCATGGCGCTCTCGACACGGTCATGCGCGCCGGCGGCACGCGACGCTGGTGGGGCAACGAGGGGAACCGAAGGGACACCGCTCATGACTCGCATCGCCATCAACGGATTCGGCCGTATCGGACGCAACGTGCTGCGCGCTCTGCTCGAACGCGGCAGCGCCCTGGAGGTCGTCGCCGTGAACGACCTCACCGAGCCCGCGACCCTCGCGCGGCTGCTCGCCTACGACACCACGGCCGGCCGGCTCGGCCGACCCGTGACCGTCGACGGGGACGCCCTCGTCGTCGACGGCCGCCGTATCAGGGTGCTCGCCGAACGCGAGCCGGCGCAGCTGCCGTGGGCCGAACTCGGCGTGGATGTCGTCCTGGAGGCGACCGGCCGCTTCACCTCGGCCAAGGCCGCCCGGGCCCACCTCGACGCCGGTGCGAAGAAGGTGCTCGTGAGCGCGCCGTCCGACGGAGCCGACGTCACGCTCGCCTACGGGGTCAACACCGACGCGTACGACCCGGAGCTGCACACGATCGTCTCCAACGCCTCCTGCACCACCAACGCGCTCGCGCCGCTGGCCGCCGTGCTGGACGAACTCGCCGGGATCGAGCACGGGTTCATGACGACCGTGCACGCCTATACCCAGGAGCAGAACCTGCAGGACGGCCCGCACCGCGACGCCCGCCGGGCCCGCGCCGCCGCCGTCAACATCGTGCCCACCACGACGGGCGCGGCCAAGGCGATCGGCCTGGTGCTGCCGAACCTCGACGGCAAGCTGTCGGGCGACTCGATCCGCGTCCCCGTCCCGGTCGGCTCGATCGTGGAACTCAACACGACCGTCGCACGTGACGTGACCCGCGACGACGTCCTGGCCGCGTACCGCGCCGCGGCACAGGGCCCGCTCGCCGGCATCCTGGAGTACTCGGACGACCCGCTCGTGTCGTCCGACATCACCGGCAATCCGGCCTCGTCGATCTTCGACTCGGCCCTCACCCGCGTCGACGGCCGGCACATCAAGGTGGTCGCCTGGTACGACAACGAGTGGGGCTTCTCCAACCGCGTGATCGACACGCTCGAACTCCTCGCCGGGCACTGATCGCAGACCGGGAGCGGACCGCGCCGTCCGCTCCCGGTGGCGCACCTTTCGCGAGAAAGACCAGGTCAAAGGCTTGGCATGGTGGCAACACCCTGGGACTTCCTGGGGAAAGCCCCCCATCCGGTACGGTGCCTGACCGGCTGGCGCGGGCGAACGGGCCGGCCGAGACTCGACGGCATGACGATCTCCCCGCAAGCCCCGGTCGCTTCCGGCACGCCCACCGCCCCTTCCCGTACGTCCGATGCCGGAGCCGGCAGCGACTTCGCCCGGCTGTCCCGGCGTATCGCCGAGGCGGGTCTGATGAAACGGCGCCCCGGCTACTACACGGCACGGCTCGGTCTGGTGACCGCACTGCTGGCGGCGGGCTGGGGCGCCTTCCTCGTGCTCGGCGACACCTGGTGGCAGCTGGCGGTGGCCGCCTTGCTGGCCTTCGGGTTCGGTCAAGTCGCCCTGGTGGCCCATGACTTGGCGCACCGTCAGGTCTTCCGGCGCGGCCGGCCGAGCGAGACCTGGGGCCGGCTCTTCGGCAACCTCGGCATCGGTATGAGCTACGGCTGGTGGATGAACAAGCACACCCGTCACCACGCCAACCCCAACCACGAGGAACTCGACCCGGATGTCGCCCCGGACATCCTGGTGTGGTCCACCGCCCAGGCCCGCGACAGTCGTGGCCTCGCCCGTCTCATCGGAGGACACCAGGCCTGGCTGTTCTTCCCCCTGCTGACGCTGGAGGGCTTCAACCTGCACGTCGCGAGCGTACGGGCGCTGCGCTCGCCCGCCATGAAGCACCGGGTCCTGGAGGGCGGCCTGCTCCTCCTTCACCTCGCGGCCTATGTGTCCGCGCTGTTCCTGGTGCTCTCGCCCGGCAAGGCGATCGCGTTCCTCTTCGTGCACCAGTGTCTCTTCGGTGTCTACCTCGGCTGCACCTTCGCACCGAACCACAAGGGCATGCCCACGTTCACCGGCGACGAACGACCCGACTTCCTGCGCCGCCAGGTCCTCACCTCCCGCAACGTACGCGGCGGCCGGCTCACCGATGTGATGCTCGGCGGGCTCAACTACCAGATCGAGCACCACCTGTTCCCGAGCATGCCCACCCCCCATCTGCGGCGGGCCCAGATCATCGTCCGCGACTACTGCGCGGAGATCGGCGTGCCGTACCACGAGACCGGCCTGATCCGGTCCTACCGCGAGGCCCTCACGCATATGCACCGGGCGGGAGAACCGATCAGGCGGCAGCGCGGGGCATCCTGATGTGTCCATGGCGAGGGCCGGGGAGTGGCCGTACGGCGCTCAGCTCCACGGCGTGACCAGCCCCGCCTCATACGCGGTGATCACGAGCTGCACCCGGTCCCGGGCGTCGAGTTTGCTGAGCAGCCGGGAGACATGTGACTTGGCGGTGGCCACCGTGATGAAGAGGTCCTGCGCGATCTCGGTGTTGGACCGCCCGCGTCCGACCAGGGTCAGCACTTCCCGTTCGCGCTCGGTGATGCCCTCGGGCAGTCGGGCGGGGTGCCGCGGTGCGGCCGCCCGGTGTTCGACGAAGTCCGCGATCAGACGGCGTGTCACACTCGGCGCGATCAGCGCGTCACCGGCGGCGACCACGCGGATCGCGCCGAGGATGTCGTCCAGGGCCATGTCCTTGACGGCGAAGCCACTGGCCCCGGCCCGGAGCGCGCCGTAGACATGGTCGTCCTCGTCGAACGTGGTGAGGATCAGCACGCGGGCCGACGCGTCGCCGGCCGTGATCCGGCGCGTGGCCTCGATGCCGTCCATGCCGGGCATCCGGATGTCCATGACCACCACGTCGGGGCCGGTCTCCCGGACCCGCTGGACGGCCTCCTCACCGGTTGCGGCCTCGCCGACGACCTCCAGATCGGGGTGGTCGGCCATGAGGACCCGTAGACCGGACCGCACCAGCTGCTGGTCGTCGGCGAGGACGATCCGGATGCTCATCGGGTGTCCGCCGAGACGCCGGCAGGTTCGGGCAGCGGCAGCCGGGCCAACACCCGGAAGCCACCCTCAAGACGCGGGCCCGCGCTGAACCGGCCGTGCAGCAGGGCGACCCGCTCCCGCATGCCGACGATGCCGAAGCCGTGGCCCGTGCCGTCCCCGGGGACACCACGCCCGTCGTCGACGACCTCCACGGACAGCTCCTCGTTCCCGTAGCCGATGGCGACCGTGCAGTGCCCGGTGCCCGCATGACGGATCACGTTGGTCAGCGCCTCCTGCACGATACGGTAGGCCGACAGATCGACGTCGGGCGGCAGCGGCCGCCACTCCCCGCTGACGCGCACCTCGACACGTACCCCGGCCTCCGCCGTCACCGCCGCCAGCCGTTCGACGTCCGCGAGACCGGGCGAGGGAGCGAGCGGAGCCTGCCCTGCCGGCGCGGTGTCCGGCTCGGCCTGACGGAGTGCCACCAGGGTGCGCCGCAGGCCCGACAAGGTCTGTCTGCTGGTGCTCTCGATGGCCCGCAGGGCGTCGCGGGCCGCATCGGGTTGGGTGTGGATGACCCGGCTGCCCACCCCCGCCTGGATGGCGATGATGCCGACGGAGTGCGCGATCATGTCGTGCAACTCCCTCGCTATCCGCAGCCGTTCGGCGGTGACCGCCTCGGCCACCTCCTGCGCGCGCAGCGCCACCGCGTGCTCACGGCGCTCGCGGCTCAACAGCCCGAGCATGCAGGACGCCGCCATCGTCAGCAGGCCGATCACACCGTCGACGATCACCACCGGGCCGTGTGCGAAGAGGCCGATCGCCATGAACTGGACGACGAAAGCCAGAGACACGGCGACGATGGAGACCCGGCGCCTGCAGGTGGCGACGATGTACCCCAGGACGAGGTCCGCCGCCAGATACGACAGGAACTGGCCCTGATAGAACAGGGTCATGCTCACCCGGGTGGAGCGCTGAGGGACGACCACCACGGCGGTGGCACCGAGAAGCGTCAGCAGCAGGGCCGTCAGCGGCGCCCGGCGCAGCACCCCGACGAGCAGGGCCACCGCCGGCAGCGACCCGACGGCGACAAGGGGGCCCGAGTCCCGGGGCGCGCCCCCTACCAGGACCAGCAGCAGGAGGACGTACGCAACGCCACCCGCCCAGGCCGTGAGCGTCGCGCTCGTCCCCGCACGTGCGCGGTTCCGGCGGTCCCGTGGCGCTGCGAAGGACGCGGTGGCAGCCGGGGGGTCGGTGGTGGTCATGCCGCGAGACTAACCAGCCGCCCGAGGCCGCGGCATCGGCCCCGGGACGTACACCCGTGGGCCAATCCGCCGTGCGTGTTTGCCACCCACGGCTTCATGCCCGCACCGGGCGTCACCCGGCACCGTTGTCGCCGTGATCGAAGTCAACGAACTCACCAAGCGCTACGGCGACAAGACGGCTGTCGAACGCCTCACCTTCGCCGTGCGGCCGGGACAGGTCACCGGCTTCCTCGGTCCCAACGGAGCCGGCAAGACCACCACCCTGAGGATGATCCTCGGCCTCGACAGGCCCACGGGCGGCTCCGCCACGGTCGGCAAGGCCGACTTCCGCAGCCACCCGCGCGGCCTGCGGCACGTCGGCGCGCTCCTGGACGCCGGCCATGTGCACGGCGGACGCAACGCGGTGGCCCATCTGTCCGCACTGGCCCGCAGCAACGGCATCCCGCCGCGGCGGGTCACGGAGGTGCTGCAGGAGGTCGGGCTGGCCGAGGTCGCGAGGCGGCGCATCGGCGCCTTCTCGCTCGGCATGAAGCAACGGCTCGGCATCGCCACCGCCCTGCTCGGCGATCCACCGGTGCTGATGTTCGACGAGCCGATCAACGGCATGGACCCGGAAGGCGTTCTCTGGGTCCGGCGCCTCTTCCGCAGACTGGCCGCCGAGGGACGTACCGTCTTCCTCTCCAGTCATCTGATGTCGGAGATGGAGAACACCGCCGACCAGCTCGTCGTCATCGGCCGGGGCCGGCTGATCGCCGCCGAGTCGGTGGAGGACTTCGCGGCCCGCAGCACTCGCCGCAGCGTCGTGGTGGCCGGCCCTGACGCCACGAGGCTGGCGGCGGTACTGACCGCCGCGGGCGCATCGGTCGAGCCGCAGGGTCCGCAGGGTCCAGCCGGCGCCGGGAGACTCGCCGTGACCGGGTTGCCGGCGGACCGGATCGGAGCGCTCGCCCTGGAACACCGGATCCCGCTGAACGAGCTGACCACGCGCACGGCCTCACTGGAGGAGGCGTTCATGGAACTCACCGCCGACAGCGTCGAATACCTGGCAGGACGGCCCCGATGACCACACGCACCATCCCCGCGCCCGTCCGTTTCGGTGACCTGGTCGCCGCCGAGTGGATCAAAACGCGGTCCCTGCGCTCGACTTGGTGGACGATCGCACTCGCCGGCCTGTTCGTGATCGGCTCCGCCGCCGTGGCGGCACTCGCGGACTACCGCAACCTGGCTGCCGCCGGTACGACCGTGCGCCGCCCCGCCGGCTTCCTGCCGTTCGACGCCTATCCGCAGCCCGGCTACATGACGCTGATGCTCGTCGCCGGCAGCGTCGGGGCCATCACGATCGTGAGCGAGTACAGCAGCGGCCTGATCCGCACCACCACCGTGGCCGTCCCCGCCCGCGGCTCGGTGATACTGGCCAAGGCGACCGTCACCGCCGCACTGTGGACCGCCGTCGGTACGGCCGTCTCCACCGGTAGCTTCCTCGTCTCCCAGGCCATCCTGAACTGCCGGCACGCGGGGGTTTCGATCACACACCCCGGTGTGCCGCGGGCGCTCGTGGCATCCGCGCTGCTGGCCCCCGTCTGCGCACTGGTCGGGCTCGGGCTGGGCGTACTGATCCGGCACACCGCCGCGACCATGGCGACATGCGCCTTCACGCTGCTGATGCTGCCGACCGTCTTCTCGCAGAGCAAGCGGTGGTCCGCCGACGTCAACCACACCATGGTCGTCGCCGCCTGGCAGCGCCTGGTCCAGGACTGGGAACCGGATCCCGGCTCCCGCATGTTCAGCGCCACGGTCCCCGGCTCCTGGACGGTGTACGTGCTGTGGCCCCTGATCGCGGTCGTCGTCGCCGTGCTGGTCGTCAGGAAGCGGGACGTCTGACCTGTCCCCACGGGGCCGTCTGCTCCCAAGCGCGACAGGCGGTCCGCCGGAGACGGCGCCCGGGAATGCCGGCGACCCCCGCGTGGTTTGCACGACCGTGTCCGAACCCGCCCGCTCGTCCGGCGGCGGCACGACACCACCGGGACTATCGGAGCACGCGGCACTGTTGCACCCATTGCTGACATGCTCGGATCAATTCCGGGGTGTGGGTGAAGGGAGATTCTCATGGCACGCAGCACCGTGCGTCCCGTCGTCAGGCTGAAGTCGACGGCAGGCACCGGCGTCACCTATGTGACGCGCAAGAACCGTCTGAGCGACCCCGACCGGCTCGTCCTGCGCAAGTACGACCCGGTCGCCGGCCGGCACGTCACCTTCCGCGAGGAACGCTGAAGCACGCCGCGGCCCCCTCGGGCCGACGGCCACAAGGAGGCACACCCATGAGGACAGGCATCCATCCCGAGTCCCGGCTCGTCGTCTTCCGCGACCGGGCCGCCGACACCCTCTTCCTGACCCGTTCGACCGCCACCGCGTCGAAGACCGTCGTCTGGGAAGACGGCAACACCTACCCGCTGATCGACGTGGAGATCTCGTCGGCCAGCCACCCCTTCTACACCGGCACCGCGCGGGCCGTGGACACCGCCGGCCGCATCGAACGCTTCCAGCGCCGCTACGGCCGTGCGGCCACGTCCCGCGGCTGACCGCCGTGTGCTCCTGAGCAGGAGGAGAACCAAGCCATGAAGGTGCGCAAGTCCCTGCGCTCACTGAAGTCCAAGCCCGGCGCCCAACTGGTGCGCCGCCGCGGGGTGGTCTTCGTCGTGAACAAGAAGAGCCCCCGCTTCAAGGCGCGCCAGGGCTGACCGGCCGCGCCGGGAAGAGAAGACATGGGCCCGGTCCTGCCCCGCGCAGGACCGGGCCCGTTCGGTTCGACGTGCTGCAGTGGTCCGGTCAGGTCCGGCGACAGGGGCTTCGCTCCGCGCGGTCCCGCGTTCCCGGTGCAGGACGGCGACCAACGCGCCGAGTTCCTCCATGCCGATCAGATGCACCGCAGGAACAGACTCGGCGACGCCGCCTGCGCTCCCGCTCAAGTCCCCCTCCGGCGGGGTGCCTTCCCCCGCGCGGCGGAGAGGGGCGGGCTCGGCGGAGGAGGCGTCGGCGGCACGCGCCGACCAGTATGTTCGGCATGACCAGAGCGACAGTGCACCCCCCTCTTCGTCCCCTCTCACCCGCCCCCCTCCGGGCGCGCCGCGCCGCTCACGCCATCGCCTGGTGCGCGGCACCCTCGGGTCTGTGGCGTCTGGCCATGGCATCGGGCATCTACGTGGGCTACAGCGACAAGGTGTTGCGCGATTTCTACGCCATACCGGGCTGGGGAGTCCCCTACGTCGTCGGCCTGTCCGTCCTGACCGAGCTGGCCGCTCTCTTCCCCTTGCTCCTCGTCCGCGACCGGCGACCGCGACACCCTCGTGCACTGGCCGGTCTGGCCTGGACGGCCTCGGCTGTGACGATCCTGGTGGCGTTGTCGCAGGTGGTGGTCGCCTTCACCGTGGACAGCCGCACGGAGCTCGCGAGCGGCGCGCCCCGCACCGTGTGGGCCCTCGCCTACGGCCCGCTCCTCGCCGTACCGGTTCTGATGACGGCGGTCACCTGGTCGTACGCACGGCGGCACCCGGCCAAGGGACGGCCGGGAGGCAGGGACGGCCGGTAGCGCCACCGTGCCCCGACTCGCCCGCCGCCGATTCTGGAAGACCTCTTACCCCCGTCTTCACGGCCGCGGGTGGTCCGCTGCATACGGTTGCCGTCGTGGACGGCTGTCAGGGTGACGGCCTGCGATCAGGTGTGGGGGAACGGATGACGGCTGGTCGCCGTGCGGTGCTGGCCGCCATGGCGGGAGGACTGCTCGCCGGTTGCGCGGGCCCGAACAACGGTGGCGGCGCCCCCGCGGCGGCCTCCTCCGGTTCGCCGGGGACAGGCGCGGGCGCGACGACTCCACGGCCGCCCACTGTCGTCCCCTCGGCCGCGGCCTCCGCCGCCCGGCCTCTCGTCACCCGCGCGCAGATCGTGGCCCGCTACGGGCGCAGCGTGCCGCACACCTGGGGCTTCGACGCCCCGGGTGCGGTGCACTCCCTGCCGCACCCGGCCCGCGACATCGCGCTGACCTTCGACGCCTGCGGCGGCCCGGGCGGCAGCGGCTATGACCGGGCGCTCGTCGATTTCCTCCGGGCACGGCACATTCCGGCGACGCTGTTCATCAATTCCCGCTGGATCGACGCCAACCCGGCCGCGTTCCACCGACTGGCCACCGATCCGCTGTTCGAGATCGCCAACCACGGCACCCGGCACCGCCCGCTGTCCGTCACCGGCCGCTCCGCGTACGGCATTCCCGGTACCCGTGACGCGGGCGAGGTGTACGACGAGATCGCCGGCAACCGGGCCAAGCTGACCCGCCTGCTGGACGCCCCGCCGCGCTTCTTCCGCTCCGGCACCGCGTACTGCGACGATGTCGCGGCCTGCATCGTCACAGACCTGGGGGAGCGCTTCGTGAGCTTCTCCGTCAACGGTGACGGCGGTGCCACCTTCACCGCCGAGCAGGTCCACGCCACCGTCGCCTCGGCTCGGGCCGGTTCCATCGTCCTGTGCCACATGAACCACCCCGAGGGCGGCACCGCGCGGGGCATCGCGAGCGCCGTCCCGCACCTGCTGGCCACCGGCCACCGCTTCGTCCGCCTCTCGGACGCCCTGCATCGGACCTGACATGTGCCACGGAGTGGCGGCGAGGCACCGAACGTGACCGGTAGGCGCCCACTGTCACCGCGCTGACTACAGCGTCACGGAACGCCGGGCCACGGCCGACTCGGTGCCGCTCGGGCTCCCGACTGCCTGTGTCTCACCACTCGTCACCGGGGCCACGGTGGATCACAATATGTGCCAGAGGCACATCGGCCGCCAGGAGGCGTCATGAGCACATCAGTCGAGTCGAGGGTGTCCGGCCTTGAGGTCCGGTCCATCGACTACGTCCCCCTGGACGAGCGGCACGGCAAGCTCTGGCATCTGGGCCCCCTGTGGTTCATGTCCAACGCCCAGATCGCGACCCTGGCCGTGGGACTCATCAGCATCACCGAGGGCGGCAACCTGATCTGGTCCCTGCTGGCCATCGTCGCCGGCACCGTCATCGGCACCTTCTTCATGGCCTTCCACTCGGCACAGGGACCCCAGTTGGGCCTGCCGCAGATGATCCAGTCGCGCCCCCAGTTCGGTTACGTCGGCGCCCTCCTGGTGTGGCTCTTCGCCTATGTGCAGTACGCGGGCTTCAACGTCTTCAACAGCATCCTCGCCGCCGACTCCCTGCACACCACCGTGCACGGCAGCGTCAAACTGTGGGTGGTCGTCGTCACCGTGGTAGCGCTGGTCATCGCGCTGGTGGGCTACGACATCATCCACAAGGCCGAGCGGATCCTGACGTACACCTTCCTGGTCGTCTTCGGGATCTTCACCGTCGGCGTGCTCGTCACCCTGCACTATCCGGCGGGCTCGTTCGATCTGGGCGCCTTCAAGTGGACGCCGTTCCTCGCCCAGTTCGGCGTGGTCGCCGGCTACCAGATCAGCTGGGCCATCTACGTCTCCGACTACTCGCGCTATCTCCCGCCGGACGTGACGGTCCGCAAGACCTTCTACTGGACGTACTTCGGCTCCGCGCTCGGCGGCATCTGGCTGATGGTCCTCGGCACGCTGCTCGCGGCCTGGGCCGGCAAGGACTTCGAGACCATCAAGTCCATCAACGCCGCCGGCGACAAGGTGTTCGACGGCTTCGGCGCGATCGTGCTGCTCTTCGCCGCCCTGGGCCTGGTGTCCGTCACCGCGCTGAACATGTACGGCGGTTCGCTCACCCTCATCAGCGGCATCGACTCGTTCAAGCGGGTGCGGCCGACACTGGGCGTACGCCTGCTGACCATCGGACTCACCGCGGCGCTCTCCCTGGTCGGCGCGCTGGCCGCGACCTCCAACTTCCTGGAGAACTTCAACAACTTCCTGCTGCTGGTGCTCTACCTCTTCATCCCCTGGACCGCGGTGAACCTCATGGACTACTACGTCGTGCGCCGCGGGCACTACGCCATCGCCGAGATCTTCAACCCGCACGGCATCTACGGCCGTTGGGGATGGCACGGCATCATCTCCTACCTGGTCGGCTTCGCCGCCATGATCCCCTTCTTCTCCGTCGGCACCCTGTACGTGGGTCCCGCCGCCAAGGCGCTGGGCGGAGCCGACATCTCGCTGTTCATCGGCCTTCCGGTCGCCGCGGTCCTGTACTGGTGGCTGACCCGCTCGATCGACGTGGCCGCCGAGACACGCGTCGCCGAGGCCGAGGCGCAGGCGCTGGAGCAGGCGGCCCACGAGCACCGCGAGCCCTGAACGGCGCCGGCTCTACGACCGGGGGGCGCGCCGGGCGGCCGCGCGCCCGAGGGCGTCGCGGCAGGCGAGGATCGCGGGGTGCCGGCTGCTCCCGCGCCGTACGACGGTGGAGATGCGGCGGCCGCGCAGGCCGCGGGGGAGCTGCCGCAGAGGCACGGTCGGCGCCCGGCCGTCCCAGACGAGCGCCGGGAGGAAAGCGGCGGCGTGCCCCTGCTCGACGAGGCGGACGTGGAGCAGGAGGTCGGTGGTCTCGAACCGTACGTCGGGTTCGAAGCCGACGGTGCGGCACAGGGTCATGGCCCAGTGCCGGGCGGTCGTGCTCTCGGGCTCCATCACCCAGGGATGCTTCTCCAGGGAACGCATCAACGACGCACACGGCCGCACCCTGCTGCCCGTGGACCCGCACCGGCCCGGCGTGGCCGGAGCGGCACGGGACGAGCGGCTCGCCTGAGGCCTCCGCGGGACGCCGGCGGGTCCACATCGGCAGGCTCCGGGGTCAGGCCGACGCGGACCCGCCCGACGCACCGGAGTCCCGGCTCCGGCCGCCGCACACCCGGCCGGGACAATCCTCGTCATGAACGACGACATGGCTGACGCCCGGAGCCGACTGGCCAGGATCGAACGGCTGCTGGAGAGCGGCGAACGCGAACTGGTCCCCGCCTGGCGCCGGGCGACCCGCGGCGAGCCGCGCTGGACGGTGACGGTGGTGATCCTGGCGGCCGTGGCCCTGCAGCTGATCGTGCCGCACCGGCTCATCCTCCTGCGCACGGTCTGGGCTCTGCCCGCACTGGAGTTGGTGCTGCTGGCCGGGCTGATCGCGGGCAACCCCCGGCGCGTGGAACCCCGTACCCGCCTGCTGCGGTACCTGGGCCTGGCCCTGACCGGCGTCATCAGCCTGGCGAACGGCTGGGCGGCGGTCCTTCTCGTGGGGGATCTGGTGCGCGGCAAAGGCGGAGACAGCGCGGTCCCGCTCCTGCTGACCGGTGGTGTCATCTGGGTGACGAACGTGATGGTGTTCGCCCTGTGGTACTGGGAGTGGGACCGGGGCGGCCCCATGGCCCGGGTCCGGGGACAGCACCAGTTCCCCGACTTCCTCTTCGTACAGATGCAGAGCCCGGAGCTGGCCCCGCCGGACTGGGAACCGGCGTTCCTGGACTACCTCTACCTCTCCTTCACCAACGCCACCGCCTTCAGCCCGACCGACGTCATGCCGCTCTCCCGCTGGTCGAAGATGCTCATGATGCTGCAGTCCTCGGTGTCCCTGGTCACCGTGGTCCTCGTGGTCGCCCGCGCGGTCAACATCCTGAAGTGACCGGACGGCCGGCCCGCCCTTCGGCGAACGCCCGTTGCCGGCCTTCGGTTCGCGAGACCCGCTCACCCGTGTCACAGACGGCTGGGCTGTCTCGTCTCAGATCCCGGAGAACGACTTGGGATCAGGAAGGTGATGGTCATGCGGGTGTTCGTGGCGGGCGGAACCGGCGTGCTCGGGCGACGGCTGGTACCGCAGCTCGTGGCCCGGGGCCACCAGGTGACGGCCACGACGACGAGCGCGGCCAAGCTCGGACAGGCCGAGAGACTGGGCGCGAAAGCCGTCGTCATGGACGGACTGGACGCGGTGTCCGTCGGGGAGGCGGTGGCGGCCGCCCGGCCGGACGTGATCGTGCACCAGATGACCGGGATCGGCCTCGCACACGCCGGCAAACCGGATCTGAAGCACTTCGACCGGTGGGCCGCGCCCACCATCAGGCTGCGCACCGAGGGAACCGACCACCTGCTGGCGGCGGCCGAGGCGACCGGCGTACCGCACTTCGTCGCGCAGGGCTATGCCAACTGGAACGGAATCCGCGAGGGGGGATGGGTGAAGAGCGAGGAGGACCCGCTGGACCTGCACGAGGGGACGCCCGCGTACCCGGCGATGGCCGCCCTGCGGCATGTCGAGGACGCGGTCGGCAAAGTCGGCGGCGCCGTCCTGCGCTACGGCGGGTTCTACGGGCCGGGCGTCACCGACGACCAGCTCGAACTCGTCCGCAAGCGGCAGTTCCCACTGGTCGGGGACGGCACCGGGTACGCCTCGTGGGTGCACCTCGACGACGCGGCGAGCGCCACCGTCCTCGCCGTGGAGCGGCAGGCGAGGGGCGCCTTCAACATCGTCGACGACGAACCCGCCCCGGAGAGCGAATGGCTGCCGTATCTGGCGGCGTGCGCGGGTGCCAAGCCTCCGATGCGGGTGCCGAAGTGGCTGGCCCGGCTGCTGGCCGGGGAGGTCGTGGTGACGATGATGACCGAGGGCCGTGGCTTCTCCAACGCCAAGGCCAAGCGCGAGCTCGGCTGGCAACTGCGCCATCCCTCGTGGCGCCAGGGCTTCAAGGAGGGGCTGGCGTGAGCAGGGTCGAGGAGTTCGAGGAGCTCCGGCCGCTGCTGTTCTCCATCGCCTACCGCATCCTGGGCAGTGTGGCCGAGGCCGAGGACGCGGTCCAGGAGACCTGGCTGCGCTACGACCTCTCCCCGACCCGGCCGACGTCGACCAGGGCGTTTCTCTCCGCCACAGTCACCCGCCTCTCGATCGACGTACTGCGCTCGGCCCGCGTGCGGCGCGAGCAGTACATCGGACCGTGGTTCCCCGAGCCGCTGCTCACCGACCCCTACCAGGACCCCGAGCACGCGGCGGAACTGGCCGACTCGCTGTCCATGGCGTCCCTGCTCCTGCTGGAACGGCTCAGCCCGCTCGAACGGGCCGTGTTCGTCCTGCGGGAGGTGTTCGCGTTCGGCTTCCCCGACATCGCCGCAGCCGTGGGACGCTCCGAGGCGGCCTGCCGCCAGCTCGCCGTACGCGCCCGCCGCCACATGGACGCCGGCCGGCCCCGCTTCGAGGCGGACCGGAAGGAACGCGAGGAACTCGCGGAACGGTTCTTCGACGCCTTGAAGGACGGCGATGTCGACGGGATGCGGCAACTCCTCGCCGCCGACGTGCAGATGGTCGCGGACAGCGGCGGCAAGGCACCGCGGTGGGCCGGGGGAATCCACGGCATCGACCAGATGTGCCAGATGCTCGACCAGCTCCTCTGGCCGTTCCTCGGCATCGGCGGCGTCGTCGAGCCACGCCAGGTCAACGGCCAGCCGGGCGCGGTCTTCCGTGACCGCGACGGCAAAGTCGTCAACATCTGGACCCTCGACATCCTCGACGGGCGCATTCAGGCGATCCGCACGGTCAGCAACCCCGACAAGCTCGGCCACATGGGCCCCGTCGCGGATGCCTGGGCCCTGCTGCGCGAAGCCCAGCAGGCCCGCCGGCACATGGCCGGCCCGGAACCGACAGACCTGGCCACCACACCCGTAAGGGAATTCGAGCGGGAAACAGAACAGGAGAATCGGACGTGATCAGGACCGGCATCATCATCGGCAGCACCCGCCCCGGCCGGAAGGGCGACCGGGTGGCCGAATGGGTACGGGACCTCGCGGCCGAACACGCGGGCGACGCGGCGGACTTCGACCTCGTGGACCTGAAGGAGCACGCGCTTCCGCTGCTCGACGAAGCGGTCCCGGCCCTCATGGCGCCGGGCGAACGACCCCACACCAGGCGCTGGGCCGAGCGGATCGGCTCGTACGACGCCTTCATCGTCGTCACCCCCGAATACAACGCGGCCCCTCCGGCCAGCCTGACCAATGCCATCGACTACCTCTACGCCGAGTGGGGCGGCAAGCCGGTCGCCTACGTGGGGTACGGCATCTGCGGCGCGGTCATGGCGGTGCAGAAGCTGCGCGCCCAGGCGGGCGTGCTGCGCATGGCGGACATCGGACCGCAGGTGGCGCTGTCGCTGCGCGAGGACTTCGTGAACCTCACCGACTTCCGTCCGCAGGAACTGCACGTGCCCGAGGTGCACGCCCTGGTCGACGAGCTGCTGACCTGGGCGCAGGCACTCGCCCCGCTCCGGGCGGAACCTGCGGCGACGGCCTGAACGGGATCAGTCGAGGAGTCGCAGCAGAACGGCGGCCTCCGCGCGGAGCTGCGCTGCCCGGGCGGCCTGCCCCGGTGCCGTGAACTGCGCTGCGAGCGTGAGCCGTTCGTCGGCTTCAGCTCGCACGATGTCGGTGACGTGCTGTTCGGTCAGCTCACGCCGCGCAGCCTCGGTGGCGCCGACACCGACCGGCGCCAGCTCGATGGCCAAGCCGCGCAGCTCGGCCGAGCCCACCGGCACCGCCTCGGCGTTGTCCACCGCTGCAAGCGTCGAACGCAAGGCGCTCACCGCGACCTTGTCGCGGTCACGCATCGCTTCTCGCAGGGCTTGACGCATATGAAGGCGCAGAGACATGCCAGTGACCCTATGATCCGCCGGCGGGACCCTCAACGGAATATCCGTTGAGGGTCCCGTCGTGGTACACGATCTTCGGGTAGGTGCCGTCGAAGCGAACCGAGGAGCGCGCGGCCACCTGATAGCTGGCCTCTCGCGTGAGTAGGTGTTGGTGTTGGCGAGCTGGGCGTAGTCGTGGCAGTGGCCGTTGACGTCGCCGCCGAGGTTCAGACCGGGGTTGATCGTGCCGTCGGCGCCGATGGCGGCCGTGGCATAGCAGCCGTCGCCGTCGTAGTCGTAGGCGGCGAGAAGGTCTGCTCCAGGCCGTCGGCGTTCTGCGGCAGCAGCTGAAGGACGCTTGCGTCGACGCGGCCCGGGAGGGACACCATGAGGGCCAGCGCGGTGAGGGCGACAGCCGGGGCGTATCGCCGAAGTCGCCGCGAACGGTTGGTGCCGGCCGCCTTGGAGCCCGTGTCCGTCGCCGTGACAGCGGCCGTGGAAGGGGACTTGGCCATGAGCGGGGGGGGGCCTTTCACGCGGGGAGCGGGAGGGTGAGTGCGTGTGACGCAGCGCCGCTGAGCCGTGAACCTGAAGGTGTGGACTGGCCGTGTCACATCCCGGCGGGCTCGTTCGTCACATGTGTGTAGCCAGATGCGGCGACGGAGGAGAAGTCGTATGTCAACCGATGAGACCACTCGCAACAAGGCGACGGCCGCGCGTCTGCATGACGCTGTGCACACCAGGGATCTGGAGATGATCTCGAAGGTGATCGATGAGATCGTGGCGCCGGACCTTGTGTTCCACGCGCCGGTGCCGATGGGCATGACGGGAGCGCAGGCACTCAAGCAGGTGTGGGCCGTGCTCCTCCGCGCGTTTCCCGACATTCACGTCACGGTCGAGGACGTGATCGCCGAGGGTGACAAGGTCGTGTCCAGGAACACGGTGACCGGAACCCACCGCGGCGAGTACCAGGGGATGCCGCCGACCGGCAGGTCCGTCACCTACGGCGAGATCTTCATCCTCCGCTTCGAGGACGGTCGCATCGCCGAAATCTGGGGCGTGGTCGATGTCCTCTCCCAGATGCGCCAATTGGGGGCCGTCTCCTAAACGCTCCGCTACCGGCCCACGGCGGCCACACCGTCGATCTCGACGCGCACGCCGTCGCGCACGAGTTGCGTGACGACCGTCGTCCGGGCCGGAAACTGCGGGCAGTCCGCGAAGAACTCGCGGTACACCCGGTTGAAGGTCGCGAAGTCGCCCCGCCCCTGAGGTAACAGGTGCACTTGACGATCAGATCCTTCCTGCTCCCCGCGGCGCCGACGACCGCGACGAGGTTGTGCAGAACCTGCCGCGCCTGTTCGCAGAAGTCGTCCGGTATCGCGTGCGTCTCCGGGTCGAGCGGGCCGTGACCGGACGTGAACACCAAGTCGCCGACCCTGATGGCCTGGGACAAGGGTGGCTCGGTGCCGTCGGGGAAGCGGACGAAGGGGGCGTTGTCGGCGTGGATGCGTTCGATCATGCCGGCATTGTGAGGGGCCCGGCCTTCCTCGCGGGAGCGGACTCCTTTTACCCGCATTCACCGCGCACTGCGAACGCCGTCAGCGTGGTCCGGCGACGCGGACACCTTGTGCGCGCATCACCGTGATCACCTCCTGCGGGCCTACGCCGAACCGAAGAGGACCCACTCTCCGGACGGCGTTGCCCCGCGGTCAGAGGCTGGTCAGCAGGTCGTCGAGCGGGGCGGGCACGCGGTCGGGAGCGAGGGCCTCGACGAGGACGCGGCCGTAGTGGATCTTGCGCCCCTTCTTCGTGCTGAGAAAGCGCCGCAACTGCTGGTGCGAGGTGCGGCCCCGCTGCGCGGGCTGGCGCAGGAAGGTCTGCAGGGCGCGCAGCTCGCCCTCCGCTCGGACCAGTTCCTCCACCCGTGTCACGCCCAGCGCGCGGATGAGCTCGTCCTCCAGATCCGCCGCACAGACGAAGAAACCGTGCTGTGCTGAGCCCGCCCCCGGCAAAGCGCGCGCGTAGTAGGCGCGCTCCCCCTCGTCGCACAGTCCCGTGAGGCGCAGGCCCAGGCCGGCTGGCCCGAGGAGGCGGGCGAAGCGCCCGACACTCATCGCACCGCCGATCGGCAGGACGCAGACGCCCTCGGCCGCCAGGTTCCGGCCCCGACGCGCGGCGAGCGCGTCGACCGCCGCGACATCACTCGGCCCTTCCAGCAGGACGGCCGCACGGACGGGCAACCGCGCGGCCAACTCGCGGGCCAAGTCGCCGGGGTCACCGGCAGCCCACGCGATGACCGCCTCCCGAAACGACCTCATGTCATCCATGAGGCGAGTGTCCGCGCTTTCCGGCCACCGCGGTAGGGAATTACCGCCCGTCCGCCGGCACGAACGAGGAGGAGACCGGCACCAGTTGCGGCACGAGTGGGCTCCGTCGCATCAGCACGGGGCGGCAAGAGCCTCCAGCATGGTCCGTGCCGTGACGGTCGCGTCGTAGTCCTCGCGCACGCCCGGAACCAGGATGATGTCGCCCTCGATGTGCCGGGAGCGCAGGGGCGCGATGGCCCGATACTCCTCGGAGTCCCACCAGGCGCGTGCGTGGGAGATCGACGGAAAGCCGATCACGACGACGTGCCCGGGCCATGCGCCCTCCTTCACCTCGTGCGCATCGCCGTGTACGAGGAACCGGCCACCGTACGGTTCGAAGGTGGCGGTGACGCGCGCGATGTACTCGGCGATCTCCGGGTGCGGAGCGGCTTCCCGCAGGTGAGCGATCGCGTAGGCGGTCATGGTGTCCCTCCGGTCGGTCGGCTGCTGTGCTGTTCACGATCCTGCCGCCGGTGCCCGCCACGGTCGATGACCTGCCAGGTAATCAAGGAACCGAGCTGATCGGGGCCTGGCCCCGGGGTCTGGATCCAGCCACCGTCGGCGTCTGCGGCCGACGTGCTGACGTGGTGTTTTACAGTGTCTGGCATCAGTTCCGGCGATATCACCTGTGAGGAATGCGCGAACATGCCGACTGAAACGCTCGAGTTTCAGGTAGAGGCCCGTCAGCTGCTGCAGCTGATGATCCACTCGGTCTACTCCAACAAGGACGTCTTCCTGCGTGAGCTCGTCTCCAACGCTTCCGACGCGCTGGACAAGCTGCGTCTGGAGAAGTTGCGGGACGACTCGCTCGACGCCGACGTGTCCGATCTGCACATCGAGATCGACATCGACCGCGACGCCCGCACCCTCACCGTGCGGGACAACGGCATCGGAATGTCGTACGACGAGGTCGGGCGGCTCATCGGCACCATCGCCAACTCCGGCACCGCACAGTTCCTGCAGGAGTTGCGGGAGGCCAAGGACGCGGCCGGGGCGGAGGGGCTGATCGGCCAGTTCGGGGTCGGGTTCTACTCCGGCTTCATGGTGGCGGACGAGGTCACCCTGGTCACCCGGCGCGCCGGCGAGAGCCAGGGCACCCGCTGGACCTCGCGCGGCGAGGACACCTACACGCTGGAGCCGGTCGACGACGCCCCGCAGGGCACCTCGGTCACCCTCCACCTCAAGCCCGCCGACCCGGAGAACCAGCTCCACGACTACACCTCCTCGTGGAAGATCCGGGAGATCGTCAAGCGCTACTCGGACTTCATCACCTGGCCGATCCGGATGGTCCCGGACCAGGGCGAGGGCGATGAGGGGGCGCCCGAGCCCGAGACGCTCAACTCGATGAAGGCACTGTGGGCACGGTCGCGTGACGAGGTGTCCGACGACGAGTACCACGAGCTGTACAAGCACATCGGGCACGACTGGCGCGACCCGCTGGAGACCATCCGGCTCCAGGCGGAGGGCACCTTCGAGTTCCAGGCCCTGCTGTTCCTCCCCGCGCACGCTCCCCACGACCTGTTCACGCGGGACTTCCGGCGCGGTGTGCAGCTGTACGTCAAGCGTGTCTTCATCATGGACGACTGCGAGGCGCTGCTGCCGCCGTACCTCCGCTTCGTCAAGGGTGTCGTCGACGCGGCCGACCTCTCGCTCAACGTGTCCCGCGAGATCCTCCAGCAGGACCGGCACATCGAGATGATGCGGCGACGGCTGACGAAGAAGGTCCTGTCCACGGTCAAGGACCTGATGGCCAAGGACCCTGAGCGATACGCCACCTTCTGGCGCGAGTTCGGCACCGTCCTGAAGGAGGGACTGGTCACCGACCCGGAGAACCGTGACGCCGTCCTCGCCCTCGCGTCGTTCGCGAGCACACACGACGACACCGAGCCGACCACGCTGAAGAGTTACGTGGAGCGGATGAGGGACGGCCAGGACGACATCTACTACCTGACCGGTGAGTCCCGGCAGAGCATCGAGAACTCCCCGCACATGGAGGCCTTCCGGGACCGGGGCATCGAGGTGCTGCTGCTCACCGACCCCGTCGACGAGGTGTGGGCCGACACCGTCGGCGAGTACGACGGCAAGAAGCTGCGGTCCGTCGCCAAGGGGCAGATCGACCTCGACGCCAAGGACGACGAATCCTCCGACGGCGAGCGGGAGAAGCAGACCGAGGACTACGCCGGCCTGCTCGGCTGGATGCAGGAGCAACTGGACGAGGACATCAAGGAGGTGCGTCTGTCCTCCCGTCTCACCGTCTCCCCGGCTTGTGTCGTCTCCGACGCGAACGATCTGACCCCGGCGCTGGAGAACATGTACCGGGCGATGGGCCAGGAGGTGCCCCGCGCCAAGCGGATTCTGGAGCTCAACCCCGGCCACCAGCTGGTGAAGGGCCTCAACCAGGCGTACAAGGAGCGCGAGGACCGCACGGGGCTCACCGAGACCGCGGAACTCCTGTACGGTCTGGCGGTACTCGCCGAGGGCGGACAGCCCAAGGACCCCGCCCGCTTCGTCAAGCTGATGGCGGACCGCCTGGAACGCGCTCTGTGATCCGGCACCGGTTGAGGTCGGCGGCCTGTCCCGGGGGCGGGGCAGGCCGCCGGCTCGGCGGCGCCTCCTGAACCGTGGGGGTTCCCGGCCGCCGCCGTGGCGCTCACGGAACGTACTGTGGCTGCTCGTCCCTGGCCGGTCCGGCTGCTCGGCGCCGTCGCAGATAGCACAGCGCGCTCGCCGTGATGACGAGCGGCCACAGCAGGTACCAGCCCGTCATGACGAGGAGGGCAGCGACCGCGACGAGCGCGAGGAGCGCGCAGCGGTGCGCTCCGCTGCCTCGGGGCAGCAGTCGTACCGCGGCGGCCGTTCCCAGTGTGTACACGGTCACGAACGACCCGGTGGTGAGCAGCACGAGCGGCTGTGGGCCCACGTCGGTGACCGCGGTGGCGGCGAGGGCGAGGCCCGAGAGCGCCGTCACGACGGCCAGGCTGCGGCGCGGCACCTCACCGACGCTGCCGCCCCGGTCGAGCCAGGCGGGCAGCGCGCCGTCGCGACCGAGTGCGGCGCCCAGTCGGGCCGCGCCGGCGAAGTAGGCGTTCATCGTGCCGAGGGTGAGCAGCACGGCGGCGGCCGCGGCCAGTACGTGGACCGTGCCGCCGATGCCGAGGGCGAGCAGTTCGGCCAGCGGGGCGTCGGAGGTGCCGGCGGCCGGGCCGAGCACCAGGACACTGGTGGCGGCGACGGCGAGGTACAGCACGCCCACGACGGCGACCGCCACGGCGGTGGCGCGGGGCAGGTCGCGCTCCGGACGGCGGAAGTCGGCGGCGAGATGGGTGATGGCCTCCCAGCCCGCGAAGCTCCACACCAGCAGCGCCGCGGCCGCGCCGATCGCGGGCCGGCCGTGCGGCGCGAACGGATGCAGGTTCCGCAGGTGGGCGTGCGGCAGCGCGGTCACCACCGCGGTCAGCAACAGCGCCACGAGCAGCACGGCGAGCGCGAGTTGCAGTCGGCCGGAGACGGTCAGACCGAATCCGTTGGCCACGGCCACCAGGACGAGCAACACGGCAGCGGTGAGCAGCACCGTGCGCCGGCCGCCGCCGAGGGCGGTCGCGACGTACGCCCCGGCGAACATGCCCGCCGCCGGGGCACCCGCGGGCACGGCGAAGTAGAAGCACCAGCCGACCACGGCGGCCGCCCGCGCGCCGAAGGCGTGCCGGACGTAGGTGGAGACGCCGCCGCCGTCCGGGTAGCGGGCGCCCAGCGCGGCGAACGTGGCCGCGAGCGGCACCGACAACACGACCAGCCCGAGCCAGGCCAGCAGCGAGGCCGGCCCGGCCGCCCGGACGGCCAGAGCGGGCAGGGCGATGACACCGGTGCCGAGTACCGCGCCGACGTACAGCGCCGCCCCCTGCCAGACGGTCAGACTCCCGACGGGCCGAGCCGGCCGGCCCACCGGGGCCGGAGCCCTGGTCATGCGGAGGCCTTGCCGGTTCGGCGGAAGTCCATGGTCCAGTTGGTCTCCCAGCTCCGCCCGCCGTCGGTGGAGAAGGCCTGCTCCCAGTGCGCCGTCACCGGGGTGATGTGCGACCAGACGAAACGGCACCGCACGGGGGTGCCCTCGTGTGCGCCGTCCCCGTGGAACTCGCCCCTGCCATGCGCGTCGAACCGGCCCACCACAGGCGGTTGCAGCAGCCCCGTACGGCTGTTCACCCAGTTCAGCGACCACTCCTTGCGCCCGGCGTCGTACAGGCGCAGCGTCAGGCCGGCGAAGCCCTTGGTCGGGAAGCTGATCTCGTCGAGGTTGGTGGCCCCGCCGAACAGGGTGCCGTGACAGACCGCGGTGGCCGGGAACTCGTCCCATTCGGCGCTTCCGGTCAGCGGTGCGACCAGCCGCCGGTTCGTCACCTCCCAGGTCCCCACCAGGAAGTCGAAGTCCCCGACTCCGGGCTCGCGGGTGGTCGCGTTGTTCATCTGCTCATGTCCTTCTGCCGTGTCCGTCCGTGCGTGGGGCGCACGCCCGGCCGGGAAGGTAGCCCGGCTTCCCTGACAGACCATGTCAGTGGAGTGCGGCAGACTTCCGTCATGCGTGCGAGCCGACTCCTGTCCGTCCTGTTGCTGCTCCAGACCCGCGGCCGGATGACCGCCCAGCAGCTCGCCGACGAACTGGAGGTCTCCGTCCGCACGGTGTACCGGGACGTGGAGTCGCTCTCCGCGGCCGGCGTCCCGGTCTACGGCGACCCCGGTCACGACGGCGGCTACCGGCTGCTCGACGGCTTCCGCACCCGCCTGACCGGACTGACCCGCGACGAGGCGGAGGCACTCTCCCTGGCCGGACTGCCCGGACCGGCCGCGGACCTCGGGCTCGGCACCGTACTCGCCACCGCCCAGCTCAAGCTGACGGCCGCCCTGCCCGAGGAACTACGCGACCGGACCGGTGAGATACGGCAGCGGTTCCACCTGGACCCCTCCGGCTGGTACGCCGAAGCGGACCCGACCCCGCACCTGGCCGCCGTCACGGACGCGGTGTGGCGGCAGCGCCGCATCCGCGTCCGCTACCGGCGGTGGACGGCGCCCCCGGAGGTGACCCGGACGCTGGACCCCTACGGGCTGGTGCTCAAGTCCGGCCGCTGGTACCTGGTGGCGGCCCGGCCGGCAGGCGTCCGTACCTACCGCGTCTCCCAGATCCTCCGGATCCAGGTGCTGCAGGACCGCTTCGAGCGCCCGAGTGACTTCGACCTGGCCGCACACTGGCAGACCTACCTGGCCGACTTCGACGCCCGCCGGCTCCAGGGCGAAGCGGTCGTACGACTGACACCACGGATCCTGGAGCGGCTGCCCGACCTCCTGGAACCGGCAGTGGCCCGCGCCGCCCAGGACAGCGCCGGGCCACCGGGTCCCGACGGACGGGTCCGGGCCGTCGTCCCCATCGAGTCCGCCGAACACGCCGTCGGCATGCTGCTCCGCCTCGGCGCGGAGGCGGAGGTCGTGGCGCCCGCCGCATTGCGGGCGCTGATGACACAGACGATCGACGCCATGGCCGAGACCTACCGCCGACCCGCTGGACAAACACCAAGCCTCGCTTAGGCTGAACATCCAGAGATGGAAAATTGGTCCAATGATCCTGGAGAGGCTTCCCGTGGAAGATGCGGAGGCGGACGAGCACCTCATCCGCGAGGCCGAGAAGATCGCCGTGGCGCTGGGGCGCATGTTCCCCGGTCTGTGCGAGGTGGTGCTGCACGACCTGCGGGATCCCGAGCACGCGATCCGGGCGATCGAGAACAACCTCTCCGGCCGTCGGGTCGGGGACTCCACCACGGAGCTGGGCCTGGCCCGCATCGAGGACCCCGACTACCCGAGTGTCATCCAGAACTACCCCAATCAGTTCCCGGACGGCCGCCCCGCGAAGAGCACGTCCATCGGCCTCAAGAACGCCGCGGGGGAGTACATCGCGGCTCTCTGCCTGAACCTGGACGTGTCCGTGCTGTCACCGGTGACCCTCGCCCTGTCCAACCTGGTGGCCACGCACACCGAGCACCGCGAGCAGCCCCTGGAGACCCTGCGCGACCGCACCGCCCGCGAGCTGCGTCGAGCGGTGGAGGAACACGCCGCGGAGCGCGCCGCGACGCCCCGCTCGCTGAGCCGGGAGGACAAGAAGGCGCTCGTACGGCAGTTGCAGCGGGACGGCTACTTCGACTCGCGCGACGCCGCACAGACCATCGCCGACCTGCTGGGTGTGTCCCGGGCGACCGTGTACAACTACGCCAAGTAGGGTCACGGAACGCCCGGGAGAGCAGCGTCCCTTCGGAAATTGGATGTCACAGGCGCCGTCGGCTCCGCTAGCGTCGGCCCTGTGACTCCAGCAGATCTCGCGGCCGTCATCTCCGACGCCGTCCACACGGTCATCCAGTCCGGACGCATCTCGGCTCAGGTACCCGAGGAGATCCGCGTGGAGCGCCCCCGGCACCGCGGCCACGGCGACTACTCGACCAACGTCGCCCTGCAACTCGCCAAGCCCGCGGGCCTGCCCGCCCGCGCCGTCGCCGAGGCACTGGCGCCGCTGGTGAGCGCGGCCGGGGGAGTCGCGAAGGCCGAGGTCGCGGGCCCCGGGTTCCTCAACATCACGCTGGAGACCGCGGCGATCGGCGCCCTGGCCCGGGACATCGTCCTGGCCGGGGAAGCCTACGGCCGCACCGACCGGCTGGGCGGCCTGCGGCTCAACCTCGAGTTCGTCTCCGCCAACCCCACCGGGCCGGTGCACATCGGCGGAGCCCGTTGGGCGGTCGTGGGAGACGTCCTCGCCCGGCTGCTCGAGGCCGCGGGCGCGGACGTGTCGCGGGAGTACTACTTCAACGACGCCGGCGTACAGATCGACCGCTTCGTCCGCTCCCTGCTCGCCGCTGCCCAGGGACTGCCGGTGCCCGATGACGGCTACAGCGGCGTGTACATCCAGGAGATCGCGGACGCCGTGCTGCAGCACCACCCCGGCGCCCTGGACCTGCCGGAGAGCGAGTCCTTCGCCGTGTTCCGGGCGGTGGGCGCGGAGCTGATGTTCGACGAGATCAAGACGTCGCTCGCCGCGTTCGGAACCCGCTTCGACACCTACTTCAACGAGAAGGACCTGCACGACCGGGGGGACCTGGACACCGCCGTCGCCCGGCTGCGCGACGGCGGCCATGTCCACGAGTCCGACGGCGCGGTCTGGCTGCGCACCACGGACTTCGGCGACGACAAGGACCGGGTGCTGGTGAAGAGCGACGGCTCATGGACGTACTTCACCGCGGACTGCGCGTACTACCTGAACAAGCGGTCCCGGGGCTTCGAACGGGTCGTCATCATGCTCGGCGCCGACCACGCCGGCTATGTCGGCCGGATGCGGGCCATGGCGGCCTGTTTCGGCGACGACCCGGACCGGCATCTGGAGATCCTGATCGGCCAACTGGTCAACCTCGTCAAGGACGGCAGACCGGTCCGGATGAGCAAGCGGGCGGGTACCGTCCTCACCCTCGACGACCTGACCGAGGCGGTCGGCGTCGACGCCGCGCGGTACGCGCTGGCGCGGGCCAGTGTGGACACGATGATCGACCTCGACATCGACCTGCTGACCCGGCAGTCGAACGACAACCCGGTCTACTACGTCCAGTACGCGCACACCCGGCCCTGCTCCGTGCTGCGGAAAGCGAAGGAAGCCGGGATCGACAAGGGCGCGCCGGAGGACTTCGACCCCGGCCGGCTCACCCACGAACGGGAGGTGGACCTGCTGGGCACGCTGGCCGAGTTCCCGCAGGTCGTCGCCACCGCGGCCACGCTGCGCGAGCCGCACCGGGTGGCGCACTACCTGGAGGCGCTGGCCGGCACGTACCACCGCTTCTACGACGCCTGCCGGGTCCTGCCGTGGGCCGACGAGGCCCCGGACGACCGCACCCGGGCCCGGCTGTGGCTGACGGAGGCCTGCCAACGGGTGCTGCACAACGGCCTGCACCTGCTCGGCGTCTCGGCACCGGAACGGATGTGAGGCCGGTCGGCAGACGCTGGACGGCCGGTTGGCAGACGCTACGAGACCGGTCGGAAGATGTCGCCGATGACGTCGGACGGCGCCGTCGTCGCCCGTGCCTCCACAAACCACTCCCGCCCGAGCAGCCATCCGAAGACAGGGGCCGGAAGGCGGACCAGCACCCTCAGCACCGGAGCAAGCCGCCCCTTGCCCGACACCTGCGAACGATGAGCCGCGAGAGCCGCCTGCTTCCGCGCCGCGAACCGCCGGACATCCACGATGTGGGTGATGGCGGCGCGCGAGGAGCAGGCGGTGCGGACCGTGTCCGCGTCGAACCGCAAAGGGATCCTCAGCACACGCACCAGCCGCACCAGGCGCGCCACCACATCGCGTGGGATCGTCGCCTCCAGCATCCGCGGCACCCCGGCGAGTTCGGCGGCACGCCTGCCGACCTCGTGCACCTTGACGTGGTCGCGGTGGCCGTAGCCGCCCCCTGCGTCGTAGCTGAGGAGCAGGTCCACCCCTTCCTCACGGAGGATGGCGGCCAGCCGCTCGGCCGCCTCCTCCGTGTCCGCCCGCACGAATCGTGTCCGGTCCGGCGGATCCGGATACAGCACCGGACCATGGCCGCTGTCCGCGTACCCCAGATGCGTCACCCGCTGCACGCCCAGCACGGCAGCACTCGCCCGAAGCTCGTCCAGCCGTGGTGCTCCGCCCTCCGGCACGGCGTCCATGAGCCCGTCCGCGGCGACCACGATCACCACACGATGCCCCTCGGCCACGGCCCGCGCGAGCGTGCCGCCCGTCAGAAACACCTCGTCGTCCGGGTGGGCGTGAAATGCGAGGACGGTTGCCATGGGCGAATCCTGTGGTCTCTAGAGGGGACATGAGCAGTGACGCGACCAGCGAGCAGTATCGGGGAATCACTGCCGTGACGTGTCGGTCCGGTTCCCGTCGGCCGTGCCGGACCCGCTGTCTCCCGCGATGAGCAGCCGGTAGCCGTAGTCCATGGAATCCTGGTTCAGCAGATCGGCGTGGCGGCGGTGCCAGGCACCGGAGGCCAGGTCTGCCCGCAGTCTCGCGATGGCCGGTTCGGCCACGGACGGCGGGAGATGGGCGAACGTGGAACTGGCCTGCCGGATGACGGGGTCCAGGTAGTACTCCGGGCGGCGCCAGTACGCGATCTGGAAGCCGTCGGTGAGGTCATGTGGGATGGCGAAGGACAGCACGGTGTGTGCGTCCAGCGCTTCCACCACGTCGGACAGGGGTGTGAAGCGGGCGTGGTCGAGCTGGCTGATCTCGGGGAGGTACTCCTCGATCAGCTACAGCTCGGGCAGATGCTGGGGGTCCCAGGTGAAGACGACCTGCCGCCTGAAGACGCGCCGCAGTTCGCGGAGACCACGGCGAAGGTCGGGCCAGTGGTGCACGGTCATCACATCCATGGCGGCAGCGAACGCGCCGTCCTCGAAAGGCAGTTCCTCCGCCCCGCGAGGATCTTCCGGCGGCCGGGATGCTGATCCAGCATGACCTGTGACGCGTCCACCGCAGTCATCTCCGCGTCGGCCGGCTCATAGGACCCGACACCGGCCCCGACGTTGACGACCGTGCGCGCTCCGGCCAGGGCCTGGTGAAACAGCGTGGACAGACGAGGGTCGGGCCTGCGGACCTGCCGGTATCCGATGCCGATGCGGTCGTACGTCGCCTTCGCCGGACTTCCCCCGGGCACAGAAGCAGAAGCAGTCATACGGATCATCTCACCAGGCTGATCACCACCGGGCGAGGGCGGAGGCGCCCATTGAGATCGTTCTCACCGATAACCGCTGTGCTGTTGCGCCCGAGGACCGACACACTGAGGGCATGGAATTCATCAGGTTGCTCCGTGGATACCCCCGCCTTCGGGCGAGGGAGGGAAACGGACTCCTGCGGAGCAGGGCAAGGAGCGGGGTTTCGCCGTCAAAGCGAAAGACCGTACCCTGACCCGCAGTTTTGATCTTCACCTGTGATCCCACTAGTTTGTGAGAGTGACCGCAAACCACGTGAAGCGGGCGTTCAAGTACCGCTTCTACCCCACTGATGCGCAGGCAGCCGAGCTGTCGCGCACGTTCGGATGCGTGCGGAAGGTCTACAACATGGCGCTGGCCGCCCGGACCGAGGCGTGAACGCTGCGCCAGGAACGAGTGAACTACAACGCCACCTCGGCGATGCTGACGGCGTGGAAGAAGACCGGGGAACTGGCGTTCCTCAACGACGTCTCCTGCGTCCCGCTCCAGCAGTGCCTGCGGCACTTGCAGACGGCGTGCACGAACTTCTTCGCCAAGCGAGCCAAGTACCCACGCTTCAAGTCCCGGCAGACGTCGCGCAAGTCCGCCGAGTACACCACCAGTGGTTTCCGCTTCCGTGACGGCGAACTGACCCTCGCCAAGATGACGGAACCGCTGGACATCGTCTGGTCCCGGCCCCTCCCCGAGGGGGCGAAGCCCTCGACGGTGAGCGTCTCCCAGGACAGCGCGGGGCGCTGGTTTGCGTCCCTGCTGTGCGAGGACCCGTCCGTGGGTGCGCTCCCGGCTGCCGATGCGGCCCTCGGCGTGGACGCCGGCCTTGACCACCTGCTGACCTTCTCCACCGGAGAGAAGATCGCCAACCCCCGACACGAGCGCAAGGACCGCGCCCGCCTGGCGAAGGCCCAGCGGGAGCTGTCCCGCAAGGCCAAGGGCGAGGGGGCGAACCGGGCCAAGGCCCGGCGCAAAGTCGCCCGCATCGCCGACCGCAGGCGGGATTCCCTGCATAAGATCACCACTCGACTCGTCCGTGAAAACCAAACGATCGTGATCGAGGACCTGACCGTTCGGAACATGCTGAAGAACGGCAAACTCGCCCGCGCCATCTCCGATGCCGCGTGGAGCGAGTTCCGCAGCCTGCTGGAGTACAAAGCAGACTGGTACGGCCGCGAGGTGATCGTGGTCGACCGCTGGTTCCCCTCCTCCAAGCTGTGCTCCGCCTGCGGCACCCTGCAACCGAAGATGCCGCTCAACGTCCGCACCTGGACGTGCGACAGCTGCGGTACGACCCACGACCGGGACGTGAACGCGGCGAAGAACCTGCTGGCCGCCGGACGGGCGGGGACAGCCTGCGGAGCCGGCGTAAGACCTCAACGGAGTACTCCGGGCGGGCAGTCGGCGATGAAACAGGAAGCCCCATGGCGCGAGCCGTAGGAATCCCCCTCGGTTTACGAGGCGGAGGACGTCACCTGCTACCACCGCGATCGGCGGGGCTCCCTCGCGCAGCGCATGGAGCTGCTGGAAGCGCACTGGTCCTACATGGACGGGTTCGACAAAGAGATGATCGCCCGCGGTCCGACCCTCACCGCCGACGGCGAAGTACCCACCGGCAGCGTGCACATCGTCGACCTGCCCGATCCCGCCGCCGCCCGCGCATTCGCCTTCGACGAGCTCGGCTACCAGGCCGGTGTGTACCGTGACGTGCTGCTGCGCCGATGGCGCAACGTGCTGGGTCGCACCATGTGGGACTTTCCCGGAGGGCGTACCGGAGGCCGCCGGTACTTCGTGCTCGGTCTCGGCCAGGGAGAGGCCGCCGACCTCACCGTGCCCCTGGAGCAGAACGAGCTGATCGCATACGGGCCACTGCTGTCCGACGACGGCAACACCTGGCTCGGTACCGCGGCGTTGGTCCGGGCACCGGATCCGGACACGGCGCGCGCCGTCCTGACCGTGGACCGGTATGCCGACGTCGAGGTTCACAACTGGCAGTTCGGCGGACGGCAGTCATGAACCGCCGTTGAGGCGGTGAGCGCATCTCAGGCGATCCAGTGGTGCCGTCCGGCACACCGGGGCCTGGCGGAACCGTGGGCGTCGGTACCGTGTCGTACGCACTCGCGGTGGGCCCGATCGCCCAGTTCACTGAGCCCCCGTCAGAAGCCGGAAGTCTTTGCCCGGGCCCGTGCGTTTCTTGGGCTGGACGCGGCATGACCGTCTGCTGGCGTACATGTTCCACCTCTCGGATGTCGGTGCACGACGCGCACCCGCTAGACACAGTCCGAGGAGAAGCCATGTCCAGACGTCCGGCCCACCCCGCACGCACCGTCACGGCGGCCGCGGCCGCGCTGGCCGCGGTCGGCGCGCTCACCGCCGCGGCCGTGCCCGGCTCCGCGCTCGCCTCCGCGCACCCGCACCCGCATCCGGCCGCCCGGCATGTCCTGCTGCTGTCCGTCGACGGTCTGCACCAGTCCGACCTCGCCTGGTACATCGCCCGTCACCCCCATTCGGCGCTCGCCCGGCTCACCGCCGGCGGTGTGCAGTACACCCACGCGGCGACCACCAACCCCTCCGACTCCTTCCCGGGCATGGTCGGCCAGCTCACGGGCGGCGACCCGGGCACCACGGGCGTCTACTACGACGACACCTACAGCTCCGCCCTCCTGCCGGCCGGTACGACCAACTGCGCCGGCGCCAAGCCCGGCGCCGAGGTCGACCTGACCGAGGACCTCGACAAGAACCAGGACTCCCTCGACGCCGGTCAGGGCCTCAGCGGCCTGCCCGGCAGCATCCTGCAGATGACCGGCGACCCCACCAGCCTCATCGACCCGGCGAAGCTTCCGGTCGACCCGAAGACGTGCAAACCGCTCTACCCGCACTCCTACCTGCGGGTGAACACCGTCTTCGACGTGGTCCGCACGGCCGGCCTGCGCACCGCGTGGTCCGACAAGCACGCCGCCTACGACATCCTCAACGGCCCCTCCGGCAAGGGCATCCAGGACCTGTTCACGCCCGAGATCAACAGCAAGGCCATAGGTTACGCCGCGGGTGACTGGACGAAGGACAACGCCGCGACCGAGCAGTACGACGGGTACAAGGCGCAAGCCGTCCTCAACGAGATCGACGGCTACGACCACAGCCGCAACCACAAGGTCGGGACCCCCGTGGTCTTCGGCATGAACTTCCAGTCCGTCTCGACCGCCCAGAAGCTGCCCACCTCCGACGGTCTGACGGGTGGTTACCGGACGAAGGGCGTGCCCGGCCCGCTGCTGGAGAAGAACCTCGACTTCGTGGACCAGCGGCTCGGCGCCTTCCTCACCGAGCTCCGCAAGCAGCACCTGGCCGACAGCACCACCGTCATCCTGTCCGCCAAGCACGGGCAGTCGCCCACCGACCCCAAGGCGCTGACCCGCATCGACGACGGCCCGCTGCTCGACGGCCTCAACGCCGCCTGGAAGACCGCGCACCCGGGCTCCGGCGACCTCGTCGCCCACGCGGTGGACGACGACGCCATGCTGCTCTGGCTCACCGACCGCTCCCAGGCCGCCGCCGACTTCGCCAAGGCCTACCTGCTCGCCCAGTCCGGCACGGGCAACGACATCGACGGCAAGGCCAAGCCGTTCACCGCGAGCGGTCTGCAGACCCTTTACGCGGGCGCGGACGCCGCCCGGTACTTCCACGCCCGGCCGGGCGACGCCCGCGTGCCCGACCTGGTCGGCGTCGCCCAGTACGGCGTCGTCTACACCGGCGGCAAGGGCAAGATCGCCGAGCACGGCGGCGCCCACGCCGACGATCTCGACGTCCCGCTCGTCGTCTCCGGCGCCGCCACCCCGCACGGCGTGCATGTCGACGGACCGGTGCGCACCACGCAGATCGCCCCGACGATCCTGCGGCTGCTGGGCTTCGACCCGCGGGACCTGGACGCCGTCCGTGTCGAACACACCCGGGCCCTCCCCGTGCGCTGACCCTCGCGTCCCCACGCCACTCATGTCTCTGCTCCGGACGGCGTACTGCTTTGTTACACACTTTCGGGTGGACGGCTTGGGTGGCGCGGGGGTGGCGGAAGCGGGGATTGGTTGCCTCGGGCTCGTGTTTCCAGGTCAGGGGTGGCTGATGAACCGTCAACTTTGTGCGTTCAGAACATGAATGGTCATTGCAGGCGAGAGTCATGGATTCATGCGGGATGCGTAATGCCATGCGCGCGTTTTCCCGGCAAATCGGGGCGTAGGTAGCACGGTGTGCGTGTGCGGCCGACCGGTCGCCGACTCCCACCACGCATCCTCGTGAAGGGGGACCTCGTGTCCGTTTCTTCTTCCGCCCGCCGTATGACCGCAGCCGCTGCCGTGACCGCCGCGCTGGTGGGCACCGCGGCCCTCCCGGCCACGGCTGCGGAGCACCAGTCGAGCCGTATGCACCACGCGATGGTGCACATCAGCGGCGTACAGCACGCTTGGCTGGGCCGGGACGACCGTTCCAACCGCTTGCTGAACAGGGAGTGGGTGGACATCACGAACGACTCCCGCCGGGCGATGAACCTGGACGACTGGACGCTGTCCGACCGGGACGGCTACACCTACACCTTCCATCACGTGTGGCTGGAGGGCCGGGCCACCGTCCGCGTGCACACCGGGATCGGCCGGGACACCAGGACCGACCTCTACCAGGACCGCCGTACCCGGGTGTGGGACGTCAACGCCGACACCGCGGTCCTGCGCGACGATCGCGGCCGCCTCGTCGACGCCGTCTCCTGGGGCCGCCGCAGCCACCGTGCCGAGGACATGGGCCGCCGCGACGAGGCCGGATGGCACGACGGCGGCTACCGCCACCACGACGGCGGCTACCGCCGCTGACCCGCTGACCCGCTGACCCGCTGACCCGCGGCCCGCGCCGCGGGTGCGCGACCGCCGGCACACCGGCACAGGCACGGCCCCGGACGGCCTCCTCGCCGACCGGGGCTGTCCCCTGCCTGGCGCCGGCGGCACGCCGGTCATGGGCCGGGCCCGATCTCGGCGCCGACGCCGGACGTCCGGGGAAGGCCGGCATGCCCCTGGCCGGGGCTCACACCCTGCTCCCGAGTCCTGTGCGGTGGGCGTAACCCCTGATGATCAGGCACCGAGACACCTCCGTAATGAGCGGTTCGTACCGTCACGAAGGGTGAGATCAGGTCGAACACAGGACAGGGAGGCGCCCGTGGCCGCGCCGGGCTCGTGGAGCGAGGGCACGACGAAGGTGCGGACGGTCTGCTCGTACTGCGGCGTCGGCTGCGGCATGGTCCTCGACATCGGCAGGGGACCAGACGGGCGGCGTACGGTTCTGAAGGCGACGGGCGACAAGGACCACCCGGCGAACTTCGGCCGGCTGTGCACGAAGGGCGCGACCACCGCCGACATGCTCGCCGCCCCGGGCCGGCTCACCACCGCCCTCGTCCGTCCGGACCGCGGCGAGGAGCCGCAGCCGGCGCCCCTGACGGCCGCCGTCGCCGAGACCGCCCGGCGCCTGCGCGCGATCATCGACGAGCACGGCCCCGACGCGGTCGCCCTCTATGTCTCCGGGCAGCTGAGCCTGGAGGCGCAGTACCTGGCGAACAAGCTGGCCAAGGGCTTCATACGCACCAACCAGATCGAGTCGAACTCCCGGCTGTGCATGGCGAGCGCCGGAACCGGTTACAAGCTGTCGCTGGGAGCGGACGGGCCGCCCGGCTCGTACCAGGACTTCGACAAGGCCGACGTGTTCTTCGTCATCGGCTCGAACATGGCCGACTGCCACCCCATCCTCTTCCTCCGGATGATGGACCGGGTGAAGTCGGCGGACGCCAAGCTGATCGTCGTGGACCCGCGGCGCACCGCCACCGCCGACAAGGCCGATCTCTTCCTGCAGATCAGGCCCGGCACCGACCTCGCCCTGCTCAACGGGCTGCTGCATCTGCTGCACACGAACGGCCACACGCACCACGATTTCATCGCCGCCCACACGGAGGGCTGGGAGGCCATGCTCGCCTTCCTGGCCGACTACCCGCCCGCCTCCGTCGCCGAGATCACCGGTGTCCCGGAGGACGACATCCGTGCCGCCGCCCGGCTGATCGGCGAGGCGGGGGAGTGGACGAGCTGCTGGACGATGGGCCTGAACCAGTCCACGCACGGCACCTGGAACACCAACGCCCTGGTCAACCTGCACCTCGCCACGGGCGCGATCTGCCGCCCGGGCTCCGGCCCCTTCTCCCTCACCGGCCAGCCGAACGCCATGGGCGGCCGGGAGATGGGCTACATGGGGCCCGGGCTGCCCGGGCAGCGCTCGGTCCTCGTCGATGCCGACCGTGCCTTCGTCGAGGAGCTGTGGGAACTGGAGCCTGGCGCCTTGCGGGCCGACGGCGTCGGCAAGGGCACGGTCGAGATGTTCCGGAAGATGGCCGACGGGGACATCAAGGCGTGCTGGATCATCTGCACCAACCCGGTGGCCTCCGTCGCGAACCGCAAGACGGTCATCGAGGGCCTGGAGGCCGCCGAGTTCGTCGTCACCCAGGACGTCTTCGCCGAGACGGAGACGAACGCGTACGCCGATGTGGTCCTGCCCGGCGCACTGTGGACCGAGGCCGAGGGCGTCCTGGTCAACAGCGAACGCAACCTCACGCTCGCCCAGCCGGCCGCCGATCCGCCCGGCGCGGCGACGGCGGACTGGCGGATCATCGCCGCCGTGGCCCGTGCGATGGGTTACGAGAAGGGTTTCGCCTACGACAGCGCGGAGGAGGTCTTCGAGGAGATCAAGCGCGCCTGGAACCCGGCGACCGGCTGGGACCTGCGCGGAGCGAGCTACGAGCGGCTCCGGGAGACGCCCGTGCAGTGGCCGACGGCGAGCGCCGACGGCCCCGACCGCAACCCGATCCGGTACGTCGGCGCGGACGGCTCGCCCACCTTCCCGACCGCGAGCGGCCGCGCGGTCTTCTACGCCCGCCCGCACATCCCCGCAGCGGAGATGCCCGACGACGACTACCCGTACGTCCTCAACACCGGCCGTCTCCAGCACCAGTGGCACACCCTGACCAAGACGGCCAAGGTGGCCAAGCTGAACAAGCTCAACCCCGGACCCTTCGTGGAGATCCACCCGCAGGACGCGGCCGGACTGGGCCTCGCCGACGGGGACTCGGTGGAGGTCGCCTCGCGGCGCGGGCGGGCCGTGCTGCCCGCGGTCGTCACCGACCGGGTGCGGCCGGGCTGCTGTTTCGCGCCGTTCCACTGGAACGACCTGTTCGGCGAGTACCTCAGCGTCAACGCGGTGACCAGCGACGCCGTCGACCCGTTGTCCTTCCAGCCCGAGTTCAAGGTGTGCGCGGTCGCGCTGAGCAATGCCGCCACCCCGGTGACGATGCGGACTCCGGCCCTCGTCGGCACCACGGCCACGGTCACGGCCTCTGCCACGGCCGAGAGCGCCCCACCGCCCGCCGCGCCGTCCACCGTGTCGGCTCCCTCCGCGTTCGGGCTGGAACCCGCGCCGCCACCGGTCCTGGCCGAACACGAACGCCGCTATCTGACCGGCTTCCTCGCGGGCATCCCGTCCGGCTTCCCGGGCGTGCCGGTGCTGCCGCCGGACGCCCCGTTCAGCCCGGAGCACGCCCTGTGGGTGAACGGCGTACTGGCCGGGATGTACTCCAGGACCGAGGCGCCGCCGTCCACCGCACGCGGACCCGCCGGTACCGTCCAGCCCACCGCCGCCTCCCTTCGCCGTCAGGTCGTGATCCTCTGGGCGTCACAGACCGGGAACGCGGAGGAGTTCGCGAGCGCGGCGGCGGAACGGCTCACCGCGGACGGCCATCCCGCCTCCCTGGTGCCCATGGAGGAGGCGGACCCCGCCGCGCTGCCGTCCGACGCCGACCTGTTGCTCATCACGAGCACGTTCGGCGACGGCGACGCCCCGGACAACGGCGCCGGGTTCTGGGACGCCCTCGCCGCCCCCGACGCGCCGCGCCTGAACGGCAGGCGCTACGCGGTGCTGGCCTTCGGCGACTCCTCCTACGACGACTTCTGCGGCCACGGCCGCCGCCTCGACCGGCGCCTGGCAGAGCTCGACGCGATACCGCTGGCCCCACGCACCGACTGCGAACCGGACTACGGGACGGCGGCCGGGGCCTGGCTCGACCAGGTGCGCACCGCGCTGAACAGCACCGACCGGCCGGCTCCCGCCCCGGCCACCTCGGCCGTTGTGCCACCGGCGGCTCCCCGGCCGGGCCGCCGGCCCGCCCCCGTCACCGCCCGCCTCACCGGCAACCGCCTGCTCAGCCTGCCCGGCGCGGGCAAGGAAGTCCGCCGCTTCACCTTCGACACCCGCGACAGCGACACCCCGCTGGTCTACGAGGCCGGCGACGCCCTGGCCGTCCACCCGGTCAACTCGCCGGACCTCGTGACGGAGTGGCTCGCCGTGACGGGGCTGGACGCGGACGCGGCCGTTCAGGTCAACGGCGCCGGACAAATGCCGTTCGCCCAGGCCCTGCTGCGCCACCTGGACATCACCCGCATCACCCCCGACCTGCTGCGCTTCGCCGCAGACCGGGCCCGCGACCCGCGCGAGCTGCGCAAGCTCCTGCGGCCGGACAACAAGGGCGAGCTGGCCCAGTGGTCCTGGGGACGCCAGGCGGTCGACGTGGTGGCCGAGTTCGGCATCCGGGCCGGGGCACAGGAGTGGGCCGACCTGCTGGGGCGCCTGCAACCCCGTATGTACTCCATATCCTCCAGCCCCCTCACCGACCCCCACCTGGTGTCGCTGACCGTCTCCGTCGTCCGCTACGAGAACCTGGCCGGCCGGCCCCGCCAGGGCGTCTGCTCGCCCTTCCTCGCCGACGCCGAGCCCGGCGCCCCGGTGCCGGTCCGTGTCCAGCGGGCACCGCACTTCCGTCCGTCCGCCGACCCCGCCACACCGGCGATCATGGTGGGCCCCGGCACGGGCATCGCACCCTTCATCGGCTTCCTGGAAGAACGCCGGGCCCGCGGCCACCGTGCCCCGAACTGGCTGTTCTTCGGCGAACAGCACCGCGCGACGGACTTCTACTACGAGGACGAGCTGACCGCGTTCCTGGCCGAGGGCACGCTCACCCGACTGGACACCGCCTTCTCCCGCGACCAGCGCGCCAAGGTCTACGTCCAGGACCGGATGCGCGAGCACGGGCCCCTGCTGTGGTCCTGGCTCCGCGACGGCGCGCACTTCTACGTCTGCGGCGACGCCTCCCGCATGGCCAGGGACGTCGACCAGGCCCTGCGCGAGATCGCCACCGTCCACGGCGGCCTGGACGACGCGGAGTCGGCGGCGTACGTCAAGCAGCTCGCCGCCGAGAAGCGGTATGTGCGGGACGTGTACTGACCGAGGCCGTACGAGCGCCGGTCCTGCTCGATCCCCGCATTTCACCCCGGCGTGCGGCACCCCGATGCCCGTCCTCGGGCCGCGGGGGACTAGCGTCTTCCCGTCATGGATCCGAGCCGGTTCTTCCATGTCGAGCCGAAGGAGGACGATCTGCATGGATGGTCACGCGATGACCGAACTGTCGGCGGGCCAGCTCCCCGAGCTGACCACGGGGCGTCTGCTGTCCACGTGGCACCTGGACGTCCCCGCACTGCTGCTGGTCATCGCACTGGGCGCGCTCTACGGCTGGGGCGTCGCACGGCTGCGCAGGCGCGGCACGCCCTGGCCGCCCGCCCGGGTGATCGCGTTCGCGCTGCTCGGCCTGGGCGCGCTGGTGGTGGCCACGATGTCCGCCCTGGCCGTCTACGACCACGTGCTGTTCTGGCCGGCCGCCGTGCAGAACATCCTCCTCGACCTCGTCGCACCCCTCGGTCTGGCCCTGGGCGATCCGCTGCGGCTCGCCGTCGAGGCGGTGCCGGAGGGGGCCGCCGCACGAGTGCGCCGGGCCATGACCGGCCGCTTGGTGCGGGTGCTGACGTTCCCGCTGGTCAGCACCGCCCTGGTGCTCGGCACCGAGCTGACGGTGTACTTCACGCCGTACTTCGAGACCGCCCTGCGCGTGGGCTGGCTGCACGAGCTGATGTATCTGCACCTGCTCGCGGCCGGCAGCCTGTTCGTCGTGCCGGTGCTGACCCACGAAGAGGCGCTGCCCGCCTGGTGCACCCACCCGGTGCGAGCGGCGCTGGTGTTCCTGGACGGCATCGTCGACGCGGTGCCGGGAGTCGTGGTGATGACGCACAGCACGCTGATCGCGGGCGCCTGGTACCTGCACCACGCGCCGAGCTGGTCCCCGGACGTCCAGCACGACCAGCAGATCGGCGGCGGCGCGATGCTCGGCATCGCCGAGCTGGTCGCGTTGCCCTTCCTGCTGGCGCTGCTGTTCCAGTGGGCGCGGGCGGAGCGGGTCCAGACCGCGGCCCTCGACCGCCGCCTCGACGCGGAACTGGCTCCCGTCCCGGCACCCTCCCCGGACCACGGTCACGCAGCGGCCCCCGAACGGGTACGCCCCTGGTGGGAGACCGAGCAGAACGAGGTGGCCGCGCGGATCCGGAGCCAGCACCGGGAGAAGTGAGCCCGCCATGATCGCGGGTGCACGGTTCGGCTGCCGCCGAACGGCCGGCGCCCTACCGTCACCCGCATGGACACCGCAGCGCACCCGGCCGGGAACAACGCCGGCCACCTGACCATCACCCCGAGCCTCTACTTCGGCACCCCCGTCGTGCTGCTCACCACCGAGAACCCGGACGGCACCGTCAACCTGGCGCCGATCTCGTCGGCCTGGGCGCTCGGGCAGGTCGTGGTGCTCGGGCTCGGCAGGCAGGGCCAGACCGGTGCGAACCTGGCGGTCCGGCCGGAGCTGGTGATCAGCCTGCCCGAACCCCGGCACTGGGCGGCCGTCGAGCACCTGGGCGAGCTCACCGGCCGGCCCGCGGCGGCCGGGCACGGACCCCGCCGCGCCCGCTACGAGCCGGACAAGTTCACGGCAGCCGGTTTCCGTGCCCAGGCCTCGCACACGGTCCGCCCGCCGCGGGTGGCCGAGTGCCCGATCCAGCTGGAGGCCCGCGCCGCCGGGGTGGGCACCGACGCGGCCGGCGACTTCCTGATCGTCGAGGCCCGGGTGCTGAAGGTGCACGCCGACCCGCGCCTGGTGGTCCCCGGAACCCAGCACATCGAGCCCGCGGCCTGGAGTCCGCTGATCTACAACTTCCGGCACTACTTCGGACTCGGCCCCGAGCTCGGGCACAGCGGCGTGTCCGAAACGCCGAGCAGGAGCGCCGCAGCCGCCGCTCGCTGATCGCCTCGCCCCGGAGTGCGGCGCGGCACGGTCCGCGGGAGGCCGGAATCCGGCCGAAGGAGTAGGCTGTATATTCATCAAATGGTGAATTAATGCTCTCGTGAAGGGCAGGCCTGCCATGGAACAGACCACATGCTGCGTCGTGGGAGGCGGCCCCGCCGGCATGGTGCTCGCTCTGCTGCTGGCCCGGTCCGGGGTCCCGGTGACGGTGCTGGAGAAGCACGGCGACTTCCTGCGCGACTTCCGCGGCGACACCGTCCACCCCTCCACCCTGGGGCTGCTGGACGACCTCGGTCTGGCCGAGCGCTTCGCCGAGCTGCCGCAACGCCGGGTCCGCACCGTCCAGCTGCCCATCGGACCCGACGGCGCTGCGGTCATGGTCGGGGACCTCTCGGTCCTGCCGCGTCCCTACAACTACGTGGCGATGGTGCCCCAGTGGGACCTGCTGGACCTGCTCGCGGACGAGGCCCGGCGCGAGCCGTCCTTCGAGCTGCGGATGAACACGGAGGCCACCGACTTCCTGATCGAATCCGGACGGGTGAACGGGGTGCGCTACCGCACCGCCGACGGCGGCACGGGCGAGCTGCGCGCCCTGCTCACCGTCGCCTGCGACGGCCGCGGATCACTGGCCCGGTCCCGCCCGGAACTGCGCCTGCGCCGCTTCCCCTGCCCGATGGACGCCTGGTGGTTCCGGCTGCCGCGCCGGGACAGCGATCCGCGGGGGCTCTACGGCGCCGCCGGTGACCGCTTCCTGACCGCGATGATCGACCGCGGCGACTACTGGCAGTGCGCGGGGATCATCCCCAAGGGCACCGACGCACAGCGCCGCGCCGCCGGGCTCGACCGCTTCCTGGCCGACTTCACCGCGGCCGTCCCCTGGATCGCCGACCGCGCACACGCCCTGAGCTCATGGGACGACGTCAAGCTCCTCGACGTACGGCTGGACCGCCTGCGCCGCTGGCACCGCCCCGGTCTGCTGTGCATCGGCGACGCCGCGCACGCGATGTCCCCGATCTTCGGCATCGGCATCAACCTCGCGGTCCAGGACGCCGTGGCCGCCGCCCGCTACCTCACCGAGCCACTGCGCCGGGGCAGGGTGGCACCACGCGACGTACGCCGTCTGCAGCGCCGCCGCCGTCCCGCCACGGTCGTCACACAGACCCTCCAGCGGGTGGCCCACGCCCGCGTCATCGCTCCCGTCCTGCAGGGCCGGCCACCCCTCGGACGCGAGCAGGGGGCCCGGCGCATGGCTCGCCTGCTCGCCGAGTCACCGTGGGTGCGCCGGCTGCCCGCGTACTTCATCGGCTACGGCGCACTCAAGGAACGGCCACCCGGATCGGCCGTCCACCGGGCGGGACCGGGCACCGCGGCGCCGCCCGGCGAGACGGACACGGCCGTCGAGGTGTCCCCTTGAAACGATCGCGACGGAAATTTTCGGGACGCCCTGTCCTGTCGGCGCCTTCTCGTTCGTCGTGCAGGTAGACAGGCAAGGACGACCGAGGAGGACACCATGAAGTACGTGCTGCTGCTGACCCGCGGCGCCTGGCAGGAAGAGGGCTCCGACCAGGAGCGCGGCGAGGTCTATGGGCGGCTCATGGAGTGGTTCACCAAGCACCGCGCCGACGGGACGATCGTCGACGCCCAGCAGCTTCGCGAACCCGAGACCGCGACCACGGTCGTGGTCGAGCAGGGCCGCTCCACCATGATCGACCGCCCGCTGCTGGAGGCCAAGGAGGCGATCGGCGGCTACGCGATCGTCGAGGTACCCGACCTGGACGCCGCGCTGGAGCTGGCCGCGAGCTTCCCGGTGCCCGACGGCAAGGTGGAGGTGCGTCCGATTGTCGAGCGCTGACTCGGCCGGCGCCCGGGACACCCGGTCACTGATCGAGCGGGTCTTCCGCGAGGAGGCGGGCCGGCTGACCGCCAGCCTGGTCCGCCTCCTCGGCGACTTCGACCTGGCCGAGGAGATGGTCAGCGAGGCCGTCGTCGAGGCGCTGCGGCGCTGGCCGAGTTCCGGTCCGCCCAGCCGGCCCGGAGCCTGGCTGCTGACCTGCGCGCGCAACAAGGCCCTCGACCGTATCCGCCGCGAGGCCCGCTTCCAGGACCGGCTCCCGCAGCTCGCGGCCCGCATCGAGGCCCTGCCCGAGACGGCCGAGCGCGAGCCCGACGACCGCCTCCGGCTCATCTTCACCTGCTGCCACCCGGCACTGGACCCGGACGCCCAGGTGGCGCTGACCCTGCGCGCCGTCGTGGGCCTGACGACAGCGGAGATCGCGCGGGCGTTCATGGTGCCCGAGGCCACCCTCGCCAAGCGGGTGACCCGGGCCAAGCGGAAGATCGCCACTGCCGGCATCCCCTATCGCGCACCCGAGCCGGAGGAGCGCGCCGGACGACTGCCCCAGGTCATGCGCGTGGTGTACCTCGTCTTCAACGAGGGCTGCTTCACCACCGGGGGAGACCGGGGAGACCTGGGAGTACGGCGCGAACTGGTGGACGACGCCGAATGGCTCGCCGGCCTCCTCGCCGGCTCACTGCCCCACGAGCCAGAACCCCTTGCCCTGCTGGCCCTGATCCGTCTGCACGCCGCCCGCTGGCCCGCCCGCCTGGACACCGAGGGACGGCTGATTCCGCTTGCCGACCAGGACCGATCCCGATGGGACACCCGGCGCATCCGCAGCGCCACCGCACTCATCGAGCGGGCCGCCGAGCTGGGCAGGCCGGGCCCCTACCAGATCGAAGCCGCCATCGCCGCCGTGCACTGCGAGGCGCCCAGCTGGAAAGACACCGACTGGCCCCAACTCCTGTGCCTGTACGACATGTTGCTGGCCGTCGACCCGTCACCGGTGGTACGCCTGAACCGCGCGATCGTGGTCAGCCACACCGACGGCCCCGCCATCGCACTGACCCAGGTCGAGGCGCTCGGCGGTCAGTTGGGCCGTTACCACCTGTTCCACGCCACCCGGGCCGCACTCCTGCGCGACCTGGGCCGCGACGCGGAGGCCACCGAGGCCGACCGGCAGGCCCTCCGCCTCACCGCCAACCCCGCCGAACGCTCCCTGCTCACCGCCCGCCTGACGCAGGAGACGTGACACGGGCTTCAGGTGTCGAGCCGGGCTTGCAGCGTCTTCCCGGCCGGGTACAGGCGCGCGGTGGTCCACCCCGGCGGCACGCCATACCCGGAGCCGGTCGCGCACCATGGCTTCGGTACCGATCAGCGTCGTACCCAGGACCATCTCGTCGGTCACCAGCGCCGCCGCGCGGTCCGGGTCGCCGGCCTGCCATCGCTCGCGCACCTCGGCGGCGTCCTCGGCCCAGCCCTGACGGCTGTAGGCGTTGTTGTAGAAGTTGGTGGACGTCGAACCCATGCCCCCTGAGCTGAAGGCCAGTTCCTTCTTGCCCCGGGCGGTCATCGCGCCGAGGGCCTCCTCGCCGGGCGCGAAGGCGACCTCGGCGCCCTGGCAGACGTCCAGGTCCGCGCGGGTGCGGCCGCTGCGGGTCAGGCCGTCGTCGAGGTGAAGTAGGCGTCGCCCGACGGCTGTGCAGTCCTCGCTCTCACGGCGTGCGGCCGTGAGTACGGTCACCCCGCCGGAGCGCCGCCCGTGTGACGTCGCCGAGTCCCCTCTCGGCCGGGTCAGCCGAGGGCCAGCCGCGTGAGCGTCAGGTCGAGCCATCGGCCGAACTTGACGCCCACCTCCGGCACGGTACCGACGTGCCGGAGCCTGAACCGCTCGTGCAGCCCGATCGACGCGGTGTTCCCACAGGAGCCGGCTGACGGCGTTCGCCTTCGTCGCCCCGCTCGTCGCCTACCTCGCCGCGTTCTACCTCCACCCCCTCTACCGCAACCTCGATCTGAGCCTGCGCGACTACACCGTCCGCTCCTTGGTCACCGGTGACGCGCCGTTCTCCGGCTGGGACAACTGCCGCAAGGTGCTGGACGATCCGGCGTTCGGTCCGGCGATACGGCACACCATGGTCTTCACCTTCGTGTCGATCGCGTTCCAGTACGCCATCGGACTCGCCCTCGCGGTCTTCTTCAACCGGCGGGAGTGGCCCCGGTCGGCTGGCTCACCTCGCCCTACTGGGCCCTGACCTCGGTCGTCGTCGCCAACGTCTGGATCGGCATCCCGTTCAGTGTGAAAGCTGACCTCACGCTGAGGCCGGAGCCAGAGACGAGTACGCCCCGGATGTCGGCCGGGGGCGTACTTCATGTGGCGGCGGGTCCGGGCGGCAGGTGGACCGTCATGATCAGGTGGCAGGTCTCGGTGCCCGCGCCCCGGTAGGTGTGCGGGATGTCGCCGTCGAACGTGGCGGTCTGGCCGGCTTCTACGGTGTGCTCCGCGCCGTCGGCGATCAGGGTCATGCGGCCCGAGGTGACACTGACGGTCTCCACGACGCCGGCCTGGTGCGGGTGGCTCGGATACTCCTCGCCCGGTTCCAGCCGCCAGCGCCAGACCTCGACCGGCGCGGGGCCGGAGGTCGTCAGCATGAGACGGGCCTCGCTGCCGCGCTCTCCGGTCCACAGGGGCGCGACGGCGTCGCCGGACACCACGCGGACGCGGCCTTCGGGCGGCCCCTGCATCAGCGCGGACACCGAGATGCCGAGGGTGTCGGCCAGCCGGACCAGGGTGGCCAGATTGGGGTTGCCCTGGGCCTTCTCCAGTCCCACGAGGGCACCCTTGCTGACCTGGGCGCGCCGGCTGAGTTCGTCCAGGGACAGCCCGGCGCGGACGCGGGCCGCCCGGACGTTGTGCGCGACCGACCGCAGGGCGGCGGCTGTCTCGGCCACCTGATCACCGTCCTTACCTATGCCTTGAGTACTGGAATGTACTGCACGGTCATTCGGTTGACATGGAAGGGTCGGTCTGTTGTACCGTGTGGTCGTTCTGCTGACCTCAAGGATGTGCTGTGATCGCTCTGCCGCTGGCCCTGGGCAGCTCAGTCGCGTACGGATGCGCCGACTTCCTCGGCGGCCTCGGCGCCCGCAAAGCGCATGTGCTGCGGACCGTGCTGGTCGCGGCCCCGGCCAGTCTCGCGGTCGAGCTGCTGCTGTGGCCGGTGCTCGGTGCCTCGTTCGGCTCCGGAGCCCTCGCCTGGGGTGCCGCGTCCGGGGTCGCCTCGGCCGCCGCGTTCGCCCTGCTCTACCGCACCCTGGCGCTCGGCCCGATGAACGTCCTGTCGCCGGTGACCGCGCTGGTCTCCGCCGCGCTGCCCGTCGCCGTCGGCCTGCTCCAGGGCGAGCAGCTGACCGTCGCCGGGCTGGTGGGACTGCCGCTCGCCCTGGTCGCGGTGGTGCTGGTCAGCGCCGGGCACGGTGCGGGTTCGGCCCGACCGTCCCGCACGGCGCTCCTGCTGGCCCTCGGCGCCGGCGCCGCCATCGCCCTCCAGCTGGTCTTCCTGCACCAGGCGCCGTCCGACAGCGGCGTGGCCCCGCTGATCATCGGCCGCGCCGTCTCCTCGGCCGTCACGCTAGCCGCCGCCGGGCTGCTGCGCCGCAGGCTGGGCACGGAACGCCCGGCGTACGCCGTGTCCGCGGCGGCCGGCGTGCTGGACTCGGTGGCCAACCTGCTGTTCCTGCTCGCCGCCCGCAGCGGGGACCTGACCGTCGTCGCCGTGATCACCGCCCTCTACCCGGCCGGCACGGTCCTGCTCGCCCGCGGTGTGCTCGCCGAACGCATCCACCGCGGCCAGCTCGTCGGCCTGGGCACCGCCGCCGTGGCCGTCAGCCTCCTGGCCCTGACCTGAGCGGGCCTGCACAACCAAGGAGAAGAGCATGCTCGTTCACCCCTGGGACGCCGCCCTGGAAGATGCCGAATGGCAGACCTGGATCGCGGACGGCCATGATTTCGGGCAGCTCGGCGTCAACGGCCTGCCGGGCAACCCGCCCACGGTCGTCCCCACCCACTTCACCTGCTACGGCAACCACCTCCTGGTCCACCTGGCCAAGTCCAACCCGGTCTGGCAGGCGATCGAGCACGACCCGCACGTCGTCCTCACCGTCATAGGCGACTACGCCTTCATCCCCGGCCCCTGGCGCGCCAGGCCCGGCACCCCGCCCACCGACGGCGTCCCCACCAGCTACTACGCGGCCGTCCAGTTCACCTGCCGCGCCCATGTCGTCGACGACCCCGAGGCCAAGGCCGATCTGCTGCGCCGTCAGCTCGCCCACTTCCAGCCCGGCGGCGACCACGCCCCCGTCGCCGTGGACCAGCCGCCGTTCGGCCGGATGCTGTCCGGCATCCGCGGCCTGCGCCTGGAAGTCACCGATGTGCGGGCCAAGTTCAAGTACGACGACCACAAACCGGTCGAGCACCGAACCGCGGTCGCCGACCGCCTCACCGAGCGCGGCCAGGGCCTGGACGTGCCCACCGCACGCCAGCAGTTGCGCCGCCTCGATCGCATCGGCCCCTGGAAGCTCTGAACGCCCCGTCCGCACACAGGAAACGGAACCTCCGCGCATGCCCGCCTTCCGCATCGCCTCCGCCGTGGCAGAAGCCTTCCCCGGCACCCTCATCGCCCTGGTCACCGCAAGTGGCCTGCGCGGCCATGAGCCCTGGCCCCACACCGCCGCCGCTCTGGAGGAGCTGGAGCAGCAACTCGCCGAGGGCACCTGGCGCCCCGCCGACGAGACCGACCCCCGCATCGAGGCCTGGCACGCCGCCTACCGCTCCTTCGGCACCAACCCCCGCCGTATCCGCCCGAGCGTCGACGCACTCGGCCGCCGCCTCGCCAAGAAGGGCAGCCTGCCGCGCATCAACCCGGCCGTCGACTCCTACAACTCCGTGTCCGTCCGGCACGGTCTACCGGCCGGCGCCTTCGATCTGGCCCATGTCACCGGTGACGTGGACATCCGCCACGCGGACGGCACCGAGTCCTTCACCCCGCTCGGCGAACCCGGCACGATCGAGAACCCCAAGCCGGGCGAGGTCGTCTACGTCGACACCACCGGCGTCCTCACCCGTCACTGGAACCACCGGGACGCGCACCGCACCCGCGTCACCGAAGACTCCACGCACATCACCTTCGTCCTCGAAACCCTCCGCGCGGACCGGGACGGTGACCTCCTCAAGGTCGCGGCCGACGAGCTGCAGGGTCTGCTCGCCCCGCACGCCGACCAGACCGCCGTGCACCACCTGAGCCCGACCCAACCGCAGGCCACTGTCTGAGCCCGCGAAGACGAGGGGGCGGAGTGTCGGCGTCGGTCACAAGTTGATCATGTGTCCGGCCAGGCCGTGGACCGCCTCCTGGAGCGCCTCGCCGAGCGTCGGGTGGGCGTGGACGTTGCGGGCGATCTCATGGACGGTGAGGTCCCACTGCTGGGCCAGGGTCAGCTCGGGCAGCAGCTCGGTGACGTCCGGGCCGATGAGATGCCCGCCGACCAGCTCGCCGTACCTGGCGTCGCTGATCAACTTCACGAAGCCGGTGGCGTCGCCCAGGCCGTGCGCCTTGGCGTTCGCCGTGAACGGGAACTTCGCCACCTTGACGTCGTACCCCCGTTCGCGCGCCTGCGCCTCGGTGTAGCCGAAGCTCGCGATCTGCGGCTGGCAGAAGGTGGCCCGCGGGATCATCGCGTAGTCCAGCTCCATGGTCTCCGCGTCCGCGAGCGTCTCGGCGGCGATCACGCCCATCGCCTCGGCCGCGTGCGCGAGCATCAGCTTCGCGGTGACGTCCCCGATGGCGTAGAAGTGCGGCACGTTCGTACGGCAGCGGCCGTCGACGTCGATCGCGCCGCGCTCGGAGACCTGCACGCCGGTGTTCTCCAGGCCGTAGCCGCTCACGTTGGGGGCGAAGCCGAGCGCCTGGAGGACCTTGTCGGCCTCCAGGATCTGCTGGGAACCGTCCTTGCCGGTGACCGTGACGCGGACCCGGGGGCCCGATTCGTCGATGGAGTCGACGCGGGTGGAGGTGAGCGCGTCGATGCCCAGCCTGCGGTACTGCTTGGCGAGTTCGGCGGAGACCTCGGCGTCCTCCAGCGGGGCGAGGCGGTCCAGGAACTCGACGATCGTGACCTTCACGCCGTAGCTGTGCAGGATGTAGGCGAACTCGACGCCGATCGCGCCGGCGCCCGCGATGATGATCGACTGCGGCAGATCCTCGGCGAGGATCTGCTCCTCGAAGGTGACCACGCGGGAGGTGCGCCGGGTGCCGGGCAGCAGTTTGGGTGTGGCACCGGTCGCGATGACGCAGTGGTCGAATCCGATGGTGCGCGGGTCGCCGTCGGAGCCGGACACCTGGAGGGTGTGCGGGTCGAGGAACGTGCCGTGACCGTCGATCTCCGTGATCTTGTTCTTCTTCATCAGGTAGTGCACGCCCTTGACCCGGCCATCGGCGACCGTGCGGCTGCGTCGGAACGCCTCGCCGTAGTCGAAGGACACCTGTCCGTCGACGCGGATGCCGAAGGTCTTCGCCTCGCGGGTGACGATGTGCGCCAGCTCGGCGTTGCGCAACAGGGCCTTGGTCGGAATGCAGCCCACGTTCAGGCAGATGCCGCCCCAGTACTTCCGCTCGACGACGGCGACGCGTTTGCCCAGCTGGGCGGCGCGGATCGCGGCCACATAGCCACCGGGGCCGGCCCCGAGCACCACCACGTCGAAGCGGTCGTCCTGCTCGTCCACCATTGATGCCTCCTGCAGTGGGACGCGTTCGGGCTCCGGCCAGAGTTCCCCGTTCGACGCAGGCGGCAAACAGCGGGGTCGTCCCGGCGGTCGTGGACGTCACCTGCGCGACCGGGGTCCTTCTCGATGGCCGACGCCTGGTTTATCCTTCAACCATGCGGGTGTCGTGAGGAGGTCGCACCGTGACGGAACTCGGCCTGGCCGACACGGTCGGCATCCTGCGACAGCCCGGTGTGCGGACTCGGCACAGCAGCTCAGGGCTCGGATGGGACCGGCTGTATCTCTCCGCGCAGGTGGAGCAGCCCTACCGTGCGGCCTTCGACCCGGCCCCCACCCATCTGCTGATCCTGCACCTCAGCGGCCCCGTCACCGTGCGACGGGGGCAGGGGGCGGACAGGCGGTCACGGGCCATCCCGGCCGGTGGGCTCTTTCTGCAGCCGGCCGGCCGGAGTCTCGCCGTGGAACTCGGCGGGCGGCTGGACACCATCCACGCCTACCTCACGGAGGACGTCCTGCGCGACGCGAACGGCGGACGGCCCGTGGAGCTGACCGAGGAGCTCGGGACCAGCGACCCACTTGCCGAGCAGCTCGTGCTCGCCCTGGAGAACGCGGTCCGCTCCTGGGAGCCGTCGGCCCGCACCTACACCGACCAGCTGACCGGGATGCTCGCCGCGCAGCTCGTACGCCGCCACGGCGTCCGCGCGAAGGCGCCTGCGCCCGACCGGTCCGGGCTGTCCGACCGGCAGCTCGCCGCCGTCCGCGACCTCATGGACCAGCGCCTCGCCGAACCGCTGCCGATCGCGGACCTCGCCACGTCGGCCTCGCTGAGCCCGAGCCAGTTCACCCGGAGGTTCCGGGCGAGCACCGGCCAGTCGCCCCACCAGTTCCTGCTCAAGCTGCGCCTGGAGGCCGCGTGCCGGCTGCTGCGCACCACCTCCACCCCGATCGCGGACGTGGCCGCCGCCTGCGGCTTCTCCCACCAGGAGCACCTCACCCGGGTCATGCGCGCCCGACTGGGCACCACCCCGGCCGCACTGCGCCGCTCCGGCTGAGGCGGCCCCTCACGGCCGCCCCTCAGCGCTCCAGTACCAGGGCCAGCGCCTGGCCCACCCCGATGCACAGCGCCGCCAGACCGGTGCCGGTGCCCGCCGCGGCCAGCTGGTGCGCGACCGCTCCGGTGATACGGGCGCCCGACGCGCCCAGCGGGTGGCCGATGGCGATGGCGCCGCCGCGCGGGTTGACCACCTCGGGGTCGAGTTCCGGCAGCGCGGCCAGGCAGGCCAGCGCCTGGGCCGCGTAGGCCTCGTTCAGCTCGATCGTGTGCAGATCACCGGGTGCGACCGCGGACTTGTCGAGCACCTTGCGGATGGCGTCGACCGGTCCGAGTCCGAAGTACTGCGGCTCGATGCCCGTCACCGCCGCCGCCCGCACCCGGGCCAGGGGCTCGCGGCCGATCGCCGAGAGCCCGTCCTCATCGGCGAGCAGCAGCGCGGCCGCACCGTCGTTGAGCGGTGAGGCGTTGCCGGCCGTGATCGTGCCGTCCGTGACGAAGGCCGGCTTGAGCTTGGCGAGTGCCTCCAGGGAGGTGTTGTCCCGGATGCCCTCGTCGCGGGGCAGGTCCACCCCCTCGACGGGGACGACCTCTCCCGCGTACCGGCCCTCGCGCCAGGCGCGGGCCGCGTTGCGGTGGCTGGCCAGGGCGAACGCGTCCTGCGCGTCCCGGCTGACGGCGTACTTGGCCCCGACGAGTTCCGCGCTCTCGCCGAGCGGGATCGTCCACCGTGCCGGCATCCGAGGGTTCACCATCCGCCAGCCGAGCGTGGTCGAGTGCAGCTGCTGGTCCTTCGCCGGGAAGGCCCGCTCCGGCTTCGGCAGCACCCAGGGCGCCCGGCTCATCGACTCCACGCCGCCCGCCACCGCGATGGAGGCGTCGCCGAGCGCGATGGCGCGGGCCGCCTGGATGACGGCCTCCATTCCGGATCCGCACAGCCGGTTGACCGTGGCGCCGGGCACGCCGACCGGGAGGCCGGCGAGCAGGACGGCCATGCGGGCCACGTCGCGGTTCTCCTCGCCCGCGCCGTTGGCGTTGCCGAGCAGCACGTCGTCGATGCGCGCGGGGTCCAGGCCGGGGCTGCGGTCGACCAGGGCGCGCAGCACACCGGCGGCGAGGTCGTCCGGACGTACGTCCGCCAGGGCACCGCCGTAGCGGCCGAAGGGAGTACGGACGGCGTCGACTATGTACACGTCACGCGGTCGTTCGATCATCGGTTGCCCCCAACAGGCCTGACGAGGAGTGGGGTATGGGCGGCGATCCGGTCGGCCGCGACACCCGGTGCGACCTCGACGAGTTCGAGCCCGTCGGGCCTGACGTCGAGGACGCACAGGTCGGTGATGATCCGGTCCACGCAGCCACGGCCGGTCAGTGGGAGCGTGCACTCCTGGACGATCTTGGAGGTGCCGTCCTTCGTCAGGTGCTCCATGAGCACCACGACCCGGCCGGCGCCGTGCACGAGGTCCATGGCACCGCCCATCCCCTTGATCATCCTTCCGGGGACCGCCCAGTTGGCGAGGTCGCCGCGGACCGAGACCTGCAGCGCACCCAGGATGGCGGTGTCGATGTGACCGCCGCGGATCATGCCGAAGGAGAGCGAGGAGTCGAAGAAGGACGCCCCTGGCCGTACGGTCACGGTCTCCTTGCCCGCGTTGATGAGGTCGGCGTCGACCTCGTCGGGCGACGGGTACGGCCCGACGCCGAGCAGCCCGTTCTCCGAGTGCAGGACGACGTCCACGCCCGCCGGCAGGAAGTCCGCCACGCGGGTGGGCAGCCCGATGCCCAGGTTGACGTAGTCGCCGTCTTTCAGCTCGCTCGCGGCGCGCGCCGCCATCTCGTCCCTGCTCCAGCTCATCGCTCGCGCACCGTCCTCTTCTCGATTCCCTTGTCGGCCGCCTGTTCGGGGGTCAGCGCGACGACACGCTGCACGAACACCCCCGGCAGATGGATCTCGTCGGGGCCGAGTACGCCCGGCTCGACCAGCTCCTCCACCTCGGCGACGGTGATGCGCCCGGCCATGGCGGCCGGCGGGTTGAAGTTGCGGGCCGCGCGCCGGAAGACGAGGTTGCCGTGGCGGTCCCCGCGCGCCGCCCTGACCAGCGCGTAGTCCGTGGTGATGGCGTGTTCCAGGATGTGGTCCACGCCGCCGAAGGACCGCACCTCCTTGGGCGGCGAGGCCACGGCGACCGAACCGTCCGGGGCATAGCGCCACGGCAGTCCGCCCTCGGCGACCTGGGTGCCGACGCCGGCCGGGGTGTAGAAGGCCGGGATGCCCGCGCCGCCCGCGCGCAGCCGCTCGGCGAGCGTGCCCTGCGGGGTCAGTTCGACCTCCAGCTCGCCCGCGAGGTACTGGCGGGCGAACTCCTTGTTCTCGCCGATGTACGAGCCCGTGACCCGGGCGATGCGGCCGGCGGCCAGCAGGATGCCGAGGCCTCGGCCGTCGACGCCGCAGTTGTTCGACACGACCGTCAGGCCGCTCGCCCCGCTGTCGTACAGGGCGCCGATGAGCGCCTCGGGGACGCCGCTCAGCCCGAAGCCGCCGACGGCGAACGACCGTCCGTCCGTCACGTCCGCCAGGGCCTCCGCGGCCGTGGCCATCACCTTGTCCATCCTGCTTCTCTCCTACCGGGCCAGCACCCGGCGCAGTGCGCCGAGGAGTTCGTCCCGGGCCGAATGCGCGCTCCCGGGGGCGGTGGCGCGGCGCCAGGCGACATAGCCGTCCGGGCGCACCAGTAGCACGCCGTCCTCGGCGATCTCGCCGACGCGGCTCCATTCGCCGTACGCGTCACGGGAGTTGTCGTCCCCGATACGCACCACCCGCAGCGGAACCCCGAGCTCTGCTCGGCACGCGGTCGCGGCCGAGTCCCAGACGCCGCCCGACAGGCCGGTCAGCACGGTGAAAGTGCCGCCGCCGACGACGTCCAGCGTGGACAGCCGCTCGCCCTGGCCGTCGACGAGCCACGCGTGCGGCAGTTTCGCGCCGGGCCGGGTGGTCGGCCGGGCCACCAACTCGCTGTCCGCTTCCCAGACTTCGGCGGGCCCGTCGTCGGGAAGCACGGCTGCGGAGACATAGCGCTGGTTCATCTCGACGCCGTGCGCGTTGAACTCGTAGTTCTTCAGCTGGATCGCCTCTTCGAGCAGACGCCGCTTCTTGGCGCCCTCGGGCGTCGGCGCGCCGATGGCCGCGAGCCCCCCGGCGATGGCCGCGTGGTCGCCGCCACCACCGATGCCGAGTACGTCGAAGATCGGGCCGAACTGGTCCCGGCTGAGGTTGGCCCGCTCGACGATCTGCCGCCCGACGGGGGCCCGTTCTGCGGAGTAGCTGTCGAGCAGCTCGGGGCCGGCCTCGCCGCGGATCACCATCGCGAGCTTCCAGGCGAGGTTGTAGGAATCCTGTATGGAGGTGTTGGAGCCGAGCCCGTTGGACGGCGGATGACGGTGCACCGCGTCGCCCGCACAGAAGACCCTCCCGGACGCATACGTCGTGGCGTAGGCGTGGTTGACGGTCCACAGCGAGGTGGAGGTGATCTCCACCGGCAGGTCGGGGTCACCGACCAGGTCGCGCACGATCCGCCGCGCCGACTCCTCGTCCACCTCCGGTGGCGGCTGCTCGATGTCGTACCCCCACACCAGCAGCCATTCGTTCCACGGACGGACCATCCGGACCAGGCCCATGCCGATCCCGCCGGTCTCCGCCCCGGGCTGCAGCACCCAGTACAGGACGCTCGGCCGGTGGGCGCAGTACCGGGTGAGGTCGGCCTTGAAGACGATGTTCATGCTGCCGGCCTTGGCCATCCGGCCGTCGAAGGGAAGGCCGAGCTGCTCGGCGACCGTGCTGCGCCCGCCGTCCGCGCCGATCAGGTAGCGGGCCCGCACGGTGAACTCGTCGCCGCGGATCCGGTCGCGCAGCAGTGCGGTGACGCCGTCCTCGTCCTGGGTGAAGCTGAGGAACTCGGTGTCGAAGCGCACTTTGGCACCGCGGGCCGCCGCGTTGTTCGCCAGGATCGGCTCCAGGTAGGTCTGCGGGAGGTCGATCATCTGGCAGGGGCTGGTCGCGGCGTATTCGGTGGCCGACGCGGGCCCCGTGCCCCAGCTGCGGATGCGGCCGATCTCCTGCCCGGTGAGCGCGGTGCACAGCACCGTGTCGCCCATGAGCTGGGACGGGCTGCCGACGGCCAGCGCCTCGGACTCCACCCCGAGATCGCGCAGGACCTCCATGGTGCGCTGGTTGGTGATGTGCGCCCGCGGCGTGTTGGCGAGCCAGCCGTACTTCGTCACCAGCAGGGTGCGGATGCCGTAGGTGGCCAGCAGCAGCGCGGCCGAGCCGCCGGCGGGGCCGCTGCCGACGACGAGGACGTCGGTGTCGTACGCGCGTTGCGCATCGGGGATGGACATGGCTGGGCGCTCCTCGGTCATCCGGCCAGGGGGGCGAGACGGAAGGTGTATGCGAGCCGGCGCCACTCGCCGTCGACCGCGCGGCCGTCAGGGGTGGGACCGGTCTGTGGTGCGAAGTCGACGACGAGCTCGTCCTTGACGCCGAAGACGGTGTCGCTGTCCAGGTAGGCACCGCCCGACACGAACAGCTGCGTCACGAGCCGGCGGTGGCCGGGCGCGTCGATCATGAAGTGCAGGTGGGGCGCGCGGAAGGGGTGGCGTCCGGTCGCCTTGAGCATCTGTCCGACCGTCCCGTCCTGGGGGATCGGGTACTCCGCGGGCAGGATGGACCAGAACGTGATCCGACCCTGGCCGTCGGTGCGCAGCCGGCCACGCAGCACCGGCCCCTCCAGCTCCGGGAGCTGGACGTCGTAGAAGCCGTCCTCGTTGGACTGCCACACATCCACGACCGCGTCCCCGACCGGCTCGCCGGCGGTGTCCGTGATCCGCGCGTCCACCCAGAGCGGGGTGCCGGGCAGCCCCCCGGAGATGTCGCCGCCGTACGGGGTTTCGGGCGGACCCTCGACGTAGAAGGGTCCGAGGACCGCGGACGGAGTGGTGTGCGGTGTACGGGAGTTGGTGAGCAGATCCACGACACTGGAGACGCCGAGCGTGTCCGACAGCAGCACGAACTCCTGACGCGTCGGGCTGCAGCTCGCGCCGGTGCGGGTGAGGAAGTCGATGGCGTACTGCCATTCGGCATCGGTGACGTCGTTGGCGGCGACGAAGGTGTGCAGATGCCGGACCAGGTCGCTCAGCAGGGTGCGGACGCGCGGATCGGCGGCCCGCGCGAAGCTGGCCACGACCTGCTCGGTGAGGCGGGCCAGCTTGGCCTCCGTGGCGGGGGGCGCCTCGGGGCGGCGTCCGTGCCAGGCGCCGGTCAGCAGCTCCGCGATGCCCTCGGTGGTCAGCTCACGCGGGTTCGGGTACGGCGTGGAGGTGGCCAGCTCGGCCGCGCGGGGGAGACCGGACTCCGGCATGCCGAGGTCGCGCAGCGAGGTGGGGCCGCCCAGGGCGGCGACCAGGTCGTACACGCCGCTGGGCGCGTCGGGCACGCCCAGGGCGTCGGCGATGCGGCGCATCACCTCGGGCACCGCGGACGCGTTGTGGGCCATGACGTGCGGGAGGACGACGGTGTGCGTCTCGGCGTGCGGGAGATCGAAGCTGCCGCCGAGGGTGTGGCACAGCTTGTGGTGCAGGCCCATGCCCACGGTGGCGAGGCAGGTCCCGGCGAGCCAGGCCGCGTGCAGCAGATCTGCGCGCGCCGCCAGGTCGGCCGGGTCTGCGGCGAGGCGGGGCAGCGCCCGGGCGATGCGGGAGATCGCGTCGAGGGCCTGCTGGTCGGTCACCGGGTTCGCGTCGGCGGAGTACAGGGCCTCGACGGCGTGGGCGAGCGCGTTCACGCCGCTCGTGACCGTCAGGGACAGCGGCAGGGTGAGGGTGAAGTCGACGTCGTAGACGACGGTCTCGGGCAGGATGTCCGGAGACGACCGGGTGACCTTGCGTCCGTCCCGCGTCTCGCCGAGGACGGGGGTCACCTCGGAGCCGGCGTACGTGGTCGGCAAGATCACCTGCGGCAGTCCCGTGCGCAGAGCCAGCGCCTTGGAAAGCCCCGTCGTGGAACCGCCTCCGACGGCGACGATGCCGTCCACGGAGGCCTCCCTGAGCACGTCGAGCGCCTGCTGGGTCACCTCCACCGGGGTGTGCATGGCCGCGCCGTCGAACTCCGCCGCAAGCAGGCCGCCGAGCGCCTGGCGGACCCTGCCGGAGGCCGCCGCGAGGGGTGCACTGGACAGCAGCAGCACCCGGGAGCAGCCGAGCCGCCCGACCTCCTCGCCGAGCCGGCCGACCGTGCCGGCGCCGAAGACCACCCGCGCGGGGTGGGATGTGTAGACGAACGTCCGCATGGAACTGTGCCTCCGCGTGTCATCCGGTCCCGTCGGTCCTTGAGCCACCGAGTATGCGAACGACGTCCGCGTGAACTCCTGCACGATCCGCGCGCTCCACTGCACGAAACACGCGTGCGCGTCTGCGCGACGGCGACGGTGTGACGGTCTCCCGGGAACTGCGCTCTCGGATGCCCGAGTTGGCCTGCCTGATGTCGACCTCCTTCGACGACGAGGAGGCCCGCCTGAATCCGGTACGTCGGTGGGCATGCCGGACAACCGTTGCCACGTTCTCGCCCTCTTCCTCTGTGACCGAGAGGGGGACCATGAGGGCGAGCTGGCAACGGGTGGTGACCGTCGGCGTATGCGGCGGAGTGCTGACGTGTGCGGGTTTGGTGCAGCCGGCGGCGGCCGGCGAAGACCCGCCGAGGATCAGCCAGGCGTACGCGGACCCACACCCCGGAGAGGCCATCGGTATCGATCTGCTCAACTACGACTGGAAGCCGGGCGCGCACCTGGTGGCCGAATCACCGGTCTTCGCGGCACCGATCCCGATGGACAACCAGGCCGGGAACACCGGGGGGTTCGGTTTCAAGGCGCCCATCCCGGCGTCGGCCAGACCCGGATCGTATCCGCTCGTCGTCAAGGCCCGAGGCAAGGTCGTGGCCCGTGACACCATCGATGTCAAGCCGATGAAGGGTCCATCCATCGAGGTGGACGGCGGCAACCCGAGGCGGCCGGGCATGACGGTGAATGTCTTCTTCGACGACCTGTTCCCCGGTGAGCGTGGGTATTCCTTCACGGCTCACTCCACGGCGTTCACCTCGCCGGTCCGCCTCGCACACGACAAGAAGTCCTGGAACAACACCCGTACTTTCAACGCCTTCGACGTGCCGCTGCGGTACACCCTCCATGACGGGACGTACGCGGTATGGGTGACCGATGCGGGCGGCAAGCGGAAGGCCGAGGCAAGGCTGGAGATCCGCTCGGCCCGCCCGGGCGACGACGACTACGTGGGCCAGGCCAAGGGCCCCGCGTTCTTCGGGAAGCAGGGCTATCTGTACGACGCCCGGGCCAAGGGCTTCACGATCGCGGCGGGCAGGACGGTGTACGTCAGGTGGGAGGACGCGCACCCGGACCTCGGGGAGCAGGATCGGATGGCCGCGACATCGCCGGCGTTCCAGACCCCGGCCAAGCTGACATTCGACGTACCCAAGGGCCATGAGGGGGACGACCCGGTCTTCTGGGGCCCGGCACGGATCAAGCCCGGCCTGAAGCCGGGCAGGTATCCCGTCACCGTCGTCAGCCACCACGGGCGGGTGACGCAGACCGGCTACCTCACCGTCACCGGCTCCGCTCGCGACGACGGCGGGCACAAACTGCCGACCGCCGCGTGGGCGGGTGCGGCCTGCGGAGCCTTCGTTCTGAGCGCCGCCGCAGTGCTGGTGGCTCGGAGGCGCAGGCGGGCGCCCCTGTCCTGACCGACGACCGACGACCGACGACCGGCGACCCGGTCCGCCGCCGTCGTGGTTCGCCATGGCCGAGGCGGTCGGTCCACGAGCCATGCGCGGCCTGGTGAGCGCCGGACCCTTAACGTGAGGGAGACGTGTTTCCCGGCTCCGGAACCCAGCCAGGGCCGTGTCGGCGGGAGGTGTCCATGTCCGTGCAGATCGCGGGGCGTATGCCGACCGCGACGCGCCTGGTGACATGGTTGCGTGAGCGCGATCCGGATCTGGCGGCGACGCGGCGCGCCGCACGGACCGCGATCGTCATGCCGACCCTGTTCGCCCTGTGCAGTCAGGCGCTCCACTCTTCGACGATGGCGAGTTTCGCCGCGTTCGGGTCCTTCTCGATGCTGCTGCTGGTCGACTTCAGCGGTCCGATGGTGGAGCGGCTGCGGGCGCAGACGGCGCTCGCGGTGGCCTGGGCGGTGCTGATCTGCGTGGGGACACTGGTGGCGCGCCAGACCTGGCTCGCCGTGGCCACGACGCTGCTGGTCGGCTTCGTCGTCCTGTTCTCCGGCGTCGTCAGCTCACTCCTGGCGGGCAGCACGACCGCGCTCCTGCTGGCGTTCGTCCTGCCGGTCACGACACCGGTGCCGCCGTCCCAGCTGTTCGACCGCCTCGCGGGCGCCGGGCTCGCGGCAGCGGCGGCGCTGCCCGCGGTCTGCCTGCTGTGGCCGCGCCCCGTCGCCGATACGCTCAGCGCGCCTGCCGCCCGGGTCTGCCGTGCCGCCGCCGCACACCTGCGCACGGACGCCGCCGGCCTGGGCGGACTCGGACCCGTGGCCGACGCCGCGCAGCGCCGGGCGGCAGCCGACCGGACCGCCGACGCCGGCGCGGAACTGCGGCGCGTCTTCGACACCACCCCGTACCGCCCGACCGGCCTGTCCACGACCTCGCGCGCCGTGGTCCGCCTGGTCGACGAGCTGACCTGGGTGAGCATCATCCTGGCGGACCGACCGGCCCCCACCGACGGGCCACCGGCCTGCGACCCCGCCGCGCGCACGGCCCGCCTCGTGGCCGCGGACGTCCTCGATCACGCCGCCGACCTCCTGACCGACATGTGCGGGGACGCGGGCCCGCTGCGGACCTCCATGGAGAGGCTGCGAGCGATCATCGCCGGGATGGAGAAGACCTCCACCACGCGCCTGCCCGCCGACCCCCCGATCGGTGACAGCCCGGCGGAGATCTACGCGTTCATCGCCACACTCGACCCGTCCTTCCGCGCCCAGGAGCTCGGGTACGCCGTCCTGCAGATCGCCGGTAACGTCGAACTGGCCGCCACCGCATGGCAACGCCCCTGGCCAGACCGGCTCCTCGGCCGCGAACCGGCCGCGCTGACCGCGCCGCTGGCCCTGGCCCGCGAAAGGGCCGCGGCGCATCTCGGACCACGCTCGGTGTGGCTGCACAACAGCCTGCGCGGCGCCGTCGGACTCGGTATCGCGGTGCTCCTCGCCGACCTGACCGGGGTACAGCACTCCTTCTGGGTACTGCTCGGCACCCTGTCCGTGCTGCGCTCCAACGCCCTCAACACCGGCCAGCGCGCCCTGCGTGCGGTGCTCGGCACCGTGCTCGGCTCCTTCGTCGGCGCCGGGCTGCTGCAACTCATCGGGCACCACGGCACCGGCCTGTGGTTCCTGCTCCCGCTCGCCATCCTGGTGGCCGGCATCGCCCCCGCCGCCATCTCCTTCACCGCGGGGCAGGCCGCCTTCACGGTCACCCTTGTCGTGCTGTTCAACATCGGCCAGAACCCCGACTGGCACATCGCCCTGCTCCGCGTGCAGGACATCGGTCTGGGCTGCGCCGTCAGCATCATCGTCGCGCTGTTCTTCTGGCCCCGTGGTGCCACGGCCGCCGTCCACACGGCTCTCGCCGAGGCGTACACCGACAGCGCCCGCTACCTCGTCGACGCCGTGGACTTCGCCCTCGCCCACTGCACCTCCGCGAAGACCCTCGACGAACCCGTGCGGCAGAGCCGCGAGGCGGCGGCCGCCGCCCGCCGCCTCGACGACGCCTTCCGGACCTACCTCGCCGAACGCGGCGCGAAGCCCCTGTCCATGGCGGACATGACGACACTGGTCACCGGCGTGGCCGCCCTGCGGCTGGCCGCCGATGCCGTCGTCTCCCTGTGGCGGGGTTGCGGTCCGGCACCCGGGGACGCCGCCCAGACCGATGCCCACCGCGCAGTCCTCGGCGCCGCATCCCGCGTCGCGCAGTGGTACCGCGGCTTCGCGGCGAGCCTCAGCCGGCGTGCCCCCTCCCCGGACCCCGTCCAGCTGCATCCCGAGTCCGCCGCCCGGCTCGTGGGATCCGTCCGCACCGACCTGGTCGACGGCGGGCGCCAGGCCACAGCCACCGCCGTCCGCATCATCTGGACCCGTGACCACGTCGACGTCGCCCGCCGCCTCCAGCCCAGCCTGGTCGCGGCGGCCCAGGGACGTGGCGGCCACTGATCCGCCGGGTGCCGCGCTCGTGTGCCGGGCCGCTGAGCACAAGGCCGCGTGGCGATGTCAGCAGTCCGTCCAGGTGTGTGCTGGCTCGATGTGGGGCGACCATGGATGGAGGCAGAAAACCCGCCGGTACGGCACGAGCCGAGGCGCCGAGCGGGAGGGAAATGAGGCATGGGCACGACGGACTCCTCCCAAGCAGGCGACGCCCGGTCAGTGGCGGGTCCCGCCGGCCCGCCCAGCGGGCTGCTCGACCTGCTGGGCGTCGCCGCGGTGGTTCTGAACGCGCAGGGCCGGGTGGTCCTGTGGAGTCGGCAGGCCGAGGAACTGTTCGGCTACACCGCGGCGGAGGCGCTGGGCGAGTACGCGGCTGTGCTGACGGTCCACGAGGAGCACCGGGACGAGGTGATCAAGCTGTTCGCCGAGGTCATGCAATCCGGCACCGACTGGGCCGGGGCCTTCCCGATCCGGCACAAGGACGGCAGCACCCGCCTGGTTGAGTTCCGCAACATGCGGCTGATGGACGACCTCGGTGACACCTATGTCCTGGGCCTCGCCGCGGACCAGGCGGCCGTGGAGCGGGTCGAGCGAGATGCCGCCCTGGCCATGCGCCTGGTGTCCCAGTCCCCGGTCGGGCTGGCCCTGCTGGACCCGGACCTGCGGTACCTGGCTGTGAACCCTGCTCTCGAACGCATCACCGGTCAGTCCGCCGCCGAGCGTCTCGGCCGGCCGGTGGGCGAGGTTCTGACCTATCTGGACACCGACCCCGAGGCACGGCTGCGCCGGGTCCTGGAGACCGGCGAGTCGGTCGTGGACCGGAACATCGTCTGTCGTCCCCCCGCCGACCCGGACCACGACCATGCCTGGTCCGTCTCGTACTACCGGCTGGAGGATTCCAGTGGGCGGGTGCTGGGCCTGGCCTACTCCGTCATCGATGTCACCGAGCGCCATCGAGCCGCTGCCGAGGCGGCGCGGGCCCGGCAACGGCTCGCACTGATCGCCACGGCTTCGGCGTCCGTGGGTACCACCCTCGACTTGGAGACGACGGCGTGCGAGCTCGCCGACGTCGTCGTACCGGTCCTGGCCGATGTGGCGGTCGTGGACATGCTCGACAGTGCCCTGGACGGCCGGACCGCGCCAGGTGAGGGCCCGGCCCTCTTCCGCGCCCTCGCCGTCCGCGCGGCCCATTCCGCCGAGGCGGACCGGGCGGCCGACCCACCAGGGGGAGTCGCCCCCTACGGCAGCGACCGGCTGATCACCCGGTGCGTGCGCACCCGGCAACCGGTCCTGGTGTCCCACACCACCCGTCAGGATCTTGAGCGCATCGCCCGACACGGCGAGGCCGCGTCCCTCCTGGCGGCGGCCGGCGTTCACTCCTACCTGACCGTACCGCTCATGGCCCGGGGCGAAGTCCTCGGCGCCCTCGACCTCAAACGCACCCGGAACCCGGCACCTTTCGACGACGACGACGCCTTCCTCGCCTGGGAGTTGGCCTCCCGGGCCGCGGTCTGCATCGACAACGCCCGCGGATACCAGGCCCAGCGCCAGGCGGCCCTCACCCTCCAGCGCAGTCTGCTTCCCGAGCCGGCATCGCGCCTGCCCGGCCTGGAGGTCGCCTGCCGCTACCAGCCCGCCGGCGCCACGAGCGAGATCGGCGGCGACTGGTACGACGCCATACCTCTCCAGGGTGACCGAACCGCCCTGGTCGTCGGGGACGTCATGGGCAGCGGCATCAAAGCCGCCGCCACCATGGGGCAACTGCGCAGTGCCGCCCGTGCCTTCGCCGAACTCGCCCTCGCCCCCGCCGAGGCCCTACGTCACCTGGACCACCTGACCGAAGGGGTCGAGCAGACCATCACCACCTGCATCTACTGCGTCTACGACCCTCACCAGGGCCAGTGCGAGATCTGCCTCGCCGGCCACCTGCCCCCGGCCCTGATGCGCTTGGGCAACGCAGCACAGCTGCTCGACCTTCCCACCGGCGCACCGCTGGGCGTCGGCGGGGTCCCCTTCGAGGCCGCCACCATCCCCTTCCGCCCCGGCGACGAGCTGGTCCTCTACACCGATGGCCTGGTGGAAACCCGAAGCGAACCCATCGACGCTCGCCTGGACGCCCTCCTCGACGCCCTCACCGCGTCACGCGGCCACGATCTGGAAGCCACCTGCGACCGCGTCCTGGAGATTCTGCGCTCGCCCGGTGGTGAGGACGACGTCGCGCTGCTCATGGCCCGAGCCCAGTCCTGAGCGACTCCACGATCACCTCGGATAATGGCTTCGACGCCTCTCCGACGAGGTGCACAGCCGGTGCGAGGCCGAGCTCGGCTGGCATGACGTCACCGTCTCCCCGTGGGGCGTGATGATCAGCCCGGCCACGACACCACCAAGGCCGTGGCCGCGCACATGGACATCGACCCCAGGGGCCGTCTCTCGCCTGGTGGACCGCCTCGTGGCCAAGGGCCTGGCCCGCCGCGAGCCGGACCCCGCCTCCCGGCGCACGGTGCGCGGCAGGTGCGCATGGCGCGGTCGTGGTCGCGCGTCCACACGCTCGCGGCCAGACCCTGGGGCACGGCGTTCGCCATCCGGAGCGCTTCGGACTCGTCGGCGAACGGCTGGACGGTGACGACCGGGCCGAACACCTCGCTCTGCACGATCTCGTCCTCCTGGCGGGCCCCGGCGATCACCGTCGCGGGGTGGAAGTGGCCGGGGCGGTCCAGGGGCGTGCCGCCGGTGACGATCCCGCAGTGAGCGGGGAGGCGGGCCAACAGAGTTGGCGGCGGCGCGACCGGTGCGGACGGCGCCCCCAGGTATCCGGCGACCCAGTGGTATGAGCCGCAGACGTAGAACCGCGGTTCGTGCGTGCCGTGCAGCCGACCCGACCGCCATCACCTCGCCGGGCGGCCACTGGGTGACATAGCCCTGCGTCCATGGATCGGTGCCCCACGGCCGGAGGTGGCAGGTGGCGCCACGTGTCCGCCGCGCTCGGCCTGTCGGACACCTTCCCAGAGTCCGGCTGGGAGCGTGAGCGAGTCGGTGGCCACGAAGGTGTCGGTGCCGCAGGTCGGTGTCCGCGCTCGATCGCCCGCGAGGAGCGCTCGCCGGTGACCTGGTGCGGATCGAATGCCCGGAACCGCTACAGATCTGCCGGGCGGGTAAACCCGTAGGAGCGCTCGACCTTGGCCACGTGGAGCGAGAACGAGGCATACCAGTGCTCGCGCCCGTGCGCACGGGCCAGGGCGTGCTCGGCGTGATCCCGCCACGCGGCGATCGACTCCTCGTCCCTCCAGTACGACACCGTGATCCCCAGGCCGTCCGCACCGCGAGCGGAATCGACACCGAGGAATCCCGGCTGGTCGGCAGCCAGTTTCATCATCCGCTCGTTTCTCTCCGCGTAGCCGTTGTCGCCGGCGGTCCGCACGGCGGTGAACACCACGGCGTAGTAGGGAGGGGCGGGCAGCGAGGCGGGCGCAACATCGGTCACGGAGGTCCTCCAGCAGACGACACCGGCAGTATCGCCTCAAACGATCTCGCGTACCCACCTGACCTCACAACCCGGCTTTCGGGCGGTGCCCCCTTCTGGTGGTCCGGCCTGGCGTCAGGGCTGCGTCAGAGCCCTGTCAGCCGCTCCTGCCAAGGTTGTCGATGTGAACGGCGGTGCGGGAGAACGGACTGCCGGGAGCATCGGGAGAGGTGCCCGGAGCGGCTTATCGGGGACCAGCGAGCAACGCCTCACGGTCGGATCCCTCGGGATCCACGCAGGTTCGAATCCTGCCCTCTCCGCCCAACGCCCCACATCGGACCGGCCAGTCTCACGCCCCTGGCGTGATGCGCCTGCAAAAGCACACGCGATCCTGGCCGGGGCAGTCGTAGTCGCTGTGCACCGGCAGGCCGTCAACGTCGTGGTCGCCCGTTTCGAGATCGAACCCCATGGCCCGGTGAAACCCGATGGGCGAGGTGACCGCGCGCACCCGCAGGCGGCCCGCCGAAAGAACGCCGTGTACAGGCTGCGGGCCACGCCCTGCCCGCGCAGGCTCGGGCTCACTCCCACGAAGTGGATATAGGCATCATCCTCGTTGTCCGCGGAATAGAAGCCGACCAGGAAGGCTCTGATGCCCTCATCGCCTTCCACCACCAGGCTGGTTCGGGAGAAGAACTGCAAGAACAGCTTCGGCAACCACAGGGACAACTCACGGGACTGTTCAGCGGGATCTGGCGAGGAACCCGGGCTTTCAGGCGCGGGAGGAATCGCTTCTCAAGATGGGGGTGACCCGCGCCGGAGCACGGGTCTGCACTGTCTATCTCAGTCGGGATGCTTCTGGTTCGCGATGTACTGCTTGACCACGGCGAGCGGTGAGTCGCCGCACGAGGCTGCGAAGTAGAACGGCGACCAGAAGTGTTCGCCCCACAGGTACTTGCGGATGTGGCCGGGGTACTCCTGACGGAGCCTGCGGGCCAAGACGCCTTCGAGGCTGCCGGCCAGTCGGGAGAGGGCAGCCTTCGGCGGGTAGCGCACCAAGAGGCGGACGTGATCGCGTTCGCCGTTGAACTCCCGCAGTTCCGTTCCGAAGTCGGTACACACGTCGCGCATGACCTCTTCGCAGCGCTTGACGATGTCGTCGGTGAATGGGCCGCGCCGGTACTTCGGGGTGAAGACCACGTGCGCGTGCAGGGTGTAGACAACCGTGCGACCCTGCGGATATCGGGGTTTGGGTCCCATCGAGGTGACACTGAGCAATGTTATGATCACGCTCGTGAAGGTCGTGGCGCAGGTGAAGCTGATACCGCAGGCCGACCAGGCCGCCGCGCTGTCGGCGACCCTGCGCACGCTCAACGACCTGGCCACCTGGGTTTCTGAGGTGGCGTTCGTCAACGACGTGCCGCGTGAGTACGAGCTGCGCAAGCACACGTGCCCGCACCTGAAGGCCGAAGGGCTCGGGGCGCAGGCTGCACAACATGTGATCAAGAAAGTGCGTGACGCGTACACCACGCTGCACGCCAACCTCAAGGCCGGGAACTACGGCAAGCCCGGCAGTAGGCGCCGGGTCAAGGTCGAGTCCAAGCCGATCATGTTCCGGCCCGATGCCGCGCAGCCCTATGACGATCGGTGTCTGAGGTGGCAGTGCGACACGCAGACGGTTTCCATCTGGACCACCGCGGGCCGGATCAAGGGCGTGCGGTTCGCGTGCTCGACAAACGCGCTCAAGGTGCTCCAGCAGTACCGCAAGGGCGAGAGTGACCTGATCGAGCGTGACGGCGCCTTCTACCTGATCGCCACCTGCGAGATCCCCGAGGCCGCCCAGTTCGAGCCGGACTCGTTCATCGGCGTCGACCTCGGCATCGCCAACATCGCCACTACGTCCGCCGGCTACCAGGCCGCCGGGCGCGGCCTGAACCGGTACCGCCAGCGGCAGCTTGCCTTGCGGGCCAAGCTCCAGAAGAAGGGCCCCAAGAGCGCCAAGCGCCGGTTGAAGGAGCGCTCTCGCCGCGAACGGCGGCACGTCAAGAACACCAACCACATCATCGCCAAGACGATCGTGACCGAGGCTGAACGCACCTCCGCTGGCATCTGCCTGGAAGAACTCAAGGGAATCCGGCAGAGGGTACGGCTCCGCAAGCCCCAACGGGTCACCCTCCACTCCTGGGCCTTCGCCCAGCTGGGAGGCTTCATCGTCTACAAGGCCAAGCGGGCCGGTGTGCCCCTGGTCTTCGTCGATCCCGCGTACACGTCGCAGACATGCGCCCAGTGCGGCCACGTCGACAAGCGCAACCGTGTCGACCAGGAGCTTTTCATCTGCCGGGGGTGCGGGGTCGTTGCCCACGCCGACCGGAATGCTTCCCACAACATCGCCCAACGCGGCGAGAGCGTGTGGAATGCGGGGCGTGAGTCACGCGTCCCTGCCACCCCGTAAGGGGTGTCTGGACGCAGGAGCCAACCCAGCAGCCAGTTGGGCACTATCTCCAAACCCGGCCCCGTAGGGCCGGGTCAAGTTGACGCGTGCGTGAGTCACCCCACCACTTCTGCACGCATTCGACGATCCTGCCGTGGTCGGAGACACGAGCCTGGCGCACGTCTGACATTTCCCTTCCTTTCGGACCTTCACATTCACCGCCCTCCCCGGCCATGGGGGACTCGGTGGCGGAGCCGTGAGTGTCATGCCCCCGATCGGGGCAGTTGTGCGGCGGTGTGTTCCAGCAGTATCTCCAGGGCGGCCGGATAGGCGCTGTGCGGCATGTAGCGGGCCAGCAGGTGTGCCGTGGCGGCGATGTTCGGATGCGACTCGGCCGGCAGGCGGGCATAGGTGGAGTGCCACATCTCCTCGTCGCCCGCGCGGGCCTCGTCCGCCAGCGCGAGCGATCCGGCGTCGAGCGCGGCGAAGGCGAGACTCTGGTCGATGAAGGCGTGGTACACGCGGACCGCCACGGGGTCGGGCAGCCCGGCGCCGCGCAGGATGCCGAGGATGGTCTCGTCCACCGCGATCTCGCGAGGCCTTCCGGTGACCCGGCTGGCGGTGAGGACGGCGGCCTGCGGGTGGGCGAGGTAGGAGGCGTGGATGGCGAGGCCCAGCGCGCGCAGGTCCGTGCGCCAGTCCCCGGTGGCCGTCCAGCTGTCGAGAGCCCTGCCCATCAACTCGTCCCCAATGGCCCGGGCCAGATCGTCCATCCCGGCGAAGTAGCGGTAGAGGGTGCTCGGATCGGCGCCCAGCGCCGCGCCGAGACGGCGTGCCGTCAGCCCGGTGCTGCCGTGCTCCCGCAGCACCCGCAGGGCGGTCCGCACGATGATCTCCTCCGACAGCACGGTGCCGCCGCGCGTGGGCCGCCGCCGCTGCCGTGCCGCCTCCGGCACCACCTGCTTCGCCATCTCGGTCGTCCTTCCGCCGCCGGCCGTGAGTCGCCTGCGCCCACCCTCCGCCCGGCCTACCTTATGCCAACGGGGTTGACCTTATATCCCGGCGTCGCGTTGCATCGAGCCCGTCCGGAGGCGCCCGCCTCCCGGGAGAAAGGTGTGTGACATGCGCGTACTTCTGGTGGGTGCGGGAGGCGTCGGGACGGCCGTCACCCGGATCGCCGCTCGCCGCGAGTTCCTCGCCCACATGATCGTCGCCGACTACGACCTCGTCCGCGCCGAGACCGCGGTCGCGGCACTGGGCGAGCAGGGCGCCCGGTTCAGCGCGCGACGGCTGGACGCCTCGGACCAGGACGCGGTCCGCCGGATGCTCGTCGAGGAGCGGTGCGACGTGCTGCTCAACGCCACCGACCCCCGGTTCGTGATGCCGCTGTTCCGGGCCGCCCTGGAGGCCGGCGCGGACTACCTGGACATGGCGATGTCACTGTCCGCACCGCACGGCTCGCGCCCCTATGAGCAGTGCGGTGTCAAGCTCGGGGACGAACAGTTCGCACTGGCCCGGCGCTGGGCAGAGGCGGGACGGCTGGCACTCGTGGGAATGGGCGTCGAGCCGGGCCTGTCCGACGTCTTCGCCCGGTACGCGGCAGACGAACTCTTCGACGACATCGAGGAGATCGGTGTCCGGGACGGCGCCAATCTGACGGTCGAGGGCTACGACTTCGCGCCCTCCTTCAGCATCTGGACGACCATCGAGGAGTGCCTCAACCCGCCGGTGGTGTACGAGAAGGGCCGCGGCTGGTTCACCACCGCTCCGTTCAGCGAGCCCGAGGTCTTCGACTTCCCCGAGGGCATCGGCCCGGTGGAGTGTGTCAATGTCGAGCACGAAGAGGTGCTGCTGATTCCCCGCTGGGTGGAAGCGCGTCGCGTCACGTTCAAGTACGGGCTCGGCGACGACTTCATCGCCAAGCTGAAGACGCTTCACCAACTGGGCCTGGACTCGACGGCCAGGGTGAGCGTGCCCGGCGACGACGGACCCGTACAGGTCTCGCCGCGGGACGTGGTCGCCGCGTGCCTGCCCGATCCGGCCGGCCTGGGCGAGCGGATGACGGGCAAGACCTGCGCCGGTACCTGGGTCAAGGGCACCAAGGACGGCGCGCCGCGTGAGGTGTACCTGTACCACGTGGTCGACAACCAGTGGTCCATGCGCGAGTACGGCTCGCAGGCGGTCGTCTGGCAGACGGCGGTCAACCCGGTCGTCGCCCTGGAACTGCTGTCCACCGGCGCCTGGTCCGGCACCGGCGTGCTCGGTCCGGAAGCCCTGCCCCCCCGCCCGTTCCTGGACCTGCTCACCGAGTACGGCTCTCCCTGGGGCCTGCGCGACGACAGCTGAGCCCGCTGTCCTCATCGCCCGACAGGCAGCGGCGCACCGAGCGACGTCGTGGCTCAGAGCCGACTGTAGGTGTCGATGTCCTCGGCGAACTCCTGGACGGCCTGTGCGGTGAGCGTCGGGCGGGTGTCGGCGATGGCGGTCATGTAGTCCTCGGTGGTGGCGGCCCGGCCCCGGCGTTGTGTGACTTCCCGTTCGAACGCTGCCTGCGCGCCCTTGCGGGCGGCGAATTCGATGTCGGCCGGGGTGAACAGCTCGCTGGCCTCGACCAGTTGGTGGAGGTCGACCGCGGCCGCGGATGCCCTGAGGTAGCGGTCCCAGATCGCCGCCCGGGCGGTCGGGTCCGGCGGGCCGACGGGAATGACGTAGTCGAACCTGCCGGGCCGCAGAAAGGCCGCGTCGAGAGAGCGCACCGAATTGGTGGCGCAGGCCAGCAGCCGTGAGTCGTGCTCGCGGAAGACAGGGATTTCTCGCGCTCCATGCCGGCCATGGTGTCCCAGAGCCCCTCGGGGAGCATACGGCCGCCCAGCGCGGCGAGGACGTCGGCGTTGGCGGTTCCCGGTGGTTCGAGTTTCTCGTAATAGGTCAGGTCGTCGCGGAACCGGTAGCCGGAGTTCTCCAGAGCCTTCGTCCCGGCGGCACCGGCGGGCAGCAGCGCGCTGATGTGGCGCACGTCCAGTGCGCGCAGGCGCCGTTCCAGTTCGGCGAGCAGCGCACTGCCGATCCCGCGCTCGCGCCATCGGGAGGCGAGTGCCACCAGAAGGATCCAGCCCCGTTTGCCGTGGGCCTGCGCCACGGCCATACCCACCAGTTCGTCGCCGACCACGGCGACGACCGCCGTCTGACCGGCCTTGGCAGCGGCCATCACCTCCGAGACGGGAAACACCCGGTCCTCGTCGGCCCGGCGGCTCTGGTCCCAGATCTGTATGGCCTGGTCGAGATCGTCGTCGTGATAGTCGCGCAGATGCCAAGCGGGCATCGTCACCACCTCGCCCGGTGTGGGAGTCCCATTGTCGCCGCTGCGGGCATCGGGGCACGAACCGAGCCGACCCCGACCTCTCGCAGCGGCCCGCGATCGATCACGAGTACGCCCGCGGCCCGCCCTGCACACTCGCAGCGCAGCGGATATCGGAGCCGGACGCTGCTCTGTTCGACCTGACGTGGGGGCTGGGCGCCACCGCGATGGGCTCGCGATTCATCCTGGCCGGAGCCTTGGTGGCCGGACTCGTCTTCACCCGGCACCTCGTCCAGGGGTTCGTCCGGGCCAGGTCGGCCGCAGGCCCGCGCGGTCAGTAGCGCACCGCCGTGCCGACGACCGCGTGCACTTCGCCGTTGAGCTTGCGGTTGCTACGGGCGGTGCCCTCGCCGGAGGCACCGGCGGCCACGTCCTTGACCGTCACCACGACCACGTCCAGCAGATTGCCGCTCTTGTCGCTGAAATTGACCTGGACCGCGAAGGACTTGGCCGAACCGGCGGTGTTCTTGGCCGTCACCTTGGCCGTGGCCCGGCCGTCGCCGCCGATGGCGACGGAACCGAGTGTCACCTCGTCCTTGGCGTTGACCCCACCCTTGGCCTCGTCGAGCTTCCGTCTGGCCTCAGCCGAGGCCGAGGCCAGCGCGTCCGCTCCCCGGGAGGCAAGGGAGGAGGCGGCGGAGGAGGCCGCCGAGGCCGCCTTGCTGACGCTGCCGGAGGGGCTTCCGGAGTTGCCGGAGCACCCGGTCACCGCCACCGCGACCACGGCCAGCACCGCGCCCGCCGTGCCCCGTGTCCCGTGCCCGCTCATACCGCGACTCCCGTGCGCTCGGAACGTTCCGTTCCGCCCAGTGAACAGTGCACGGCCGTGGCCCGCACATCGAGTCAGACGCACGGGTGTCACAGGCACCCGAACGGTCCCGTCGCAGCCCGGGAACCGACCAGCAAGGCGGCGGTCTTCGCCACCGCCCGGGAGCGGATGGTCTGCCGGTGAGGCCAGTTCGTCGTACCGGCCGGTCGGCCGGCGTCGTGCGGCGGTTTCCGCCTACGCGCCGCACCCGCGGGGCCCGTCCCCCGTGTCGATCACCGTGAACCGGGGCTCCCCCCGATCGTGCACGAGCGGGGTTCGCGCGGCCGGCTCCGGCCCGGTGACCTCCACGTTGGCCGGGCGCAGCAGTCGGGGACCGAGCCGGTAGCCGGGGCGCAGGATCTTCGTGCAGATCAGCTGGTCGGTGTCGGGCGCGATGTGGTGGGTGACGGCGTCGTGGCACGCCGGGTCGAAGGGGTCGCCCTTCTCCCCGAACACCTCGAGTCCCAGGGAGCCCAACTGAGTGCCGAGCGTGTCGGCGATGTCCCTCAGGCCCACCGTCATGGGCTCGTGCGCGCACGCGCGGTCGACCGAGTCCAGCACAGGCAGCAGGGCACGCAGGACATTGACCACGGCGATCTCGCACACGGCCATACGGTCCCGCCGCACCCGCTTGCGGTAGTTGTCGTACTCGGCCTTCACCCGCTGCAGGTCGGCCGTGCGTTCCTCCAGCAGACGCTGCAACTGGGCGAGGTCCGGATTCTGCAGCCGGCCCTTGTCCATCGTCAGCCCGCCTCCGGCTTGTCGTCGTCGACGATCTCGGCGTCCACCACGCCTTCGTCCGAGGAGGCGGCGGAGGACGTGTCCGTACCGGCGGTCGCCTCACTCTCCGTGCGGGACCTCTCGTACATGGCCGCCCCGATCTTCTGCGCCGCCTCGGCCGCCCGTTCCATGGCCTGCCGGATCGCCGCCGTGTCCTCGCCCTTCAGCCGCTCCTTCAGCTCCGTGAGCGCGCTCTCCGTCTCGTTCTTCGCGTCGGCCGGGATCTTGTCGGGGTTGTCCCTGATGAGCTTCTCGGTGGAGTGGACGAGCTGTTCGGCCTGGTTACGGGTCTCTGCGGCCTCCCGGCGCCTGCGGTCCTCCTCGGCGTGCTGCTCCGCCTCGCGGACCATGCGGTCGATGTCGTCCCTGGGCAGGGCCGAGCCGCCGGTCACGGTCATCTTCTGTTCCTTGCCGGTGCCCAGGTCCTTGGCCGAGACGTGCATGATGCCGTTGGCGTCGATGTCGAAGGTCACCTCGATCTGCGGCACTCCGCGCGGCGCCGGCGGCAGACCGCTCAGCTCGAACATGCCGAGCTTCTTGTTGTACGCGGCGATCTCCCGTTCGCCCTGGAAGACCTGGATCGTCACGGCGGGCTGGTTGTCCTCGGCGGTGGTGAAGATCTCCGAACGGCGGGTCGGGATCGTGGTGTTGCGCTCGATCAGCTTGGTCATGATGCCGCCCTTGGTCTCGATGCCGAGGGACAGCGGGGTGACGTCGAGGAGCAGGACGTCCTTGACCTCGCCCTTGAGAACACCGGCCTGGAGCGATGCCCCCACGGCCACCACCTCGTCCGGGTTCACACCCTTGTGCGGGTCCTTGCCGGTCAGCTCCCGCACCAGGTCCGTCACCGCCGGCATACGCGTCGAGCCGCCCACCAGGATGACGTGGTTGATGTCGGACACCTTGATCCCAGCGTCCTTGATCGCGTTGTGGAAGGGGCCCTTGCAACGCTCCAGCAGATCCGACGTCAGCTGCTGGAACTGGGCGCGGGTGAGCTTCTCGTCCAGGTGCAGCGGGCCCTCCGCGGAAGCCGTGATGTAGGGAAGGTTGACGTTCGTCTCCGTCGAGCTCGACAACTCGACCTTGGCCCGCTCCGCGGCCTCCCGCAGCCGCTGCACGGCCATCTTGTCCTTGGCGAGATCGATGCCGTAATTGTTCTTGAAGGTCGTGACCAGGTGGTCGACGATCCGCTGGTCCCAGTCGTCGCCGCCGAGGTGCGTGTCGCCGTTGGTGGCCTTGACCTCGATGACGCCCTCGCCGATCTCCAGCAGAGACACGTCGAAGGTGCCGCCGCCGAGGTCGAAGACGAGGACCGTCTGGTCGTTCTCCTTGTCCAGGCCGTACGCCAGCGCCGCCGCCGTCGGCTCGTTGATGATCCGCAGTACGTTCAGACCGGCGATCTCCCCGGCCTCCTTGGTCGCCTGCCGCTGGGCGTCGTCGAAGTAGGCGGGGACGGTGACCACGGCGTCGGTGACGTCCTCGCCCAGGTGCGACTCCGCGTCGCGCTTGAGTTTCTGCAGCACGCGTGCGGAGATCTCCTGCGCGGTGTACCGCTTGCCTTCGATGTCACCGTGCTCGGGGAACCGCCAGCCGTGATCACCCATGTGCCGCTTCACGGAGCGGGCGGTGCGATCGACGTTGGTGACGGCCTGCCGTTTGGCGACCTCCCCGACCAGCACCTCGCCGCTCTTCGCGAAGGCCACGACCGAAGGCGTCGTCCGGGCACCCTCGGCGTTGGTGACCACGGTGGGCTCGCCGCCCTCGAGGACCGAGACCACGGAGTTCGTCGTTCCCAGGTCTATACCGACTGGACGCGCCATCTGGACTCTCTCCCTCCTGCCCTGCCTCCATTCTCGGCCCGGTGGCTGACCACTGCGAGCTGCTCATCCGGACCGATGTCACCCTGTGCCAGGTCGTGACTCATAGTGCAGGCTGTGAAAACGCCCCTCCGCCTCGCGCCCGGCAGGGTCATGACCCAGTGCCCGTACCGTGGCGATCGCAAACCGCTGTTCGCGTTCGTCGGTGAAGAGTCGCTGTGGATAGGTGCGCGAGACATCGAGCGTGGTGTGCAGACCATGTTCGGCCAGGGTGCGCACGACCGGGTGGTACGACACCGTCCGCAGCACGAACGCGCTGATCCATACCGGTCTCCGGGTACCGTCGAGCAGTGCCGTGAACGTCCGGGCGGTGATGTAGCTGCCGCCGCCGGTCAGCGTGATGAGCCCGACCTCGGCGAGCGCACTCATCAGCTCGGGGCCGGGCGGTCCCTGTTCCAGGTCGTCGGTGAAGGCGGCGTCCAGGAGACCCACCTCCAGCGCGTACCGAACGGCCGGCGCCGCGACGTCCAGGCCGAACACCGGCACCGTGTCCGCTCGGCGCCGCTCGGCGTAGTACTCCCTGTCCCACGCCGCGAGTTGCGCCGTCGACATGTCCTGGCAGGCGGGTGAGGTGTATCGCTCGTACATCTCCGCAAGCGTCACGTCGTGGTTGAGCAGCGCGGCGTTGATCCCGTACGAGCAGCACAGGTCCAGCACCGCCGGCCGGTGGGGGCGGCCGTCGTCGAGCGCGGCCCGCTGGGCGGCGGCCTGCCGGAAGACCGGCTGGGCATGGTGCGGGATCTCGTACTCCAGCGGGGCGAGCCGGCGGAAGTACATGCGGGGGTCCGGCCGGTCGTAGATGTCGTCGAACCGCGACTTGCCGCTCGCCACGCTTTCCGCACCGCCAGAGCCCGACTCGGCCATGCCGTACTCCTCCTCGCGGAACACATCGGTACCCCCATCATGTCTCGCCCCTTATGCCCGGGATGTCTGCCACACCGAGGTGTGCAGTTCCTGGCGCGGGAGGACGGGAGGACAATGACGGAACGGCCGCACCTTTGCGACGACGTCACACGCTCAAGGCCTCCAGGATCGACTCCATGGCGAGGACACCGCCGAGCCCGAGGACGGAGAGCACGGTCGTATAGGTGGTGCGCGCCTTGACATGGGAGAAGGCGATCGATCCGCAGGAGATGGCGAGAACCATGATCTCCGGGTGGCCTCCGCTGCCGGCGAGCAGTGGCTGTGCCACGCCCGAGGCGGTGACCACGGCGACCGTGGCCGAGCCGAGGGCCACACGCAGGACGGCGGCGATGAGCCAGGCGAGGATGATCGGCGACAGGGACCAGCCGGCAGTGGTGTTCTTGATGTGGTCCGAGATCCCGCCGTCCACGAGGACCTGCTTGAACGCGCCGCCCGCGCCGATCACCAGCAGGATCATCGCCATCGCCTGGGCGGCCGACCCACAGGATGCGCTGACCCCTTCCAGGCTGCGGCCGATCCGCGGGCCGAACGCCCGGATCGCGACGGCCAGGGTGAGGAGCAGGGCGATGGGCGCCGAACCGATGAAGGCGATGAAGTGCAGGACGGGCCCCGACCCCGAGCTGGCCAGGTCCATGACCGCCGCTCCGGCGATGAGCCCCACGGGCAGCAGGGCCACCGAGAGCGACCAGCCCATGCCCGGCATCTCCTCGTCGGTGAAGACGCGGTCGCTGACCAGGCCGGTGGGTATGGAGGGTTCATCTTCCGGACGAACGGCAGGCGCGGCCACGTCAGCCCGACCAGCGCACCGGCCGGGACGGCGATGCGTCGACCACGGCAACTACACGACCACGGACGACATCACCTACTACCGCCGGCGCACATGACCGGCGCCGACCCGGACTTCGGGGTCAGAGGCTGAAGACCCGACGAGCGTTCCCGGACAGGAACAGCTCGGTGGCTTCTTCGTCCAGGCCGAGATCACCGAGGTGTTCCAGTGCCTGGACAGGGCTGATCATGGGGTAGTTCGTGCCGAACAGCACCTTCCCACGGCCCCGGCCGCGCAGATACTCGACGAGTTCCTGCGGGTAGCGGCGGGTCGTGTAGGCGCTGGTGTCGATGTAGACGTTGGCGTGTTTGTCGGCCACGGCGATCATCTCCGTGGTCCATGGGTAGCCGATGTGACCGCAGACGATGGTCAGTTCGGGGAAGTCGAGCGCGACCTGGTCGATATAGGGGACGGGGCGACCGGTTTCGGAGGGGCGCAGCGGGCCGGTGTGCCCGACCTGGGTGCAGAAGGGGATGCCGAGGTCGACGCAGGCGGCGTACAGCGGGTAGTACAGCCGGTCGGTCGGCGGCAGTTGCCACAGCCAGGGCACGATCCGCAGGGCGACGAAGCCGAGTTCCTGAACGGCCCGGCGCAGCTCGCGCACGGCCTGGACGGGCCGGGTGAGGCCCGCGCCGGCGACCCCACGCAGCCGTCCGTCGGACTGGGCGACGAACTCGGCCACCTCGTCGTTGCTGATCAGCGGTCCCTGCGGCCCGTACCAGGCCGCCGAGAGACCGATCTCCACATCTGCCGCGGCCATGGCCGCCACGGTGGCCTTGACCGGCAGCGGCTCCTCCAGCGGTCCCTGCCCCGTCCATCGGCGCAACGACTCGAACATCTCGTGGTTGGAGTGACGGAGCGTGGGGTGCTGCATCCACACATCGATGACCGGCACGGCTTCTCCCGAGGTGGCTAAGCGATCGCTTACTCCAACCATAGTCGCTTCACGTCTGCCGGTGTACGGCCGCGGGGCGGGCCCGGGCGCGCGAGAGGAGTGGGGTGACGACCACGACCCCCGCCGGCGCGGGCGGCCTCGGGGAGCCGCTGGGCCACGAGCCGGCGCAGACGCTGGTGGCGACGGCCCGCGCGGTGGGAGCGCAGCAGCCGGAGGATCTCAGCGTGGACAGCGAGGTGGAGCACCTGGCCCGTACCGGCTCATGTCCTACGGCTTGGACCTCCCGACCGGCTGAGGATCCTCTCGGTGTATGAACGTTTGGCCCCCGCTGGTCCGCCGTCCCGGGACTTGGCGGACCGGCGCCTGTGAGGGCGCTCTCACGGGGTAAACGGAACCTACGCCTCCACATGCCGCGGCGGAAGCCCTTCGGGTGTGTGGTCCAGGTCATATCGACAGGGTGCCGAGCCCTCGCCGGGCCGGGTGGCAGGAGGTGGGCTCGGGGAATGGCGGTGCGGTCAGTGTCGGACACATCAAGCTGAGCGTCTCGCCGCTGCAAGCGCCCCTTCCTTCCCGTGCTGCTCGTCAGGAAGCGGCCGGCACCGGCTGTGAGCGTCGTCGGTGCGCCGCGCGCTGCGCATGCCCTGTGGGCGACTTCCAGGGGATTGCCTGGTCCGGGCCCTGGCCGGACCGGGGGTGCCGCGGTCCCCGACCGCCGAACCGGTCATGGGCCGTCAGCGCGCGCTGATGCTGGCTTGGTAGCCGCTTGCAGGGCCTCGGGCGAAGGCTCAGCATGACGGTTCCCACTCGTTGTTCCGGCAGTACGTCGGCTTGTCCGTTCAGGTGCGTGAGGAGTGAACGTGACCTGTGCGGGGCCGGCGACGGGTGGTTTCCGGTGTCCCGTGTCTTTCGGAAAGGGCTGGATGTGCCAGAGCCGTTTGATGCCGTGACCCCAGCTGCCGTCGGCGGGGCGGGGTGCTCGCCGGAGACGGCCGCACCGCCGACGGTCGGTGTGGAGGAGGAGTTCGTCCTGGCCGACCGGCGCAGCAGGTCGGCTGTCTGCAGGTCTCTTTCCGTGCTGCCTGCCGCTCGTGCTCTGCTCGGCGGGTCGCATGTCACGCCGGAGCTGTCGCAGTCCCAGGTGGAGACGGTCGGTGCGGTGTGCCGTACCGGCGCTGAAGTGGAAGCGGAAGTCCTTCGATTACGCGAGGGTACGGCTGTCGCGGCGGCCGAACACGACTGTCTGCTGGTGCCCAGCGGGGTGGCGGTCCTGGGCCGTTCCGGGCCGCCGCCCGTCCTCGATCAGGCGCGGTACCGGGCCCTCGCGGACCGCTTCGGGCCTTTGATTCACGGGCAGGGAGTCAACGCCTGCCACGTGCACGTCGGCGTGGCCGACCGGGAGGATGCCGTTCGGGCGGTCAACCACCTGCGTGGCTGGATGCCGTTGCTGCTGGCCCTGACCGCCAACTCCCCGTACGGCGATGGCGCGGACACCGGATACGCGAGCTGGCGATCGGTGATCTGGAGCCGTTGGCCCTCGGCGGGACCTCCACCCTGCCTGCGCGACGCGGCGCACTACCAACGGGTCGTCGACCAGCTCGTGGCCTCCGGGGCGGCGCTGGATCCGGCCATGGTCTACTGGCATGTCCGGCCCTCGGCGCATCTTCCCACCATCGAGGTACGCATCGCGGACGTGATGCCCGACGCCACGACCACCACCGCGTACGCGCTGCTCGTTCGCGCCCTCGTCGGGCACGCCGTGGAGGTGGTGCGCTCCGGCGAACCCGTGCCCGATGTCCCCGATCTGCTGTTGAGGGCGGCGTGCTGGCAGGCCGCCCGGCACGGACCGGTCGGCGCTTTGCCCGGCACCCACAGCCGTGACTGTGCTCCCACGTCGGTCGGCCGGCTGATCGAGGAGCTGTGGAAACGGGTGGAACCACACCTCAGCCGGCACGGCGACGACCGGCGGGTCAGCGACTGGCTGGGCGAAGTGCAACTCCATGGGTCCGGCTCCGCGCGGCAGAGGCGGGTGGCGGAACGGCGCGAGGGTGACCTGCGGGCTGTGGTGGACGACCTCGCCGTCGAGGTTCCGTGAAGCCGCCGAAGCTCGCCATGTCTTCGGGCGATCGGAGACCGGTGCTTTGGGGGCGGTGTGGCTCTTGTGGCCCTTGTTGCACGAGGCCGCCGAGTGGGCGCGGGTCCCGCATGCCCGGCCGGAACTCGCCTTCCAACCGTCGACATCGAAGCACACCCGGCGGGTACGGTGGTCACGAGGGCCGTGTTCGGACAGTGAGCTCGGCCCCCGGGTATTCGGCTTCGCCGAACCGTGCCGCTCCTGCTCGTCGGGGGGTGCCATGAAAGTCGAAATGATCCAAACGGCCGCCAACGTTCTCTTCGACGTCCCCGACGAGATGCACGAAGAGATCATCATGCTCATCAGCGCGGTCACCGATGACACCGAGACACGCGCGCCGGACCTTGCGGCCGCGTTCGGCGAGTGGTGCTGGCTGGTGTACACGATCCACGGCGACGTGCTCGAGGTGCTGGACGTCGGCTGCGCCCGGTGACGGCGCGGAACCGGGCACTGGGCCGGGCCCGACGAAAACCATCCGGCGGGGCCGACGCCCATGGTGCCGGGCCCGGTGGGGGAGTGCACGGTTGTCGCCGGCTCAGGGGCGGTGGTGCTGGCCCTGCCCATGCGCGTGGTCGTGGTGGTGTTCGCCCTGGTCCGGTGACCCGCCCATCATGCGCAGCATCGCGCGGCCTCCGGTGCGCAGGAAGCGGACCAGCAGGGCGGTGGCCAGCAGCAGGAAGGCTATGTTGAGCCAGGTCGTGTAGTTCCAGCTGACGCCCTCCTGGGGAATCTTCGCGTCGGCCTGGTCGGGGATGAGGCCCAGACCCCCGAAGGCGAACTCCACGATGTAGCCGGCCACCACCATGGCGACGAAGAACGTGCCCAGCAGGAAGGCCGCCATCCGGGCGCCGTAGTACCTCCGGTAGATGTTCAGGATCGGCAGGATCAGCAGGTCGGCGTAGATGAAGGCGATGACACCGCCGAAACTGATGCCTCCCTTCCACAGCACCACGGCCAGCGGCACGTTGCCGATGGAGCAGACGAACGTGGCGATGGCCACCACCGGCCCGATCAGCGGCCCGATCAACTTGGCGGCGAGCGGATGGCCGGCCAGGAAGAAGCTGTGCCAGAAGTCGTCCGGCACCCATGCGGCGATCGCCCCCGCGATCAGGAGTCCCGCCACCAGGTCGCGCAGGATCGCCGCCCACTCCATGACGAAGATGTGCGAGACCGAGGTCAGGCCGTCGCGGGAGAGGAGCCGGCGGAGGAAGCCGCCCTCGCCGCGCACGGACATGTCCATCGCCGCATGCCCCTCCATCGATCCGGCCAGCCCGCGTTCGGCCTGCTCCCGTGCGTGTCGCAGCAGCCGCTCACGCAGGAGAAGCCGGAACAGCACCGCGAGTACGACGATCATGATCGGGCCGCCGACGAACTCCGCGGCGGTGAACTGCCAGCCCATCAACAGCGCCAGGATCACGCCCAGTTCGACCACCAGGTTGGTCGAGGCGACCTCGAAGCCCATCGCCGCCGTGAAGTTCGCCCCCTTGCGGAACAGCGAGCGGGCGAGCGCGACGGCGGCGTACGAGCAGGACGACGAGGCCGCGCCGAACCCCGCGGACAGGGCGAGCGTACGGGGCCGGTCGTCTCCCATGAGTCGTACGACCGTCTCTCGGCGAACCACCGCCTGCACAACGGCGGACAACGTGAAACCGAGGATCAGGGCCCAGGTGATCTCCCAGGTCATAGACCCGGCAATGGACAACGCGTGTCCGATCGCATGCATGATGCACACCTCTCGCCGATGTCTGTCGCCAGCAGGCTCGAGTGTATACCCCAAGGGGGTATCTGGCTGAGAGGTGGAGGCGCGTTCGAGGGACGGCCTCGCGGCCGGAGCAGGCTCCGTGTGTCGACGGGGCCGGCCCGGGTCAGCCGATGAGTGAGTGGAACTGCTCGATCGTACGGCGCCGCATGGTGAGGAAGGCGAGCCAGGAGCCGTCGGCGTAGTGCAGCCGGAAGCGGGCCATCAGCTGGGTCCGGGGCCGGCGTTCGACCCGGGTCACCCACGCCCGCGGCACCTCCCAAACCGGGGCGCCGTCCAGGGGCTGGACCAGGCCGACGCGCTGGTCGGTCACACGCAACAGCAGGGCTCCGGAGGTGCGCGGCATCCCCGCGGCAATGCTGCCCGCCCCACCGGACTGCGCGCCCACGCTGTTGACCATGTGGTTCGCGAGGGATGCTCCGATGCCAATGCCCTTGGCGCTCCTGGCCGGGACGACGGAGGCGTACGCCAAGAGCTGCTCGCCCGGGGCGAGTTGACTGTGTGCGGAACGTTCGCGGAGGGCCGACATGCTCATGATCTTAGGCGACAGTAACCGGGGACGAGCGCTCGAACGTTCGATGAACGCACACTTCGGCCGCATGAGATCACGCGACAAGCACATGTACGTCGCTCGGTCGTCCCTGCGTCGTCCGTGTGTCGGAACCGTGCGGTGGCCTGCTCAGGAGGGCCTGCGACCAGGGTGGGCCCCACGGCGGGCCCGTTTCCCGGAGTCCGGTCAGCGAACGAAGGAGATCTCCGGGTAGCTCTTGGCGGGTCCGTCCAGCAGTGTGCTGTGCTTGTGACGCAGCTCCTGGTCGAAGTACGCCGCGAGGTACACGCGCTGGATCTTGATCGCCCGGTTCGGGTCGATCGTGCCGTACTGCTGCTGCACCTGCTCGTGGGAAAGCCCGAGCAGGGGCGTCACCTGCGGCACCAGCCACTCGTTGTCGCTGAAGGACAGGTGCTTCGAGCCGTGGAGCTGGATGTCGACCCGATATCCCTTGAGATGCGGCCACAGCTTGCGCCACGACGAGTCGTTGTTCCGGTTGTGGCTGCCGGAACTGAAGAGCATGAAGGGCCGGCTCAGATCCTTGCTCGGCGCCGTGCCGAAGAACTGGCCGTCCAGGTTCGCACCGGCGTCGATGCGGTGGTCGAGCTGCATGGCGGTGTCGACCGCAGCGCCGCCCAGCCGAACATCCCGATGTGATCCGTGTCCACGGCGTGCGACAGCCCGGAGGGCAGCTTGGCGTGGTCGACGTCCGGGTTGCCGCCCTTGGCGATGGCACCGAGCTGGTTGATGACGAAGCGGATGTCGGCAGCGCGCACGTTGAGCGTGTCGGAGGAGTGCGCGCCGGACGGCATCGTGGTGACCTCGAGCCGTCCGCCCGGGAACTCCACCTCATTGGCGTCATGGGTGTGATCGACGGCGACCACGAGGTAGCCGCGGCTGGCGAGATCCTCGGCCAGGGCGGTGCCCATCGCGCGGTCCGAGTGCAGCCCGGTCGAGTACAGGAGCACGGGCAGCTTGCCGAGGCCGGTGTCGACGGGGGCAAGGACGTGGCCGGCGGTCTGCGGCAGCGTGACCTGCTGCGGCGACAGGCGGCGCGAGTTGAGGAAGTGAGTGCCCGACACCGACGGCATCCAGGACGCCTGAGCGTGCCCGGACGTGGAGGAGGCCGGATACCAGTACGTCACCATCAACTCGCGCGCCCTCTTGCCCGGCACGTACGGATCCGTACGGGACTTGTCGACGAGGTGCTGACTGAAGGTGCCGACTCGTTGACTTGCTCTCTCTCCTGGGGGAGGGAGATTCTGGCCTGCTCGCTCGGTGCTGTGCCGCTACGGGGCACGGACGTCGGGCGGGCTTCCGTGGCTTCCTGTTTCGTCGCGCTGTGCCAGAAGGGGTTCTGGTCTTACCGGCGCTCCGCAGGCTGTGACCGCCAGTCCGGCGGCCTTGATGTTCTTCGCGGCGTTGTGGTCGCGGTCGTGGAGGGTGCTGCAGGCGGTGCAGGTCCATTCCCGCACGTTGAGGGGTTTGGGTCCGTCGCGGTGGCCGCAGGTGGAGCACACCTGGCTGGTGGGCTCGAACCGGCCGGTCTTCACGAAGGTCCGGCCGTACCGCGACCAGCGCACCCGCACCTCGCCGATCTTCGGCAGCGACACCCTCCCGGTCTCGGTGATCTTCCAGCGCGCGTTCGCGGTGAACCGGACCGACTGCCTTTCGTCCTTGCGGGACTTGAAGCGAGGTGCCCCTACCCGCGTTCCCTTTCGGGCTCCCTTCAGGGAAGCGAAGAAGTTCCGGTACGCGCTCTCCGCGTCCCGCAGCGCCTGCTGCAGCACGACCGCCGACACCTCGGCCAGCCAGTGCCGCTCTGGGCTCTTCTTCGCCTCGGTCACGAGCCTCTTCGACAACACGGCCGCGGTGGGGAACGCCTCGCCCGCCGCCCGCGCCCGCTCCCGCGCCGCGACCGCGTCGTTGTACACCACCCGCGCACACCCGAACGCCCGGGCCAGCGCAGCACGCTGACCCGGTGTCGGATCGAGACGGAAAGCATACCGAAGCTGCATGACCGCGACGCTAACAGCAGTCACCGACAGCCGGGACGGATAAGCCGGACCCAGCTCCGCGGAAACGATTCGCGCGACGCTCCGCGTCGCCGGCTTCAAACTCGGTTCACCATCGGCGTGGACGCCGGTGAACTGTGAATGGATCCCGATAGCGCCCGCTCGGCGCGGGAAGAGCGAGCCAGGGTCAGGCCGCTGAGGAGGGAAGGCTGGAGGAAGGAAGGCTGATGGAACGGCTCTCCTCCATGACGTGGTAACCCGCGCTCGTGTAGAGGTTCATGGCCACCTCGTTGCCTCCCCACACGGTGAACATCAGCGCCGTGTCGCCGGCTTCCAGCGTCGCCAGTTCTCCGGCCGCCATCGCGGCCCGCCCGTACCCTTTGCCGCGGTGTTGCTCCTGGATGTGCAGTGAGTAGCCGTAGGTGACCCCGGGGAGGTACCGGTGCTTGAGCCAACCGGTGCCGATCTGCTCGCCCGCCGCCTCCAGCACCAGGATCGAGTTGTCGGGCGTCGCCAGGCCCTGTGGGATGAGGTCGGCGAAGTCGCGGTCGGACTTGCGTACCGCCTCCTCTGGGCTCAGAGCTCCCGAGCGGACGATGTCGCCGACGTAGGCGGCCTTCTCCGAGGCGAGCCACTGGGGATATTCGGCCTCTGTCATGGGCCGTGCGGTGACGCCCGCGAGTGGTTTCGGCGGGGAATCGATGCGTCGCATCCTGAGCTGGCCGCGGACGCCGTAACCGTGGAACAACTCACCGGCGGGCTCGGTGAGCCGTATGTTCAGCCGGCGGGCGCCGCGCTCGGCGCACCATCGCTCGGCCCAGTCACGGGCGGCCTGCTCGTGTCCCCGGCCGGTGTGGGGTGCGTCGACGTGGAGGTCGCCGATACGGCCCGCGAGGGCGCCGTGGTTGTCGGTCACGACCACGGCGACGTGTCCCACTCGCGTCCCGGCGTCCGTGATCTCGGCGACGGTCCAGTCGCCGGTGTCGGCACGTACATCCTTGAGGATGCGCTCCGCGGCGGCCGTACTCAGTCCCGCGGCCGTGTATGAGGCGAGCAGCCGCCGCTCGAAGGCTTCCTGCCACGGCGTGCTGTCATCAAGGATGCTGAATTCTGTCACCTGATCACACTAGCCATGTTGTCATGGACGGAACGGGTGATTTTCGCGTGGGGCAGGCGACTGTTGCGGACATGGACGGCTTGACGGAGCCCACCATGCAGTCGAGGACGTCGGTGTCATGGCCCCGACCTGGCGGGACACTCGAACCCGCTGAGACGCCCGCATTCACGAAATGCGTGTTGGGTGAACAGGTCTGGTTCGGCGCCGGCGTACGTCCATGGACACGATGCGGAGAGGTACCGCCGACCTCGGTGTTCTCCGTGGCGTGGCGGTGTACCGCTTGGTATGGGCGATATGGCTGAAGTTGTGCGGACAAGTTGATTCAGGCGAGCCGGACGGGAACCGTGTCGGGAAGGTCTGACTCACACTGCCTACGGGACGGACGACAACAGGTGATGGCCACGACGGCGGACAAGGCGGGCGCGCTTCCGGCGGCGTCGAACAGTCTGCGGCTTCCGGGGATTGTCCTCGGGGTCGGCCTCGGCGGATTCGTCGACGGCATTCTGCTGCACCAGCTCCTTCAGTGGCACCACATGCTCACCAGCACCAACCACGACCACATCGGTGTGAAGTACTACGACCCCCACACGGTGTCCGGGCTGGAGATGAACACCGTGTGGGACGGCATCTTCCACGCCGTGTGCTGGATCGCCGTACTGGTGGGCCTGGCCATCCTGTACGCGCGGGTCACGCACGACCGGCGAGCGGTGTGGACCTCGCGGGTTCTGTGGGGCTGGATCCTGGCCGGCTGGGGCTGGTTCAACCTGGTGGAGGGCATCCTGGACCACCAGATCCTCGGCATCCACCACGTCCGTGGCGGTCCTCACCAGGCTTGGTGGGACGCCGGTTTCCTCATCCTGGGCGGCCTGTTCGTGATCGCCGGGTATCTGGTACAGCGAAGTGGCCGGCCCTTCGACTCCGACGCATCCCGTGACGGTGAGCCGGCCGGAGGCCGCGCCTGATGGGCCCGATGCACCAGCAGGGGGAGGGCGGCGGCGCGCTGCCGGGAGCGGTACTGACGGGGTTGCTCCTGTTCGTCGCTGCCGTCTGCTACCTGCTCGCCGCACGGCGGGCCAGGTGCCGCAACGCTGTACAAGGCTGGAGCGGCTGGCGGTCGGCGTCCTTCCTCACCGGGCTGGCGCTGCTCGCCGTCGCGCTGCTGCCGCCGCTGGCACCCGCCGCGCACTCCGACTTCCGCGGGCACATGGCCCAGCACATGCTCATCGGCATGTACGCGCCCCTGGCTCTCGTGCTGGCCGCGCCGATCACACTCCTCCTGCGCGCGCTGCCCCACGACCACGCCCGCAGAGTGGCCGTACTCCTGCACAGCCCACCGGCCCGCCTCCTGGCGCATCCCGCGGCGGCGCTCACCCTCAGTACCGGAACCTTGGGAGTGCTGTACTTCACGCCCCTCTACAACGCCGTCATGGCCCATCCCGCAGGCCATTGGCTCCTGCACGCCCATTTCCTCGCGTCGGGCTGCCTGTTCGCCTACGCGATCGCCGGTCCCGACCCCGCGCCCAGCAGGCCCGGGGTGCGGAGCCGACTGGTGTACCTGGGCATCGCCATCGCCGCGCACGCCCTGATCGCACAGGCCATGTACGGCGGCTTCTTCCTCGACGTCCACGCCCCCATCGACCAGGTCCAGCAAGGCGCGGAGATCATGTACTACGGCGGGGACATCGCCGAACTCCTCCTGGCCGCCGCCCTGGTGGCGAGCTGGCGTCCCGAGCGCCGCACCTCGACGACCAGTTGGCGCGGCCGGTCGGGCATCGGCGCGCCGACCCCGCACTGATCGGCGGGTTTCCCGCACCGGGGCGCTCCGCGAGCGGCGGCGCCACGATGTCCGCCGGGAAGCCGGCGAGCGTGAACAGTGCGCGCAGCGGGGCGGGGACGTCCGGCGGGCCTGCGGACGCCGGTGGACGTCACGGGCGGGGTGGGCTGCACCGGGGGAGCGGGGGGCGATCCGTACCTGGCATCCTTCCAGGTCCACCGCGGCAAATACCAGGTCGCGCGCGGGCCGGGGCAATTTGTTCGGCCTGCAGCTGCCCGGCGTCGAGGACTGGGCGCGTGAACGTCCCGAACCGGTCGCCTCGCCGTTGGAGGTGCTCGCCCGGCTGCACCGGTCGTATCCGCAGTGCCAGTCGCGGATGACCTCGTGGCTCGATGAGCATGTGCTGTCCGTGGTCGGCGCATGTACGTCCGGCCGTCGAACTCGCGGTGAAGCGGATCACGCGGGAGTGCCTGCCCGCGATGCCGACGGCCGCGCGGATTCCGGGGTGTGAGCGCCTGTGCAGGAACGCCGCCAACGCCCGAGCGCACCAGCCCGACACGAGCGGACCGGGTTCCTGGACGCCGTGGCGACCGCATGGGCGGAACTCGACCCCGACCGGTGCCCGTACACCCGCAGCGTCGCCGAGCAACTGCGCAAGCACGACGACCGAGCAGAGTTCGTCGTCGGCATCGACCTCATCGTCAACGTAATCACCGCTCGCCAGTAGGCGACCGGCCGGCCGGACCTGCCTCGTCGCAGCTCGGTCTTCGCCTCCGTGTCGGTGAGGGCTTGGTTTCCCGGGCCTCGTCCACCCACCGGCTCGGCCGCCGCAACCCGGTGATCTGATCGATGACAGCCGCGGCGTTCTCCTTGCTTGTCCTCGGCTTCTTGAGTTCCGCCAGAAGCTGGATCACTGATCGACCGTTGCGGTGAGGCGGCGGAGTGCGGCGTCGGCGGGTGGGCCCCAGGTGGGCTTGCCTCCGGGGCGGCCGTGGACGCCGGCGTGTCCGATGTGGATGCAGGCGAGGGCTTTCAGCACGGCCCAGCCGCGGGCGCGGCGCAGGGTCGCGGCGTCCGGGGTTGGCCGGTAGGTGTCGTGGAAGCGGTCGATGGCGTCGTCCGGCAGCAGGATCCAAGCGGCGGCGAGGTCACAGGCCGGGTCGCCGGCGAAGAGGTCGCCGAAGTCGATCACTCCGGAGAAAGTGCCGTTCGTGGTCAGGATGTTCGCTGGATGCAGGTCGCCGTGGAGCCAGAGACGTGGGCCTGCCCAGTCCGGCGCGGCGGCGGCGTCTTCCCAGACCGAGCGGACGGCGTCCGGGTCGCGGATCAGTCCCAGTTCGGTGGCCGAGGCGAGCCCTTGGGCGAAGGGTTCGGCGGTGTCGGCCAGCGGGCCACCGCGGTCCCGGCCCGCGGGCGCCCCGTCGGGGGCGGGGCGGTGGAGGGCGGTCAGGAAGGCGGCCAGGGTTTCGGCCGCCTCCGCGGCGCGCGTAGCGGGGGCGCGGTCGGCGGGCTCGCCCGGTACCCAGGTGGTGACGAGCCACGGCCGCGGAAAACGCTCGGAGGGCTCACCAAGATGCTGCGGGACGGGGATCGGGAGAGGAAGGTGCGGGGCGAGGAGGGGCAGCCAGGCGTGCTCCTTGCGCAGCAGCGCGTCCGCGGACTGCGTTGCCCAGGGCAACCGGACGGCGAGGTCGTCGCCGAGCCGCCACACTTGATTGTCCCAGCCGAGCGCTCCGAGCTTCAGGGGGCGATCCGCCACGTCGGGGTACTCTTCGCGCAGCAGATCCCGGATCAGGTCCTCGGTGATGTCCATCTCGGTGGCTGTCATGGGGAGCAACGGTAGTCGGCAGCGGCGCCGGCTGGATGCCCGACGGATGTGTGTCATGTCGAGGCGTCACAAAGCCCTGAAGCTGTACTTCACGGCTGAGCGTTTGCATGCAGTCTCGATCGGCGCGGAGAGCCGGGAACCGTTCTCTGCCGAGGGAAGCCTGGGCGATTTTCTGAGACGGGACCGCTGTGCACGGAACGGAGTACTTGCGCCGTCTTTCATGCCTGGCCGCCCAAGGTTAGTGTTTGGGTTCGGCGAGTGATCCACGAGGAGCTGAGACATGGTCGGTTTCCCGAGCGCGCGTTGACGTTGTAGGCCGTGATCGGCCTGTCATTGCGTGCTGCCCTTGATGATGCGGCACAGCGAGCCTTCCCCTGCCCGAACCATCGGTGTGCCTGTTGCGCGCCAGGTGCCGGGCCTCGTCGTCGGCAATCCAAGGGATCCCCGTGCCGTCCGCATCCTCCGCAGTATCTGATTCCAGTCGAGCTGTCCCTTCAAGTCTGTGGCGGGACGGAGACTTCCGCCGACTCTGGGTGGGGCAGACGGCCTCCCAACTCGGCGAACAGACAAGCCTATTGGTGTTGCCGCTGTTCGCCGTCCTGGCACTCGACGCCGGTGCCGGCCAGTTGGGCGTGCTCCGAGCGGTGGGGCAGGCACCGATCCTGTTGTTCTCGCTCATCGTCGGCGCGTGGGTCGACAGATGGCGAACCCGTACGGTGATGGTGCTGGCGGACGTCAGCCGAACCATGGCCCTGGGTGTCGCTGCCGTGGCCGGCCTCCTCGGCTGGCTCGGCCTGCCTGCGCTGCTCGTGGTCGCCTTCGTTGTCGGGGCCCTGTCCGTGTTCTTCGACGTGGCATACCAGGCGTGTCTCGTCCGGCTGGTGAGACGCGATCAGTTGGTGCGGGGTAACAGTGCGCTCGAGGGCAGCCGGTCCGCGGCGCAGATCGGCGGTCCCGCGCTCGGCGGTGCCTTGGTGTCACTGCTGTCTGCGCCGATCGCTGCCGCCTCCAGCGCGCTGTTCTTCGCGCTGTCGTTCCTGTCGATCCGACGGATCCGTCGGATCGAGTCGATCCCGGAGCGCTCGGAACGTCCCCCTCGCGTATGGCGGCGGATCCATGAGGGCCTCCGTTTCGTCGTCAGCGACACCTCGCTGCGGACCGTGTGCCTGGCCTCGGCCGCCTTCCAGTTCTCCTTCGCGGCCATGATGACCGTCTATCTGCTCTTCCTGCCGCGGGAACTGCACTTGTCGGGCACCGCGGTCGGGCTGTCGCTCGCGGCGACGGGTCCGGGCGCGCTTGTGGGCTCGGTGCCGGCCGCCCGTCTGCCGGGCCGGTTCGGTCATGGTGCGGTGCTCGTGTCCGCGGCGGCACTGGGCGACGGCGCGTTCTTGTGTGTGCCCGCGCTGCACGGCTCTTCTGCGGTGACGGTTCCCGTGCTCCTTGCGGTCAGCTTCGTGTTCGGTACTGGCGGCCAGTTGGTGAACGTCACGGTCATGGCCGTCCGGCAGGCCGTCACTCCGGACAGGCTGCAGGGCCGCACGGCCGCGACGATCACATTTGTCGGCATGGGGCTGACCCCACTCGGCTCGCTGTTCGGCGGCTTCCTCGCGCAGGAGTGGGGGTTGCGCACCAGCCTCCTGGCGACGGCCGCGGGCATGATGTTGTCCCCAGTGCTGATGGCCCTGTCCTCGCTCGCCCGCCTGGGACGGGCGCTTCCGACCCTCGCAGAAGATGCCGCCGACCCACGGACTCCCTGATGGCCACGAGACCGACCGCGTAGGTCGGGGTGAAGCGCAGTTCGACCTTGTTCTTCTTCGCCCAGCGGCGGGTGTCCGCGCCGGTGTGGGCGGAGAGGTTGTCCAGAATGATGTAGATCGGGCCGCCGTCGGGTTGGGCGGCACGGATCGACTTCCGGCGGGGAGAGTGCTCACCTGCTGGCGGCTACGGCACCGAGTCTCTACGACCCAGCAGGTCCCATTAGGCGGGGACGGCCTCCCGCCCATCGAGGGTCCAGACAGGCCAGGCCGACCTCGTTGAACCGGTGGATCACCTCCCGCACCGTGTCCTCGTCGGCCTGGACCAGCTGGGCGATCACCGGGACGCGGTTCCCGCCGGCGGACGCCAGCAGCATCATCGCTCGGCGACAGCGCACCGAGCTGGTACTGCCCCGGCGCACGATCTGCTCCACTTTCTGCCCTTCCTGGTCGGTCAACCTGCGCACGCGGACAGGCTCGGCCACCACACCCCCAACGGTCGGACGGACGTCACCGACATCCAACCGCCACAACGGCCAACCCGGCGAACCTTCCCGGTCAGAGCACTGGCGACGCCGCGGAGCCGGAGCCGGAATTGCTGCCAGGCATGCACGTCCCTGGCCGAAATTTCGGCTGAGGGTGAGGCCGGACCCGTGGCGGCCGGGGAAGGGAATCGCCGGAAGCTCATGAACATGAGGGACATATCCGGCCCCCGGGGCTGACCGATCCCGCTGCCCAGAGGAACGAAGCCTTCCCCGTCCCTCAGACGTGAGCCGGAAGAGTCGGCCCCGGCGGCCGGAATGAGGACCTCATGCCTACCAGTAGTGCCGTCGGCCGGCGACCGCGTGCCCCATGGAGCCCAGGATCCACAGCACCGCCCCTACGACGGCGAGGATTATGCCGATGGTCCACAGGATGGAGATTCCTGTGACGAAACCGATGATGAGCAAGATGACACCGACGGCGATCATGGCAAGCCTCCTGGTGATGAATCGCTCGTACTATCCGAGTGCCCGAACTGGAACGTGATACGCCACCCGGAAAACAACGGAATCCGCGGGATCCGCTTCGCATTCCGGGGCATCTCAGCGCGTGTAAAGCGGGCAGGATGGCTTGCCACCCAAAGTAGCCGACTGGCGTCAGACAGTAGTGGGGCACCGTCAGCGGCTGCGGCAGCCCCGAAGGGAAGGCGGGCGCGCCGCCACGACCGCGCCGATGCCGCCACAGGCGCACTGATCATTGTTCGTCGGCATTGTGTCGGTATGTCAACCTCCCCGTTCGAACTGCCGGTTCACGGCCGCCTTCGCGCTACCGGCAACGGGTGAAAACCAGTTGTACGGCTCGGGTAACATGATCGAACTTACGAGGCTCCCCCGCCGCACCTCCTTCACCGGAACGCCCTGCTGTCCGGACGAAGGGTGACCTATTTGATTGACATCTGATAAATCGGCCAAACAATTGATACCTATCGCACCGCGGGTGATTTCGCGAACAAAGTGCAGATCCGCGTTCGCCGCGTGCCGCCGACCGCGGGTGATGCTGTGGGCTGCGGCGGCTGTGGCGACCCTCGGATTCCTCGTCGCGCTGGAGGTCGCCGCGCGTCGCTACGGCCTGCCGGGGCCGATCACCAGCCAGGCGCGGGAGGTGATATTGCCTCCCAAGTCCGGTTTCCTGTTGTACGCCAGCATGGCGTTGATGATGGTGGTGCTCACCTGGCGGCAACGGCTCATCGCGGTGGGTACCGCGATCGGCATCGACATCGCCTTCTTGTTCGTGCGGTGGGCGCTCAACATCAGGATCACGGATGGCCACCCCTTCGGCAACGGCGCCTTGTGGGTGATTCTGGGCTGCGCGTTCATCGCTGTGACACGCCGAAGGGGCCGGGAGCGTGTCCTGCTGCTGCAAGGCGTGGGACTGGGCCTGCTGTTGGTGGCCGGCCGCAAGGCGGGCGATACCTGGCTACTGATCACGTCGAAGACTCGTCCCGCCGTGTTCGACCAGCATGTGGCAACCGTGGATCACGCGCTGGGCAACCCGTCGTGGCTGGCAGGCCGGATGGTCAGGGCCACCGGTCCGATCGGCGCCCATGTTCTCGACTACGTCTACATTCAGCTGGCGGTGGCCGCAGTCGTCGTCGCGGCGTACCAGCTGCGCAACGTGGCGGTCGAGCGCCGATTCCCGAGCCACCATCTGGTGCGCACCTTTCTGGTCATCGGCATCCTCGGCCCGGCCATCTACATGATCTTCCCGGTGGTCGGACCGGTATTCGCCTACGGCGCCGACGGCGGGCACTGGGCGGTGGCCAACCTGTGGCCGGACACACCACCGCCGATTCATGCCCCGCATCAGATACCGTTCGACGAGATCACCCCGCGCAACTGCATGCCCAGCCTGCACACGGCGTGGGCAACCGCGATTTTCGTTCATTCCCGCAAGGGCCCACGGCTGCTGCGATTCGCCGGCGCGTTCTGGCTGATTGCCACGCTCGGCGCAACGCTGGGATTCGGCTACCACTACGGCGCCGATCTCATTGCCGGTGTGGTGTTCGCGCTCACGGTCGAGGCCGCGCTGCGTTCGCTCGCATACGGCTGGGACCGGTCAGGAATCCGGCTGGTCGCTTACGGCACATCGGTTTTCGCTGCGCTCTTGCTGTCGTACCGGTATCTGCCGATCCAGATAGCCGAACATCCGTGGGTGTTTGGACCCCTTCTCATTCTGGCGATGACCTCAGTTGTCCGCGGCTACATACGCACCACCAAACTGTGGAATCCCGAGACTGCACCAGTGCGGCAACCAGAGCCGCAACCCGAACCTGTGTGAGCTCAGTTGACGGAGGCCGAGGCCGACACGTTCTGGTCGGCCGCCCAGGAGGCGAGAATCCGGAGCCGTTCGTGCGTGGGGGAGCCGGGGGCGGCGGTCCAGACGGTCAGGTGCTGATCGGGATCGGTGTCGGCGGTGAGCGTGTCCCCAGTCCAGGACGAGTTCACCGACGACCGGGTGATTGAGCGTCTTCGTTCCCACGGTCCGGGCGGCGACACGGTGTTCGCCCCACCACTGGGCAACTGCTTCTCGCGCATCGACAGTTCACCGACCAGCTCGATGAGGCGCGGGTCCTCGGGGTATTTCGCCGCTTCCATCGGCAGCTGAGCGCTGTCCCGTAATCCCACGAGACTGAGGGTCATGCCGTGTCCGGGTCGGCGCCGATGGCACCGGCCGAGCGAAGCGAACGCCCGAGGTCTCCGGTGAGGATGCGGGGGTGGCGCCGCCACCACCACAGGTCGGGACCGGGCAGCCTGTGGAACTGATCGAGTGCTTGGCCGTCGTCGTCGATGGTCGCGGCCTTGTACCGCGCGTCCAAGGCTTTGATCCGCGGGGTCCAGAGCTGGACGACGTGTTCGTCCAGCAGGAGCCACGCCTCGTGCAGCCAGTTTCGGCAGTAAAGGTCATTGGTGTATTCGTAGATGTCGTCGCCGTAGCCGCGCTCGATGGCGCTCACCAGGGCAGCCCACGCGTTCACCCTTTCAGCGACCGTGAACGCCGTCCTCCAGCCGCGCTGGTGCAACAGCTCTCCCACCTCGGTTTCAGTAGCCACGGGCGTGAGGCTCTCATGCCGAATCCGTCCGGGCGACAGAGATGTGTCCCGTCAGAGTCTGGTGGCCCCGCACCATGATCAAGATGAGACGATCTCGCCGTGGCTGGTGTGATCACGGCGTCGGAGCCGTCCTGGATAGCCCTGTTCAGCGGGCTGAGCCCGAGGCAGTTCGGGAAACTGATGACCGTTCTGAGACGCCATGGTGCGGACGCTGTCCGCAAGGGCCGGCCATGGAGCCTTCCGCTGGAGGACCGGGCCCTGCTGATCGCGGCCTACTGGCGCACGAACCTGACCATGCGCCAACTCGCCCCGCTGTTCGGGGTGTCCAAGTCGGCAGCGGACCGCATCATCGACCACCTCGGGCCGATGCTCGCGCTCCAGCCCCGCAAGCGGTTCGCCAAGGACACCGTGCTCATCGTGGACGGCACTCTGGTCCCCACCCGGGACCACACGATCGCCGAGCGGTCGAAGAACTACCGGTACTCCACCAACCACCAGGTCGTCATCGACGCCGACACCCGCCTGGTCGTCGTGGTCGGCCGGCCGCTCGCCGGGAACCGCAACGACTGCAAGGCGTGGGAGGAATCCGGCGCCAAGGCTGCCGTGGGCAACACCGTTACGATCGCCGACGGCGGCTACCCGGGCACCGGGCTCGTCATCCCGCACCGCCGGCAGCGCGGCCAGAGCGAACTCCCGGCCTGGAAAGAGGAGCACAACAAGTCCCACAAGCAGGTCCGCGCCCGCGTCGAGCACGTCTTCGCCCGTATGAAGACCTGGAAGATCCTCCGCGACTGCCGCTTGAAGGGCGATGGTGTCCACCACGCCATGCTCGGCATCGCCCGGATGCACAACCTGGCCCTCGCCGGATAGTCGAGGGGCCACACCGCGACCGCCCCTACCCGGGCGACTCAAAGATCATTTACGGGACAGCCCTTGGGCAACGGAAATCTGCGCGGAGGTCTCCCAGTCGGCGTAAAGAGTGCGCATGGCCGGATCGGTGAACTGGATCCGGGCATGGTTCCGGTGCCTTTCCGGGATCCGGGAGAAGTCGGTGACCCGGGCGGCGGACAGTGCGTTCCAGGCCAGGATGTCGCCACAACGCACGATGGCCGGGGTGGCGGTGAGGTCGTTCAGCACACGCTGCAGCTATGGCTGCACTTTCTGCCTGCCGCGACGCCGGGTACGGCCGACGGTCTTACCGGCGAGCTGGAAGGGTACGCCCGCTGGTCGTCGTCCAGATGGAGCACGCGGGCAAGAACGTCCAGCACGGGAGCGGATGCCTGCATACGGCCCTGCTCCAGCCGTGTGGAGTAGTCGGTGCTGGTCGAGGCGAGCTGGGCGACCTCCTCGCGGCGCAGTCCGGCCACCCGGCGCGGTGCGCTTGTCTCCGGCAGCCCGACTGGCGCGGGCTCAGCTCGGCGCGCCTGCCGCTTGTGACAGCGTGCAGGAGGTGCCGCCCGCCTGGCCCGGGGCGTTTTCGTCCAGGTGCCTGTCCCACCCGGCTCCGCAGCTGTACGGCCATGCACCAGCGGCCGTCCGGGGCGTCGTCGGCGGGCGAGGGTCGGGGGTGGGTGGCGCGAGCGCGCCGGGTACGGTACGAGCCATCCAGCCCCGAAGCGTCATCTCCTCGCGGTGTTGTCCCTGACCGTGTCCGGGCGGGTACCGTGCGCGTTCGGTTTCCTCATGCACGGGACGGTGGCGGCGGGCCGCAGCCTCAGGGACGTACCGCTATGGAACGTACGGCTATCCTCCCGGCCTGATGCGTCCGCGCCACGCTCCGGACTCTTCTCCGCGCTGCTCGATGTACTGCTTGAAGCGCTTCATGTCTCCCTTGACACGCCGGTCGAGCGTTCCGAGCATGTCCGCGGCCTTCTCCGCGGCCCCACTGGGTTCGACATCCATGACGAGTTCCACCCTGGTGTGCATGTCGTCCACCCGCTGGAAGCGGACCGATCCCTTCTGGGCCGTGTCACCGCTGGTGGTGCGCCACGTGATGCGCTCATCGGGAAGCTGGTCGACGATCTCCGTGTCGAACTCCCGGCGGACTCCACCGATCTTGGTGGTCCAGTGGTTGTGGCGATCGTCCAGCTGCCTGACTTCCTCGACGCCCTCCATGAAGTCCGGGAACGCCTCGAACTGCGTCCATTGGTTGTAGGCGGTGCGCACTGGAACGTCGACTTCCACTGTTTCCTTGACCGTGCTCATCAGTGCCTCCGTTGATCGATCCGATGCTGGGCGAGTACCCGCCACGTCACCGGCTACTACCCCGGGCTCGTGCCACCGCGACCCGGGGCGCGGCGGCTTACGACATGGCCGGGCGGCCAGCAGGGCTGAGGGGCGAGTCCACACCGGCCGGAGACTTCCCGCACGCCCGCTTGGCGAGCTGTGGGCGAAGTCCGGAGCCATCGACCTGGCCAGGCCGACCGCCAGCCATCCACGACGGTGCCGGCCTGGCGTGCGCCGAGCAGCCAAGGAGTTTCTCGTCCGGAGGACAGCGACGGACGTGCGCTGAATGGCAGATTTCCCGGCGTCCGGCTGGTCAGCGCACCCGGACGGCGGTGACTACGCCGTCGCCCAGTTCGTGGAGCTGTACGTTGAACGCCGGGTCACCAGAGAGCAGGTTCCAGAAGCCGCAAAAAGCGTGGCTCCCACGGCGGACCACCACCGAAGTTCGACAAGAACGGCTACAAAGAGCGCCATGCTGTGGAGTGCGGCATCAACCGGCTGAAACGCCACCAGGCGGTGGCCACGCGATACGACAAACTCGCCGTCCGCTACGAGGCGACTCTGCTGGTCGCGGCCCTCAACGAGTTGCTGTGACCAGCACGTTCACGAGGGAGCCTGGCCTGCCTTGTCCTCCAGCCCTCAAGTGGTCGGCCGCTCGCGCCCCCAGGCGGCCAGCGGCTGGAGTGCGTCGTTGAGGCGCATGCCGTCCTCGGTCAGCGAGTACTCGACGCGGGGCGGCACCTCGTCGTAGGAGACGCGGTGCACGACGCCGTCCGCTTCCAGCTCGCGCAAGTGGGAGGCGAGCACCTTCTCGGTGATGCCGGGAAGCAGTCGGCGCAGTTCGCCGAAGCGGCGGCAGGGGTGCTCGTGGAGCGCCCAGAGGATCAGAACCTTCCACTTGCCGCCAATCACCTCCATCGCGGTGTCGATACCGCAGACGTGTCCGTCTTGTGCGCCTGGCCGGTTCAGCGTCGCCATGCTCCACCCCTCCGACGTGCTCGCTCACCCCGGGGTAACCACCCACTACCAAGTGCGTACTTGATCACCTCCGGCCCTGTGGCCAGCCTAGTCGGCATGGCACAGAACACTGTTGAGAAGACTTCCGTCACGCTGCTGGGCCTCGGCGCGATGGGCACCGCGCTGGCCCGTACCTGGCTTGCCGCCGGCCACCCGCTCACCGTCTGGAACCGCACCCCGGCCCGCGCCGCGGCGCTCGCCGCCGAGGGGGCACGGGTCGCGGACAGCGCCGCTGCGGCAGTCGCGGCGAACCCCCTGGTCGTCGTTTGCCTGTTGGACGACACCTCGGTCGAGGAGGTGCTGGCCGGCGCCGACCTGGCCGACAGGGACCTGGTCAACCTGACCACCAGCACCCCTGCCCAGGCCCGCGCCCGCGCCGAGTGGGCCCACGGGCGTGGCGCCCGCTACCTGGACGGCGGGATCATGGCGGTCCCGCCGGCGATCGGCGTCCCGGAGGCCGGCGGCTACGTCTTCTACAGCGGCTCGCGGGAGCTGTTCGAGCGGCACCAGGAGACCCTGGGCATTCCGGCCGGCACCACCTACGTAGGCGAGGACGCAGGCTTCGCGGCCCTGCACGACGTGGCCCTGCTCAGCGCCATGTACGGGATGTTCGCCGGGGCCGCGCACGCCTTCGCCCTGATCCGCAAGGAGGACATCGACCCCGCCGCGCTCGCACGGCTGCTCGCCGACTGGCTCGTCGCGATGGCCCCGGCAGTCCAGCAGACCGCCGACCAGCTGCGCAGCGGCGACTACACCAAGGGTGTCGTCTCCAATCTCGCCATGCAGGTGGCCGGCACGCCGACCTTCCTGAGCACCGCCGAGCAGCAGGGTGTCAGCCCGGCACTGCTCAGCCCCTACTTCGAGCTGATGCGCCGCCGCCTGGCTGAGGGCAGCGGCGAGGAGGGCCTGACGGGCGTGATCGATCTGCTGGTGCACTGACCGGCCACTTGCCGCCACACAAGCGACCGTGCTGGTCACAGTCCTCAACAAGACGCTGGGACCAGCACTTTCACAACACCCCTAGATCGCCGAGTAGCCGTTGGAGGTTCCGATCTCCAGCACCGAGCCGGCGCGCTGGACGCGGATCAGCACGGAGATCAATTGAGTGGCCTCGGGAGTCATGTTGCGCAGCCGTAGCAGGCGGTCCGCCAACGGGCCGTCGTGGGCCCGCCCTTCCTTGTACAGGTTGTCCGGAACGCGCGCCAGATACTGATCCACGCTCGGCCGGCTCGGGCACGAAGTCCTCGCCTGCTGACCCGCTTCGGCCGCCACTCGCTACCGCCTTCCGGCACGGTCCGACCGTCGGCGCTCCAGGCAGGGTCCGCCCCACGTCACCGCTTCACGTATCTCCGACGGGGCGTGCGGTGGCTGCACGCCCACCGCTTTGCGGCCGCCTGGTGAGGTCGCTGATGATGTCGTCGCCGAGGCGCGTCCGGCCCTCGCCAGGAGCGGGCTCGGCGCCGTGAGAACGGCAGAGGTGTGGGGACACCTGATGCTGCGGCAAAGAACAGAACCTTCAGCAGTTCATGAACCAGTCCACGTGGGAGGATCGGCACGATGTAGGCGCTTGCGGAGGAGTTCGAATCGCCGCACGACTGAGCATCTGGCGCTTGAGCATTTTGATCCGGAGGCCCCCAGCCGTTCGGGAGCAGCGGCCCTTCCGGCTCATCCCAGGCAGCCGTACGGGCTCAGCCCAGGTCGAAGGTGTTGGGCAGTCCCAGCCGATAGCGCGCCTCGTCCACCCGTTTCAGGGGCTCCAGTTCCGGCGGGCGGAACAGTTCCCAGACGCGACACCGCTCGGCACCCGAATTGTCCGCGTCGAGCAGCGCGTTGACCGCTCGCCGCGCGGACTCGTTGGCGCCCTCCATCGTCGCCAGGTCCACGTCGGTACGGACGTAGTCGCCGGAGAGGAAGAAGTTCGGCACCCTGGTGCGGGCCGAGGGGCGATTATAGAGGGTGCCCGTGGGGTGGATGAGGAGCTGCTCACGGTTGCGCGGGTCGGGGCCGCCGAGACCCGTCACGGCCGGATCCATGAACCAGCCGAGTCGGTCCTCGTCGGTGAGGGTCGTCTTGCCCGAGTCGTTCAGCCCGTCCTTGAGCTGGGCCCAGAGTTCGGCGACGATCTCGTCTTTGGTGCACTCACGGGCGGTCTTGCCGTACAGGATACCGGGTTTGTCCCACTCAGAGATGATCGTGGACAGGCACTCATGGGCCCGTCCGTCCCCGTAGTCGCGCGAAAAGTCCCGCACATCCCAGAACTGGGACTGTCCGATGCCGGTCACCGCCCAGGGTGAGTCCAGGCAGTTGATGTGCCCGTGCACGACGGGAGCGGGCGTGCGCAGATAGAACATCACCCCGGTCATCCAGTCCGTCTTCAGCGCGTCGCACCGGCCGAGCTGCCGGTCGGCCGCGCGCAGGGCTTGGCCCCAGGTGGCGCGGGCGTGTTCGACGGGCATCGCCGAGACGTAGTAGTCGGCGGTGACTGTGCGCTCCGGGCCGCCGTCGCGGGGCGCGACATGGACGCCAGTTACACGGCCGCCCTCGTACAGCACCTCCCGAACCTCCGTGCCGAGCACGAACTCGACGCCGAGCGAGCGCAGATACCGTTCCCAGGGAGAGATCCAAGCCTCGCTCGTCGGGGCGTTGAGGACCCGGTCGATGTCGGCGTCGCCGTCCATGCCCCGGCCGAGCAGGCCCCACAGAAGCAGGGCCTCGATGATGACGCGGCCGACCGTTCGCGTGGAGGCGATCTCGGCGCGGGTGGCGACCAGATTGCGGGTCTGGCCGATGCCGAGGAGCACCTGGTACTCGGCGCTCATCTCGCCGGCCCGGATGAAGTCCCACCACGCCGTCTTCTCCCACTCGTCCTCACGGCGGGCGTCGCAGCTGGTGAGGTGGACGAGCAGACGGTCGGCGAAGTAGGCGGCCTCATGGGCGGGCAGCCGGGTGCCGAGGTCGAGGACGGACAGGATCTGGTCGCGCAGCCAGGCCGCGGTGATGTCACCGGGTGCGGGCGGGGTGGTGACCCGGCGCAGGGGGAAGTGCAGGTCCGGGCGGCCGGAGCCACGTGCGAACAGCGCCTCGGTACCGCTGCGGAGGTTGTCGTGGACGCCGGCGGCATTGCCGGGGAAGGGGATACGGCGCATGGTGTCCGGCAGGTTCCGGTAGAAGCCGGGGAAGAAGCGGAAGCCGTGCTCCGCGGGAAGCGGTGCGCGACCGCCGGCGGCAGTGCCGGGGACGTCCATGGAGCGGGCCTTGCCGCCGAGTGTGTCGTAGTACTCGTAGACGGTGACGGCGTAGCCGCGTTCGGCGAGTTCATGGGCGGCGCTGAGGCCTGAGACGCCCCCGCCCAGGACGGCGACGCGCTTCTCGGACGGCGCGGCCGCGGCGCTGCCGGCGGGCCATAAGGCGGTCGCCGCGACCGCTCCTCCGGCGACCGTCGCCCCGGCGGCGGCCAGGAAGCGTCTGCGGGAGTGTCCGGCGTTCTCCTCGGACTGCTGCGAGCGTTCTGCTGTCATGTGAACCGGAGCGTAGGGAGAGGCACCGGAAGCCGGAAGCCTGTTCCTCCGCCACCCACAGCATCCTCACAATCCCAAGGAGAGAGGACGGGTGAGGATCCAGCGAGTGACGGCCCGGGCCGGTGGTGGCCGGGGCCTTGACGTTCGACTGCCGCTCCTGCAGCGGCGACCACCTGGCTACGGCTGACCAGCGCTGCGGTCTCCTGGCGACGGCCTGGCCCACCGTCTACGGCGTCCACTTTGAGGGCCTCGGCCGGCGGCAGGTGTTCCTGTGCCGCACGCAGGGAGCACAGCAGTTCTCTGGTCCTCACCTGCCCGCTGTCGGCCCCGCCTGCGGCCTCTTCACCTCCGTCTGCGGCACCACCCGCCGGAACAGCACCCACAACTCATCCGGCACCAACCGCTCAACCGGACCGCAGGAAGCGGTGTTTCAGTGCTGTGACCGGGAAGGTTCACCGGCGCGCGACACCTCAGTCCGCCCGCACGGCTTCACCCAGGGCAGAACGCCGCTCCCTTCCCCCCGCGCCCCGGATCCCTAGGCTGAAGGGGTGAGCACTCATGCGCCGAACGAAGCCCGCGTCATCCCCCTGCGCCCGCAGACCTCGCCGCCGGGTTCCGGTGGGGCGACCCGCGCCCCGCAGCGACCGGCGGGAGCCCCGCAGACACCCGCCCCGAAGGAACCGTTGTTGCGCGATCTCGTCGGCGATGTGCTGCGGCGCGAGCGGCTCGCCCAGGAGCGCACGCTGAAGGACGTCGCCGAGGCGGCCCGCATCTCGATGCCGTACCTGTCGGAGCTGGAGCGCGGACGCAAGGAGGCCTCCTCCGAGGTGCTGGCGGCCGCCGCCCAGGCGCTCGGGCTCGGCCTCGCCGACCTGCTCTCGCTCGCCCAGGACGAGTTGGCCCGGTACGCCCGGAGCCGGGTGAGCCGGGGCCGCACGTCGCCCACGGCGCAGTACGACGGCCTCTGCCTCGCGGCCTGACCGAACCGTCGGCCGGTAAGGCGGGGAACGCCACCGCCGTACCGGCCGGCTCGTCGGCCCTCGGCCGCGGCCGCGCGGGTCAGACGAACGCGAGCCGCCGGCTCAGCACCTCGTCGGCGAGCCCGTAGGCGACGGCCTCCTCCGCGGTGAGCACCTTGTCCCGGTCCATGTCCGCGCGCAGGGTCGCCACGTCGTGATGCGTGTGCCGGGACAGGACCTCCTCCACCTGCGAGCGGATGCGGACCATCTCCTTGGCCGCGAGGCTGAGGTCGGAGACCGTCCCCTGTCGGCCGCCGCTGGCCGGCTGGCCGAGCAGCACCCGCGCGTGCTGGAGCACGAACCGCCGCCCCGGATCTCCGCCGGCCAGCAGCACCGCCGCCGTCGACGCCGCCTGACCGACGCAGAACGTGGAGATCGGCGCCTGCACGAACGTCATCGTGTCGTAGATCGCCATCAGCGAAGTGAACGATCCGCCGGGCGAGTTGAGATAGATCGAGATCTCGTGCTCCGGGTTCGCCGACTCCAGATGCAGGAGTTGCGCGATGACCACATTGGCGACTCCGTCGTCGATCTCGGTGCCGAGGAAGATGATCCGCTCGTTCAGCAGCCGGCTGAAGACGTCGTAGGACCGCTCACCCTGCGCGGTCCGCTCGATGACGTAGGGAACCGTGTACGACCCCATGTCACAACCCCATCCGTCGGCGCGACGCGGCCGGGCGGATGTCGGTGAGCGACTCCACCACCCGGTCCACGATCCCGTACTCCCTGGCCTGCTCGGCCGTGAACCAGCGGTCCCGGTCGCCGTCCCGCGCGATTGTCTCCTCGCTCTGCCCGGTGTGCTCGGCGGTGATCCGCTCGATGGCCTTCTTGGTGAACTGCAGGTTCTCCGCCTGGATCTCGATGTCCGCGGTGGTGCCACCGATGCCCGCTGAGGGCTGGTGCATCATGATCCGCGCGTTCGGCAGCGCGAACCGCTTGCCGGGCGCCCCCACGGTGAGCAGGAACTGGCCCATACTGGCGGCGAACCCCATCGCCAGCGTCGAGACGTCGTTCGGAATGAGCCGCATGGTGTCGTAGATGGCGAGACCCGCGGTGACCGACCCGCCGGGACTGTTGACGTACAGGCTTATGTCGGTGCGTGGGTCCTCCGCCGACAGCAGCAGCAACTGCGCGCACACCCGGTTGGCCGAAACGTCGTCGACCTGTGTGCCGAGGAGGACGATCCGCTGGGCGAGCAGCTGTGTCGCGAGATGGTCGTCGAAGCGGCTGGGCGGTGTGTCACCGTCCTCCGCGCGGGGCGGGAGCGTGGTCAGTGGAGTCATCTGGTCTCCTTGTCGAAGCGGGGATGCCGTCGACTCCACTCTTGACCTCGGGAGGTCCCCGGATGCGATTTCTCTGCCCGCCGCAGATTCGCCACGGGCAGAGCGGACCGCTCCGCCCTCCCCGCGCAGCCGCCGGAAGAACGCCCGTACGTCCTCCGTCAGCAGGTCCGGCTCCTCCGTGGCCGGGAAGTGGCCGACGCGCTCGAACTCCGTCCAGCGCACGATGATTTCCGTCCGCTCCGTCGTGTGCCGCAGTGGCACCCGCAGTTCGGCCGGGAACACGGCGAGCGCGGTCGGTGCGGAGTCGCGCGCCGGCTCGTGGCAGATCCGCGCCGATGAACTGGCGGTACCGGTCAGCCACTACAGCAACGTCGACAGCGCTGAACGGTTCCGTCATCCGGAACGGGCGGACGGGCCTCCGAGCGCGACGGCCCTCCTGCCGGCACCGGACGAGCGTTCGCCACCCGGCCCGGAACGGGACATGATCCGCTCGTGGGAACGCCGAAGCAGTTCATGGTCAGGGCGGCTGCCCAGAACAACGCCGAGTTGTGCGCGGCGATGAACCGATCGCACGGCCTGGTGAGCGAGTCCGATCTGGAGGCTCGGGCGACCCCGGCCCGAGCGCCGCGGTACTACGTGGTGCCGGGCGGCAGCTGTGCCGCCCAGCGCCGACCGCGATCGCCGGGCGACGTATGGGCGCCATGTGAGGCCCCACGGGTGCGGGGGAGCGGCGTCAGGACGACAGCATGATCAGCCGGGTGCTGTCGCGGGTGTCGACGCATACCCGGTAGGGGTTGGGGTGGCCTTGGCGTTCCTGGCATTTCCAGGTGCTTCCTGCGGCGCGCAGCACGACGGTGGTGCTCGCTACGTTGTGCCTGGTCTTGGTGTAGGCGGCTGCCACCTGCAGAGCGGCGGCACAGGGCACATTCTCGGAGGCGGACACCCCGAGCCCGGAAGCCTTGTCGGTTCCGCAGTATGCGCTGGCTTTGTGATCGTTCGTTCCAGAGCCGGCGAAGGCCTGGGCGGGTACTGAGAGACACAACGCGGCGGCCGCCAGCAGTACGGCGACCGTTCCCTTACTGCTCGAATGCATCGCGTGCCCTCCTTACGGGGGGAGCCCCGGGCACTTCGCAGAGTACCCAGGACTCCCTCCATGCACACTGGTTTCACTTCCGCGTCCGAGTCCGTGTCGTGGTCGCTGGTGGAGGTGCGGACGTAGTCGCGGGCGAGGACGAAGCCGGGCACGACGGTCCTCGCCGATCTCCGGAAGTTTCTGAAGGGCGTCCAGGATCGCCTGCCACTCGGGCACGGTGGGCTCCGCCAGGTGGGTGTTGTGGCGTACGACGATCGGGTCTGCCGGCTCGCCCGCCGCCTGCGCCCTGCGCAGCAAGGCGATCTGCTGCTCGTCGTGCGCGGTGTGCGGCCGGTCGCCGTGACCGGGCGCGTCGATGACGGCGACGCGGAAGCCGCCCGCACGCTGGTCAGCGGCCGGTTTGTGTGCCGAGGCCACGAAGTCACCTCACCCCCGGACTTTCCATTCAGCTCCTCAGGCGCCCGGACTGACTGCGCATCGGCGACCGCCATCAGCCGACCAGCCACCGCGGTCGCATCCGCACCGAGGCATTCCCTCCTCTGTGCCCGGTCCTCGCCGGCGTTTCGACCGGCGAGTGCCGATCCAGGCGAGCGGTGCGCGTGCATGCCCGCACCGCCTGATGGCCCGCCGCTGGTGAACCCAGTGACCGGCCGCAGGGGCGTCGAGAATTGCACGGAAGGGCGCACCGCCGCCGCTCGCCCCACCGTCCCACACCCTAAGAAGCCCAGAACCCATGCCGAGCCGAAGGAGATTCAGTCCCGCGACGTTCATGCCCTGGACATCCCTGACGACCTGCGCGGATGCCGCCCAGTGCGATCCTGGGACCAGGACCGCCGAGCGCGTTCGAAAGCACACGGGCGCGTGATCCAGGTCGGCCCGGCGCCGGCTCCGAACGGGATTGAGCGATGGCGAGGAAACGATGAACCAGAGCGACGTCGACCGTACCGAACAGACCGCTGTCGAACATGACGTCGATGCCGAGGCCGGGGTCAAGCCGCTGCTCGACACACCCCAGACGGCCGCGGCAGGGGTGGCAATGTGGATCTTCGTCGTCGGCCCGCCGATCTCCCTGATCGCCGTAGTGCCGTTCGTGTGGGGATGGGGCCTGTCCGCGCTGGACGTCGGCATGGCGGCGGTCGCCTACCTTGTGTCCGGCTTCGGCCTGACGGTGGGTTATCACCGCCTCTTCACGCACCGCTCGTTCAAGGCACGGCGGGGCCTGCGGATCGCCCTGGCCGTCGCGGGTTCGCTGGGGATCGAGGGCTCGCCGGTCCAGTGGGTGGCGAACCACCGGCGCCACCACGCCTTCGCCGACCGCGAGGGTGACCCGCACTCGCCCTGGCGCTACGGGACCGACACCCGCGCGCTGCTCAAGGGACTTCTGCACGCACACATCGGTTGGATGCTGAAGCGCGAACTGAGTAACCGCGCCAGGTTCGCTCCCGACATTGCCGCCGATCCCGATCTGCGGCTCATCGGTCAACTCTTCGGGCCACTGGCTGCCGTCTCGCTCCTGGCCCCGGCACTGGTCGGCGGGTTCGTCACCGGAACCTGGACCGGCGCGCTGACCGGGTCCTTCTGGGCCGGCGTGATCCGGATGGCGTTGCTGCACCATGTCACCTGGTCGGTGAACTCGATCTGTCACGTCGCGGGCAGGCGCCCCTTCGTCAGCCGGGACAGGGCCACCAACTTCTGGCCGCTCGCACTGCTGTCCTTCGGCGAGAGCTGGCACAACTCACATCACGCGGATCCCACGGGCGCGCGCCACGGCGTGCTGCCGGGTCAGCTCGACCCGTCGGCGCGCCTTATCTGGATTTTCGAGAAGCTTCGCTGGGTTCACGACGTGCGCTGGCCGAGCTCGGATCGTCTCAGCGCTCGGCTGCTGCCCAACCCGGGTGCCCCGCACGGGGCCACGGGCTGACGACGCGCGGACTACGCGTCGCCGCGGTTACCGTGCCGAAGGGAGACACCGAAGGCGCGGGAATCGCCGAATAGTGGGCGAGCAACTACCAACCCCGCCACCCAGGTCATGTGTCATAGGGCGAATCCCGCGACGAGTCGACCGCGTGAGTGGCCCGAGCGGCATCCAATCCGCCGGATCTTCATCGCATATCGTGCGTGCGAGGGGCACACACGATCCGCCTCCGAGAGGCGCCGACAGGATTGGCGGCGGGCAGGATCTACCGAGGCGAGTGGGTGCTCGCAGGACAGGAAAATGCGACCCACCGGACGCTGACGCGGACGCGTTGCCGGGATTTTCAGCGCCGGCGAAGCCCGGGCCCAGGTCATTCCAGGTATAGATGCACGAGTGCCCCGGTGGAAGTCCCCCGGCGTGGTCTTCCACACCGGCCGCTGGTACGTCGTCGGCCACGACCACCTGCGCGATGGTCTGCGGACCTTCCGCATCGGCCGCATCGCTTCCGTCACCGCCCGCTCCCGCCACTTCACGGCCCCTGACGGCTTCGACCCCGTAGCCCACCTGACCTCGACCCTGGCCCGGGGGTCCTACCGCTGGCAGGTCGAGGTGACGATCCATGGCCCCCTCGATGAGATCGCCCGCCGGCTGCCCCGCTCAGCCTTCACCCTCACCGCCCGGCCCAGCGGAGTCCTCATGCACGCCCGGGCAGAACGGCTGGACGGCATGGCACACCTGCTCGCCTCCCTGGAATGGCCCTTCGCCGTCCACCACCCCGACGAACCAAGGCAGGCCCTCAAGAACCTCGCCGACCAGCTCACCGCAGCCGCCGAGCGAGGGCCGGAGCAACTACCGCAGTAGAGATCCGTGCGCGTAGCTCGTCTGTCCTGGCCTCTCGGTCTTCCGCTGTCCGCCCGCGCCGCGACCTGGAAGGGGAGATCGGCCACCGCTTCGAATCGGCCACCGCTTCGAATCGGCCACCGCTTCAAGCGGAGCCACAACCGCGGAGGTCTACGCCGATGCCGAGCGCCTCGAACGCGAGGAAAACCTCCTGGTCTGTCCGGTCGGCGTCCGCGATCACTGCGGCGTTGTCCTTCGCTTCGGTCTAGGCCTCGCCCGGACAGAGGAAGGGCGCCGATGGAGGCGGGCCGCAACCTGGGCTCGCTGTTGCGCCCTCCCTATCCGGTCCCTCCGTCGTCGCGGACACCGGCACATCACGTACATCAGGGGCTTCGTCACGTGGATCCGGGTGCCCGACGGGATCGAGCACCCGGATCCGTTCCTTGTTGTCAGGGGTTGCGATCAGTTTTGCTGACACTCGGTCGCCTCAGCCCCAGCCCCAACCATGGTCACCCCAGCCCCAGCCGTTGTGGTGGCCCCAGCCCCAGCCACCACCGTGGTGGTGTCCTCCACCCCAGCCCCAGCCGTTGTGGTGGCCCCAGCCCCAGCCGCCGCCGTGGTGGTGTCCTCCGCCCCAGCCCCAGCCGTTGTCTTGGTGGAACGCGACGACGTGCTCGGGCGCGGTGGTGGCGGCTGCATGGGCGGCTCCAGCCCCGGCGGCGATGGCCAGGATCGGTGCCGACGCAACCGCGACAGCCAATCTCTTGATACGTGTGCGCGCGCGCATGGTGAGCCCCTCTCTGAGGGTGTGCTTGATCTTCTGGCGGCCTCGACGGGCCGTCCCTGCGCTTCAGAGCCTGCGCGTAGCCCTGTGCGTCGCTCGCCGCCCGCGCGCAGTGCGTTCAGGCGGCGGACCATCACCTCCGATATCGAGATAAACGCTTGTGAATCTTCTCGTTGATGCTGTTGTGGAGGAGGTTTTGCTTCCTGTGAATTCGTACGGAAATGACGTTCGTCGGGATTGCTCCGCCATCGAACTCACGAAGCGACGTTTTCCGATTCCGCCGAGCAGCCTGTGGCGCGGAGGGGGGCGAGCGAGGCTTCGGCCCGGAGGGGGACTCGCTCCCAAGCACGCGACTGACGTGTCGGGCACTCGCGCTGGTTCATGGCCCGGGTCAGCTCTCGGTTGTCCGCGCGGGCTGCCTCCAGTACATCGGCACGTTCATCGAGCTGGCCGAGGCGCTGGGAGAGGCGCTTCTCCAACTGCTGGACCCGTGCGGCAAGGCTTTTGTGGACGCCGGCGTCCATGAGCTGCCGACGAAGAAGGCCGCGGCAAAGAAGACGACGAAGAAGCAGCTGGCCAGAAGGCGGCCGCGAAGAAGACGACCGGTCGGCGGCCTCGCAGCGCCGCCGCACGCAAAGGCGCGGCCAAGCAACTGCGCGAGGCGGACCCCTCGTGTTTGGCACACCCACGCCAGGCGGGACAGCCCGCCGACTTTTCCACGGGTCTCCGTGGTGGACCGACGGTCCGGCACACCGGCCCGGGAGTTTTCCACAGGCAGGCCGGACATCTGCCGCACCAGCCGTTCCGGCCGAGCTACGGTTCGAGTGGTTCAGCTCGCGACCGCTCCGCCGGCCGCCGCCACCGCACCCTCGCGGTGCTGCTGCGGGCTGACGCCCCGGACGCGCTTGAAGGCCGTACTGAAAGCGAAGGGGGTGCTGTACCCGACCTTGCGGGCCACCGCCGCGACGGTGGCGTCCGGTTCGCGCAGAAGGTCGGCCGCGAGGGCCAGCCGCCAGCTGGTCAGGTAGGACATGGGCGGTTCGCCGACGAGTTCGGTGAAGCGGCGGGCGAGCGCCGCGCGGGAGACCCCGGTCTGCGCGGCGAGCGACGCTACCGTCCAGGGGTGGGCCGGGTCGTCGTGCAGGAGGTTCAGGGCCGGCCCGACGACCGGGTCGCTCTGGGCGGCGTACCAGCCGGGCGCGCCGACCTCCGGCCGGGAGAGCCAGGCGCGCAGTACCGCGATGAGCAGCAGGTCCAGGAGGCGGTCGAGAACGATCTCCTGGCCGGGCTGGTCGCGGACGACCTCCTCGGACAGCAGCGCGGGCAGCGAGCTGTGCCAGGCGTCCCTCGGCAGGTGCAGGACGTGCGGCAGGGCGGTCAGCAGGCGGCGGCTGACCTCGCCGCCCATCTGATAGGTGCCGCTGATGAGTACGGCGGAGCCTTGGGGGTCGTGGCCCCAGGTGCGGACGCCGAGGTCCATCTCGTCGCACAGTTCTTCACCGTCGGGGCCGGTGGAGACCTGTCTGGGCTGGATGATGATGCTGGGCGCGGTGGCGGGGCCGTCGGCGACGGTGTACGGCTCCGGGCCACGCACCACCGCGATGTCGCCGGGCCGCAAGCGCACGGCCGGTTCGGCGTCGGGCACCACCCATGCCTCGCCGCTGTCCAGGTACATCAGGGTCAACGGCGCGCGGTCGGCGATCCGCAGCGACCAGGGCGGGCTGAGGATCGAGCGCAGCAGGAAGGCGCCGCGGGCACGAGGGCCGTCCAGCAGGGTCGCCAGTGGATCCATGCGCTCAGCCTAGGACTGGACGATCGCGTATGGCGATGAGCTTTTCGCCAATGGTCCGGCACCGGGCCGTGCGGCTGTACTGACAGGCATGACACCGGATCCGAGAGCCACCGCTCCCTTTACCCGCACACGCGCCATCAGGAAGGCCCACACATGAGGAACACGGACACGATTGCCACGGTGCGCACAGAGGACCACCCGTTCCACCGGGTGCCTGGACTCCTGTCCCAGGGGCCGCAGGGGCGTCCACCGCAGTGGGGCACTCCCGCCGCCCGGAATCCGACAGCTCAACCGCGAAACGCCTGGGGAGTATCCGTGAACGGTGACGTCCGCAGCGTCGTCCTGCTCGCCGCAACGGTCCTCTCCGGTTTGATGGCCGGGATCTACTTCGCGTTCTCCGTCGCGGTGATGCCAGGGCTGGGACGGTCGGACGACCGCACGTTCGTCGAGGCGATGCAGCGCATCAACGTGGCGATCCAGAACGGCTGGTTCGGCCTGGCCTTCGGCGGTGCGCTGGTGCTCGGCCTGGTCGCCGCGTTCCAGCATCGGCACGGTGAGGGCCGCCCCGCCCTTCCGTGGATCGTCGCCGGAGTCATGTTCTACGTGATCTCGATGCTGATCACGATGGGCGTCAGCGTGCCGCTCAACAATCAGTTGGCGGCGGCCGGCTCCCCGGGCGAGATCCACGATCTCGCCGCCGTTCGCGCGCGGTTCGAGGCGACGTGGGTGCACTGGAACGTTGCTCGCACCCTGGTGACCACCGCATCGCTGGTCTGCCTCGCCCGGGCGATACGTGTCGCCCGCGGTGCGGGCCGGGCGTGAGTGCCACGGGACCGGGAGCTACGGAGGCCTACCCCGGCCTCGGACTGGCATGGCCGCATGTTCAGGCGCCTTGTATTTCCTCAGGTACACAGTGTGTGCGTCACCCTGAGTGATCGGCGGCGACCGCATTACCCTATGCATGGGTTCGGGGTGCAGCCAAGGTACGGCGGAAACCGGCAACAGGCGGATAGCGGGGCCAGTAGTGGGTGCGGGTTTGGGCTACTGGCCCGCGCGGCGTTGGAGTACCTGAGCCTGGAGGCGGTCGTGGAGCTCGGCTTCCTCGGGTGTTTCCGGCTCGCTGCGCTGCCGGATCGGGGCGGGCTTGGGTCGTAGCGTCACGCCGGTCGTTCGCGGCGGCCCGCCATCGCCAAGTTCCAACGTCAGCAGATCGTCAAAGGCACCCGCGAAGGCCTCGACGCCGGCCGCGCCCGAGGCCGCGTCGGCGGCCGTCCTCTCGCCCTGACCTCCGAACGGATCGCCGAGGCCCGCATCCTGCTCGGCGCGCCGGACAAACCCGAACCGCCGTCGCAGCCAGGCTGCGCGTCTCCCGATGGACACTCAGCCGCGCCCTTGACATCGCGTCCCGCGGACGGCCGCCATCGGGTGCCAACGCTTGACCGCAGCGGACAGCCCCAGCCCCATGCGCGGATCGCAGAAGAGGACGGTCTAGTTGTCGCCTCGGTGTCCGTCGCGGACGCGGACCACCGCTAACCCGCCGACCCGGGTCGTGATGCCCGCCGGCCCGCGTCGGGCCGAAGCGAGCACGCTGGCCGGTCGACCGAGGGTGTCACCCTGCTCGACCTCGATCGCGACCGTCTGTGCCCCCGTCGTGTCGAGCAGGTGGGCGGCCAGGCAGCCGGTGCTGTTGGCGTTGGCGACGTCCTCGTCGACACCGATCGTCGGCGCGAACATCCGCGCCGCACCCGGTCGCTCGCCCACCGGCGGTGCGTACACGAAACAGCCGAGGAGCCCGTACCGCCGGCACGCCGCTGTCAGCCTGCCGAAGTGTGGGTGGACTCGGAGCAGCGCCGACCGATCGTGGACCGGTACCAGCATGCGTGGTGCGCCGGGCGCGGCGATCCGTGGCGCGTCGGTCGGATGCGGGTCGTCCGGGGTGAGCCCGAGCGCGGCGACGATCGCGGCGCGCTCGTCCGGTGCCGGGTGACGCAGCGCGACGAGGCCCTGGTCGAACCACACCTCGATGCCGGCGGGGCGGCGGATCGCAACGGTGTCGAACGTGCGCCCGCCGGTGTGTTGGCGGTCGTTCAGCTCGCCCAGCGCGGTGCGGGTCAACCGGACGGCCTGCGCGGCAACGGTGCCATGGCCGCAGCCGGACAGTTCGGCGGTGGCGGTGAAGAACCGGACCGGACAGCCACCGTCCGGCGTCCGCCCCGGGCCGAGGAACGCCGCGTGCGAGGTGCCGGCCGCAGCAGCGACCGCACGCCGGTCCGCGTCCGTCGCCGCCGGGTCGTCGTCGGTGACGGCCGTGGGGCTGCCGCCCCGGCCGTCGCGCCGCACGCACGCATCAACCACCGTGACATCCGGCCAGGACATCGGCCCACCTTTGACGCTCAACGAACCGGCAACCGCGAACGGCGTTCCGCCGATAGCCTAACCTGGCCGCAACGGCCGACCGAACGCGTCCCGGAGCGTACCGTTTTGCCTCAGCCGGTGCCGTCCTGCACCGGATAGTGGATGATGACCGCACCGCCGGTGGCGTAGTTGGCGACATCGGCGGCCACCCGCCGGCCTTGCGGCGACGCCCGCGCCGCAGCCATGGCGGCGGCGTCATGGCCGTCATGCGAGGCCTGCTGTTCGACCTCACTACCACCGGCGAACGTGAGCGCACCGATCTTGCCCTGAAGCGGTTCGCCGCCCTACTGCAGGCGCCCACACCCTGACGTCTCGGCACGCCCCTCCGAGGAGCCGCTGCTGCGCTCGGCAGGCCAGGGGCACCCAGCGCTTGATCACCGAGCTGCCCTCTCGCGTTGCTCAAGCCACTCGACGTACCAGCTGCGGAAGGTGTGACGGTTTCCGTGTGCATCGACGTACGGCTCGAAGGGCGGGTTGACCGCGCAGTCCCGGTCGCGGAGTTCCCCGCGGCGCGGGCCGACGACGATGAGCCAGCCGGTCATCCCGCAACCGTCGTCGCTGATGGGGATCGCACCCGCCCGCGTTCCAGGAACCAGACATCGTCGCCAGCGTCGCCGAAGACCTTGCGGTAGTCGTCCAGATAGTCCTCGTCTTCGTCACATGTGGTGGGTTCGTACCCGGCGGCGCGAAGGGTCGCAATCTGCTGGTCGGCCCAGTCTTCCGTCTCGACGAACGGCCCACTGGGGTCAGCAGCCAGGGATGGTCCTCGTCGTTCTCCCAGATCCATCCCCACGTGCCGTCGATTCGGCGCAGCGACGTGAGCTGGAGTGCCGGTCCGGGGCCATCGGCTCCAACCTCCGACAGAAACGTACGGTACTCGTCGGGGAGCGCGACACCGAACTGCGCTTCGACCTCGGCGATGGCGGCGGGAGTCAGGACGGGTTCGAACGTCGGGTGTCGAGACGGTCCACGGCCACGGGCTCGACGCTCGGCCTGCTCCACAGCGATGACGCGTTCCCGAACTCCCAACCATTGCGCGCGCGTGTTCACGGCTCTCCAACGATCAGTCGACCTTTGCCCCTGCGACCAGCGCATCGATCGCCGTACGCAGTGCGGCCAGTTCGGCCGGGGTGGGATCGGCCGGTTCGTGAGGCACCAGCGCAGCAGGGTTCACCACGGGGGCGGTGCCCTGCGGACCAGGTGCAGCTATGGCGTTGGCAAGGAGCGCGCCGTTGTCGGGCGGCGGGGTGCTGAGGCCGTCGCCGAGCCTCCGCAGTGCGGCTGCGAGCGGGGGCTGAGGGAAGGGGAAGTCCGCAGGGAGCAGCCCGGCCTGCTGGGTGTGGTCATCGCCGCGGAAGTCCAGGGTCCAGTTCTCCCAGCCCGGCAACGGCCAGTTGTGGATGCCGGCCACGGTCTGCACCGCCCAGAGCGAAATGGTGCGGCCCTGCAGGTCGAAATGGACGCCACCGTGCGGCATGTCGGCGAGCGCAGGGGTGGCCGGCGACGCAACGAGCAGGTCGATCAGGCGGGGGCCGGCGGCGAGGTGCTCGATGGGCTCCCAGTCGCTGCCCCACGCGCGAACGCGTCCGTCGGGCAGGCGCAGGGAGGCGACGGAGCAGGGCTCGGTGTACTCGGTGGCCGCGAACCCGGAAGGCTCGAAGGTCTCGAACCAGCCCGGCGCACGGGTCACGTCCCTGCCCAGGCCCAGGTGGTGGGTCAGATCACCCATGCCGTCGTGCGCGAAGCGGACGTCCCAGCCGGGCCATGTCCGGGTCAGTACGGCGCGGGCGGCGAGGTGGTCCGCCCAGCTGTCCTGGAAGGCGAACCAGAGCAGGATCCGGCGGTCGTGGTCGACGAGTGCAGCGCCCTCGCACCACACGTCGTCGAGCCATTCGTCGATCTCCCGGTTGGCGCGGAAGCAGCGCGTCGCCGCGACCGGACCGGGCAGCAGATCGTCGACCACCCGGTTGGCGGCCCAGTGCGAGTAGTAACGCTGCCAGGCGCCGCTCTCGACTACCACGTACTGCGCTCGTGCTCCCATGATCAGCGAGCCTAGCGCCGCTGGACGACGGGCGACGAACGCTTTTCAGAAGACCAACTCCGGCTGGTCACCTGCCACTCGGTGAGCGCCTTGCTGGGGGCCTCCTGGCCGGCCGGCCCTCCTACTCTGCAGGTAGGCGTGTGTGCTGAAGGCGCACGGGCGGGCTTCGTGCTGACCAGCCTGGGTTTGTGCCGTCGTGGACGGCTGCACGGCGAGAGGAAGACGAATGACCCCGGATCGCCCTCGGCCCCCAGCGCCGTAGTCAGGCCCCACCCAGCAACGGCGTCACGCCGACGCGGCGCCGGACGCGTCCCCGGGAGGCGGCAGCGTGCGCAGACGTTTGCGGGGATCGGCCACGTACTCGGCGGGGCGGGCGGCGAGCAGGCCCTCCAGCCGCTGCAGCCGGGTGCGGGCGGTGGCGCGCAGACGGCTCGGCGGCACCCTGTCGAGAACGTCCAGGCGCGCTGAGCGGAGTCGAAGGGTTGGTCGGAGGCTTCGGCCTGGGCGAGGGCGAGGGTGGCGGCGGCCCATCCGGGGGTGCCGGTGGTGCAGGCGGCCGCACAGGCCTCGGCGCGGGCGAGGGCCTGGTCGGTGCGGCCCAGCGTGAGGTGTGCCTCGGCCTGGTGCAGGGCGAGTTCGGGTACGTCGAAGCCGAAGCGCCCCGGGGCCTGGCCGGCTGGGCCGGCTTCGAGTTCGGTCAGTGCCACGTCCAGGGCGGCGGCCGCCTCGCGGTCGGGGCCTTGCCGGCGAGGGCGGGCAGCAGTGCCCAGGCGTGGAGCTGGGCAGATCCACGCCAGTCTCGACGATGAGCAGGCCATGTCGTGAAGCCGGCCCTCGTCATCAGGACCCATCGAGCCGATCCCGAGCCTCAACCGTCGGCATGGCCGTATTGAAGGGCAGTTCGTGGGCTCATGCCCGTTTCTCGGCGAGGGCGGGACAGGCTGGTGTTGAATGCGGTCTCATGAACCAGAGTGGGCGCGCGGCGAGCCAGACGGCGGTGCTGGTCTGTCAGGGGCGGGCAGCCGCGGATGGCAGGGCCGCTCCAGCCCGGTTCGCTGATCCGGTGGCGGTACAGGTGCTGCGTGCCGCCGAGCGTACGCCTGTGGACGAGGTGCGCGCAGGCACTCCACCGCAAGGGTGGCGGGCGCGCACCACCTACGAGAGTGTGCGGGCGTGCGCCGACGTGGTCGTGCCGCGGACGGCCGCGATCGATGAGGCCCTGCGCGCCCGCGTGACCGGCCAGCTGGTGATCCTCGGCGCTGGTCTGGATACGCGCGCGTGGCGTCTGCACGAGCTCGCGCAGACGGATGTCTGGGAGGTCGACCATCCGGCCTCCCAGCGTGACAAGCGCACTCGCCTCGCCGATGCCGCGCAAGCGGCCCAAGGGCCGGACGAGGCCGATCGCGCGGCTGTTGGACTGCCGGCCATGGCCCGTTCTGTACGGTTCACACCGGTGGATTTCGCCGTCGACGATCTCGGCGCGGCGTTGGATATCGCCGGGCACGACCCATCTGCGCCCACGACCTGGCTGTGGGAGGGCGTCGTTCCGTACCTCACCCGCGACGAGGTGCGCGCCACGGTGGCCATGGTCGCCGCCCGGACGGTCCCAGGCAGTGCGCTCATCGTCAACTATCAGACGCCGTCGGTGAAGGCGGCCGCCGGGCGGCTGCTGACACGCGTGCTCGGGAGTTCGGTCACGTCGGGCGAGCCGTGGCGCTCTCTGTGGAGGCCGCAGCAGATGGCAGCACTACTTGGGGAGTACGGCATGCGGGTGGTGTCGGACGACACACTCCTCGCCCTCGCGCACGCCATTGGCAGCCCGGCAAGGGGGCGGAGCTCCCTGCAATCGGGTCGCGTGGCTGTCGCAGAAAGCCACTGACATGAGGATGCACATCAGACTGGGTGCAGGGGTGCTGGTCACGGCGCTGGCTACGGTTTCCTAGCGAAGCTCGTTCCTGGCGCCGCTGTTCGCGCTCCAACGCCGGAACGGGACGGGCGTGCAATCGAGCGGCCTCAGCACGCGCCGCGATTTCCCGGAACGCGGTCAGATCGCTGTGCAGCTTCGGGTCGGCCGACTGCGGGGTCGGTGGCGTCGACAGTGCGGTGGCCCGCCAGCGCTCGCTCCACGCCCAAAGGCCGTCGCGCACTGCCGGAGTTGAACACCCATGTCTGACCACAACCGACCCGCACCGGTGCACAAGCCTTCCTCGTCACCAGACCTCAACTCGCGGGCCCGTGATGCAACGGCATTGTCCGCCGCATGGGCCGGCGCAAGGCGGCGGGCCCGGGTGTCGCGGTGGGCCGGCCGTGGCCGAACGCGGCCTCGACGAAGCACTGGTCGTGGGCCGACTGCGCGCCCTGGCGCAGGGCGCGCTCCAGCGAGAGGCGGGAGGGCGGGCTGCTTCGGGACCAGCCGTCCCGGAGCAGGGACACCGTGAAACCGGCGAGGAAGGCGTCGCCGCAGCCCACGGTGTCGGCCATGGACCGCGCGTCCGCCGCATGGGCCGGTGCTGTCACCGGCATCCGGCCGTCGTACACGGTGGCCCCTGCCAGGCCGCGGGTGGCCAGGACCATGCGCGCCCCCGTGCCAGCACGGCCTGCGCCAACTGCTGGGTGGCGGCCTCGTCCAGGTCCGAACAGGACAGCAGGGCCAGGTCGAGGTGGGGGCAGACACGGGCGAGGTAGGCGGGGGTGCGGAACTCGTCGTCGTCGGAGAGGTCGAAGCTGACCAGTGTTCCGGCTGCGGCGAGCTTGGGCAGTTCGTTCTCGGTGTGCGAGTAGACGCTGGAGTGCACCAGCGAGAAGGACGCCGCGTACGCCAGCAGGGCGTCGTCCAGGACGAGCGGCTCGCGTACGGTGACGCCGCCGCCGTTGTAGCTGAGGAAGACCCGGTCGCCGCCCTGGACATGGAGAGTGGAGACGCCGGACTCGCCGTGGCGCACCACGCTGCGCTCCACCGCGACACCCTGGGCCGCGATCGCCGCACGGAGGAAGGCGCCGAGGTCGTCGTCGCCGAACACCCCCAGATAGGCGGTGTCGAGACCGAGGCGGTGGGCGTAGACGGCGACGTTGACGCAGTTGCCGCCCGGGTAGTCGATGCCGCGGTCCACGAAACGGTCGACGACGTTGTCGCCGAAACCGAGGATGTTCATCAAGTCTCCAGGAGCGCGGGCGCCGCGCGGATGCGCGGCGCCCGCTCGGGGTGTGCCGGTGCCCCGGCACCGGCACGCCGGGGCGGATGGACGTGGGTGGGACGGTGGGCGGTCAGTAGTCCATGACGCGGTAGTAGCGGCGCAGGTCCAGGGAGTGGTCGCGCACCCGCTCCAGGTGCTTGCTGACCCGGTCCATCACGGTGTCCATGACCAGCGGCGCCAGCAGACCGCGGAACTCGGGGCTGATGCCCTCCAGGGGGTGGTCGCGGGTGTCGAAGACGGTGACGTCCTTGGAGACCCGGCGGGCGAACGCCTCGGCCCGGTCGGTGAGCGCGCGGGTCTCGTCCTCGCCCTGGAAGACGATCACGCTGGTGTCCTCCTCCAGCAACTCCAGCGAACCGTGGAAGAACTCGGCGCTGTGCACCCGGGTGGTGCGCAGCCACTGCATCTCCTCGAGGATGCACATGGAGTACAGGTAGGTGAATCCCCACAGGTTCCCGCCGCCGATGAGGAAGTGGTAGTCGGTGTCCTTGTGGGCCTCGGCGAAGTCGGACGCCGCGGGCTCGGCCCGGCGGGCGACCTCCACCAGGATGCGTGGCAGGCCGGTGAGTTCGTCGGCGAGGCGGTCGTAGCCCTCGAACTCGCCTCGCCGGGACAGCAGTCGGCCCATGAACAGCAGCATCTGGACGTCGAACGGCCAGGCCTTGGGTGCGGAGACCAACGCGGTGTCGACCCGCCGGGCGATGGGGGAGTCGGGGTGGCCGGTGAAGCCGATCGTGTACGCTCCGCGCTCCTTGCAGTAGTCGATGGCCTTGATGCTGTCCTCGGTGGTGCCGGAGACGGAGGTGAAGACGGCGGCTGTGCGCTTGCCCAGGCGGGCGTCGCCGGAGACGACCAGCTCCGCCGCGATGGCCGCCCGCACCGGCAGCACCGAGGTGCGCCGGGCCAGGTGCTCGTAGGGCCACATCTGGGCGTAGGTGCCGCCCGCGCCCACGAGGAGGACGTTGTCGTACCCCTCGTCCACGAGACGGTCGACGACTTCCTCGATCCGGGGGCGCAGCGCCACGATGCTTTCGGTCTGGGCGACGAACTCGGCTTCGTTGAAAGAGAGCACGGTGATGGTTTCCTTCGAGGCGTTGGTTGCGCACCGGCCGTGGCCGGGCCGGTGTCCTGGGGGCGGGGGGGACCGGGGGTCAGGCCGCGCGGCGCCGGGAGAACAGGACGTTCGCGCCGGCGATGATCAGGCCGCCGACGAAGATCAGCGTTCCCCTGACGTTGACCTGCGGGGGCACACCGGTACGGCTGGCGCTGTACACCCACAGCGGGAAGGTGACCGTCCGGCCGGCGTTGAAGCTGGTGATGACGTAGTCGTCGATGGACAGGGCGAAGCACAGCAGGGCGCCGGAAACCACGCCGGGCAGCAGCATCGGCAGGGTGACCAGCCGGAACGCCGTCCAGGGCCCGGCTCCCAGGTCCCGGGCGGCCTCCTCCAGCGTCGGGTCGTCACCCGCCATGCGGGCCCGTACGGTGATGGCCACGCACGGGATGCAGAACGCCACGTGGGCGAGGACGATGGTCCAGTAGCCGCGGGGCACGCCGAGGACGATGAACAGTGACAAAAGGGCGGCGCCCAGGGCGATTTCGGGGGCGGCGATGGCGGCCAACAACAGCAGGTCCACGGAGCCGCGGCCGCGGAAGCGGTGGCGGCCCAGGGCCAGGCCGATCGGGGTGCCCAGCAGGGTCGCGACCACCGTGACGACCAGCGCGATGGTGAGGCTGTTGACCAACGCGGAGGTCAGGTTGGGGATGGCGAACAGGTGGCGGTACCAGGTGAGGGTGAAGCCCTGCCAGGTGAAGTTCACCTTGCTGTGGGTGTCATTGAAGCCGAACAGGACCATGACGGCGATCGGCAGCAGTAGCCAGGCCAGCACCAGCCAGGTGTACACGGTGAGCGTGGGACGGCGGCGCGGGCGGCGGCCGGTGCGCGGCCAGCGGGCCGCGGCCGTGTCCTGGGCGGGGGCGACGGTCTGCGTGGTCATCGCGCGGCCACCTCCAGCACGTCCTCGGTGCCCAGGGCGCGGGCGTAGGCGAACACGGCCAGCAGCAGGGCGCCCATGAGCACGAAAGACAGGGCGGCGGCGGCCGGGTAGTCGAGGTTGGTGAAGTACTCGGTCTGGATGATGTTCCCGATCATGGTGGTCGAGGGGCCGCCGAGGATGCCGGCGTTGACGTAGTCGGCGGAGGCGGGCACGAAGGTCAGCAGCACGCCCGCGAAGACCCCGGGCAGGGACAGCGGCAGCACCACGCGCCAGAAGGTCTGCGCCCGGGAGGCGTACAGGTCGGTGGAGGCCTCGATCACCTTGGCGTCCACCCGCTCCAGGGCCACGGACACGGGCAGCACCATGAACGGCAGGAAGTTGTAGGTCAGTCCGCCGATGAGTACGGCCAGCCGGGCACGAACTGATCCGAGGACCGTCCGCTGCGGCCGTAGACGTGGCAGAACAGACGGTCCGCGCTGGTCGGGGCGTCGGGGCGGAGCCAGTTGCGGATGTCGACGGCGAGGACCGGGCGGCCGTCGGCGGCCTGCGGCATGGTCAGGCCGGCCAGCACCTGCCGCAGCCGGGGCACGTCCACGTTTCCGCTGTTCAGTGCGTCGTACATGGCGCCGTGCCCGCGTCGGCGCTCGGTCACCAGCGTCAGGTCCACCGGCGAGGTCACCGGTCCGTCCGCACACAGCAACGCATCCGTGAGGTCGAACAGTTCGTCCCCGCGAGCGGTCAGACAGCCGAATAGGTCCTCCCGGAAGCGTGACGCTTTCGCGAACGCTTCCCCCGGGACATGATCAGGCAGCAGACTCACCTTCACGGCCTTCGTCGTGGTCACGTGCATCCTTGGTCGGAGCACATGATCAGACGAAGGCCACCTCAGCGTCCGGCGAACACCCAGGTGAACGACCTAGTTCGAGGAGCAATTCGACTCATCGATAGCCTGCATCCATGATGCGTGCTTGGATCCTGCCGATGCTGCTTGTGCTCAGCGGCGCAGCCGTCGCGACTGGGCAGATCTTCAAAGGGAGCCCCGGCACAGCCGCAGCACTCCTGCTGGCGTTCCTGGCGCTCGCCGGCGTGAACTCACCCCTGATCTTCCCCAGGTCGATCGGTGCGCAGGAGGCACAACGCCGCAGCGCGGTCGACGGCCGACCCGTCGTCTTCTGGCGGCCGGGCTGCAAGTACTGCATACGACTGCGCATCCGGCTGGGCCGCAGCGCCCGCCAGCTGCACTGGGTCAACATCTGGCGCGACCCGGCAGCTGCCGCAGCGGTGAGAGCAGCCAACGACGGCAACGAGACCGTGCCGACCGTCGTCGTGGCGGGCCAGCCACACACCAACCCCGATCCCGAATGGGTGCGCGAACAGCTCTCCCCTTCAGCGTGATCAGAAACCACGACCCACCGGAGAGGCGCCCGCAGACCCAAGCGCAGGGAGGTTAGAAGACAAGTTGAGTACCTGTTCCTGATGTAGCCATGACATGGTGGCGGCCGTGATGTGTTGGCGAACGGCTGGCTGTTGACGCGTGCGGCCAGTACCTCGGGAAGGACATATGAAGCTTCTCCTCACCGACTCCGGTATCAAGAACGCGAGCATCCAGGATGCGCTGGTCGGCCTGCTGGGTAAGCCGATTGCCGAGTCCAGCGCCCTGTGCATTCCCACCGCGGGGTATGGGGGCCCGTACGCCGATCCGGCTGGGCCATGGCGATTCATCAGCGGACGATCTCCCAGCCCCATGCCCGAGCTGGGGTGGGAGTCAGTGGGCGTGCTGGAGCTCACCGCGCTGCCCAGCATCGACGAAGCGCGCTGGGTCTCCTGGGTCAGGGAGGCCGACGTCTTGCTGGTCAATGGCGGTGACGCGCTGTACCTGTGCCACTGGATGCGGGAATCCGGGCTGGCTGACCTCCTGCCGTCGCTGCCCGACACCGTGTATGTGGGACTCAGCGCCGGGAGCACGGTGATGACCCCCCGCATCGGGCAAGAATTCATGGGCGGGAAGCCGCCCACCGGCGGCGACAGCACGCTGGGCCTGGTTGATTTTTCGATCTTCCCGCACCTGGATCATCCGGCTTGTCCGGAGAACACCTTGGCCGCGGCAGAACGATGGGCGGCCGGGATCGCGGGTCCGGCGTATGCGATTGACGAGCAGACTGCCATCAAGGTGGCCGACGGCGCCGTCGAAGTAGTGTCCGAGGGCCATTGGAAGCTGTTTGGTGGCTGATCCTGATCCGGACCATGACATGGCCTGGCTTCGCCATCCGTCGCTCAGCCGCCTTTAGGGTGTTGATCGCGGATCGACCGGCCCGGAGGTGCCATGCCCCTGCAGATGAAGTTGGTTGCTGTGACGCTCGATTGCCCCGATCCCCTGGCTTTGGCGGCGTTCTATCAGCAGGCCACCGGCCTTGAGCTGCATCCGAAGTCGGACGCAGACTTCGCGGGTCTCAACGGTGAGTACGGACTGTTCATCGGTTTCCAACGGGTCGACGATTACCGGGCTCCGAGCTGGCCTGATCAGATCGTTCCCCAGCAGCTTCACATCTGCTTCAAGATCGAGGGGGCTCTGCATGAAGCCGAGGCCCGGCTGCTGGAGATGGGTGCGGGCAAGCCGGATCACCAACCTCACGGGGACAAGGCGCGGGTCCTCACTGATTCGGCTGGGCACCCCTTCTGCATCAGCACACGCTGATTGTCTGAAGAGGCGCGGATGACGCCCCGATGTAGCGCTGACGAATCCACTGTCATCCAGGGCCTTCAGCCAACCGCCCGTGTAGCGGGCGGGTAAATGGAAGGGTTGGCATCGGCTGGGAATTCGGGCTGGGCTGGGGCGAGGCGACGCCCTGACCGGGCCGGACAAGGAGCACGCCGAGACGTCGATGCTCGCGCTGCACCTGCTCCAGTCCGCGCCCGTGCACGTCAACACCTTGCTGCTTCAGCGGGTCCTCGCCGAACCGGCCCGGGCGAAGAAGCTCACCGACGAGGACCGGCGCGGGCTGACCGCCTTGTTCTGGTCGAACATCAACCCGTACGGCACCTTCCGCCTCGACATGGACTCCGGCTCGAACTCCCGCTGCTCGCCACCCTGCCCCGCCCGCGCCGCGCGGCCGACGACGTTGGGCAGCCCATGACGGCAAAGCGGTAGCGGGGCAGTTGCTGTTCCGTCTGGCCCTGCTGCACCCGGAGATCACCATCGTCCGGGCCGACACCGCCTACGCCAAGAACGGTCTGGTGCCCTGGGCGAAGACGTGCGTTGACATCACCGTCAAGACGGTGCGGCGCCCACCGGAGGCCAAGGGCTTCGTCGTGCTCCCGCGCAGGTGGGCAGTGGAACGGTCCTGGTCGTGGATCATGCGGGCTCGACGGCACTGTCGCGACTACAAACGGTTGCCCGAGATGAGCGAGTCGCGGATCACCTGGCCCGCCAGCACATTGATGACACGACGGCTCACCCACCGCAAGAACCGTCCCGCCGAATGCCGCGACGTCGCCCACGGCTACGTGATGGCAGAAGCCGCCTGAAGACGACCAGCGGGCTCAACGGTGCCTCGCGTCGGCGTGCTTGCCGTCGTGCGGTGGGGCAGGCCAGCATGCTCGGGTGGCAGCCGATTGGTTGGAGCAGAGCCTGCTCGACGCGGTCCGCGACGGCGAGATGCTGGACCTGGCCGGTGACGGGCCGGTCGACGTGGCCGCGATGCGGTCCTGGGACAGCACTCATACCGTCCCGGCGGCGCTGATCCGTGACCTGGTCCGCGGCCGCCGGGACATCGAGGCGGACCCGCACGGGCTGCGGCTGCGCGGGGCGCGCATCACCGGCCGCGTCGACCTGGCGAACATCACCAGCGATCTGCGGGTCGAGCTGGTCGACTGCTTCGTCCCCGACGGTCTGAACCTGTGCGACAGCCAGCTGCCCGGCCTCGTGCTGGACGGTTCCTGTTTCGGGCACCCCGCGGGTTCGCACGACCCACCGGTTGACGCCGCACGCTTCACCGCGCCGGCGATGACGATGCGCGGAGCGGTTGCCAACGCCGACACATCTTCCGGCGCGGTCCGGTTACTCGGCGCCCACCTCGGTCTGCTGGATTGCGACGGTGCGCGGCTGGCGAACACGTCCGGTCCCGCCCTGCACGCCGAGTTTCTGCGGGTCGATCACAGCGTGTTCCTGCGCGACGGGTTCCGGGCCACCGGCGTCGGCGAACAGGGCACGGTCCGGTTCGCCTACGCCCATCTCGGTCGGCTGGCATGCGACGGGGCGCGGCTGGAGAACACCTCCGGTCCCGCCCTGCACGCCGACGGTCTGCGGGTCGACCGAGCCGTGTTCCTCCGGGCCGGGTTCCGGGCAACCGGCGTGGTCCAGCTGGTCGATGCCCACCTCGGTCTGCTGGAGTGCGACGAGGCGCGGTTGGAGAACATGTCCGGACCGGCCCTGTACGCCGACGGTCTGCGGGTCGACCGAGCCGTGTTCCTCCGCGCCGGGTTCCGGGCAACCGGCGCCGGACACTCCGTGCTCGCCTTGAACGGCGTGTCGGTCGAAGGTTCGCTGTGGTTGGACACCAGCGGGGTGACGCGGTCGGGTCAGGCCACAGGGGCCCTGGTCGGCATCGACGGGCTGACCTACGCGGACCTGCCGGCGCCGGTCGGGTTGTCCCGGTGGCTGGAGCTGTTGCGTGACCACACGCCCGGCTACTCCGCTCAGCCGTACCAGCAGTTGGCCGCCGTCCACCGGGCGGCCGGTCACGACAGCGAGGTGCGGGACATTCTCATGGCACAGCGGCGGGACCAGATCGACCGCGGCGGGCTTCGGCGGCGTGACCGGGCCTGGGCCCGATTCACCGGGCTGGCCCTCGGCTTCGGTTATCAACCCTGGCGAGCGCTGCTGCTGTTGTTCGCCGTCCTCGCCAGCTCGGTCGCGCTGGCGGTCATCCTCGGCGGGCCGGGCGGCGGCCTGGAGCACACCGCCCGCGCGAGCACACGCACGACGCCCTGCAGCGTCGTGGAGCGGGTCGGCGTGGGCTTGGATCTGGGTCTGCCGGTGGTCAAGACGGGGGCGCAGGACCTGTGCGCCCCCACCGGCACCCGCGCAGGGCAGACCCTCACCGTCGCGGGCTGGCTGCTGCAGCTGGCCGCGTGGGCGTCGGCCACCCTGTTCATCGCCGGCTTCACCGGCGCCGTGCGCAAGACCTGACGATTCGCCGAGAAGAAGATATGCCCGAAATCAAGATCGGTGCGGCGATCGTGAGGCGGGATTCGAACCCGCGACCTCCGCCGCGCAGGTAGGGGCGCTCTACCCGCTGAGCTACTCGGCCGGGGCGGCGTTCCGTAGGCGTCGGCAAACGACCGTTTATGGGAATCGGGGCAGGGGGGCCGCGCTGCGCCATCCCGGAGAAACGGGACCAGCCCGCCGCCCACTGGGAAGAAGATCGTGCGCCTCGCCTTTCCCGGCAGGCGCTGACAGGTGAACACCGACACGCGCCAAGGTGGCGTTAGGCGGGCTGCGGGGCGGGTGTTGCCGGAGCGGCTGCGACCTTGCGGGTCTCGCGCATTATCAGCAGGCCGTTGACCACCATCAGTGTCGCGGTCAGGCAGTGGACGCCGAGCGCGGTGGCCACGGAGCCGTGGTGGGCCAGCACGGTGGCCATGTCGCCGTACGCGGCGAGGGCCTCGACCAGCAGTACCCAGCCCAGCGCCCGGCGGTGGCCCGTCACCAGCAGAATGCCCAGGACCAGGGCCAAGACGACGTCGCGGATTCCCTTGATGATCAGGAAGCCGTCGCCATCGCCGGACGGCCAGCTCGGCAGGCCGAAGCCCGGCGCCGTCGTCTCCGGGCTCAGGATGAACTCCATCCCGAACCAGAGGATGAAGAGGATGAAGGCGGCGACCAGGACGGTGTTGATCTTCTTCAGCGACATGGTTCTTCTCCTTGCGCGTCTTCGTCAGCTTGGTGAGCTTCGTGGGGCCCGGTGAGTCGTGTGGGGCCTGATCAGGCCGCATGGACGCGGCTGATCGAGGGGCGTAGCTTGCGGGGATCGCCGTTGTGGGATTTGAGCGGCAGCTGCACCCCCGGATGTCGGGATTTCGGTGGTCAGCCGCCCCCCGGGGGAGTGGGGATTGCGCGCCTCCGGCGCGGCGTCGGCCCGCGGGGTCAGAAATCCGAAGCCCTCTCGGGGCTCACCCCGACGGGGCGAAAGCCGTCGATATACAGGGGCGAACCAGTGCGTGTCGGGGCAGCGGTGGTATCAGGCGAGGGCGGCGACCAGCAGGGTGAAGGCGGCGATGATGACGGCGACGCGGACGTAGTGGTAGCGGTTCCAGCGGTGCAGCTGTTGCTTCCAGTCGGCGGGCCGGTTGTCGGGGGTCCAGGTCTTGTTTCGGTTGTTGATCGGGACGAGCAGCAGCATCGACATGACCACGCTGAGGATCAGCAGGCCGGCGGCGGTGACGACGAGTCCGGCGCCGTGGTGGTGCCATCCGGCGACGGCCCAGATCGCGCTGAGGACGAGCGAGCCTATGTACCAGAACGGCATCAGGGCGCCGAGCATCCGGCCGCCGTGGGCGTGGCCGAGCTGGCCGCTTTCCTCGGGAAGCGCGTCCAGGATCCGGTTCATGATGAAGGCCACGGAGAACTCCACCCCCACCATCAGACCGACGATCACGGTGGTGACGACCTCGAGTGCGTTGAGCATGACGATCCCTCCGTTGAACTAGCGTCGCTAGCTGATGAGGCAACGCTAGTGCTGCTGCCGCTCGATTGTCTAGTGATGCTAGGATCGATTTATGTCGGTACAGGAACGCAAGCAGCGCGAACGGGCGGAGCGCGAGCGCCTCATCGTGGCGACGGCCCGCGAACTCGCCGAGCAGCAGGGCTGGGACGCGGTCACCACCCGCCGGCTCGCCGAGCGCATCGAATACAGCCAGCCCGTCCTCTACAGCCACTTCCGCGGCAAGCGCGAGATCATCGGCGCCGTCGCCCTTCAGGGCGCCACGGAGATGGCCGCTGCGCTGCGGGCCGCGACCTCCGCCGCGGACGGAACTCGCACCCGGGTCACCGCCCTCGCCCGCGCCTACCTCGACTTCGCCGAGCGCAATCCGGCGGTCTACGACGCCTTGTTCCAGCTCGACGGTGGCCTGGCGTACGCGCAGGAGGACACCCCGGAGCCACTGAAGGACGCCTTCGCCGCCCTGCTCGAGTGCCTCGCCGAGGTCGCCGGGGACGGCGTCCACCCGGGGCTGTTCACCGAGGTGTTCTGGGCGGCCCTGCACGGGCTGGCCACCCTGACCCGAGCCGGCCGCCTGCTGCCCAAGGACGCCGAGCCGAGGCTGGAGCTGCTGGTGGACCGGCTCGCCAAGCTCTGACACACCATCCCGGCGGGCACGCGGCCGGAGCCCTCGGGCCCCGTTGCCTGCCTGCGGCAACGCTTCCGGTCACTCGCGCCCACATGGCGGAGCCGCAGACCGCCGCGCCCCGTACCCCAGACGGGCACCCGTCCCGGAAGCTGCGATGCTCATTGATCACGACCCGATACGCGCCTAGTCGAGGCAGCCCAGCTCGGTGCCCGGGCGGCAGGGCGGGCGCGTCGGCACCTAGCTAGGAGGGCCGTCGCGCAGGCGCTGGAGGTAGCAGGGGGGCCTCGCGCCGTGGGTGTCGGTGGCGGCGCGTACGGTCTGCGCATGACTGATCAGTGGTGGGTGGACGTACGTCAGCGGGTGGAGGCGGCTGGTGCAGGGCCGACGAGCAGCAAGGTTTTCGGGGCACTGGGGGACACAAGTGGGTCCTGGAGGACCCACTCACCCAGGGCGAGCTTGCCGAACTCGAGTCTCAGATAGGCGTCAGGCTGCCGGAGGAGTACCGGGACTTCCTGCTCCACGTCGGCTCGGGCGGTGCCGGCCCCGCGTACGGCCTGTTCCCGGTTCGGCGCGTGCAGGGCCGTTGGCGTTGGGAGGGCGACGGCGCGGACCTTGCTGACCTGTCGAGGCTTGCCGAGCCGTTTCCTGACCAGGGTCCGGACCCGGGGCTGGTCAACGATGCTCTTGCCCAACGTCCCGAGGAAGAGGACTTCGACGACATCGAGGACTTCGACGACATCGAGGACTTCGACGACATCGAGGACTTCGACGACATCGAGGACTTCGACGACGCCATCGAGGCGTGGGACGAGCGGTGGGAAGCCGTCATGTTCGCCCCGGAGCGCACCGCTGGCGCGATCGTGATCTCCCACCTGGGCTGCGCCCAAAGAGAGTGGCTGATCATCAGCGGCAGCCACCGAGACACCATCTGGTCCGACTGCCGGGTGGACGACGTCGACCTCACCCCGCTCCTCGACGACCAGGGTTCGCCGGTGAGGTTCGCCCGCTGGTACACCGACTGGCTGGAGAAAGCCGAGCGCACAGCCCTGGCGACACCGTAGGGTCCCCCTTGCGCTGCTGAGCGTTGCACCTGGCCCGACGGGCCCCCGTAGGCTTGGGCACTCCGACGGACGGTCGCCCGCCGCCCGTGTGCCTGCCCCGGACCACCACACCCAAGGACGGCAACCGAGTGTCTTTCTTCACCATCGGCCACCGCGGTGTCATGGCCGCCGAGCCGGAGAACACCCTGCGCTCCTTCCTGCGGGCCGAACGCGAGGGGCTGGACGGCATCGAACTGGACCTGCACCTGAGCCGGGACGGCGAGCTGGTCGTCATGCACGACGAGACCCTCGACCGCACGACGGACGGCTCCGGTCCGATCGCCGACCAGCAGCTGGGGGAGCTCAAGAAGCTCGACGCCGGCCTCGGTGAGCGCATCCCCACGTTCGGGGAGGTGTTGGACGCCGTCGGGCCGACGCTGCCGATCCAGGCGGAGATCAAGGATGTGGGCGCCGCCCGGTCGCTGGCCAAGGTGCTCACCGACCGCGGCCTGCTGGACCGGGTCTCGGTGCTGTCGTTCCACGACGCGGCGCTGATCGAGATCCACAACCTGCTGCCACAGGCCCGCACCGTGCTGGTGGCAGGCCCCAGCGCGCACCGCGACACGTTCGTCGGCCGCGCCCAGAAGGTCGGTTCCACCCTGGTCAGCGTGGAGCTGCGCCAGCTGAACCGGGCCATCGTGGACAAGTGCGAGGCCGCCGGCATCGATGTGATGGCCTGGACCGTCAACGACGAACGCGACCTGGCGTTGGCCCGGACGCTCGGCCTGGTGGGCTGCGTGACCGACCAGCCCGGCATGAAGCGGCTGGTCGAGGCCACCGCCTGACCTCAGGGGTCCAGACCCGAACCCGCCGCCCGTGTGATGCCGAAGCGCTCTTGCAACTCCTTATGGCCCACGGCGAGTTCTGATCCTTCAATAAGGGGCTCATCACAACTGGCGGGTAGCCGGGGTCTGAAGCCGCCGGTCTCGAGTAGGGATCTCGCGTTCTCTACAGCCGCGCCTTCTCCTGTCCGCAGGCATGGGAGCCGGCGGGCTGTGCGGGGCGAGGTGGCCCCGGAGGCCGCTCGCCATGCATGGGCGGTCATGACGTAGGGTCGATGTATCGGAGTAGAAACGTGCTCTGGGGCCGAGCAGATAGCCGGACAGAGAGTACGCGCACACGCGGTATCGGACGATCCGCCACTCCTTCCGCGGAAGGAGTGCGTCATGAGGGCGGCACAGTTCAGCCGGTTCGGCGGCCCGGAGGTTCTTGAGATCGTTGACCTCCCCGATCCCCATCCCGGTGCCGGAGAGGTACGGATCAAGGTCCGTGCCGCGGGGATCAACGCCAGCGACTGGAAGAAGCGTCAGGGCCTGATGGACCAGGAACTGCCACAGACCCTGGGCTACGAGGCCGCGGGTATCGTTGACGAGGTCGGCGAGGATGTCTCGGATGTCGCGGTTGGTGACCGGGTCTTCGGAGCCTCACCATACGGAGCCGCCCAAGCGGAGTTGGCCGTCTTGTCCTACTGGGCCCCGATCTCCAGCTCGCTCGATTATGCGAGGTCTGCGGCGATCCCCGCGGCAGCCGAGACCGCGGCGCGCTCGCTCGACCAGCTTGGCGTCACAGCGGGCAGCACCGTGCTCATCAACGGGGCATCCGGCAGCGTTGGGAGCGCCGCTGTCCAACTCGCCGTGGAGCGCGGCGCGCGGGTCATCGGTACGGGTAGTCCAGCCACGCACGATGCCCTCCGCTCGCTCGGGGCCGAGCCGGTGGCATACGGCGACGGGATGCCGGAACGAGTCCGGGCCATCATGCCGGCGGGTGTCGATTTCGCACTGGACGTCGCCGGCAGCGGCGTTCTTCCCGAACTCGTGGAACTCGTGGGCGCGCCCGAGCACGTGATCGCGGTCGCCGACTTCCGTGGCGCGCAGCAGACGGGCATCCGCTTCAGTAGCGGCGACACCGGCCGCGCCACCTACGCGCTGGCCCAGGTCGCTCAAATGGCCGCAACTGGACGATTCGCCGTGCAGGTCGGCCAGACCTTCCCCTTGATCGAGGTGGCTCACGCGCACCGCGTCGGCGAAGCCGGGATTGTGCGCGGCAAACTCGTGCTCCTCATGGACTGACCGGTGTTCAAAGGGACTCTTCACGGTTGAAGGGGCAGTTGCGCCCGCGGAGGTGTCCGAGGCGGCCGTTGATCGCCTCCGTGGGACCGTTGGACGTACCGGGACGGTCGAAGTAGGCCAGCACATCGGCGGCTCGTTTCTTCAGAGTCCGGCCGAGCGTAACGACCTCGGCCAGGGCGCGAACGCCGCGGCCGATAGACGCGATGAGGGTGGCCTTGATGGCGATTCTTGAAAACGGCTCTGGCCGCAGTTCCGTGATCCGGCTTGCTCGTCAAGCCCGGAAGGGCAGTACCGTCCAGGGATGCCTATCTGGTGAGCTGCTCGTTGGCCGTCCGGCCATCACGTAGTCCTGATACTCGTCTTGGACCACACCGGAGACCCACCTTCCGCGTACTGCTCCGGTGACGTCTTTGGCGGCTGTGCGGGCGGCGCCGTCAGGCGGGTGAGCGGATGGACACCGTTCCGTTGTCCTCCCAGGCGTTCGTGTTTCTCGCCTCCGTGGGCTTTGCCCAACCCTCACCGACTGCCGCCATGTACTCCGGGCCGCTGCTGTGCCGCTGTCCGTTGCAGCGGACCGCCTTGCCCACCGGTGGGGCAGTTGAAGCGCCTGGCCGCACCTACCTGCTGTTGCGGGGCGACAGCTGGGGGCATCGGCTTTTAGGGGCAACTGCGGGCGTCGTGCGGCGGGCCGAGCGGAGCTCGGGCATACATTGGGCAGGCATGAGCCACGTTCCGCCAGATCAGGTCCTCCGCCCAGGACGGCGCGGCGCCCTATCCGGGCTCGTCGGCGTGGCGGGGGCCGCGCTGCTGGCCGCGGGCTGCACCAGCACGGAGGCCTCCTCCGAGCAGGTTCCCGCCTCGGGGACGGCCTCCCCCTCGGCAGGCGGGCCCACGCCGGGAGCGATGACCCTGTTCAGCAACCCGGAGCTCAACTTCAACGGCCTCTTGGCGCTCGGCGGGTCCGACCAGGGCAGCGGCGACGTGGGCGAGGTGCTCACGGCTGTGAACGCGATCAACAAGGCCGGTCCGTCCGCACAGGTGTACGTCGAGACCTTCAGGAAGCTCGGCGACCGTCTGATGAAAGCGCCCGAGGGCGGGAAACCCGACCGGGAGACCGCGCGCTTCCGGGCGCTGAGAGCTTCGCAGTACTACTCCCAGGCGCTCTTCTTCGTCCTCGGCTCCAAGGACCCGGGCAGCGAGGAGCAGCTGTACAAGGCCTGCCGTGCCGCCTGGGACAGCTTCTGCAAGCTGTGCGACCCGGCACCGGTGACAGCAAGTGTTCCGTATGGGAGGACTCCGCTGCCCGTGTGGCTGTTCCGCCCCGACGCATCAGGACACCGGCGCCCCACCGTCATCCTCACCAACGGCAGCGATGGACAGAACGTCGACATGTGGACGTACGGTGTCTCCGCCGCGCTGGCCCGGGACTGGAATGCACTCGTCTACGAGGGTCCTGGCCAGGGACAGATGATCTTCCTGGACCAAGTGGTGTTCAGCGCTCGCTGGGAGACGGTTGTGACGCCGCTCGTCGACTGGCTGACCGCCCGTACTGACGTGGACGCGGACAAAATCGCTCTCACCGGGCTGAGCATGGGGGGCGACTTGGCTCCCCGGGCCGCGGCCTTCGAACAGCGGATCGCAGCAGTGGTCGCGATGCCCGGCTGCCTGGATCCCTGGCTGGGCTTCGGGGAGCTACGGAAGATTCTCACTCCGGACAGACAAGAGACCAACAACGTCTGGAACAAGGACGTTGCCCCACATCTGTCGCCCGCTGAGGCGGCGACCGTGAAGAAACGCTTCGAACCCTTCTCCGCGCCGGCGATACTCGCCGCTCGCCAAGGCAGACTGTTCACCGACTTCTACACCCCCGCCAAGCTCATCAAGTCGCTGGACATCACAGACGTCGTGGGCCGCATCAAGGCACCCACGCTGGTCCTCGACTACGACTTCGAACAGTTCTACCCCGGCCAGGCGCACGAGATGTTCGACAAGCTGACGGCCCCGAAGGAATACGTGAAGCTCACCGCAGCGACCGGCGCGCAGCTGCACTGCTCGCCGATGGCGCCCAGGCAGCACTGCGAGGTGGTCTTCGACTGGCTGCAGCAGACACTTCAGGGCGGCTGACCCACCGGTACTCCAGCCTGACCTCTGTATCTGACTTCAGACCGTAGGCGTGGCCATGCGCGCGTCAATCACCTCGCACATCATTGGCGAAGTCTGTGCACTCCGGCCACGCCCGTGGCCCGGATCAGCGCTGGGTGTAGATGAAGCCGATCTTGTCGACCTCGTCACCAGAGCGGCCGTGGAAGCCGGCGATCTGCCAGCCGGAGGGAGCTGTGCGGGTGACGCAGTCGGAGGTCGTGGTGCCGCCGGCCAGGGCGCGTCCCAGGTTGGTGGTGAACCTGGCGTAGAAGATGCGGCTGTGGCCGTCCGTCTGCCCCTGGCACAGGTAGGCGGAGGTGACGTACTCGTCGCTGCCCAACGTGAGGGAGGAGGCGGTGCCCCCGGTGCCGCCGTGGGTCAGGGTGGTGCCGCCGGCCAGGGTCAGGCTCATCTGGTCGACGCGGGCACCGCTGCGCAGGGCGACGGTAGTGGCGTGACCGCCGGCCGGTACGGCGTCGATGTCGTCGAAGTAGTCGCCGTGCGGGCCGCCGAACTGGTCACTGAGCTGGAAGGCGGCGCTGCGCGACCAGGAGAAGCCGACGGTGACCGGGTCGTGGTCGGAGAGCATGAGCCCGTTGTCGGTGAGGAACTTGGTGTGTTCGTTGTTGTAGGCCGTCGCGTTCAGCGAGACGAGCTTGCTGCCGCGGTAGAGGATTTTGTCGACGACCTCGCAGGTGTTGGGCACGGTCGTCCCGGACTGGTCGCACACGAGGGCATCGCTGCCCTTGGCGGGCGGAGTCCCGCCCCGTATCAGCTGGACCCAGGCGTCCGTCAGGCCGTTGGCGGAGGCGAACTCGGCGATGGTGTCACCGGTGCGGGTGTAGCGGGTGTTGGTGTCGCCCATGACCACGACCGCGTTGCCCGCGGAGTGGGTCTTGATGAAGTCGGTGAGCTGGCTGAGGTTGTCCGCACGGGAGGCGAGGTCACCGTCGTTGGTACCGGCGTTGGTGTGCAGGTTGTAGAAGTCGACGTAGACGCCCTCGGTGAGGCGTACGCGCATGAACGTGAAACCCTTGGGGGTCAGGCAGTCGCCCGAGTCGTACTGGCAGGAGCGCCAGTGCACCCGCTCGAAGTCGTCCACGTCGTAGGGGATCTTCGACAGTGTGTTGAGCCCGCTGCCGATGCCCGCGCCGCCGCTGGTGGGGGTGCGGTAGGTGTGCGCGGTGTCGCCGGCGTACAGATAGGAGTGGTAGTTGAAGTCCTCCTCGACGTGGACGATGTCGTAAGGCGCGATCCGCTGACCGATCGCCGTGGTGCTGGACTCGCGAGGCGTCGGCGCGCTGGACAGGCCCTCGGGCAGTCCGGCGACGTTGTAGGTGAGAACGCTGAAGGTGCCCGAATCGGCGGCCACGGCGGAGGGGGCAGCCGCAGTGAGCCCGCCTAGGACGGCGGCTGCCGCCGCCAGGCAGGCGAGGAGTCTGCGCATGTGGGTGTGTCTCCTGGGGGAAAGCGGTTTCGGTCGGGAACGCCAAAGAAGTTACCGCCGGTTACGCCGAGCTGTCGGCGGTTTGGCTCTTCTTTCCGGAGCAGTCGCCGACCGCGCATGGATGGTTCGGGTCCTGGCCGTGGAGGAGCCGTGGAGCGCTGATCGCGTCCGCGAAGGGGTGTGTGGATGCGGAGTGGCGGCAAGTCAGAGGGGCGCCGACGGAGCGACAGGCCGGGCGGAGCGGGAGCAGCGTTGCGGTGTGACGAGCGAACGGCCCCGGCCGGCGCAGGGTTCCCCGTGACACATCTTGGGGATGCGTGCTCGGCCGGTCGCGGCATCGAGTGTTCCACGAGCTCAGCTTCCACGACGCCGAGAGTTTGCCTCAGTTCACCGTCGAGTCCCGCTTGGCTCACGCCCTCCACATGCCGAGCCCGGTGGGGTGTACGTGCCCCTCGTCGTCCCTCGGGCCACAGGAGAGCGTGCCGGGTGTGGTATCAGGGCGAGCACTTCTTCACAAGTATTTCGTCGCATTCCCGGGCGTGGAACTGGTAAGGGAACATAGCCCAACGCTCACTTTTCTTCTTGAGCGAGGCGTCAGCCGCCTCCGTACTCACGGATGCAACGCACAAACGAAGTCAGCGGCGACCATAGCTGTTTGACGATCTGTCAGGAAGGGATGTCGACATGTCCTTCGCCAAGATCATGCTGGCCAAGAAGGCCAAGAAGAAGGAGTGCGGCGCTGCCGGCGAGGCCAAGCACCACAAGAAGAAGCACCATCACCGCAAGCACAAGAAGGCCGCTGCCAAGTAGCACGGCGCCGCGGAACAGAATCACACAGGCAGGCGGTGCCGGGGTCTGTTCGTGCAGCACAGGTGCGCGACTGATCCCGGCACGCCGTCGGATCGGGCAGTGCCCAGGAAGCGCCGGCCATGCACACAGCAGCACCCGCCACCGTGCCCGTGGCCGAATCCGGGGCGGGCCCCGCGGCCAGCGCCTCGTCCCGGATCCGGCACGCCCGTATCTCCCCTTTGGCTGCGTTCCGGACGTTCTGGCCGCTGGTCAGCGTCAACCGCGCGGCCATCCTGGCGTCCGCCGTGCTGCTGCTGGTGTCCGCCGGGTGCGACGCGGGCGCGATCGGGATCGTCGGTGTCGTCACCGATGACGCCCTCACTCCCGGCGACCTCACTGCCTTCTGGGAGCCTGCCGCCTTCTGGCTGGGGCTCGCAGTGGCCGGTGCGGTCGCCTCCGCGGCGGGCGGTTATCTCGCCGGATGGACCAGCGAGCACTTTCTGCTCGGCCTGCGCGACCGCGTCTTCCAGCACCTCCAGCGGGTCCCGCCGGACGCCCTGGACCGCTTCGGCACCGGCGACCTGGTCTCCCGGCTGACCGGAGACATCGAGTCCGTCGAGTCACTGGTCGCCTCCGCGCCCGTCGAACTGATCACCTCCGCCGTCGGCGCGGCGGTGTTCGCTGCGGCGGCCTTCTGGACCAGCTGGCAGCTGGCCCTGATCACGCTGGCCGCTGCCCCGTTGATCTGGTTCGGCGCCCGGGTGTTCGGCACTCTGATGCGCTCCGCGACCCGCGCTGAACGTGACAGCAACGGCCGGCTGGCCTCCCTACTGGAGGAGAGCCTGGCCAACATGCCCTTGGTGCAGGCCTACGGTCGGCAGCAGGCCGAGCGCAGCAAGGTGCACCGCGAGGGGCGCAACTGGATGCGCGCCGGCCTGCGGCAGATCCGGTTGTCGTCGGTGTACGGACCGATGGGTGAACTGGTCGAGACGCTCAGCGTGCTGGCCGTGATCGGCGCCGGCGCCTGGCAGATCTCCGAACACCACCTCAGCGTCGGTGGCCTGCTCTCCTTCGCCGCCTTCCTCGGCTATCTCCACCCCAAACTCCAGGAACTTGGCGAGCTCGTCGTCAGCGCCTCCTCCGCCACCGCCGCCTGCGAACGCCTCATCGAGGTGCTGCGTACCGGACCCCTCCCCGACGCCGCGCCCCGCGAGGACGTCCCGCCGCTCGCCGAACCGGTCCGCGGGGCTGTCACCTTCCAGAACGTCGGCTTCTCGTATGCCGGCAGCGGGCACCCCGTGCTGGAACGGGTGCACCTGGACATCGCACCCGGCCTGCTCGTCGCGGTCACCGGACCCAGCGGCACCGGCAAGTCCACTCTCGCCAAGTTGCTGCTGCGTTTCCACGAGCCGTTTCGAGGCCGCATCCTCCTCGACGGCCGGGACATCGCCGAACTCCCGCTCGACGAGGTGCGCCGCCACATCACCCTACTTCCGCAGGACAGCATGCTCTTCGACGGCACGGTCCGCGACAACATCGCCTACGGCCGCCCCGACGCCACCGAAGCCGACGTACTCGCCGCCGCCGACGCGGCGGACGCCCATGACTTCGTCACTGCGCTGCCCCAGGGCTACGACACCCCGGTCGGCAAACGGGGCAACAGTCTTTCCGGCGGCCAACGCCGCAGGATCGCACTCGCCCGCGCCATGCTCCGCACCGCCCCCGTGCTGATCCTCGACGAACCCACCGCCGGACTCGACGATGCCTCCACCGCCCGCATCATGGCACCGCTTCGCCGCCTCATCGCCGGGCGCACGACCTTTCTCATCACCCACGACCTCCGCCTGACGGCTCAGGCCGACCTCCTCGTCCGTCTCACCGACGGCACCGCGGTCATCACGACCCCGGCCCAGTTGTCGACAACAGGCGTGCAGCCTGAGCACGAGGCTGCTTGAGACTCGACATGAACCCGGTTCATGCCCACCCGTCCCGCCCGTACCGTGACGGTCTCCGGCCCCCGTGAGGGCTGCTCGCACCCTCCGCTATGGACGGTGGTCGTACACCAGCCCGGGGCGCAGGGCTCCGGACGTGGCGAACAGTTGGGGCACCGTGACCAGGGCATAGCCACGGGACTGGAGGGTGCGGACGATGGTGGGGACCGCCGGCGGGGTGGTCGCGTACCGGTCGTGCAGGACGACGATCGCGCCCCGTCGTACGAGGGTCAGCACCCGGTGCTCGATCAGGTGGGGGTTGTGGTTCTTCCAGTCCTTGGCGCTGACGTTCCACATCACCACCGACAGCCGCGCCGCACCGGCCGCCGACCGCACCTTGTCGTTCAAGGCTCCGAAGGGGGGCCTGAAGAGGGTCGGGCGATGCCCGGTGACAGAGGCGATCTGCGCTGCCGCAGTGTTCAGCTCATACTCGATCCGGGCGAGCGGGAGGCGGGTGAGGCGTGAGTGGGTGACCGTGTGATCGCCGATCGCATCACCGTCGCGCTGCTCCCTGAGGACGACGTTCCGGTACCGCAGAGCCCGTGGTCCGATGAGGAAGAACGTGGCGACGGCATGCCGGCGCTCCAGTGTCCCGAGGATGGGCGCCGTGTATCGGGTCGGCCCGTCGTCGAAGGTCAGGGCGACACACTTGGTGACCTGGCAGTCGACGGCGGGGGCCGATGTTCCGCTGGTGGATCCGGAGGGTCCGGCGGGCGCGCGGGACAGCGCGGCGGCGGTGGGCGGCGAGGCGAGTACGGTCGCGGCCGCGCATGCGGCTGCAGCCGTCACCATGCACCGCCACCCTGTTCTTGCAGGCATGGCAGCCACCTCGATGACAGCACGACGATCGTGTCTTCAGGGTCGCCGGTCCGACCGGATTCGGCATCGCACGATGGATGTGAGAAGCTCCAGAAACAGCTAAGTTCTATGTAAATTGCCTGGTAGGAGAGCCGGGCACAGGGTTCCGCCTCATACCGGTTCCTAGCTTTGGCGCCGGGGAGGAGCCGCCATGCGATGGACCATGAACGACCTTCCCGGCCCACCGGCCGAAGTTCCGTGGTCACCGGCGCCAACGGCGAGCTGCGATTCTCCACGGCGCGCGAGCTGGCCTGTGGTCCGCAGGAGACACCCCGACGGGTGCGGGTGCCACTGCTGACGCCAGGGTGGGCACTCGCGCGAGGTCACTTGCGGACACGTTCGATCTTCCACCGGGCCCGCTGCTCGCCTTTACGCCGCGCGCACCGTGCTGCGGTGGGGCTCGTTGTCAGCGAGCATGGAGCCGGACGGGACGCCGTAGTGCGCCGCGATGACACCGCTTACGGTCGCCGCACCACGGATCGGCTTTCGTGCGCGGTCGTCGGCTTTGACCCTGCTGGGGCTCACACGTGATCGGCAGGGGGGCGAACGTGCCCGGTTCCAGCGGACGCCGGCGGGCACGTTGCCTCGCTTCTTTCCCTGTCGGACCTGCCTCACCGCTGACGGTGGCGAGTGTACGGCGCGTCTTGTGATGAGGGACGCCTGCGCCACGGTGGTGCTGAGCATCGTGGGCTGGGACGCGGCGCGGGCAGTGGAGGCTGGGCGGGTCGGCGTAGGTCATCGGACATGGGTGGGTCGGCCGTCGGGCATGGCGGGCCGGACTTCGACGGCGAGGCTTCGTCGTCGGGCCTGTGGTGGCGGGCGCGCTACTGGCCGAGTTCGTTGCCCCGGATGGCCTTCCGCCTGCCGGCTGCGACGCTCCCGTGGGTCCGCTCGGTGGGCAGGTACCCGTACCGCCGTCTGAGCTCCCCGTTTGAGCCACTCCCGCCGCCTGGGCCAATGCCCGGCGACAGGCAGGGGTCCCACGGTGGCAGAGGGCGGCGGGGGGACGGCGGAATCGGATCACCACCGTGCGTCGACGTGCCGCTCGCCGCCGCAGTGCAGCCAGGCCAGGTGTCCCTCGGATGATGCCGGCTCCGCGGAGCCGCCGGAGGCCGCGGAGACAACGCCCGATGCACCCCCGGCGAGCCGCGACTGCTCAGGTGCCGTGGATCGCAGCCCCTTCCGGTGCCCGCGGTCACCTGACCACACGAGGCGGCGTACGTGGCTGACCGGTGCCAGCCATCCAGCCTCGATGCGGTGGTCCAGGTCCCGGCACCAGAGGCCAGGCCGGATTCCCTGCTCCTCGGCGGCCTTCTCGATCGCGGCCCGGTCGCACCGGCCGGCCGTCTCATCCGTCCGGGCCGAGGCCCGAAGCCGGCCCGATCAGTACGGTCGGGTCGTTCGGTCCAGGCGGGCGACGACCATGGCGATGTCGTCGTCGGCGCCGCTGGCGAGGTCCAGGCCGGCGAGGAGGGCGTCGGCGAGGTGTTCCGCGCCGAACTCGGTGCAGGTGGCGAGCATGTCGGTCAGGCGGGTCAGGCCGGCGTCGATGTCCTCACCGCGGCGTTCGATCAGGCCGTCGGTGTAGAGGATGAGGGTGTCTCCGGGCGTGTAGGTCTTGTTGGCCTGGGGGCGGGGGACGTGTTCGGGGCGGGCGCCCAGCGGGGGGTCGGTGGCCTGGTCGAGGAGTTCGCAGGTGCCGTCAGGGTGCAGCAGGACGGGCGGGGGGTGGCCGGCGCTGCTGTAGATGAGCAGGTGGCTGTGGCAGTCGACGAGGACCTGGACGGCGGTGGCGGCCAGTGCTCCCTCGACCGAGCGGGCGTACAGGCCGAGGACCTCCAGTGCTTGGGCGGGGCCGTGGACGGCGCGGGTGGCGGCGCTCAGCGCGCTGCGCAGTCGGCCCATGACGGTGGCGGCCATCAGCCCGTGGCCGACCACGTCGCCGACCGTGACGGTGAAGCGGTCCGCGGGCAGGTCGACCGCGTCGTACCAGTCGCCGCACACGTTCAGTGATCCGGTCGCGGGCAGGTAGCGGACGGCGATGTTCGGGTGTCGGGCCAGGTCGGGGGAGTGGAGCATGGCTTCTTGGAGGGCGACGGCGATGCGCCGCTCACGGGCATGGGCCTGCCGCAGTTCCTCGTTCAGCTGTTGCAGCTGCCGCGCCCGGGCGTACAGCTCGGCTTCCATGGCCGCTTCCCGGCCAGGGCGGACCGACGGCAGGTGTGCCGTGCGGCGGGCGCGGACGACGTCGGTCATGTCCTCGGACCGGTGGAGGATCCAGGCGACCCTGCCGTCGGGGCCGAGGACGGGCACGTTGATCGCGGTCCACCACCGCTCCTTGAACACCTCGAGGTTGCCGGCGACCGGGATGTCGTACTTCTGCAGCGCCATGTGATCCGTCTGGCCCGAGGACAGCACCCTGTGCAGAGAGGCTTTCAGCGTCGCCACCCCGTCGGCCTCCGAGTCGGCTGGGTTGTCCGGGAAGACGTCGAAGAGGTACTGCCCGACCAGCTCGACCCGGCTTCGTCCCGTCACCACACAGAAGGCCGAGTTGGCATCGGCGATCACCAGGTCCGTGCCGAGCACCACGCACGGGCTCGGAAGGGCGGCGAACACCCCTGTGTAGTCGATCTTTGGTGTCACACGCATTCCCTGCCAGTCGCTCGCTGTTCAATCTACGAAAAGTCCAGCTCCCGCGCTCGTCGAGTCGCTCGTGGGCGGCTGGTGGCAGCGGCGCCGCTCATCGGGCGTACGCCGTGATCGGGGCCCGCATGGTTGTGTGGTGAGGCTTACGCATGGCGAGGCGGTGCGGGCGGTCCGTTGAGGGCCGGACAGCTTGCGCAGCGCACTGAGGAGGCGGATCGAGGGCGATCGCCCGGCGTCTGGGCGTGCCGACCACGGAGGCACGGAGGCCGTCGACCGTGGACCCGGCCGCGCGTGTCTGCTGGGCCGGCCGCAATCTGCGGCCATGACAGAGATCAAGGCCGCATCCCCCCCGTGAAGCCTTCGAGCTGCTGCTGGCCGGTAACCAGCGGTTCGTCGCGGGTGCCCTGGCGCCCCCGAACCAGACGCCATACGCCGCACCGAGGTCGCTCCGTCCCAGCGCAGTGGGTGCTCCGACTTCCGCCTGGCCGCCGAGATCGTCTTCGATCGCGGTCTGGGCCATCTCTTCGTGGTGCGCACCGCCGACCACGTCATGGGACCGGAAGTGATCGGCAGCATCGAGTACGGCGTCGACGTGCTGGACTGCCCCCTGGTAGCGGTCCTCGGCCACGACTCGTGCGGGGCGGTCGGCGCGGCCTGCGCCCCGCTGGAGGACGGCATTGCGCCAGCCGGCTACGTCCGGGACGTCGTCGAGCGAGTCACTCCCAGCGTGCTGGCGGCGAGGGCCGCCGGACGCCTGAGTGCCGGAGAGATCCTCGCGGAGCGCATAAGGCACACCATCGACCTGCTGCTGGACCGCTCCCGCGTCCTGGCCGAACGGGGTCGCCGCCGGACAGGCCGCTGTGGTGGGCCTGTGCTACAGCCTGGCCGACGGAACCGCACGCCTCGTCACCGCCCGTGGCCTGGACCCACCGGGGGCATCCGGTGGGCGCCCACGCAGGCCCACCGAACGGCGTCGCGGCGTAGGGTCGTTCGAGATCTTGTGGATGCTGCCGACGTGACACTCGTCGCACACGACCCATACGAGCCGGCCGACGTCGTATCCGTCCCGGTCGAATATCCGCAGGGTGCGGTAGCCGGTCGGATGTGGTGGGGGCCATTGACATCCTCGCCCACCTAAAGGAGGGCGATTCCCGTCTGCCGCGCCGTTGTCGGGTGCGGCTCCGGGTGGGTTCCTGCTTCATCGCGCTGTGCCGGTAGGGATACCGGTCTTACCTGCGCTCCACGGGCTGACACGGCCAGTCCGGCTGCGTTCGCGACGTTGACCGCCGCGTTGATGTCCCGGTCCAGGACGGTCCCACAGGTCCCGCAGGTCCACTCTCGGACGTGGAGGGGTTTGGGGCCGTCCTTGACGCCGCAGGCCGAGCAGACTTGAGAGGTGGGCTCGAAGCGTCCGATGCGCACGAAGGTGCGCCCGTACCGGCTGGCTTTGTATGCGAGCATGGTCACGAACTGCGACCATCCGGCATCGTGCACGGACTTGGCCAGGCGTGTGCGGGCGAGTCCCTTGACCGCCAGGTCTTCCACCGCGATGGCTTGGTCTTCGCGGATCAGCGTGGTGGAGAGCTGGTGGTGGAACTCCCGCCGTGCGTCCGCGACGCGGGCATGCGCCCGTGCGACGCGCACCCTGGCCTTGTTCCGGTTGGCGCTGCCCTTCTCCTTGCGGGACAGGGAGCGCTGTGCCTTCTTGAGCTGTTTCTCAGCCCGGCGCAGGAAGCGGGGGCTGTCGATCTTCCGGCCGTCCGAGAGGACGGCGAAGTGCCCCAGCCCGAGGTCGATGCCGACCTCGGGTATTGCCGGCATCAGGACTTCTTCGGGGCCGGTCTCGATGACGAACGAGGCGAAGTACCTACCCGCGCTGTCCTTGATGACGGTCACGGTGGTGGGGGTGGACGGCAGGGTGCGTGACCACGTCACCGTCAGGTCGCCGATCTTGGGCAGGCGCAGCTTTTTACCGGGTGTGATCTTCCACCCGGCATTCGCGGTGAATCGGATCGCCTGCCGGGTATCCCGCTTCGACTTGAAACGGGGCGGCCCCATCTTGGGGCGCTTGCCCTTGAGGGAGCCGAAGAAGTTCCGGTAGGCGGTGTCCAGGTCCCGAAGGGACTGCTGGAGGATCACCGACGACACTTGGGTCAGCCACGCCCGCTCGGGCGTCTTCTTCGCGACCGTGAGCCGCTTGGAAAGCTCACCGGAAGTGACGAACGGCAGCCCGGCGGCGCGGGCGTCCTCGCGGACGCGCAACGCGTCGTTGAAGACCACCCGTGCGCACCCGAACGCCCTGGCCAGCGACTGACGCTGACCAGCGCTCGGGTACACGCGGAACGAATACAGAAGCTGCATGGCGATCACCATACATACCCACGCTGGACTCCAAATCCCGATGTGCGCACGGGCGTCACGTCATCGTGGGGCGGACACTTCTGTTCCGGCTCCTACTTCGCCGGCATCTACGCAGGGGCGCCCCTGACCGTCGTGAAGCTGTACATCAAGAATCAGAAGCGCCCCGCGGGCTGAGGTGAACAGTGCGGACCCGTGCCCCTGGTGCGGTCAGAGCAGTTCTGAGATGGCCTTCACCCCCGGCGTAAACGCCGGAGCACTGGCCAAGATCAAAGAGGAACCGGACCTCGTTGCGCCAGGTGGTCAGCCGGATCGAACGCCGGCGGCGCGGCGAGGGGCGCTCGGGTGTGGGTGGCGTCACTGGCTCCTCCTCGGTACTGCGCAAGTCGCCACACCGCACGGTTCACGAGTTCGAGTGGATCTTGCGCTCGTGCCGTCCCGGGACGATCCGGGACGATCCGGGATGGCGCACCCTGGCATGCCTAACTCCCTTACGGAAGGACCGGCTTGAGTACAGGAAGTGCTTCTGACGAACCCGCCTCCGACAAACCGGCCGAGGAACTCCGGTTCGAGTCCCCTCGCCTCACCGTCCTGCGCCGCCAGCCCGCCACCACCTTTGGGATGGCCCGGCGCCTTCCGTACCTCATGCGCTGCGCTCTCGCTCTCGCCTGGAAGATCGACCGGCGCGCCGTCGTCTCCCTGCTGACCTGCCAGGGACTCTCCGCCGGCCTGGAAGCGTTCGGCCTGGTCGCCACCACCAGCACCATCACGGCCCTGGTTGCCTCCGGACACATTCAGCACCGGCTCACCAGCGCCGCCCCGGCCATCGCCGCCCTCGCCATCGCGGCCGGGGCCCGAGCCCTCCTCGCCATCGCCATCACGAACCTGTCCTGGCGGCTGTCCCCGCGGATCTCCCGCGAAGCCGAGCTGGAGATGCTGAACGCCGCCGTCGCGGCCGAGCTGACCGCCTACGACCAACCGGGCTTCAACGACCGGTGGGACAACGCCGACCGGGGCGCCGAACTCGCCCAGGACTTGATCACCCAGTCCCAGCAGCTCATGGCCTGCGCCGCGTCCATCATTGCCGCAGCCGGAGTCCTGACCGCCCTCCACCCCGTCCTCCTCCCGCTGCTCCTCCTGGCCGTCCTCCCGCAGGGCCTCGCCAGCATGAAAAGCGCCCAGGTCACCTACGAAGCCAGCCGTGCCATGTCGTCCGAACGGCGCATCCTCGCCCTGCTGCGTTGGTACATCGTGGACAAGGAAACCGCCGACCAGGTCCGCGCCGGCACCATGGCCCCGTTCCTCCTCGGCCTGTACCGGAAGATCGGCGCCCGCGTGGACACCATCACCGACCGCGCCATCAACCGAGGAGGCCGCTACCAACTCCTCGGCGCCCTCGCGGGAGGCATCGGATCCCTCATCGTCTGGAGCGCGCTCGCGGCACTCCTGGCGACCGGCCACATGTCCGTAGCCTCCGCCGGAACCGCAGTGTTCGCCCTGCGCACCTTCGGCTCATCCCTGCGAGGCCTCGTCGGCTACGGCACCCAACTCTTCCGCACCGGCCCGTACTTCGACGACTGGGTCGACTTCATCGAGGAAGCCGGCGGCCACCGCATGAACCGCGGAACCCGCTCTCCCGCCTCCCCGAACACCGTCAAGACGGAGAACCTCACCTACATTTATCCAGGCGCCGAGAAGCCCGCCCTTGACGGCGTCACCCTGGAGGTTCGCCGGGGCGAGGTCCTCGCCCTGGTCGGCGAGAACGGATCCGGCAAGACCACGTGCTGATGTCTTGGCCTTCTTCATCCCACCAGTTCTCACGCCGCGTGACGTGCACGTCGTAGTCCATGGCCAACGAGGGTAGACCGCAGTACTGACATGATCGCGAAGTCACACTGGAGTACTAGGTGATCGATTCCAGGGGGTTTAGTGGTCGCAGGCGGTCAGTGCGCGCATGACCGGCTGGCCGCGCACGAACCTGGCTCCACTCATCAGGCCCCTGGGAATCGATCATCTAGGCTGGCGCGGTGACTGATGAGCAGGAGCGGGTGCAGCCGTCGGGAGTGTGGGCCACGGCGGTGGGGGTGGCCAGGGTGCGGGCGCTGGAGACCGAGCGGGAGGACGCGCTGTTCCGCGACCCACTGGCACAGGCCTTCGCCACCGCCGGCGGCCTGGGGCCCTCCTCGCCGCCGCTGCCCGGTGACGAGGCCGCGCGACGCCGCCGGCTGGGCGTGGCGTTCTCCATCGTCATCAGGACGAAGTTCCTCGACGACCTGTTGCAGCAGGCCTCCGCGACCGGGGTTCGGCAGGTCGTGCTGCTCGGCGCCGGCATGGACAGCCGGGCCTTCCGGATGGACTGGCCCGAGGGCACCTGGCTGTTCGAGGTCGACACCGCCGCGCCACTGGACTTCAAGGCTTCGGTGCTGCGCCAGGAGCGGGCCGTCGCACGCTGCGAACGGATCACCGTCGCGGTGGATCTGCGTGAGGACTGGCCAGCCGCGCTGGCCGCCGCAGGACACGACCCGGCGGTGCCGACCGTGTGGATCGCCGAAGGACTGCTGATCTATCTGCCCGAGGACGCGGTGGAGCTGCTGCTGGCCCGGATCAGCGCGCAGTCGGCGGCAGGCAGTCGGATGGGGCTGACGTTGGGCTCGCGCGGCGTGATCGAGCGCTTCGGCGTAGACGCCGTGCCGGGATCGGCGGCGTCCATGTGGGTCTCGGAGATGCCCGACGACCCGGTGGGCTGGCTGGCCGGGCACGGCTGGGAGGCCGAGTGTCACACCCTGCGCGAGTGCGCTGCCGCCTACGGCCGCCCGATCAGCACCCCGCCGCAGCGCGAGGAGCGGCCCGGCGGACTGATCTCGGCGGTCCGCCGGTAGAGCGCCTCCCGGTTCCCCAGATGATCGATTCCAAGGGGGCCTGATGAGTGAGGCCGGGTTCATGCGCGGCCAGCCGGGCATGCGCGCACTGAACGCCTACGACCACCAAACCCCTTGGAATCGATCATCCAGAGGCTGACGACGAGTCGCCGGTTCAAACGGCTCCACAGTTGAGTGAACGCCTTGTCTTGGGCTAAGAGAGGGCACGCGGATGATCTCAGCTCAAGCCGGGCGGCGCCGCCTTGCCACGGCCGCTGTCCGGCTCTGCACCGGCCGGGCGAACCGTTTCTTCCACTCCCCGCCGCGGCGACTTCTTCCCCACAGCCATCGCAGCAGCCGCACGAGCCAGCTGCGCTTGCACCTGCTCGAACGCTCGCGACCTTGACCGCTTCCGCTTATGACTTCCGCTCATACACGTTCAACGCCCCACCGCGCGGTCCGTAACCGCAATACCCCCAAATGGAGCACAAACTTAGGCCTTGGGCAGCGTCATGCGACGCCCACCGATGGACGAACCCACCCCGAACCTGATCGCGTCCCGCGAAGTGGTGTAGCGATGTGGAGTCCACGACTCCGCACGTCACGCACGTCGACAGGGCCGACGCCCGGGCAGAGGCCGCTCCGATGGCCTGGAACAGCATCGACACCGACCGAGGAACCTCGGCGGTGATCACCATGGAGGCGGTAGCCGGAGCGAGGTGGTCCGGATTCCGACACCACTGGGCGGGACACCATCCCGAACCTGGGCCGGGCCTGTGATGATCCGACTGCTTCCCACTGCTCCTGACCGATCGGGGAAAGCCAAGGACTACGGAACCCGCGTTGTGGCCGCCTGGCCCCGCACCGTCCGCGGTCTTTCCCTCGGCGCCTGATCGTGTCCCATTCAGTGCGTTAAGGGTGTGCGCGCCCTGTCAAGAAGGCGGGCCACCACCTCAGCCAGCCGTAGACGGCGGAGGAGTGCAGCCGGCATCAGGTCCGGGAGATTCTCTTCGGCGGTTACCTCGAACTGGTAGCCGCGGCGTAAAGGGCCATGGGGGGAGGTCCGCTGTCAGAGGGGTGTGTCAGAGTCTTTGCATGCTCGAAATCGTGGTGAAGACGGATAACTGGGAGCGGCACGTCCGTGTGTCCGCCGAGGAGCTGGCCGGGCTGGTTCGGCGCATCGGCGGTGAAGGTGACCGTTTCCTGGTGATCCAGCGGATACCTGACCTGCCTGACGTCTTCGCCCAGGTCTGGCACCAGGCCGGTCGCGACTACACGTTGGAGCACCGTGACGGTGCCGCTGACCGGCACTTCCAGGCTACGGCCGACAGGCCCGAGTTCGTGATTGCGGCGATTACCGGCTGGGCACGCCGGGAGGCCGGATGGGACGGTGGTCTGGCTTGGTCGCTGCTGGACATGGGCCCCACCCAGGAGGTGTCGCCGCTCGACCTCGACGAAGACGAGCGCGAGGAGTTGGAAAAGCGTGTCCGCGAGGTGCTGATCGGCGGTTACGCCTCCCGTGCCGAACTGGCCGAGCTTGCGGAGGAGTACTTGGTCACCAGGGACCGCCGACCCGTTTCCCGGGAGCAGGCACAGGCGCTGGCCGACCAGTTGTGGCTGGAGCGCGTCGTGGAGCAAGCAAAATGGCAAGGCGAGACCGACCCTGAGCGGCTCACCCGCGCGTTCACCGCCCTGCGGGAGGCCGGTATCACGGCCCGCGAGAACTTCACCTGTTGCCGTAGCTGCGGCCAGTCCGAGATCGGCGGTGAAGGCGAGCCCGACGACCGCGGTTACGTCTACTTCCACACCCAGTGCACGGATTCCGCCGCAGCCGGCCACGGACTGATGCTGCTCTATGGCGGCTTCGACGGCTCGTCCGAGACCACCGCAGCCATCGGCCAGGAGGTCGTGGCTGCCCTCGAAGCAGCTGGTCTTCACGCCGAGTGGGACCGTGACCCCGGCCAGGCCATCACCATCACCCCACTGGACTGGCGCCGCCGCCTCATTGGCTAGGACCGACGCGAAAGATCACACCCAGATGAGAAGTGAGGCGAGGGTGACGGCTGCCTGGGAGAACTCGGCTGTCTTGTCATAGCGAGTGAACTGACCAGCTGCGAACGCGAGATGACGGCACTGGCCGCCCAGGGCCTGAGCGACGATGAGATCGCCGCCAAGCTCGTGCTCAGCACGCACACCGTGCGGCACCCACATCCAACGCGCGATGGTGAAACTCCACGCCCGCGACCGCGCCCAACTCGTCGGCATCGCCTACCAGACCGGACTGGCCCGGCCATAGCCTGGTTCGCTCAACCCTGTGTCCGAGCCACACGTATCGGAGAAGCCCCCAGGCCGACCCTGGCTCACAGCCGGCAGCGGGTTGTCCGGTCACATATCGAACAGTGCGTCTTTCTGGGCACCGTATTCGGGTGCGAGGACGGTGCCAAGGCGGCTGATGCTCTGCCGCCACTTCGGGCCACTGGGTGTCTCGTCCCAGAGCTCGGCGAGCTCGGACTTCTCGGCTACCACTCGGTCGAGTGCCTCGACAGCAAGCGGCCGAAGATCGTCGGCGAAAGTCGGAAGGGCTTCCTCGGGTCCGTAGCTTGTACTGATCGGTTCACCGCCTGGGCACTGTGCCGCGATGAGAGCGGCAGCTGCGACAGCCTCTGCGCCCTCTGGGCTTTCGAGGTAGTCCGGGGCCTGGATGGTGCGGCTGAGCGTCGTCCGCACAACGTCCTCGCGCTTGTCCGGGGCCGTCTCGTCCAGGGTGTGGGCGAAGTCCGCGGCCATGTCGTTCTCGAAAGGGCCGACATCCCAAGTTCCCAAGGTGATCTCCTCGCGTTGACGTGCAATGATCATCGCAGCAGCCACCGACAGCGGTTGTCATGAGGAAAGCAGGACGCGCTTCCGTATGAGGGCAAAGCCAGCGCGGCCGAACATCTGGCGCTGGATCACCTTGATCCGGATGACATGACCTTCCACGACGTCCGAGTTCCAAGGCAGGGTGAGGCCGGCGATGACGGCGTCACGGTCTCGGTCGATGCCGGTGGCGAGGCTGTGGAGGCTGGGTAAGTCGTCCTGTTGCACAGCGTCGAGCCGGTCCGGCAGGCGCTGGCCCTGCCGACCGGTAAGCATGGTCGCGAAGGACCGGACGTGCCGGGTCAGAACGTCGAGTTGGGGGTAGCGCGTCCGGATGCCTTGAGCTGAAGCGGCTCGGCCGAGGTGACGGTTTCCGGGTGCCGGAGGATCCATCCGGCGACGGCCCGGGGCGAGGGCGGCCCAGCGGTCACCGGCTGGGGTGACGTGCGCTTGTCGTGTACGACGCTTCGTCCGGCGCTCGCTAGCGTCGGCGGGAAACCGCAGGCAGGAACTGTGAACCCGGGGCGACCAGGTCCCGCATCCCGGGCAGGCAGCGCCGCCCGCGGCGCATTGCGCGTCAACGCGCACCAGCTCGATGCCTACGCCCACCGACAGCACCGCGACGTTCGCGATCGACGGGATCAACAGCTCCTGCAGCCGAAGCACAACATCCTCCACGGCCCGCACTGTCAGCCCAACCGCCGTGACCACGGCCTATTTCGGGCGCCTTCGCACGCCGCCCCGAGACGCCCAGCCGTCACACAGAGTGGCCGATGCACGAAGTTAAGCCAGAACCCTTCAAACGACAGCGCTTCTGCACCAGTTCGGTAGTCGCTCGGCCCTCGGCGCGCCCCTCAGGGGCCGGTGTCATCCCCAGGTATGGCACGGCTTCGCGCGGTCCGACCGAAGTCGCCCATCTGAACGAGAACTGCGGCTGACTTCAGGGCCTGCCTGCGCCGGGACGATGGAACGGACCCCCCAGCAAGCAGTACCCGCACGGACAAGCGAGCGTCTGAGCGTCGCCGGATCCAGTACGGCGGTGGCCGGCCTCGGTGCCGTGGGACAACCGATAGCGAGAGGAAGTACCGAAAATGGCCGAACTGCAGAGCCTGGACCCGATGACGCCGATGTTCGCGCAGTTCAAGGACAAGGCCGGGCCCATCGTCCTGGCCAACACCTTCGTCGTCCCGAAGGAGAGGACTGAAGCGTTCCTGGCCCTCTTTCGGAGGCAGGCCGAGTTCATGAAGGCTCAGCCGGGATTCGTCTCCCTGCAGATGCACAAGGGAACGGCGGACAGTCAGCTTCTGATGAACATCGCGGTCTGGGAGTCGACCGAGGCGCTCGCCACGGCGTTCGGTAGCCCGGAGTTCCAGCGCATGGCGGCCGAGTTCCCTGACGACATCGTGTCGTACCCGCACATCTTCGAGCAGATCGACGTATGACACGCCAACTGTAGCCGGGGGAGGGCAGCCGATGAAGCCCTGCCCTCACCCGGGCAGTCACCCATCCATGCACCACGCCGGGGCGCCAAGGCCGCCGAGCACCCCACCACGCGTAGTCCCGTCCCCGACGAGGAGTCACTGAGCTCTTTCCATCCTCACTCTGAACTGGCCAGATGCAGGGCGAGAACGGCTTGGACGAGAGCGGTGATGCCGGTGGTCGAGCACCGGAGCTTGCGGAGAAGTCTCCAGGCTTTGAGGGTGGCCTTGGCCTGCTCGACGAGTGCGCGGATTTTCGCGTGGGATCGGTTTCCGGCCTTCTGACCGGCGGAGTGGATTTCCCAGCGATGCCAGCAGGGGGGTACGAACCGTGCCGCCCGCGCCCCGATACGCCTTGTCCGCCCAGCACTGGACGCCGGTCTCGGCGAGGGCGTCGACGATGCCGTGTTCGCGAGCTGCGCGGACATCGTGGACGGCGCCGGGCAGGGCCGGTGAGGCCCATAGCAGTCGGCCGAAGGGATCCGTGAGGACCTGCATGTTCATGCCGTGCTTCTTGTGTTTCCCAGAGTAGAAAGGCCGGTCCGCGGCAATGCGGTCGATCGGCAGGAGCGTGCCGTCGAGGATCACGAACGCCTTCGTCGACGCGGCCCGTATCGCGTCGGTCAGGGTGGGCGCGAGGTCGGCCAGGAGTTCGACAGCCTCGGTGACATACCGGTAGGCGGTCGTGAGCCCGACGCCGAACCCGGCCGCGAGCTGGGCATACGTGTGTCCCACCCTCAGGTGGGCGAGCGTGAGCAGGGCCTGCCTGCCGGCGCTCAGACGCCGCCAGTGGGAGCCGATCGCGCGACGGTGCTGCCGCAGACGGGTGGACAGGAAGCGTAGGGCAGAACTGGACACGTCGACGCCCGACGGGTAAACAAGCATGCGAAGCCGCTGGTGGAGACGGTTCTCTTGGTCGAAAACCCATCTACCAGGGGCTTCACTGCATTGTCAGCCCAACCACCCTGTTCTTGCGGCAGGTTGGAAGGAGCTCATGTGCTTCCCCGCACTTCCGGTCAACACCCGTTCGCTCCCGGTAAAGGTCTATAGGCTCGTGGGTGCTCCAGACCCGCACGTCAACGCCTTCGCCGAGATCTTCGGCGATCCGCCGGCCGACTTCGCAGTACCTGTCGACTGGGCGGCAGTCGAGTCCTGGTTGGGGACGAGTTTGCCCGCCGACTACAAGGCCATCGCCGCCGCGTACGGCCCACTCGACATTGGCTCCTGGCTCTGGCTGCACATGCCATGCGTCAACCGCGGTTGGTTCGACTATGGGGCCTGGGTCCACCGGACTCGGCGTGATGCCCCCGGTGTCCTTCCCTTCGGCGCCACCCGTACCGCCGATACCTTCTACTGGGACACCACAGCATCCGACGATCCCGACCAGTGGCCGGTCGTCATGCACTGTCAGGACGACGAGAACGCGGGCCGCGACCCCTGGCGGCGCTTCGCGACCCCGCTCGTGTCGACGATGGCCCGGCTCGTGGCCGACGGCATGCGCCCGGTGGCCGCCCGAAGTGGCATGCAAACCGACCTGGAGTGCACCCCGTGGACACCGCCGCCTCGGCGACCCGTGCCAACCGCTCAGCAGCGTGCGGCGCTCACCACAGGCAGCGGGCTGGAGACTTTGATCGCCCTCGTCCCACCGCCGGAAACACCCACGCTCGGTAAGCACAACTGGGACTGGCTGTACGAACGGCTGCATACACGGCTGCCGGGTGAGTACGTCCGACTGATGGAGCGGTATGGGGCCGGCTCCTGGGTCGGCTGGCTGCGCTTCAGTACCCCACTCGACGAGGACCAATACGCGCTCGCACCCTGGGCCGAGTGGTACGCGGACACCTACCAGGGGCAGAGAGCCAACTTCCCGGAATACCACCCCCTGGCTGTCTATCCCGAGCCCGGGGGATTCCTGCCCTTCGCCGACTCCATCGACGGCGACCAACTGTGCTGGCTGACCGAAGGTGCCACGCCGGACGACTGGCCATTGATCGTTGTACCGCGCCATGCCGACCAAGGCCCACCGCTCAGCACCGGCCTCACCGACACGCTGCTGGAGTGGCTGCGCGGCCGGTTCGCGACCGAGGGCCTGCCCCCGCTCGGACGCCGCGACGAGGACCCCCTCGACTACATCGAATTCGAGCCCTACGACGCAGAACCAGCGGCTGATGATCAATGATTCAGCGTCGCATCGGTCGAGTTCGAGGTAGGTAGCCGACTCCATCAGCCCAACCCCACCCTGTCGCTGCCGCTCCACGGCAGGCTCCTGCGATGTCGGCGGGCGGCTCATTCGTGGAAGCGGAGGCGATCGGCTTCGCGGACAAGGGGGACAAGGGGTACCGAGGTACCGGCCTCGCGGTCCTGGTACCCCAGCGCGGCCAGTGGGAGAACCGATCCACAGGTCTGAAGGACTGGCGGCTGCTGCGGAAGCTGAGGTGTTCCATCATCCGCATCACCACCCTGGTTCAGGCCGTCCCTACTTGCATCTGACCAGGTCAGACCGAGGGTGAAAAACGCTCACTATGACCGTGGAACTGAATCACACCATCGTCCCCGCCCGTGACCCGCAAGCCTCTACGCAGTTTCTGGCCGAAATCCTCGGCCTGAGAGTCGATCCGCCGGTGGCGCACTTCACGCCGGTCACGCTGGCCAATCAGGTCAGCCTGGACTACGACCAGTTGGACGACTGCGAGCCACACCACTACGCGTTCACGGTCAGCGAGCAGGAGTTCGACGCCGCTCTCGCCCGTATCCAGCACGGCGGAATCACCCACTACGGCGATCCCGCATGCCAAGAAATTGGGAAGATCGTAAACTTTGAAGGCGTGAGGCTTTCGGAATGGGCGCGTCAGCAGGGCGTGAGCTATCAGCCTGCTTGGCGGTGGGTGAAGGACGGGAAGATGCCTGTCCCGGTCCGCCAAGCGCCGTCCGGGACTTGACTGGTCGACGTGCCTGCTGTCCAGCCGTCCGGGCGCGTGGTGGCGTACTGCCGTGTGTCGTCCGCCGGTCAAAGGGCCGACCTGGACCGGCAGGTGGCTCGCGTCGTGGCTGGTGCGAACCGGCAGGGTCTGGCCGTCGCCGAAATCGTGACGGAGGTGGGGCCCGGGCTGAACGGGCGGCGCCGCAAGCTGCACCGGCTTCTGGCGGATGCCGGCGCGGCCGTGATTGTGGTCGAGCACCGTGACCGGCTGGCTCGGTTCGGTGTCGAGCACCTCGAAGCCGCCCTGTCGGCGTGTGGCCGGCGCCTGGTTGTCGTCGATCCTTCCGAGACCACCGACGACCTGGTACGGGACGTCACCGAGGTGCTGACCTCGATGTGCGTCGGCTTGTATGTGCGTCGGGCGGCAAGGAACCGGGCCGAACGCGCTGTGGCCGTTGTGACCGGCGAGGCCGTCGAGTGAAGAAGTTCCAGCGGCAGCCCGGCTTTGTGGTGCAGGCGTTCCGGTTCGCGCTGGACCCGAATGCCTCCCAGGAGGCCGCGTTGCGTTCGCACTGCGGTGCGGCGAGGGCGGCATACAACTGGGCGGTGGGCTGGGTGACCGCCTCGTGGTGGCAGCGCCGCGCCGAGGAGACCTACCAGATCCCCGAGGACCAGCTCACCGAGTGGCGGCCGTGGTCGCTGCCCTTGCTCAGGAAGGCGTTCAACGCCACCAAGCAGAACGATCCCAGGTTCGCTGGGTGGTGGGAGGAAAACTCCAAGGAGGCGTACTCCACCGGCCTCGCCAACGCCGCCGCCGCATTCGACAGCTACTCCAAGTCGAAGCAGGGCAAACGACGGGGCAAGAAGGTCGGGATGCCCCGCTTCAAGTCGAAACGGAAGGCCTGTCTGTCCTGCCGGTTCACCACCGGCACGATCCGCGTCGACGCGGACGGCCGGCACGTCACACTGCCACGGCTGGGGGCGGTCCGCGTCCACGAGCCCACCGCCAAACTCCTGGAGCGCGTGCAGGCCGGGACCGCGCGAATCCTGTCCGTCACAGTCCGACACGAACGCGGACGCTGGTTCGTCGCGTTCCAGACCGAGGTCAAGCACGACATCACACGCGTGAACCGCCCCGACAGCGCGGTCGGGATCGACCTCGGTGTGCACACGCTCGCCGTTATGGCCGACACCACCGGCGAGACCCGCACCGTGCCCAACCCGAGGCACCTCGATGCGGCACTCAGCCGTCTGCGCCGGGCCTCGCGCACCGCATCCCGCCGTCAGGGCCCCGACCACCGCCCCGGACGCAAGCCGTCCAGGCGGTGGGAGAAAGCCAACGCCGCCCGCAACAGGGTGCACCACCGGGTCGCGAACCCCCGCGCCGACGCCCTGCACAAACTCACCACCGCCGTGACCGGCGAGTACGGCACCGTCGTGATCGAAGACCTCAACGTCGCCGGGATGCTCCGCAACCGGCGCCTCGCCCGCCGGATCGCCGACGCAGGATTCGGCGAGATCCGACGCCAGCTCGCCTGCAAAACCCAGCAGCGGCACGCGACCCGCGTGATTATCGCGGACCGCTGGTACCCGTCCTCGAAAACCTGCTCCGGGTGCGGCGCGGTGAAAGCCAAGCTGCCGCTGCACATCCGGACTTACCACTGCGACGCCTGCGGCCTCGTCATCGACCGGGACGACAACGCAGCCCGCAACCTCGCCGCCCTCGCGGCAGCAGCAACTGGTACCGGAGTGGCCGGAGACCAGGACACCGCCAAGGTGTCGAAGCCTCGTGGAGCCGACCAGAAGACCCGCACCACCGGCCCCAGCCGCAAGGCCAGGGCTGGGTGGGCAGGTGGCGCAACCCTGCGGCACCAGCGGCAGACAGAAACGAGAGACCGTACTCAAGCCGAAGCCCTCACGCTTTGGTGACCAGACGGACCTTCCAGGCCGAAATGCCCGGAATGCCGAGACCTGACTACGGTCTCGGCAACGGCACCTACTTCCACGACCCCGACGGACATCTCACGGAAATCCTCACCCCGGGCGGCGCCGGGTCGTGAGGCCGATGGCGGCCCAGCGGATCATGTCTTCGCCGGTGGCGGGATCGCGTTCGTAGTCGCGGCGAGGCGGCGATGCGCGGTCAGCCGCGTCAGCCGTCCGTTCCACGATCCGTCTGCAGGGCAGAACTGCGAAGCACTTCTGGTCTGCGGGTTTACGGACGATGCTGACGGTCGTACCCAGGGTCTGAGCGGCCCGGCCCAGTCAACCAGACGTCCGGCAAAATCGGCATCGGCATCGGCATCGGCGAAGACGAATTGGCGGGCCGGCGCGATCAGAGACGTCCCGAGTAGGGCGATCCCGGCGCCCTGCCGGGCCGTAGGCGATCTACCGTCCGCTGAGGCCCACGCTCCCTTGAATACCGGCAACAAGACCGTTCTCAAGCAGGCTTTAAGGTTGATGACGGCCGCCGTCGAGGCCCCGCGCCGGGGGCCCGACAGCGAGTGACGTTAGGCGGACCGGCTGACGTCGTCGAAGTCGGTGGAGGCCGACAGCTCGGCCCATGCCAGCATCTCGCGCTCGAAGGCGTCGCGTCCGGCCTGGACGAGCCGAAGCGCGTCGGTGCCGAGCAGCAGGCGCGTCGGCGGCTGGTCGGCCGCCACGATGCGCAGCACCGCGGCCGCGGCCTTGTCCGGGTCGCCCGGCTGGTGCCCGCTGCCGTGGATGCGCCGGGCGCGCAGCGGCTCGAACAGCTCGTCGTAGTCGGCGATCACACGGGGTGCGCGGATCATCGAGCGGCCGGCCCAGTCGGTCCGGAAACTGCCCGGCTCGACGGCGGTGACATGGATGCCGAAACCCGCGACCTCCTTGCCGAGTGTTTCGAGGATGCCCTCCACCGCGAACTTGCTGCCGTGGTAGAAGCTGAGGCCTGGCATGGTGATCAGCCCGCCCATCGAGGTGACGGCGATGATGTGGCCCGAACGGCGCTTTCGCATGTGCGGCAGCACGGCCTTGATCACCGCCACGGTTCCGTAGACGTTCACCTCGAACTGACGGCGAAGGTCATCCATCGACGACTCCTCGAAGAGGCCATCATGGCCGTACCCGGCGTTGGCGACGAGTACGTCGACCGGGCCCAGTTCGCGCTCGGTCTCATCCACGACCGTGTCCACCGTGTCATGGTCGGTCACGTCCAGGATGCGGGCGTGCGCGTCCCCGGCGAGCGCCTCAAAGGCCCGTGCGTCGGCGGGCGTGCGCACCGTGCCCACCACCCGGTGGCCCGCGGCCAACGCCGCGCGTGCGAGCGCGCGGCCCAGGCCGGTGCTGACGCCGGTGATCAGGAATGTCTTGGTGTCCGACACAGGAGTTCCCTTCGTGCGATGCGAACAGGGACCGACCGGGGCGGTTGGGCCCCGGTCGGTCTCGACACGTTCCACTTCAGCACCGGAATCGGCTGCTGATCGACTTCCGGGGGGTCCGCGTCGCCCCGGGGACAGCCGGACCGGGGGACTGCCAGTCCCCCTTTCGCGGGCCGTCGGGGCGCTCTTGGGCCCTATCGTGAACGGCATGGACCGCAATACAGCTCTCGGTGAGTTCCTGCGCTCTCGGCGGGCACGGATCACCCCGCGCCAGGCGGGCCTGTCCGACGACGGCGGCCCTCGGCGAGTGCCAGGACTGCGCCGCGAAGAGATCGCGCAACTGGCGGGCGTGAGCGTCGACTACTACGTACGCCTGGAACGCGGACGCCGACTGAACGTCTCCGAGACGGTGCTGGATGCCATCTCCCGCGCGCTACGCCTCGATCCCGTGGAACGCACCCATCTGTTCCAGCTCGCCAAGGCCGCCGCAGGCAGGCCCCGCCGCACGGCGACGCGTCCGCAGCCGGTCCGCCCGGGGCTGCGCGACCTGCTCCGGATCCTCGAGCACACCCCCGCCCTTGTGCTGGGGCGGCGACTGGACGTACTTGCGTCCAACCAGATGGCACATGCGCTGCTCACCGACTTCGACGCGCTGCCGCCCCGCGAGCGGAACCTGGTGCGGTTCATGTTCTGCGACGAGACCGCCCGCTCGCTGTATACGCACTGGGACACCCATGCCCAGGACATTGTCGCCTCGCTCCGGCTCGACGCCGGACGCCATCCCCACGATCCACTGCTGGCCGAACTCGTCGGCGAACTCTCGATCACGGATGAGGACTTCCGCCGCTGGTGGGCCGACCAGAACGTGTTTCGGCACACGCATGGCAGCAAACACTTCCACCACCCGATCGTCGGCCCGCTCACCCTCAATTTCGAGTCACTCACCCTGCCCGCCGACCCGGACCAGCGGTTGAGTGTCTACACCGCCGAGGCAGGCTCCAGCTCCGAAGAGGCGCTTCGGCTACTGGCCGCGTGGATACGGCAGCCCAAGACCTCGCACGGGCAGCACGCAGATCATTAGACGCCCGCCGGTCCGCGCCCTACTGGACACCGTCGTCCTCACCCCGCAGACCCTGGTACCCGGTTCGAGCTTCGCGGACCGCTGCGGCATCGGCGAGGACGGAGCCGTGCTCGTCCGGCCCGACGGCGTCGTGAGCTGGCGCTCCGTCCACTACGCCGACGCGCCGTGCGCGGCGCTGGAGGCCGCGCTGCGGCAGACGATGCAACGGTGAAATCGGCAGCAGACCGGCCCAGACAGCGGATGACCGCCACGATTCCAGGAGCCGGCCGTCCAGGCCGCACGTCGGAGCCGAGGTTGAATCGGCATATCCTGTCGAGCACGGCTGCTGAGCCCGGGACACAGCACGATTCTCAGGAGGCCGCGCTACCACCCGAACTCGCCCGTCCGCGATGCGCTGATCTGCCACATGCAGGCCGTCTGCCACGGCGAGAGTCCGCTGAATGCGCACATGCTGTTCCTGCTCGCCCTGAAGGGAGCCCGGCTGAGCGGGGAGTTCGGCCTCAGCTGGAGCCGGCTACGAAAGCCGGGGCGTGGTCGACGGTGTAGGGCCGGCGGCTCATCTCCCCGAAGACCTGCGGGACACGAGTATCGTCCTCGGTGCCTTGGTGCCGACTCGGGAGAAGGTCATGCGCAGCTGGACGCGCGACCCGGCCCAGGCTGTGCACCGACCGCAAGCATCCTGGCCGGCGGAGCAGTTGACGTCTAACCATCCGATGACAGGCGGTCGAGCCACTCGCCCAGGAGGTGTTGTTCCGCGCCACTCAGCGCCGTCTGCTCGGGCAGCAGAGCGCGCAGGGTCCGGGCGGCATCGGCGGGGCCTGCGCCTTGCACGGCAGGCTGCTGGTGGGTGACGGCGGTGACCATCGATTCGCGCATGGCGGTGAGCAGAGCGGGGTCGCGCTCGTCCTCGGGCAGGGAGAGCCAGGTCAGCACGGCGCCGCGTGCGGTGGCGTGGATGAGGGCGGCCGCGAGTTTCTCGTCGACGCGTAGCCAGCCGCCGGCGGCCAGGCGGCGGATGCGCCCCATCAGGATCTGCATGCCTGCTTGGAAGGCGGCCGATGTGGTCCCGCGTTTGGGTTCGCCGTACATGAGCACGTAGAGCGCGGGGTTGGCTAGTCCGAACTCGACGCTGAGGTCCCAGCTCGCGCGCAGGTCCCCTACCGGGTCCAGTTCCTCGCGTACCAGTTGCTTGGCCGCGAGGAAGGTGGCGTAGCCGTGTTCCGCCACCGCCTCGAGCAGGCCGTCCTTGTCGCCGAACAGGCGGTAGATCACCGGCGCCTGCACCCCGGCCGCCGCCGCCACCGCGCGGGTGGTGACCGCGTCGCGCCCTTCGCGAGCGAGCAAGTCCGCCGCGGCGTCGACCACCCGCTGCCGGACCGGCTCGCGAGCGGCCGCACCGACCTCCGAGGCGGCCGGTCCGTCGGGCCTGGACGTCGCGGTGCTGTCCCTGGCCTCACCGGGCGTGCAGAACCTCGCGGCAAAGGACGCCATGCACGTCGCGGGTGAGGCCAACAACGCGCTCGCTGAGATCGTCGATGCCCACCCGCAGCGGTTCCAGGCGCTCGCGGCCATCCCGACGCCCTCACCGCAAGCCGCAGCAGCGGAACTGGAGCGCGCCGTCACACAACTCGGAATCCGCGGCGCGATGCTCTACGGGCGCACAGGCGACAAGCTGGCCGACGCACCGGAGTTCGACGACCTCTACGCCACCGCCGAGCGCCTGCGGGTGCCGCTGCACTTCCACCCGCAGACCCCAGTCCAGTCGGTCCAGGAGGCGTACTACTCAGGTCTGCCAGGCGGAGTCGGGCGTGCGCTCGCGACCGCCGGCCTGGGCTGGTACTACGACCTCGGCGTGCAGTATCTGCGAATGATCTTCTCCGGCGTCTTCGACCGTCACCCAGGACTTCAGGTCATCGCCGGCCACTGGGGCGAGGTCGTTCTCTTCTACCTCGACCACATCGGCGTCCTGCAGGACATGGCGAAGCTGGAGCGACCTCTGGCCGACTACTTCCGGCAGAACTTCTGGGTGGCGGGCAGCGGCACGGTCAGCGAGCGCTACCTGCGGTGGACGGCCGAGGTGGTCGGCACCGACCGTATGGTGTACTCGACCGACTACCCGTACACCTTCGGGACCCGGCCCGGCGGCTTCCCGTTCCTCGACACCAGTGGTGGGGTCGCGCGGTCGTTCCTCGAAAGTGCGCCGTTCACCGAGGCCGAGAAGGCCGCCATCGGCTCCGGCAACTGGGAACGGCTGACCGGTCACGTGACCGCCGGCCGGGGCGGCCGGCAAGCGGTGTGATGTGAGCACTGCCGTAGGCGTGGCCAGGTCGAAGCCACAAGTAGTGCGGGCGCTCCAGTCGTGGTCGTCAGCGCGGGCTCGGCCGCGGGGCCGGGAGCGGCGGAGTCGGTTCAGGAGGCCGTCGCGGGAACGAGGTGGTCGAGTCCCTGCGCACTGCCCGTCGCGGCCTCGATCGAGCGCGGAAGCATGATGCTCTCGTAGGCGCGGACCGCGTCGCCGACGCTGGATTCGGTAACGAGGGTGTGGGCGAGGTCGGAGCCGTCGAGCATGGCGAGATTGGCGCCCAGCCCGACCGGGCATCAAGTGCGCGGCATCGCCGACAGCGTGACGCCGCGAACGTGCTCCCAGGTGTGCGGGGCGGGTAGGACGGACAGGGGCCGGTTGATGAACCCGTTGTCGCTGTTGCGCAGGATGTAGCGCAGGCTTTCGTCCCAGCCGTCGAACATGCTCAGCAGGTACGTCCGCACGGCCCGCTGGTCGCCGAGGTCGATACCGGCGGCCACGTGCCAGTCCTGTGGCGCGCGGAGCGCGATGTAGGCGCGGATGTGGCCGTTGCTGTTGCGCTGGCGACCAAGGACCTGTAGGCGACCTTCGCCAGCATCGATCCGTTGCCGACCAGCCGCGCGAGGTCGGGATGGGAGGTGTCGCACAGCCCACCACGGCTTAGCCCAAGGGCAGCAACCGCCCCCACAACCCGACGCACCCTCAGGCGGCCGTCGCTCGAGCAACTTGCCAACGCCCCGGGCGCCCCGGCCCTGTGCCCCTGTCGGATCAGCCCGGCGCCACGAATCCCGACTCGTACGCCGCGATCACCGCCTGCGTCCGGTCCCGTGCGCCCAGCTTCGCCAGGACGGCGCTCACATGCGACTTCACGGTCTCGGTGCCGACGACGAGGCGGGCGGCGATCTCCGCGTTGGACATCCCGCGCGCCATCAGCCGCAGCACCTCGGCCTCCCGCTCGGTCAGCCGGGCCCGCTCCAGCACCGCGCGCGCCGCCCGGTTACCGCCCCCGCCGGCGTACTGCGCGGCCAGTTGCCGCACGGAGGCCGGGAAAAGAAGCGACTCGCCCTCGGCGACCAGCCGCACCGCGTGCACGATCTCGGCGGGCCGGGCCCGCTTGAGCAGGAACCCGTCGGCGCCCGCGCGCAGTGCCTCGTACACGTACTCGTCGTTCTCGAACGTCGTCACCACGAGGATCTTCGGCGGCTCGTCGACGGTCTTCAGCACCGCGCGCGTCGCCTCGATCCCGTCCAGGAGCGGCATGCGGACGTCCATGGCGACGACGTCCGGCCGCAGCTGCCGCACCAGCGGGATCACCGCGGCTCCGTCGGCCGCCTCCCCGACCACCTCGATGTCGGGCTGCGCTTCCAGGACGGCCCGCAGACCGGCGCGTACGAGAGGTTCGTCGTCGACAAGGAGAACGGTGACCGGCATCCGGTCAGCCTAGATCAGCGCAGCGGCAGCTCGGCGTGCACCTGCCAGTCGCCCTCGTGCGGACCGGTCTGCGCCCGCCCGCCGAGCAGGGCCGCCCGCTCGCGTATGCCGCGCAGGCCGCTGCCCCGGCCCGGGCCGGGTGTGGCCGCGTTCAGCGGATTGCGCACCTCCAGGTCGAGGCTGCCACCGCCGACCGTGACGCGGACCCGGACGGGCACCGCGCCCGCGTGCCGCAACACGTTCGTCAGCGCCTCCTGGAGGATGCGGTACCCCTCGCGGGACACCGGACCCGGCACCGTCTCCAACGCTCCGGTCACCTCGGCGTCGACCTTCGCGCCGGACGCGCGCGCGGACTCCAGCAGCCGATCGGCCTCGGCCAGCGTCGGCCTGCTGCTCACCGGCCGCTCCGACTCGCGCAGGATGCCGAGCACCCGCTCCAGGTCCTCCAGGGCCGCGCGGCCGGTCTCCTCGATGGCGTCCAGGGCCCGGTCGGTGAACTCCGGATCGCCGGCCGCGCGCGCCGCGCCGGCCTGGACCACCGCGACCGTCAGGGCGTGCCCGATCGAGTCGTGCAGCTCGCGCGCGATGCGGTTGCGCTCCAGGAGCTGCTCCGTGCGCTCTTCCATGGCCGCCAGCCGCTCCGCGGCCGAGGGGCCGAGCAGCTGCCTGGCGACGGCGGTGACCAACTCGCCCAGGCCGACGACGACGGCGTAGAGCGCGACCAGGGGGAGCGGGATCAGGAGGGCGTACACCCAGTGGGGCTGCGCCTCCTCCAGGACCGGGATCCCGGCGGGCACGTGTCCGAAGGCGATCCGGCCCAGCTCAAAGGCGATCAGCGGCAGCCACACGCAGGCGAACGTGGCCGGCACTGCGAGGGCCATGCGCACTTCTAGCCACAGCATGGTGCGCCCCCGGTCCCGCCAGGTCGCCGAGGGAGCCACGGAGATCCCCGACTCCGGTTCGCCCGGCGTGAGCAGCAGCCGCGCCTGCACGCCCTCGCCCATCCGCACCGCCGGGATCAGACCCACGGGAAGCAGGAGGAGCGCGGGCACCCACGGCCTCGACATGTCGATGAACAGCCACACGCTGACGATCAGCATCGGCACCCACAGGTGCAGCAAGCGCGTGTACGTCGTCCCCCGGAGCAGCGGACGGAGGAAGCGGGCCATTCCGACGTCGTCCATTCCGTCATCGTGACAGGCGCCACTGACAACGGACCTCCCCCGCGCGGGGGAGACGATCTCCACCGGTGGGGGAGGAGCCGACGACCGTGAACGGCCAGGCTGTTGCCATGACCAGCATCGACGTACGAGACCTCACCAAGGAGTACGGCACACGACGGGCCGTGGACCACCTCACCTTCAGCGTCCGCCCCGGCCGCGTCACCGGCTTCCTCGGCCCCAACGGCGCCGGAAAATCCACCACCATGCGGCTTGTCCTCGGCCTGGATCGGCCCACCTTCGGGACCGCCACGGTCGGCGGCCGCCCCTACGCCACGCTCACCGAACCCCTGCGCCACGTGGGCGCCCTGCTCGACGCGCAGGCCGCGCATGGTTCCCGCACCGGCCGCGACCATCTGCGGGCCCTGGCGACGAGCAACCGCATCCCGCTCCGCCGCGTCGACGAGGTACTGGAGGAGGCGGGCCTCGCGCCGGCGGCGCGGCGCCGGGTAAAGACGTACTCCCTGGGCATGCGGCAACGGCTCGGCATCGCCGCCGCGCTCCTCGGCGATCCCGAGGTGGTCCTGCTCGACGAGCCCTCCAACGGCCTCGACCCCGAAGGCATCGTCTGGATCCGCGCGTTGCTGCGCCGACTGGCCGAGGAGGGCCGCACGGTCCTGGTCTCCAGCCATCTGATGAACGAGACCGCGTCCTTCGCCGACCATCTCGTCGTCCTCGGCCGTGGCCGCCTGCTGGCCGACACCCCGATGCGGGACTTCATCCACGCGCGCGTGCAGCCCCGCGTACGGATCCGCACGACCGACACCGACGCCCTCCGCAGCGCACTCGCCCGACACGGCCATGAAGCCGAGCAACACGAGGACGGGCACTGGACCGTGTCCCACGCGCGCGTGGACGACATCGGCCGCCTCGCGTCGGCAGCGGGCGTGCCGATCCTCGAACTGGCGGCGCAGGAGGGCACCTTGGAGGAGGCCTACCTCGATCTGACCGCGACCGAAGCCGAGTTCGCCGCACAGCCCCAGGAGGCCTGACGATGTCCTTCACGCCCGTGCTCAACTCCGAGTGGATCAAGATCCGTACGCTGCGGTCGCTGACCGGCAGCCTGGGCGCCGTCCTGCTCGCCACCGCCGTCTTCTCCGCCCTCGCCTCGACGGACCCCGGCAGCAGCACCGGCGACCCCCTCTTCGCGGCATTCTTCGGCATCAGCTTCGGACAGGTCGCGGCGATTGCGTTCGGTGCGACGGCCGTCTCGTCGGAGTTCCGTGGCGGGGCGCTGCGGGTCTCGCTGGCGGCGGTGCCGCGGCGCGGGCGGTGGTTCGCGGCCAAGGCGACGGCGATCGCGGCACCGGTCCTGGCGGTCGGACTGCTCACCGGGTTCGTAAGCCTGGCGGTGGGGGAGGCGGTGCTCGGGTCCGCCGGTGACGGGATCACCTGGGCCCAGGGTGTGCGGGGCATCGTGGGCTGTGGGATCTACCTGACCATGATGGCGCTGTTCGCCGCCGGGCTGAGTGCCGTGCTGCGCAGCGGAGTCGCCACCCTGAGCATCCTCGTACCGTTCCTCCTGATCGTGTCCTTCGTGATCGGCGACATGTCGGGCGGCGTCGCCGACTTCCTGCCCGACCGCGCGGGCCAGGTGGTGCTCCACGGGACCCGGGACGGGGCGTTGGGGCCCTGGAGCGGGCTCGCCGTGACTGCGCTCTGGACGGCGGCGGCGCTGGGCGCGGGAGCGTGGAGCGTCCGGCGCCGGGACGCATGACGGTGCGCCAACTGTCAGTGGCGAACGGGTTTACTTGACTTTGAGCATCGCGCAGCCCATCGTCGTCATCGACGGGCGCTGTCACGTTGTTGGGTGTGTGAGTGTCTGACGGTGCGTGGGGGCATGGTGGGCCCGCGGTCCGGGCCTGTGTTCAGGCCGTGGTGGGCCAGCCGCCGGTGCCGGTGATCTGGTACCCGATGGCGAAGCGGATGGTCATCTCGGCTCGGTGTTCGGGAACGACCGTCTCTGGCAGGCCTACCTGCGACGCTTCGACATCGAGCACACCTTCCGCCTTTTCAAGCAGACCCTCGGCTGGACCACCCCGAAGATCCGCACACCCGAGGCCGCCGACCGCTGGACCTGGGTGATCCTCGCCGCCTACACCCAACTGCGTCTGGCCCGCCCACTGGCAGCCGACCGGCGCCGTCCCTGGGAGAGACCCAGCCCTCCGGACAGGCTCACTGCCACCCGCGTCCGCCGCGACTTCCGGCACATCCGCCCACAGGCCGCCTGCCCGGCCAGAGCACCGAAACCCACCCTCCCCGGTCCCGGCCGGCCACCGGGTCGGAAAAATACCCGTCCCGCACCCCGCCACGACGTGCACACACCTAAGAAGACACAGCCAGCGAACCGACGAAAGAAGAAGACAACCACCCCGATGCCCCGCCGCACAGGTTGAAGATCAAGCTAGTACTTCAGTGCGGTGCGGTGATCTGTCCACTGGAGCTCGCTGGGGGGCCGACGTCCCAGTCGCCGCGTCGGGTGACGTCTGGGTCAGGCCGACCCTTCTGGCGTCTTGAGAGCGCGGGAGGCGACCCAGTCCCGGACATCACGGCGATGCAGGAGCAGGAGAGCGGCGATCAGGTCCGCCGCTAGGAGCAGGGCGACGGCGAGGCGCCCGGACGGGAGCCCGTGGAACAGCTGGCCCAGCAGGACGATGAGGAGAAGGATGACTGTGGCCAGGATCCCGGTGATGATGGTCAGGAACTGGAGGGCGACATATACGCCTCGCCACGTCCCGTACAGCAGCAGCGCGACCGGCAGGAAGAGGAAAATCATCCCGGTGGTCAGCGCCTCCACATTGCCGCTCATGGCAAACCCCACGACCGCCGCTGTCGCGGCCAGTGCCAGCAACGCCACGCCGGTCTTAGCGGCCCAGGGGCGAGCGAGTTGTGCGTCAGGAAGTCCGGGTATGGGTACGCCGGCTCGGCGGAAGACCGGGCGGATGGCGAGCGGGAAGGCCGTTTCCACCCAGCGGTGGTACCTGATCAGCTGGTGGACCTTGACCTCTGGGTCGTCCATGCTGCCGAGGGGGGCGCGATGGGGGGTCCAGTCGCTGTCGAACCAGATGGCCTCGCGGGTATAAGCGTCCGGGCCCTGCATGCGGTGGGCCACTCTGGAGGTTTGGTCGGCCGAGTCGGGCAGGGGCTTGGGAAACAGGTCCTGGGTGGCGGCCCGGAAGGATGCGTACTGTTCGAGGCTGCGGGAAATGATCAGTACCAGCCGTTCCGGGCGGTCGCGGGCGACGACCTGCTGGACTTCCCAGCGCAGGCTGCGCCCGGGGCCGCACGCCAAGAGGACGAGCGATGCCCGGTCCAGGGCGGCGAGCACTTGTGCCTGCCAGTCGTGGTCCGAGGCGTAACGCCGGGTCGCGCCGGCCTGCGGAAGACGGTCGTCGGGACGGCCCAGGGCGACCATACGGCCGAACGGGGCAGTCGCGCGTGCCAGTTGCTGCTCCTCGGTGTCGACCGTGGCCGCCCACGGCCCACGGTGGTGGCCCGTGGGGATGTGCGCGAAGCCGTCGTCGTCGGCGAACGAACGCAGGAACAGCACGATGTGCTCGCCATCGGGCAGAGTGTTGAGGCTGGCCAGCACTGGCGCCCGGTGCCGGTTTCCCCTGCGGATTGCCCGCCGCCCGGCTCCCAGACCAACGGCCATGATGAACAGTTCGACGCCGACTACAAGCCAGCCGTGCTGGGCCTCACCGTTGCGTAAAGAGGAGTACGCGGCTCCACCCGCGAGGGATCCCATTCCCACGAGCGCCCAACCGAGAACGGCCAGTAGCCCGGCCTTGGCCGGCGACTGCTGAATACGGGCGGACGGCCGGGGCTGACGACCCCGGCCGGGTTGACCGTCCTGCCCTTTTGGCATGATGTCCCCCTGTATTCACACCTGGCGAGATCGCGCAGTGACGCACCGTCACCATCTTAACTGCGGAAGAATCACCCGCATGGCGGAATCAGGACACGCGGCGCCGCGACGCGTTTGGGACCAGCAGAGTGTGTGGTCGCAGGCGGCCGACGCAGCGAAACGAACCATCGAAAGGACACGGGCAGTCGGCCTGGTGCTGGCTGTTGCTGCGGCCGTGCTCTCGACAGCCGCAGCCCAGACCATGGCGTGGCACGCCGAAGTGGGCAAGGTGCTGGCGTTCCTGGCGGCCGCCCTGGCCGGGCTTGCGCCGCTGGTCGCCCTCAGGTCGGGGCCGGCGGCGCTGCGCGACTGGACCCGCCTGCGCTCCGTCAGTGAGGCGCTGAAGAGCGAGCTGTACACCTTCCTTGCCGGCGCCAGTGTCTATCGCGCGTCCGAAGCGGGAGAGGACCCGGCAGGCGTGGAGCGGACCCTGCTCAGTCGAACCGAGGACGTGATCACGGACGCGGCCGACCTGGCGTGGCTGACGACAGCCCACACGCCCCGATCGCGCGCCCTGCCGCCGGTCTTCGACGTGGACTCCTACGTCACGATCAGAGTGGCGGCCCAGATCCGCGACTACTACCGGCCGCGTGCGACGCAGATGGGCCGTCGCAGCACGGTCGTACAACGGGTCGAACTGCTCCTCGCTGCCACCGCGGCATTACTGAGTGCTGCGGCAGGGGCCTTCGGCACCGACCAGGCTGCCGCGTGGGTCGCGACGGTCACCACCGTGGCCGCAGCTGTCACCGCCCATGCGGCGGCGGCCCGCTACGCCTACCAGGAACTGGAGTTCTCCCGCACTGCAGCGGAACTGGAGAGCCTGCTGGTCCGGCGCACCGCGGCATGCCACGCCGCACCAGACAGCGACGACGCCTTTGTTGAGCGGTGCGAACTGACCATATCGGCGCAGAACGAGGCATGGATGGCCAAGTGGGCCACCGACTAGCTTGATCTTTGACGGCCGGCGTCGAATGGTGCCTCGAACTTGATCACTCGGTTCGGTAACCGCCGTACGCCAAAGCGGCCTTCGTCTGAACATGTGCTCCGCCAGCCTGCACCGACGGCTTTTCGAGGCCCTCGCTCGGCTGACCGCTCCGACGCATGAAGCCGTCCGCTTCGCCCCGTAGTGGGGAGAGGGTCCCGCTGTCAGGGCTTTTCGGGAGAGCCGATCTTGCGCAGTATCCCGAAGGCTCGCAGCAGGGGTGCTGGGCTGGTGTCCGTGAGGCCGGAGGCCCGGCGTGCCCTGCGGGTACGCAGTACTGCGCGCACTGCGGAAAGGGCGGCGCAGGCGATCACTGCGGCTGTGAGGTCGGCGTCCGGTGTGTTGGGTGGCAGTCTGCGCTGGACCAGGGCGGTGAGCCGTTCCTCGAAGTCGGAGAAGGCCTGGACGAGTCGGGCCGTGACGACGTTCTCGATGTCTTGGACCGGGTGGCTGAGGGCGGTCAGGGTGGAGGCGGCGAACGGCTCGGCCGCCTCCAGCAGGGCGTTGCAGACCGCGTCCAGGGGGTCCTCGTCCGCGGGACGCCGGGCCAGGGCGTTCTCGACGTAGGCGAAGATTTCGACGCCGTCGGGGAGCAGCAGCGCCTCCTTGCTCTCGAAGTAGCGGAAGAAGGTGCGCGCGGAGACGTTCGCGTATGCGGCGATGTCCGCGACCGTGGTGGCCTCGAAGCCGCGTTCTTTGAACAGGTGCGCCGCCCCCTCCAGCAGGCGGCGCCGCGTCTCTTCCTTCTTGCGTTCGCGCAGTCCGGCGGGGGTGGGCTCACTGGGCATGGTCCGAAGCCTCCCGCCAAGGTGTCGCGACTGTCAATTGACACACATGCCACCCACGGCCGGCGCGTCGCGGTTGACGCATTCCGCACCCGCGGCGCGGCCCCTGGTGCGCACGCACTCCCTGGGCGCCGTCAGAGTGCCGGCACCAGCAAATGACACCACTGACAATTGTCATTCATGACACTTCTTCTCTAGAGTTCGTGTCACTCAGGACACTTTCTTCTGGAGGTCACGGTGGCCCGATCTCTGCAGCATCCGCCCGCGCCGAGCGGGGCGCACACCGCCGCCCGGCCGGCGACCGACTTCGCCGCGGCCCGCCGCGGACTCGGCCGCCTCGGCGGCTTCTGCGCCCGGCACCCGGCAGCGGTGATCGCCGCCTGGCTGCTGGTCCTCGTCGCTGCCCTGGCCGGACGGCACCTCGCCGCGCCCACCTTCAGCGACCAGGTCGGCCTGCCCGGCACCGCCTCACACACCGGCGCCGATCTCCTCGCCACCTCGATGCCGGAGGCGGGCAGGCCGGGCGGCAAGGTCGTGTTCCACACCAGCTCCGGCGCCATCGCCGACCAGCACTCCGCGCTCGAGCGGACCCTGGCCGACCTCCGGGGTCTGCCGCACGTCACTGCTGTCTCCGCGCCCGTCACCAGCGCCGACGGACGCACCGCATACACCGCCGTCTCCTTCGACGAGCAGCTGAAGAACCTCGGCCACGACTACACCGGGCGACTGGACAAGGCGACCGGCCCCGCCCGGGCGGCGGGGCTCGGCGTCGCCTACGGCGGGGATCTGGATCAGGTGGTCCGTGCACCGGCCGACGACAAGCTGAGCGAGAGCGTAGGCGTCGTCACCGCCCTCCTCGTCCTGCTGCTGGCCTTCGGCAGTGTCCTCGCCGCGCTGCTGCCGCTGATCACCGCGCTGATCGGCGTCGGGGTCGGCCTCGGCATTTTGGGCATCGTCGCCGCCACGCTCTCCTTCGCGACCTCGGCCACCACCCTGGCCGGCATGATCGGCCTCGGCGTCGGCATCGACTACGCCCTGTTCCTGACGACGCGTTTCCGCCAGGACCTCATCGAGGGGCGCGATCCGGCCGACGCCGCGGCCCGCACCGCCCACACCAGCGGACGCGCCGTCCTCGTCGCCGCTGTGACCGTGGCCGTCGCCATGCTCAGCCTCTATGCCTGCGGGCTGACCTTCATCGGCAAGATCGGCCTCGCGGCCACCCTCGCCGTCATCGTCACCGCCGCTGCCGCCCTCACCCTCGTACCGGCAGGCCTGGGACTGGTCGGCAGGCGCATCGACCAGTTCCGGCTGCGCCGCCCGGTCGCTGAGGGCACGGCGGCCGGCGACGGCCGCAACCGCTACGCGGACCTCGTCGCCCGGCGCCCCTGGACATTCCTCGTCGTCGGCGTCGCCGTCCTCGGCGTGTGCTCCCTGCCGCTGCTGTCGATGCGCCTGGGCCACGTCGACGCCGGTGCCGACCGACCCGGCAGCAGCACCCGCACCGCCTACGACTGGATCGCCCACGCCGACGGGCAGGGCTTCGGTGCAGGAGCGAACGGCCCGATCGTCACCGTCGTCGACGTGAGCGGCGCGAAGTCGCCAGTCGACCGGATCACGGGCGACGTGACCACGGCCTTGAGAACCACCCACGGCGTGGCCGCCTTCACCCCCCTCAAGGCGAGCGCCGACGGCAGGATCCTCGTCACCACGCTCACCCCGACCACCGGCCCGCAGGACGCCGCCACCGGCGACCTGCTCGATGCCCTCTCCGGGCGGACACTGCCGAAGGCCCTGCACAGCACGGGCGCCAAGGCCTACCTCACCGGCACCGTGGCCGGCCAGGCCGACTTCCGGGACACGGTCGGCGAACGGCTGCCCATCGTCATCGGCATCGTCCTGATCCTCGCCTTCCTGCTGCTCATGACGGTCTTCCGCAGCCTGGTGATCCCGCTCAAGGCCGTCGTGCTCAACCTGTGCACCACGGCCGCGTCCTACGGCGTGCTCGTCGCGGTCTTCCAGTGGGGCTGGGGCGACTGGCTGCTGGGGCTGTCGGAGCCGGTGCCCATCGAGTCGTACGTGCCGATGATGATGTTCGCGATCGTCTTCGGACTGTCCATGGACTACGAGATCTTCCTGCTGTCCCGGATCGCCGAGGCCTGGCACCGCACCGGAGACAACCGGCTCGCCGTGGGGGAGGGGCTGTCCGCGACGGCGCGCGTGATCTCCGCTGCCGCCTTCATCATGACCGCGGTGTTCCTGTCCTTCACCACCTCGCCGACCGTGGTCGTGAAGATGCTCGCCCTGGGGCTGGCGATCAGCGTGATCGTCGACGCCACCGTGGTCCGCCTGATCCTGGTGCCGTCCGCCATGTTCCTCATCGGCCGGGCGAACTGGTGGATACCCCGCCGGCTCGACCGGGTCCTCCCGCGCCTGCACGCCTGACCGCCCGCCGACCGATCGGGAGCAGTGACCACGTGAGACCGAACCCCCGCCAAAAGACCCGCCTCATCTCGGCCGCCACCGCCGCGACCCTGGCCCTGCTCACCTGCGCGACCGACCTCTGGGTCGAGCACCGCACCGAGAAGCGGGTCGTCGCCCAGGCGGAGCGCCGGCTGAAGCCGGACGGCCCGGTGCACGCCGACCTCACCACCCCCCTCGCGGGCCTGCGTACTTTGGGCGGGGAGGTCGGCGACGTCGAGGTGCGCGCGAAAGGCGTACACGCTCAGCACGCCGTGCTGGATGTCAGCATCCGCCTGAAAGACGTCACGACGAACGGCGACAGCGCCGGCGGCACCGCGACCGCCACCGTGGGATACGACCAGGTGACCCGCCGCCTGGGCGCGCTGGGCAACGGCCTGACCGCCGGCGGCCGGGACGGCCACCTGATCCTCACAGGGAGCGTCGGCCGCCTGGGCCTGCCCCTCACCGTGCGGGCGACCCTGGGCACGACCGCGCACGCCTTCACCATCACACCCACCACGGTGAGCGTCCTCGACCGGAGCGTGGCCGTCGACGACCTCGCCGACCTGCCGGCCACCTCCGGACTCCGCGATGAACTGCGGCCCAGGACCGTGGCCGTCACCGGCTTGCCCCACGGCATCGCGCTCACCTCGGCGCACGCCGCCGACGACGGCCTCGTCCTCGGCTTCTCCATCGCCGCCGGACCGACACCGAGCACGGGTCGGAAAGCCGCCTGACCGTCCGAGCGGCGGCCGCCCGGGAGACGACCTCCGGGCGCCGCCGCTGACGGTCAACGGCAACTCACACCGGCCTGGGACGGGAAAGCGATCTGTCTGGTGGGCAGTGGCAGCGCCTTGCTCTAGGCCGTGTATCGGAAGTGATTCGTGCGCATAGGGTGTCGTCATGTCGCTGAGCCGCGTAGCCCTCATGTCCGGCCGTTCGATCGAGCTCACCGAGCTGCGAATGTCTTCGACCTACGGAGGGATGTTGGAGGGCTACCCGTGCAAGCCCATCAACGACATGAAGGTCAGCGGCCTCCAGCGGCAGGCTGAACGTGCGTTTCCCTCCACGCCGGTCTATCTGATTCCGCCCTCCCGCGAGTACCCGGACCGGACCGCCGGCGCCTTCGGCCCCGTCGAGGTGCTGCCAACTGTGGCCTGCCTCGGTGCCTTCCGCTCGACAGCGATCGCGCCTGAGCTCGACCCGGTGCTGCACCGTTCCGCGCTCACCGTGGTCTGGTTCCAGGCCGGCTTGGATGTCCCGTCGGGCGAGGACGCCAACCTTGCGCTTCGCAGCATTCGGTGGGAGGAGCTGGCCCAGGACTACGAGCTCTAGCGACGGGTGCCGATCACAGCCACTCGTTGATGGCCGCGATGAGGACGGTCGCCTCGTAGCGGACCGCTAGGGCGCGTATTGAGTCGTGATCACCAGAACCGTGACAACCCGCTACGACAAGCGCAGATACGTCTACCTCGGCACCGTCACCCCCTCTGTGACCGAAACAGCGGATTTTTCCAACGGCCGCTCGACCTGCGGCCGGAGCACAGCCGAGGAACGGCGTTGCCCCGGCCTGTGATGGTCACTAAGGTCGGTCGGGTGACTGCCGGGTCGGCCTTGGGCCATGCACGAGTGAGGTTCCCGGCCTCGGCGTGAGCGCGAGGCGGGCAAGAGGCCCGCCCCCTTCTCCGCGTCTTTGCTCCCGGCGCCCGTATGCGGCGCTTCACCACAGCGGATCCCAAGACCGGAGACACACCACTGATGTCCTCTGACCAGCCATACCCGCATGTATCCGAGCTGCCGACGGCCGGTGTCCAGTTGAACCACACCGCCATCTACGCAAGCGACCGGCACCTATCTGCCGAGTTCATCGCCGCGATCCTGGGCTTGAAGGTCGGCGCCCCGTTTGGGCCGTTCCTGCCTGTCGACCTCGGCAACGGCGTGACGCTCGACTACTACGAGAAGAGGGACGAGCCGATCCAGTCACAGCACTACGCCTTCCTCGTGCCCGACGAGCAGTTCGACGCCATGATCGCCCGCCTGGAGGTGGTCGGGATTACCTACTACGCCGACCCCAGCCATACCGAAGCCGGCCAGATCAACCGTCTATTCGGTGGTCGTGGCGCCTACTTCGACGATCCGGACGGCCACAACATGGAGATCATGACTCGGCCTTACGTCCGCCCCTAGAGCGGCCCGTATCGGCTGTGATCAAGAAACAGCCTGGTTGAGGCCTTTGATCCAGATCATCGAGGCGCGTAGATGGAGGCCGGCGAGGTAGCTGTCTGGGGGCTTGTCGTAGCGGGTGGCGATGCCTCGCCAGGCCTTGAGCTTGTTGATCAGGCGCTCGACGGTGTTCCTCTCTTTGTAGAGGTCCGCGTCATGACTGACGGGTCGGCCGCCCCTGGAGCCTTTCCTCTTCCGGTTGACGGTCTGGTCCTCCTTCTCGGGGATGACTGCCCAGAGGTGGCGTTTGCGCAGGCGGATCCGGTTGCCGCGGGACGAGTAAGCCTTGTCCCCGGCAACCGCGTCCGGCCGGGTGCGGGGGCGGCCGACGGGGCAGCGGACCCGGGTGGGCGCAGTTTGCCGGCCCGCTTGGTCAGTACGCAGCGGAATTACCAGGCTGGTTCGGAGAACTGGTGGAGGGAGAGACCGTCACCTTCGACGTCACCCAGGGCCAGAAGGGCCCCAGGCAGAGAACATCGTCCGAGTCTGACGTCCGAGCGAGTCCCGCATGATCCACCGTGTAGAGTGGCATCACCGACGCGGGGTGGAGCAGCTCGGTAGCTCGCTGGGCTCATAACCCAGAGGTCGCAGGTTCAAATCCTGTCCCCGCTACCAGAAGAAGGGGCCCGCAAGCGCGGGCCCCTTCTGCGTCGCCCCCAGGCTGGGAAGCGCTGCGGTCTATGAGTTCAGCAAAGACAGGCTCTCAAGGTTCCTGGCCTTGGTGATCGTCGATGCCTGCGAGGACGACGCGGGGGTCGATTACTCGGGCGGTGCCGTAGGCGGAGGCGTTGAGGTAGCTGCTGGCTCGTACGAGGTAGCGGATGTCACGGCCACGGGCTGCCCACAGGAGCATCTGGGCTGCTTCGACAGCCCGGTACGCGGCGTCGACGAGCGCCCCGGAGGCGGGTTCGGCCTCCTGCTTGGTCATGGGGGAGTCGAGGTAGGGCACGAGGACGTCGTGTGCAGCGGGTCCGATGAGGGCGGCGATCTCCAGCAGTTCACGCACGTCCATCAGCGTCTTCTCAAGGTCGGCGTAGACGTCGCGTCCCTTGGTGATTGCCTCCTTCGCCGCGCACAGAAGGCAGCCTTCCTCGGTGCAGTCGTGCTCCGTGACAGTGCAAGCCGGGGCGGGCAAAGGCTTGTATGGCTCTCCCCGGTGGGGGAGCCGGGCGGTGAAGTGCCCAACGTGGTCGATCATGGCCGGTCCGGGGAGATGGGGTAGGGCTGGTTGGCAGGACGGAGGCGAGGCGTTCAGACCCAGAAGGGGCCGCCCCGTTCAGACAGGGCGGTGGGCGTAGGCGTGTTCTTCAGGACGGCCTGCCGCCACTGGACGCGGCTGGCGAACTGTTCCTGGTCGAGGCCTTGCGGATTGTGCTGCCACTGGGACAGGTGCTCAGCGACCGCCGCGAGGATGGCGGCGTCGCTTACTTCCATGACCGGCTTTGCGGCGTGGAGGGCGGCGACTGCGGCGAGGGCCAAGTGGTCGCTCAGCAACATCACGGGGTCGTTGGCGTCGATGCCCGTCTGCAGCGCGTCGATCGCCTCACGGCGATCGTCGTCCTCCGTTTCGGCTGGTACTCGCGACAGCGCGTCGCTGAGAACCCGGGCCTCGGCGGTGTTGAGCGGAATGATGGTGCTGCCGCTGAACACGTGGTGGAAGACGCGCAGGAGCACGTCCGTGAGTCGTGGTTTGACGCGCCGGTCGCAGAGGCAGTGGGCGCACAGCCAGGACATGGCGACGAACGGCTGGCGTGGACGGGGCATCCGGCCGATGATCTCCCCGGCCGCCACGGGAGCAGCGCACAGCCTGCAGGACGTATCCGCTGGGGCCGGCTTGGTGTGGATCGGCGCGGGGAGACCGCCGGACTGGACGGCCTGTGGAGTCATGTAGGCGTGGTAGGAGGTGGGGTCCTCGAGCCAGGCGGCTGCCTGGAGGATGGCGTCGCGTAGTTGCTCGTCGGTGGCCTCGGCGCGGCTGGGTGCGTCCATCCAGTCGTTGAGGCGTTGCTGTACCAGCGGGATGTCCGCGCGCAGCGCGTTCGCGAGCGGGCCCACGTAGGTGGTGAGGAGGCTGCGCAGCTCGGCGCCGTGCAGCTTGTTGAGGTCGGCGCTGGAGAGGGCAGATCGGCCCGTGGGCATCGATGAGGTGTCTTCAAGCCACTGCTCGACGTAGGTGAGGGCGGCCCCGATCTGGGGGACGGGGATGCCCGTTCTCGTCTTTACGCCGATCACCTCGTTGATGAGGGTGTTGACCGTGCGCCTGTGCTGGCCTGTGCCGGCGGCGACTTGGTCGACCCGCCGGTTGAGGCGCTGTCGGGCCTGGTTCTCGGACAGGAGCGTCACCGGCTCGCCGAGCCGGCATGGGACGTCCAGTGCGCTCGCCGGCTGCTCGCCGCATCGTCCGCACACGAAGCCCGGGCACTGCGCGCACAGGCGATCGGTGTCGGTGTCGGAATCTGGGGCCCCTTTGAAGGCGGTCGGGGGGAGTTCCTGGCAGCGCTGGTCCCAGAATGACTGGCAGTCGCCGGTGCAGGATTCCTGGGCTGCGGCGGCACCGGTCTGGCTGACGAGGGCCTCGCGCACGGTGGGCAGCAGCAGCGTCGCTTCGACGGCGCGGTCGGGGTGCCACTGTTCGGCGAGCGCGGCCCGGTAGGCGGCCAACAGGCGCTTGTCGCTGCTGCCGTCGACCTCGTGGTGCTCCCGGTCATCCAGGCAGCCGCACGACAGGCGCGCGGCATAGCCGAAGAACGTGGCGCCGACGGATCCGCACTGGGGGCACATGGTCCACTGGTAGGGCTCGTCGTCGTAGGTACGCATGCCGCCGGCTTCGAACAACTGCCAGGGCCCGTACTCATCGTCCGGGAAGAGCAACCCTTCGGCCAGCAGAGGCAGCCCCTGCCACTCCTCCGGCACGTCCACGGGCAGACAGCGCTCGGCTTTGTCCCCCCAGTTGCCGACGGCCCGGTGGTCGCTCCTCACGGCCGCCATCGCGAACCGCCCCACCATGCGGGAGACTCCGGCTCGGCGTCGAACCAGATCCGCTGCTGGGGCAGCCAGAACGCCGGCGTCCGGGGTGCGCCCTCAGCGTCGCAGAGGGTGACCGGTTCATACGCCCAGGGAATCTGCAGGTGATCGAAGAAGACCGACCACCGGGCATGGAGTTCCGTGCGGGGCGTGAGCCCCGTGCCTGCATCAGCTGCTGGATTCGTTGTGCTCTGGCCAATGGTCCCCCGTCCGGCCGCGCAGTTCTGGCCCGACAAGTTCCGGGAGCAGGGCGCCACCAGCCTGGAGAGCAAGGAGAAGGCTCAGCTGGTGGTGCTGCTCGATTACGCGGTCTGGGGCAACGACGAGGTGGGCAACTGGCGTCTCGGCTTCCTCAAGGTGCTGTGCGGGCTCTCGGAGGACGAAGAGGTGGTGATCGACCAGCCGACCGATGAGCAGAAGGCGAAGGTCAACGCCTGGCTCGATCCGATCATCAGCCAGCTGGGCCACCGGGGGAGCAGGGAGGACTTCCAGGCGCTGTTCCTCCAGCGGCAGGGCGAACTCGTCACCGACGCCGACGGGCCCGCCCGTGTCAGCGTCGCTACTCATCCGGGCGACGGCGTGTTCCTTCGCGACCTGCCGTGGCCCCTGGAGCAGATCCAGTACCCCTGGCTCAAGGTGCCGATCGCGATCAACCGGCCCCGCCCGAGCTGAGACGCGAGTCTCCGGCCTGCCCCAAGCCCAGCCCGCCCGTCGCCGATGGGCGGGGCTGGGACGTTTGTTCGAGAGCGAGCCCGAGTCTGCGCGGCAGCAGCGGTCCGGGAGGATGTTCGGGTGACTGCTGACTCGTTGGTTCCCTTGACCGTGCTGGAACCAGAAGCGCCTGTGCTCGCATTGGCAGGAGATGGTGCCGGCGAGTACCGCGTCGGCGGTGCCCGCATGCTGCGCGGAGCCGCCGCGACTGTGGTGATCACGGTTGGACGGCTGAAGCGACGCCGCGGCGGCCAGGACTGTTTCGTCGACGAGGTCAGCGAGACAGTCCAGCTGGCCCGGACGTCGCGTCGCTTCTTCGATCCGCCCGACAGGGATCAAGCCGTCGAGGACGTCGACGACGAACTGGGACGCGGGGCACGGCTTCGAACTCGTCTCGTGAGTCGTCGTTCAGCACCGTGTGCGTATCAGGTGACGGATGCTCAGCGATGGCTGGGCCCGCCGGTCAGTCGATGCCTTCGATGATGCGGAAGTCGCGCTCAAAGCCGTCGGGGAGGGCCACCAGCGCCTTCTGGTATGCCTCGCTCTCGTATGCCGCGACGGCCTGTTCAAAGCTGTCGAAATCGATCAGAACGACGCGTTGCGTGATTCCGGCCTCGTGGGCGACGACTCGACCGCCACGGGACAGGAGGCGCCCGCCCTCAGCCCGGACAGCCGGACCGGCCAGCTTCTCGTAGGCAGTCAGCCTCTCAGGGTCGGAAATGGCGGGGTAGACACTCACCCAGTAGCCCTTAGCCATGGAAACCTCCTGTGTTCGGCCGGACACGTCCGACTTCGAATTGACACTCAGATCGATCGATCCCGGCGACGGGTACTGCGGTCAGTTGAATCGCCATATGCGCAGGCTAGGGCTTGACGTGCGGTCGAGGGAAAGACCGGTACGGGATAGACTCAGAACGGATCGTTATCAATAGGCAAGGAGGGCACGTGGCGCCGGATACGGTGAGCCTGCGGTACTTTCTGGTGCTGGCGCAGGAGTTGAACTTCACCCGCGCAGCCGCACGGATCGGTATCGCACAGCCCGCACTCAGCGCCCGGATGCGCCGATTGGAGGCGGAACTCGGTACGAGCCTGCTGGTCCGCAACACGCGTAGCGTCGTATTGACCACGGCCGGTGCGGCTTTGGCGGAATCCGCGCCGCCCGCGCTGGCGGCGCTGGACCGGGCATGGGACACCGCCCGGAGCGCGGCGGCCGGTGAACTGGGCACGCTGCGCATCGGATACAGCCTCAGCGCCGGGGCCGAGACGGCACCGGCCCTGGTGGACAAGCTGATTCGCGGCAACAGCGGACTCGAGGTCGGCGCGGTCCCGATGGCGACACCGGAGATCTCCCCCGCGGTCGCCGACGGCCGCATCGATGCCGGGATCACCCGCGGTGAACAGCCGGGCCGTGGCGTGCGCCGGTTCCTGCTGCGGCATGAGCGCGTCGGGGTCCAGTTGGCGCAGCACCATCCGCTGGCCGAACACCCGGAGATCGAGATCGCCGACGCGGCCGCGTATCCGCTGCGACTCCCGGACCGTGCGGCCAACCCCGTGATCCACGATCAGCTGTCCGCACTGTTCCGAGACACCCGACCACACCCCCGATTCCACACGCCCGCAGTCTCTTTCGACATGTCTCAGCGCGACCTGCGCGACGGGCTCACCCTCGCCCCGGCCGGAGAAGCTGCGGTCACGGCACAACCGGCCGGTCTCACCTGGCGACCGCTGCGGGGCGCCCCCAGCCTGACGATCCACCTGGTCCTCCCACGCGAGCAGTCGCCGCTACACCGCCGCATCCGTACCGTCGCCACAACCCTGGCGCACGAGCTGCACTGGCTGCCGGACTGACGCGCAAGAGGTCAAGCGAGACGGACGCCTGCGGTGGCGAAGCCGAAGACCTTGCGCCCGGCGGACTTCGCGGTGATGACCACGGCGGTCTTGCTGAATGGCCGACACGACCTCGCTACGCCGGCGGATCAGCATCCGATGATGGCCCCGGGTCCGGTCCGAGTCGTACACCGCGGCGACGTCCTCGCCCAGCCCGAGATCTCGGCGGATACCGCGCCTTCGCCGACGCCGAACCGGACAAGCACGGGTAACCGGCGGGAATGCCCGCCGTCAACGGCGTCCATGACAGTCGAGTTGGAACGGCTGCGCTGCAATCGGCGGCGGCCATAAGGGTGCCAGCCGCGGGCCGCGCTGTGGAGGGTGCACGGGTCGTAGTGGAGCCATGGGCGGAACCCTTCACCGCACCCACTCTTCGGGATGCTCCCAGCTCTTCTGAGACGCCGAGGACACGGACGCCGTCCGATCCTGGAAGGTAAGGCGAAGGCCCCGAGGGTCAAAACGTCCCGGGGTCTCGCGGTGCACTTCGCCGACCTACCAGGTCAACTACGGGCGAGGTGGCGTGTTACGCCCAGCGGCAGGGTAGCCGGTGTGGCCGCCCGGTTCCCCGACAGCAGCGCCCGCCCGTCCCGGGCGACGCTTCGTACATCTCCCGGCGGGGCGTCGGATGCGGGAGCTCGGTCGACATCCCGCCCCTGGCACGGCACGGCATGGTGTGGCGGCCGGGCGGGACCCGCCGCGAACAGTACCCACGCTCCCGGATCCGTCGTCTCTCCCGCGGTGGGTTCGAGGGGAAAGCCGTTGCTCAGAGCCTCAGCGACCCTCAGCATTCCAGGCTTTTCTGCCTGGAAGTTCCGTCTCGTCACCAAAGGGTGAGGGCTTCGGCGTGAGTACGGTCTCTCGCTTCTTCCTGCCGCGGGTGCGGCAGTGTTGCGCCACCTGCCCGCCCCGCGTCCGCCTTGCGGCGGGTGCGGGTGGCGCGGGTCTTCTGGTCGGCTCCACGAGGCTTCGAGACCACCTGGGTGGTGTCCTGGTCTCCGGCCACTCCGGTACCAGTGATGCATGCTGCCGCGAGAGCGGCGAGGTTGAGTGCGGCGTTGTCGTCCCGGTCGATGACCAGGCCGCATGTATCGCATTCGTAGGTCCGGACGTGCAGCGGCAGCTTGGCTTTCACCGCGCCGCAGCCGGAACAGGTCTTCGAGGAGGGGTACCAGCGGTCCGCGGCCACGAGGCGGGTGGCGTGGCGCTGGCGGGTCTTGTAGGTGAGTTGGCGTCGGATCTCTCCGAATCCGGCATCGGCGATCTGGCGGGCGAGGCGCCGGTTGCGGAGCATCCCGGCGATGTTCAGGTCCTCGACCACGACCGTGGCGTACTGGGCTGCAACGCTCGTGGTGAGCTTGTGCAGGCCGTCGGCACGGAGGTTCGCACGCGGTTGCGGGCGGCGTTGGCCTTCTCCCACCGCTTCGACGGCTTCTGCCCGGTCCGTAGGTCGGGGCCCTGGCGGCGGGAGACGATGCGGGAGGCGCGGCACAGCTGCTTGCGTGCCCGGTCGTAGTGTCGGGGGTTGGTGACGGTGCGGATCTCACCCGCGGAGTCGGCCATGACCGCCAGGGCCTTCACGCCGAGGTCGATGCCGACCGCCACGTCCGGCCGCGCCACAGGTTGGAGGTCGCGCTTGACCTCGGTCTGGAAGGCGACGAACCAGCGTCCGCGCTCGTGCCGCACGGTCGCGGACAGGATCCGGGCCGTCCCGGCCTTCACGCGTGTGAGGAGCTTCATCGTGGGCTCGTGGGTGCGGATGGTGGCCAGCCTCGGCAGTGTCACGTGCCGGCCGTCGGCGTCCACGCGGATCGTGCCGGTCGTGAACCGGCAGGCCAGACGCGCCTTCCGCTTCGACTTGAAACGGGGCGTGCCCATCCGCTTGCCGTGCCGCTTTGAGAGGGTGGCGCGGTCAGCGACCGGAGATCCCGGGTCCTGCGATCTGCGGGAGGTCGTGAACGCGATCTTCTACCAGAACCGGACGGGCTGCCAGTGGCGCTACCTCCCGCATGATCTGCCGTCCTGGTCGGCGGTGTTCTACTACTTCGGCCTGTGGCGTCAGGACGGGCTCGACCAGCGGATCTCCGAACTCCTGCGCTGCCAGGTGCGGGAGAGAGCCCGGCGATGAGAGGACCCGTCCCTGGTGATCATCGACACCCAGTCCGTCCGCGCGGCCGCGGGTGTCCCGAAGACCACGACGGGACTGGACGCCAACAAGAAGGTGTCGGGGCGCAAGCGGGGACTGGCCGTCGATGTTCTGGGGCTGATCATCGGTGTCGTGGTGCCGGCCGCCTCCGCCCATGACAACGCAGCCGGCACTGCCCTGCTCGATCAGGCGGCCGAGCGGTGCGGGATGCGTCTGGAGAAGGCCCTGGTGGACCAGGGCTTCAAGGACGAGGTTCTCATCCACGGCGCCCTGCTGGACATCGACGTCGAGGTCGTCCGCCGCAACCCCGCAGACCAGGGCAAAGGCTTCGTTGCGCAACCGAAGAGGTGGATCGTGGAGCAGGTCAACGGCACGTTGATGCTGCACCGCCGCCTGGCCCGCGAGTACGACCACCGCCCCGACACCTCCGCCTCGCGCGTCTACCGGGCTTCCATCGCCAACATGGCCCGCCGTTTCACCACACCCGCCCCCACCTGGCGCGAGACCCTCGGGCTGGCCGCGTGAACATCAGCGAGCTCCTGGCAGACCTCCAGGACCAGCACGACAAACCCACGGCGAGGGCCGACGAACTACGCAACCAGATCGACCACTTGACCGCCGCTCTGGCCGAGACCGAAGCACGACTCGCAGACCTGGCCACCACCCGGAAGATCATCGCCGAACGCATCCCGCCCGGGACCGAGCCCGATCCGCCCGAGACGAACACCGCCTACCAGGCCATCGTGAACGCCTTCAAGCAGCACCCCGGCCGGGCATTCCGAGCCTGCGAGCTGCACGAACTCCTCGGCATGCCCACCGACGAGGCAACCGTCAACGTCACGCGCAGCCGCCTGGGACGCCTCGTCCGACAAGGCTTCCTCACCCAACCCGGACGAGGCCGCTACCAGAAACCGACTTAACGTCCACTAATGTCCCGTCCCTCGTCGAAGAGCCGGCGGCAGCAGCGGCACGATGGCCCAGCCACGAGCCAGCGGACTTGCTCCACATCATGCAACGCAACGACCGACGACCTGGGGAATTACGGGCTCTGGCGCTGATCTTGTGACGCGGTAGGTGTCAGTGGACATCGCCGCCGCGGCCGCCGGCCCGCTGTGGATGCAGTTGTATTGGCTCAAGCGCCGTGACCTGATCCGCCGGGCCGAGGCCGCCGGTTTCCGAGCGCTGGTCCTCACCGTCGACGCGCCCAGGATGGCGTTCTGTCCGGCGGGAGGCCAACAACGGATTCGCGGTGCCCCGGGCATCCGGGCGGTCAACGTGACGCACGGCATGATGGCCGCCTCGCAAGGCAGCCGGGACGGGGAGCCGGCCATCGCCCGGCAATCCAGGGAGCAGTTCGACGCCTCGATCACCCGGGAGGACCTCGCCCGGCTGTGCGTAGTGACCTCCCTGCCCCTGGTGCTGAAGGGCGTGATCACCCGCCTTCGGCCTGCACCGCGTGGTACCCGGCGGGGCCGAAGGCGCCTTGTCGTACGGTCGTTGGGAGCGCGGCGTCAGCCGGCCTGTCCGGTCGGCCGCATGGTGATGTGGTTGATGTCCACACCCGCGGGCTGATTGACGGCGAAGACGATCGTGTCCGCGACCTGCTCGGCGGTCATCACCGGCGCCGCCTCGGGGGTGCCGCCGCGCTCGTCCCAGAACGGGGTGTCCACCACCCCGGGGGCGACGACCGTCACGCCGACCCCGTCCTTGCCGACCAGCAGCCGGGTGTTTTCGGCCAGTGCGTGGGCGGCCCACTTGGTGACCGCGTACAGGTTGCCAGGCGTGTTGCGCACCCCGGCGACCGAACCGATGATCACGATCCGGCCCTTGGACTCCCGCAGGTGTGGCAGGGTCTCCCGCACCAGCAGCGCCGGGCCCAGGACGTTGGTGAGGACCATGGCGCGCATGTCCTCGGGGGCGTGGCTCTCCAGGTTGCCGGGCAGTGAGAAACCGGCGTTGGCGATGACGTTGTCCAGTCGGCCCCACGCCTCCACCACGCGGCGCACGGCGGAGGCGACGTCGTGCGCGTCGCTGGTGTCGCCGGTGATCGTCAGCAGCCGCTCGGCCGCTCCGGCCGAAGAGGCGAAGGCGGCCAGCTTGTCCGCGTCACGTCCGGTGACGGCCACGCGGTGGCCCTGCTTGAGCAGGGCGCGGGCGGTGGCGGCGCCGATTCCGGTCGAGCCACCGGTGATCAGCGTGGCGGGTTCCATGGGACGGCCTCCTCAGCGATGTGGTCATCGGGGCTCCGCCAGGGCCCCCGATGTCGATGAACACGAGGTGGCGCGTGAGGTCGACCGACTCCGGGTCGCCGGTTCCCCGAAACGCCTGCACTATACCCAGCGATCTTCCCGCCAAGCCGGTACGCCATCGCTGGCTGGCCATGATGCCGCACGAATGGGGCCGAACCCGCAGTGCTGGCCGCCCTGTTGGGACCTGCGCGGCGCGCAGGTCCAAGGCTGCGCTCACGCTGCCGGTGTCAGTGACGGCTGTGATCATGGCTCGCGTGTTCTTCGCGGAGTTTGGAGACGTTGTTCCCTCATCTGGCTGGTGTCGTGGTGGTTAGTCGAGTGGACTGCGGCTGGGATGGTCACGATGCATGCGCGGGCCCGCTCGGCGGGTGCGGACTGTCCACATTGCGGTAGTGCGTCGCTGCGGGTGCATGGCCGGTACATGCAACGGCTTGCGGATACCGCGGCCGGTGGCGTCAATGTGGTGATCGCGCTGCTGGTGCGGCGGTTCAAGTGCCAGAACGCGGCGTGCCGGGCCGTGCCGTTCGCCGAGCAGATCGCGGGGCCGACGAGTCGGCATGCCCGCTACACACCGCTAGTGCGTGAGCAGTTGACCCCGATCGCTCTCGCGCTGGCCGGCCGTTCGGGTGCCCGTCTGGCCGGGGTGTTGGGCCTGCGCGTCGCCAAGGACACGCTGGTGAGCTTCGATCTTGCGGTTCTCGCGATGGACGCGTCGGCTGATGCCGCGGCGGCGCGTGCGATGTTCGAGCGGTGCACCTCCGGCAGTCACGCCGAGGGGGAGCTGGACGAGCGGGTGGTCGCGTTCTATGAACGGTTGCGCTCGCGCTTTCCGGACCACCGGCCCTTTCCCGAGGACTCGCCGTGGATGTCGACGCCGCTGGCGGTCGGTATCGACCATGTGATCATGAACCTGAGCTTCTCCTCCAGGAGCGACGCCGCACTCAAGGCGGTCGAGGAGCTCGCTGCGGAATACCGCCTGGTCATATGGGATCCGCGGTCTCAGGATGCCTATCTGCCAAGGGACTGAGGCACGGGCTTTAACTGGTCGTTGAAGGCTTGCGGCTGGTGTCGGTGGGGTTCTTGGGCCGCTTGTTCGGCCGGTAGCTGGGGCCGTTCATGATCACCTGGCCGCACCCATTTCATACCACTCGCCCTCCAGCAGGCAGAACCGGCGGGAGCCAAGGGAGAGATTCGCCTCGATCCAGCGCAAGACGGTGGTGGAGGCGAGCAGGTCCTGCGCCGCGGCCCGGCGGTGACGGTAGAGGGTGACCGTGCCCTGCCGCAGGGCCTCGAGGCGCCGGCCTGCCCGCTGGACACGGGCCCGGCGCAGCACATACTCCAGATTGAACTGGTCGGAACGCCCAGCCTCGTGACTGTTGATCTTCACGTGGAAGGCGTGTGCGGCGGAGTAGTCCTCCCCGTGGTCCATGGGGACGGTGCTGGCGATCCGGCCGTCGGCGGGCTCATCGAGTGCCTCATCAAGTGCGTGCTCCAGGTGCGTCACGACGGGATCGTCGCCCGGGACTGCTCCTGTGCCGCATTGCCAAGCGGGGGCCGTGTGCAGCACCCGCCTGGAGAATCCGCTCTTGGGGCTTGGGTATTCCTTTGACCGTCCTTGGCGGGCAGATAGTTGCAACGGGTGATCACATCTTGCGACCATGCTGGAGTTTGATCATGGAACGGGGTTGACAGGTGGCCCGCGACGGGGACTTGATCGTGGACGAGCCAGGAGAGATGTCGGGGGCTCGCCGCGACACTGAGGCCGTGAGGCGGGCCGAGCGGCATGACGATCCAGGCGAGGTGGCCGCAAGGGGCGTTGTGCCGACGCCGCCACGATCGCGCTTGACGGACATCGCCGATCAAACGGTGATTCGTAGCGGTGCCGAGGAGCCGAAGGGCGGTGTCGCCGCGGCCTCGGTTGCCACCGCATCGACGGACGTAGACGCCCCTGCCGACCGGGGGACCCTCCCGCCTCGCGTCGAGGCGGTCCCTGAGGAGCAGGCCGCGCAGACGCGCCGGCGCCGGTTTCTTGCCGACTTGGGCGAGTTCCGGCGGTCACGGGTGCTGGTGCCGGTCGGCACGTTGCCCGGCCCGGATGCCGAGGAAGTCCCCTTGACGGTGGACATGGGCGGAGTGCGCTGGATCCTGGCGTTCACCGGTGAGAGGGCGTTGGCACGGTACGCGGTGGCCCGAGGAGCTGACGGAGTGGCCTGGCGGTACCGGGGTGTGTGGGGCGCCGCTCTGCTCGATGCGGCCGTACCGGCGGTGGCCGAGTCGGGTGTGCCGTGCGGCGTGCTGGTGAACGCGGCCGACGGTGAACACGCACTGGTGCTGCCGCCGGTGGCCCAAGTGGTGCCGGAGGCGGTCGCGGTGAGCGGGCCGGACCATCGTGCGGACGGGGAGGCAGGGCGGTAATGGAGAGGATGGTCAGTTTCGACGGCGGGGCGAGTGCGGGTGGGACTCCCGATCTGCGGGTCATCGCACTGGACCTGATCGCCGACGGGATCGACAGGGCTCTCAGCGAGTTGGGGAAGCTGGGGCTCGTGAACGACGCGGGCCGGTCGGGCACGGGGCGCGGTTTCACCGACCTGGAGATGGACGGTATGACCATCGGTGACGAGACTGTCGGCGCCGTCTTCCACTCGTTCTGCGAGCGCTGGGAATGGGGCGTGAGAGCCCTGATCGACGAGGGGAACGCGTTCGCGGCAGCGGTCGGCCTCGCGGCGGGGACGATGTACCAGACGGACCAGACCGTGAAGAATTCGTTCAAGGTCGGTCTGAACTCCCTGACGGGTAACCCCTACGCCTCCGAGCAGCAGATCGACCAGGAGAGCTGGGGCCAACTGGCCAAGCCCGGCTGGCTGCATCCGGACTACAGCGAGAAGTCCTTCCGAGACGGTCTCGCCGTCTCGGAACAGACGCTCAAGGGAATGGGACGTGACCTGGCGACCGCCGAGCAGCTTCCCGGCGTGGAGCTGGCGCCGAGTCTCACCGGGATGGACCAGGACCAGTACAACGCCGCGGTGAACGAGGAGTTCGGCCTGAAGCAGGAGGGGCAGGACTGATGTCGGGCTTGGGTAAGTTGGGCGGCGAGCTCCTGAGCGGGGGCAAGAGCCTCTACGACCACGCCAAGCGGGTGACGGGAGAGGTGGTTGACGAGGGAGCCGACCTCACCGGCGACGCGCTCGACAAGGTCGGCGCGCACGGCGTGGCCCAGGAGGTGCGGCACGGCGGAGATCGGGTCGCCTCCTATCTCGGTGCGCACGTCGCCGAACGGCAGTTGGGGCCCGATGTCGAACCGGCCGATCTGATCCACGGCAAGCCCTCGACGATCCGTGAGAAGGCCAAGCACCTGCTGGTGTTCGCCATGGCCTTCGAAGAGGTCGGCGTGGGCATGAAGGCTGTCGACTCGGACGGCTGGCAGGGCAAGGCCGCGGACACCTTCCGCGAGAAGTTCGCCCTGCACCCCACCAAGTGGCTGCAGGCCGCAACAGCCTGCCAGGAGGCGGCCGCGGCACTGAACGGCCTGGCCGACACCGTCGAATGGGCCCAGGGGCAGGCGCGGGAAGCGATCCGCCTCTACAAGCAGGGGAAGTCCGCCTCCGACGCGCACCGCAAGCAGGTCGACTCGTACAACCACAAGGTGGAACAGGGCAGCGACGACCCCGGGCCACGCCCTTCCGAGCAGGACCCCGGCGAGCATGCGATGCAGGAGGCGCAGGGCATCCTCGACGCCGCCCGGCGGCAGCGGAACAAGATCGCCGGCGAGACGGAGACCAAGCTGAGGGCTGCGCTGCAGCATGCGCCGCAGGAGCCGTCGGCCGTCCAGCAGCTGAAGCTGGACGGCATGGACGTCCTGGCATCCGACTCCATCGACGCGGCGCATTTCCTCGGTGGCGTCGTCAAGGGCACGGCGGGCATCGTGAACTTCACCCGCAGCCTCGACCCCCTGGACCCCTACAACCTGACGCATCCGGCCGCCTTCCTGCAGAACAAGGTGCAACTGCTCGGCGGCGTCGTCTCCATGGCGACGCATCCCGACCGTGCCCTGAAGTCGGGCTGGAAGTCGTTCTCGTCGGACCCGGCCAACTTCTTCGGCGAACTGGTTCCCCAGGCCGCGCTGGCCGCGGGGACGGGCGGGGCCGGGGCCGCAGCGGACGTGGCCGAGGGCGGCATGCTCGGCGCCGACGGCGCGGAGGCTGCTGCGGCGGACGGTGCCGCCGAGATCCCGGGTGCGGCCGAGAGCCACGCTCCGGGTGATGTGGAGTCCGCTGGCACGGACCCGATCAACCTCGCCACGGGCACGATGTACCTGTCCCAAACGGACGTGACGCTTCCCGGTGCGCTGCCCTTCGCGTTCAAGCGCCGGGTGGAGTCGGGCCACACGTACGGGCGCTGGTTCGGCCCCGCGTGGACGAGCACCATAGACCAACGACTGGACATCACCTCCGCCGGCGTCGTCTTCGTCCACGAGGACGGGATGCGGCTGTTCTACCCGCACCCGGCGCCCGGCCTTCCCGTCCTGCCGCACCACGGCCCCCGCTGGCCGCTGAGCCGGGAGGCGGACGGCTACACCGTCACCGACCCGCAGACCCGGCAGGTGTGGCACTTCGCCGACCGGAACGACGAACTCGCCGAGTTGGTACAGATCGACGACAGCAACGGCAACTGGATCACCTTCGCCTACGACGAGGCGGGAGTTCCCTCGGGCATTGCCCACAGCGCCGGATACCGCCTGCGCATCGACAGCGCCGAGGGCCTGGTCACCGGCCTGCACCTTGTCGGCGGGGCCGATGACGGATCCGACCTCACGCTGATCCGTTACGGCTATACCAGCGGAAACCTGGCCGAAGTCCGCAACTCGTCCGGGAAGCCACTCAGGTTCACCTACGATGTGGCGCTGCGCATCACGTCGTGGACGGACACCAACGGGCATGCGTACGAGTACGCCTACGACGACAGAAACCGGTGCATCGCACAGGGCGGCACACATGGCCACATGAGCCTGCGGCTGTCCTACAGCGAGAAGGACCCGGAATCCGGCCTGCACATCACCACAGCAGTCAACGGAGCAGGCGCCGTACGCCGCTATTTCGTCAACGACCTGCACCAGATCGTCGCCATCGTGGATCCGGCAGGGCACACCAGGCGCTTCACCCGCGACCGGTTCAACCGCCTGCTGTCCGAGACCGACGCCGTCGGCCGTACGACGTCCTACCGGTACGACGACCTGGGCAACCCGACGCAGATCATCCGCCCGGACGGCCGGTCCACCACGTTTTCCTACGACGACCGTGGCCTGCTCACCCGGGTGGTGCGTCCCGACGGGAGCACGGTCCGCCAGGAGTTCGACGACTGCGGGAACCGGACCTCGGTGACCGATTCGGCGGTCGGCACGACCTTCTTCTCCTACGACGCGTCCGGGCACTTGTCCGAAGTCCGCGATCATCTCGGCCGGGTGACCCGCATACGCTGCGACGCCGCCGGTCTGCCCGTGGAGGTGCGTGACCACCAGGGCGGCGTCATGCGCTACGCGCGGGACCCGCTCGGACGGGTCATTTCCATAACCGACCCGCTGGGGGCGACGGGTCGGATGGAATGGACCGTCGAAGGCCAGCTCAAGCGCCGGCTGAACCCGGACGGCACCGAGGAGACGTGGAGTTACGACGGTGAGGGGAACTGCCTCACGCACACGAACACCATTGGCGGCGTCACCCGCTTCGAATACGGCCAGTTCGACCTGCTGACGGCGCGTGTCGAGCCCGACGGCTCACGGTACGAGTTCCAGTACGACAACGAACTCCGCCTGATCGCGGTCACCAACCCCCAGGGGCAGACCTGGACCTACGAGTACGACCTGGTCGGGCGGCCCGCCCGCGAAACCGACTTCGGCGGCCGGGTCACCCGCTACTCCTACAATGCGGCCGGTGAGCTCATCTCCCGCACGAACGCACTCGGGCAGGTCGTCACCTTCGAGCATAACGAACTCGGACAGATCGTCCGCAAGACCGCCGACGGCGAGGTGACGACGTACGCCTACGACTTCACCGGCGCCATCGCCCAGGCGGACAACGCCCACACGCACCTGACCCTCCTGCGCGACCGGCACGGACGCCTGGTCTCCGAGCGCGTGAACGGCCGCGAAGTGGCCTACCGGTACGATGAGTTCGGCAGACTGGACAGGCGTACGACGCCCTCGGGAGCCGAGACCGTCTGGCAGTTCGACACCACGGGCCGCCCCCGCCGGCTTCTCGCTGACGGCCGTGGCATCACGCTGGAGTACGACCAGGTCGGACGCGAGGTCAGCCGCCGGTTCGCCGAGTTCCTGACCGTCTCTCGCTCCTTCGACACCATGGGCCGGCTGGCATCCCAGGCGGTGGACGGCCCCCTCGGACGTGTCCAGGCGCGCGCCTACGAATACCGTGCCGACGGCAGCCTGACGAAGATCCAGGACCAGCTGAACGGTCTTCGGCAGTTCGAACTGGACCTCGCGGGCAGGACTACCCGGGTCAACGGCGACGGATGGAGGGAGGCCTACTCCTACGACGCGCTCGGCAACCAGGTGTCGGCAGCCTGGCCCGCGCGGCAGTTCGGCGACGAGGGGTGCGGCGATCGCGCCTACCAGGGCGGCGACATCGTGCGCGCCGGTCGGATCCGCTACGAACACGACGCCGCCGGACGTGTGGTACTCCGCCAGAAGGCCCGACTCTCCCGCAAACCGGACACCTGGCGCTACAGCTGGGACGCCGAGGACCGGCTCACCCAGGTCGTCACCCCGGACGGTACGGTGTGGCGCTACCAATACGACCCGCTCGGGCGGCGCGTGAGCAAACAGCGCGTCGCCGACAACCGTGCGGACGTCCTGGAGCAGGTCGACTTCAGCTGGGACGGCGTCTCGCTGTGCGAACAGACGACGAGCTGGGGTTCCTTGGCTGACTCGGTGACCCTGACCTGGCATCTCGACGGTGCCGAAGCGGTCGCGCAGAGCGAACGCAGAACCATGGCCGGGGCGCCGCAGGAAGAGATCGACGCCCGGTTCTTCGCCATCGTGGCCGATCTCTCGGGATCTCCCTGTGAACTGATCGACGAATCCGGAGAGATCGCCTGGCGGTCCCAGGCCACGAACTGGGGAAAACAGTCGTGGTCGGTGCAGAGCAATGCCTACACACCGCTGCGTTTTCCCGGGCAGTATTTCGATCCCGAGACGGGCCTGAACTACAATTATCTGCGGTATTACGACCCCGAGGTCGGCCGATACCTCAGCCTGGACCCGCTCGGCCTGGCCCCGGCGGCCAACCCCGCCACCTACGTAGACCGGCCGTCGGTGACCTGCGACCCCCTCGGCCTCGCACCGCAGAAGACCCTGCTGCCGCCCAAGCCGTACGAGACGTCCAACCTCGCTCACCTGGCGAAGTACTTCAACCCGGAAGGCGGGCTCCAAAACTGCACCTTCGTGGGCGAAGCATTTGACCGATATCTGGGAGGTGAGGGAATAAAGGCCGTCCCGGGGGACATGGGAGGAGCGCAATCTCTCGATCGTCTGGAGGGCGTGTACGGTCGAAGCTTCAGGGACACCAAGTTCTGGGACATGGTCGACCACATAAGAAACGCGGGAGATGGGGCGCGGGGTATCGTCGCTGGAGAGTCTCGCATCCCGAATCTTCCCGGGCACGTGTTCAATGTCGTGAACCAGCAGGGTCGGGTTCTTTTCCTTGACGTACAGACCGGACTCGTCGACCCCATGGCATTCAAGGCATTCAAGCTGATGAGGACCAACTGATGTACACGATGGAGCAGGCGGAGCAGCTGGCGGTGGACTTCCTTCGGGAAGCGAGCGCGGGCTGGGATCACCCGGCATCCCTTTTCCAGGAGGACAGGTACAAGGCGCAGAAGGGAGAGTTCTTCTTCTTCAGTTATCAGTCGGTCAAATTCCTGACGACCGGGGATAAGAAGTACCTTCTGTACGGCGCTCCCGCCATCTCGGTGCACGGCGTGACGGGAGAATGCCGCTTCGTCAGCTATCAGGACCTGCAGGCAGCCGGGGACCCCTTCAATATGTGGTAGTCCCCCTCACTACATTGCTTGGAGCCGAGGCCGCTTGGTATCGGTAGTTCGTTAGTTTCGGCACCATGGCTCCTCGTCGGGGCACGGGTCCGGCGCGGTGGTGTCCAGGGGCCGGGTGGAGAGAACCACTGGTCCCGACAGAAGGAGAAGGCACAGTTGACCAGGGTCTGGTGATGGCGGACGGCGCGCTCGGAGCGGACCTGGAAATCGGCCCGGACGAGTTCGTCCTCGACCTGCTTGTAGCTTTGCTCGGTCCAGGGCCGCAGGCCGTAGAGGCGGACGATCTCGGCGAGGTCGGCAGGCGCGGTGCGGGCCGGTGGCGGCGTGGGGTTGCGTCTGCCGAGAATGTCATCCATGCAGCTCAGAGGCTTGTTCGGTGCTGAGGCAGGATGAGCACTCGTGTTGCTTCGTCTCGCCTACTTGACCATCACCAACGTGTTCGGCGCGCTGTGGCTGCTACCGATGAGCGACCGCGACAAGGACGCGGAGATTCTCGCCTGCGCCACCAGATCATGGCTCTTGAGCGGCAGTTCGGGGAGGACCGGGTGAAGTTCGCCTCGGAAGACCGAGCCTTCCTCGCCGCTCTGCTGGTGCCGCTGCCGCGCCGGGTTCTGCCTCGGCTCCGGTTGCTGGTCCAGCCCGACACCGTGCTGCGAGGGCACCGTGACCTGATCAAGCAGCGCCTCGCCCGCACCTGCCGACCGAAGAGGCCGGGCCGCCCGCCCACCGTTCGCTCGATCCGCATCCTGATCCTGCGCCTGGTCCGGGAGAACCCGTCGTTGGGCTACCGCAGGGTGCACGGCGAACTCGCCGCCCCCGGCATCAGGGTCGCCGCCTCCACCGTCTGGGAGATCCTCAAGACCGAGGGGATCGACCCCGCGCCGAATCGGGCCGCCACGACCTGGTCCGACCTCCTGCACTCCCAGGTCGACGCAGTCCTGGCCTGCGACTTCATCGAGACCGTCGCCCTGACCGGCCGAAGTCAGTACATCCTCGCGGTCATCGAGCACGTCACCCGCCGCATCCGGATCCTCGGCGCCACGGCGCACCCCATGGCGCAATGGGTGAGCCAGGCCAGGCCGCACGAAACCTCGTCATGGACCTCGAAGACGCCTCAGCCACCGTCACTTACCTGATCCGGGACCGGGACTTGAAGTTCCCTGCGTTCTTCGACCAGATCCTGGCAGCCGCCGGCGTCCAGACTGTGCTCACCGGCAGTGCGGATGCCGCGCATGAACTCAATCATGGAGCGCTGGGTTCAGACCTGCCGCCACGAACTCCTGGACCGCACCCTCATCTGGAACGAGCGCCACCTGCGCCACGTCATCCGCCAGTTCGAGGTGCACCACGACGCCCACCGACCCCATCAAGCGGTGAACGAGGCAGCACCACTGCGCGCGGTCCCCGGACCGATCATCGATCCGGGGCGCATCTCCTGTCTGGACATACGCCGCCGAGACCGGCTCGCCGGAGTGATCCACGAGTACCGGCACGCCGCCTGACCCGGTCGGACGAAATATTCGGCAGCCGCAGCGTTGTCCGTGACATGAGACAGAAGGTCGTTGGCGTGCAGCAGCTCCCGCAGCTTGTCCCGCCACGCCATCCGCTGCCGGATGCGCTGATCATGCGGCCGGGCCGACGACACGAGTTCAGGTGCAGTGCCGGCTCGGGCGCCGCTGAGCGATGAGGGCAGCGATGTCGTCGTCGAGCCGGCCGTCGCTGTAAGCGATCAGGTCGCGGTGGAGATGGGCGAGGAGCTGGTGGGGTGTCTCGCCGCTCCATGGGCGGATGCGTTCGGGGAGGGGGTAGAAGGCGCCGGAGCGGTCGCGGGTCTCAGTGACTCCGTCGGTATACAGCAGGAGCTGGTCCCCGGGATGGAAGGGGGCGACATCGACGTGGTACCCGTTGCTCACCAGCATGCCGAGGTTGAGCGGCGGCGAGGGGGCAGCGGGCTGCAGTTCCCGGACCTCGCCGTGGTGCAGCAGCAGCGGTGGCGGGTGGCCGCAGGTGACGGTCCGAACGATCGGTTCATCGTCCGGGATCTCGGCGAGGAGAGCGGTGATGAAACGTTCAGCGATCTCCGAGCCCGGGACCTCCGGGTACTGGGAGGCGCGACGGCTCATGCTCGTCTCCAGGCGGCGCGCGAGGTGGGGCAGGTCGGGCGCGTCGTGGGCGGCCTCGCGGAAGGCGCTGAGCAGCGTCGCGGCCGCCTGGATCGCGAGCAGGCCCTTGCCGCGTACGTCGCCGATGAGCAGTCGTACGCCGTGGTGGGTGCGTATCGCCTCGTACAGGTCGCCGCCGATCCGGGCTTCCGCCGCGGCGGCCAGGTAGAGGGTCTCGAGCGTGACGTGCCCAAGGTGCTGCGGTACCGGCTGCAGCACGGCCAGCTGGGCGGTCTCGGCCACTGACCGGACCTGAACCAGCTGATGGGCGCGTCGGCCCAGCAGGCGGTTGAAGAAGATGGAGAATGCTGCAATCGCCGCGAGGGTGGCCAGCTCGGAGTAGGCGGTTGCGTCCCGCAGCGCATCGAAGTCCACTGTCAGGCTCACAAAGACGGCGCACGCGCCCACTCCGATGAGCACGGTCCCCCACAGGGGCAGGAGCGCGGCTGCAGAAACCATGGCGGTGGCGAGGAAGGCATCCGGCCTGACATCGCGAGGTGTGAAGAGGCCGACGACCAGACCGATGAACAGCAGCAGAGCAGGCAGGACAGGCAGCAACCTGCCCCGTGCGCCAGCGCTGCGCGGGACTCCGCGCTCCTCACGTGACCTCGCCACTGTGCCGCTCCCCAAAAATCGCACCGGTCGAGCGGCAGCCCAGGCCCGGAAAACCAGACCGCCGATTCGCGAAATTTTATCGCTTTTCGACCTTAGCCTATGAACCATTCCGAAATGACGTGAACGCGTCATAAGGTCATCGTGCCGCTTGGCGGCAAGGTCGATACAGGAGATGAGCGGAAGCTCACCGGGGCTCATCTTCGGCGATCTCCAGTTGTATGTCGCTCGAACGGCCGCGATCGCTCTCTAAGACGGTGTCCTATGTGGTGAGGCGGAGCAGTCGCTTGTAACAGCACAGTGCTGCAGCGAGGCCAAGAAAGGCGAGGTAGTTGCGGGGATGG